>CALWUJ010000015.1 GCA_944384725.1 uncultured Agathobaculum sp. | reverse complement strand
AGGTTGCGCACCTGCGGCGGCGTTTTATCTGCTTTTCCCACCAATTCCTTCGCGACGCTCGTTTCCGTCCAATGCTCCTCGTTCCACGCCTCGCCGCTCGGTATCGGAGTATTGCACTTGTGCAGCTTCCCGCCGTGCGTGCAATAGTCGCCCACCGCGTAACTGCCCTCCGGGTCATATGCCGCGGCCGCCGCGACGGCCAGCAGCACCAGCTGGTCGATCTTCTCCCAGTTCTCATTGAGCGCTTTCGGGATATTAAAGGTGTTCGCCCCGTCCGTCTCCGGGTCGTAGCAGAACAGCTTCAAAACTTCGGTTAATTTACTCATGCCCGCCTCCTAAAAAGCAAAATCGCGGATCAGATGGCTTTGCAACTCGTCTATCGTCATGCCGTGCACCTCGCGCACCAGCAGATAGCGGTAAACGTACTGTACCGCAAGGTGCGCCGGGACAACCTCGAGCACCGCAGCCTGCAAGGCGGCTTGTGCCTGCTCGGTCGGCACGCCGTACGCGCCCACAAACCGCAAAATGATCTCGCCCGGCTGGTAGTCCACCTCGACCTCGCCGTTCTCCCATGCGTCGCACACGCGCTGGATAAGGTCGATGTCACATTTGCCGGTCGCTGACCGCCACTTCGCCTGCAATACACTGCGCCGCTCGACTTCCGTGTCACCTTTGCCCGGTGTCAGCCCCGCGATGCGCTCCTCGACCGGCAGGATATAGGTCATGGTGTCCAGAAACAGCTGCGCCGCCGCCTCGCGTGCCGCGTCCCGCTGCCCCTCGTCCACGGCCTGCACCGCGCCGAGCAGCGCGATCACCCATGCGTCGCGCCGATAAGCAGTTGGCAGGCTTTGCAGCATATCGTCGAACTCACGCATAGCTGATGCTCACCTCCCCCAGCACTGCGCACTCCCGCTCGCCGACGGCGACATTCCCCGTGCCGCCGTTCACCGTGAGATTTTCGAGGTCGAGCACGCCCTCCACGTCCAGAATACGGTCGGTGATACGGGCAAAGCTGACGTAGTCCTGCCGGAACACGATTTCCGCGAGGTACGCGGTCACCGCCGTCTTGATACCCGCCGTGATCGTCTCCTCCTCGGCGGTGTTCAATTTGGACACCGTTCCAGAAAGGGAGATTTCCTTTTTGGCTGCCGCCTCGACATAGCACTGCGCACCGATCGGCGCCTGCCCTTCGCCGCGCCCCGTGCTGCCGGGGTCGATGTACTCCTGCACCTGCTCGACCAAGTCCTCCGGCGCGGGCTGACCGGTACTGTCCACCAGCACCACGTCCACCGTGTTTGCGCCATGCCCCAGCGGGAACACCTGCACCGCGCCGACGCCCGCGACTTCGAGCGCCCAACTCTGGTAGTGGTAGATGTTGCCCGAGGTCGCGGGCGTGCGGATTTTGAGCAGATAGCGCGCGTAGTAAGCCGCGTCGTCCTCCTCGTCGTAGCCGCCCGCAGTCGGCTCGGGGTTGTCGCAGGCCGCGATGCCCTGCAAGGTGACCGGCATCTGCGTGATGCTGTGCGCGGGCAGGTTGCCCGCCGCGCCGTCCACCCGGCAGGTGACGCGCACCTGCCCCTCGCCGGTAATCTGCACGGTTTCGCTTGCCGCGAACTGGATGCCGCCCCCGCTCTCAAACAGGTCGCCTTGATTTACCGCCCCTGTGCCGGTCACGGTCAGCATACCGGTCGCAAAGGTCGCCTGCCGCCGCTCCAAGCCGCTGCGCGGGAAAATATAGCGGTCGAGGTCGCCGCCCGCGAGGTTCTCCGGGTCGAGCGCCGCGCGCATCGCCGCGACTTCCTCGTCCGTACCCTCCATGCGCAGCGAAACCGCCGCGAGCAGGTCGTGGGTCGGGTAGCCGACCGTCTTTTGATAGCTGTCCGGCATCGCCGCCAGCAGGTCGGTCAAAATCTCATTCGCCGTTGACATAGGCCGTCACCTCCGTTTGCTCTCCGGTGCGCAAATGCGCGGTAAATTCCACCTGCAGGCCGCGCCGCAGGCGGGTAAAGCTGAAACTGTCCACCGTCCGCACCGCAGGGTTGAACGCTGCCGTCTCACGCACCTGCCGCTCAATTTCTGCCGTGATGAAGCCCAGCGGCGCGCGCTTTTGCAGCAGCGTGCGGTCTACCCCCAGCGCGGTGGATGCGTCCGTGCGGTAGACCGGAATTGCGCCCGGCGGCTGGCGCAGCATGAGCGCGAACCACTGTTTGACCGCCTCCACGCCCGACCGCTCGACCAGCGCGCCGTCCACCAGCCGGAACGCACCGCGCCCCCGCTCGTCGAAGTCGAACGCAGGCACGCGGCCGACCTCAGCCGCCGGGATGCCCTGCAGTTCAGTCGGTGAAAAGGAAAATAAAGCGTCTGACATGGTCTGTACCTCCTTTGACATGCAAAAACGCCCCGTCTCTGCCAACTTGACAAAGACGGGGCGTATGCTATAATAACGATACAAAGGGACGCTGTTACAGAAGTCAGACCTTAAAACAGCAAAGTGACTAAGTCACTGACCGTTCGGGGGCCAGCCGAGCGGTCAGTGCGCTTTTATAAGCAAAATATGTAGCAACAGAAGTGCCCATATTACGATTTTTGCAAATCGTCTCATAAAGCATCACCCCCTTTGTGGGGAGTGCCTGACCGCCATATGTAACAGCGTCCGCCCTGATTATAGCATACGCTGTCAGTCTTTGTCTACGTTGCCGCCCTCCGGGGCGGCTTTTGTTATATCCGGTCGAGGATGAGCAGCCCGCCACCGGACAAAATCGTCGCGGCGCGCTCGCCCGTTTGCCAATCCCGCGCGGCGGCGGTCGCAGTCAGCGTGAGATTTATCCCCTCCTCTGCCCGCACATTGCCGTCCACTGCGCTGAAAATCAGCGGTTTCGGGCGCTCCTGCTCGCACACTGCCTCATACCATGCCGCCGCATAGGGCGACTTTTTGGCGCGCCTGCCGCCCTGCTTCAAAATCGCTTCCGCGAGTTTTACATCGTATGACATGCGTCCTCCTTATCCCCATGGTGTGCAAAACCCTGTGATTTCCGAATAGTAGCGCGTCATGGCGCGCACGCTGTCTGAGCAGTTGCCCTCGATGGTCTGCACGCTCGCCCGCGTCGCGCCGGTCACGATGCCGATGTGCCGCGTGCCCTGTATCATCAGATCGCCCGCTTTGGGGATGTAACCGGATGCCACCGTCTTGTACTGCCCGTGCGCCCGGAAATAGTCCGCCATATCGCCGACATAGCCGTACCCGGTGGGGATGGGCGCGCCCGACTGGTCGGCGCACCAGCAGACGAAGTACACGCACCATGCCGCGCCGTTGTTGCCCGCCCACGCGCCGTACTTGTTGATGTTGCCGGGGCTTTCCTTGTAGCCGAGCTGGCTGCGCGCCACCGCCACAAAGCTGGACGCGCTGCCGTTCCCGCCGGTGCCGGACGAGCCTGCGCCGATGGTGTCGGGCAGTCCCCAGACGGACACCGCATCCGTTCCGCCCGCCGCGCGCGGCTCGTCGAGGGCGGTGATCTCCAGCTCCATCGTGTGCCCTGCGCCGCCGTAGTGATGAACAACCCGTGTGACGCGGTTGCGCCCCTCGATACCAAATGCCGGGGAATTGAAGTTCAGCACCGTGCCGCTCACTACCTCGTCGCAGCCCCAAATCTCGCTGATCGTGCGCGTGCGGCCGACGCGGTCTTTCTGCGCCAAGAGCGTGCGCACCATCTGGCCGAGCTGCGCCGTGCCGGGGTTCTCGCTGACGCGCTCGATGTACTGCAAAAAGCCGTATTTCTCGACCGACGCAGCATTTGACGCCTGCGCGCCGATGTACACCTTGCCGCTGTCCTCGGCGGCGAGTACCACCGCGTTATACAGCTCCGCAATGCTGTCCTCGCCGCTGACCTGCCCCAGCGCCCAAGTGATGTCAAAAGCTGCAAGGTTTTCAGCAGGCTTGTGAAACGCCTTGATCGCCGTGGTCGGCAGCTCGCGCACAACCAGCCCCTCCGGCGACATGCGCGCCTGATACTCCTTGCCGGTCTCGGCAGAGCACCGCTCGAGGATGTCCGCGATGATGTCGCTCACCGCGTCGCCCAGCCAGACCTCGCTGATCTTGGTCGGCAGGCTGACGATGCTTTTGACCCCAACGCCCGCCTTGTCACATGCCGCGCGGATGGCCTCATCCGCCGCCATGCCGCTGCACTGCAAAATGATGCCGCTGCGACCGAGGTACCAGCCGCGGTCGTAGGCCGTTATCGCGCCGTCCAGCCCGACCGTCACCAGCTGCCCAACGAACACATCCGCGTCCGCCGCCTCGTTCCGGAGACGCAGCTTATCGCCCGGCTGCAGCGCGATTTTTGGGACGTACTTGTCCCACTGGCTGACGAGCTGCGTGCCGGTCAGCTCGACCGACAGCGCCGCGAGGTCGTCGGTCGCGGTCAGATCGCCGACAAAGGCCGTGATGTCGCGGGCGGTCTGCCCGCTCCGCTCAAGGTACAGCCGGTGGTTATCCACATAGTCGTACGCCACACCCGCACCCCCTTACACAACGAAACGGTATTCGGTGATCGAGATTGTATAGTTGAGATCGCCGTTGCGCCGCACGGACGGCTCGAACGTGTCCACCGTGCACGGCATGTTGAGACGGCACACGCCGCCGCTATCCAGCACGATAATACGGAACGGCACCTTGCGGTCGCGCCAGCGCTCGAAAAAACTGACATACGCCCAGCCGTCCTCGAGCGCTTCGGCAGGCATCCAGCTGTATCGCTTTCCTACGGGGAAAAAGCTCGACCAGCTGAGCGACCGCAAGCCGAGCGTGCCAATGCGGCGGTAGTCGTAGCTCAAACCGGTATAGGTTTCGTTGTGCTGCTCGGGCTGCGGCAGCGGGAAGTCCACCGGCACATGCGGCAGGGTGAACACTTCCTCGTTGTTATTGACCGAAAATATGACCTTGTAGGCGATTGCCGCCACCTCCCTGCATACAAAAAGCGCCCCGCCTCTGCCAACTTGACAAAGACGGGGCGCACGCGCTATAATAAGCATACAAAGGGACGCTGTTACAGCAGTCAGACCCGTTATACCATCAACAACATGTTGACCGTTCGGGGCCTAGTCGAGCGGTCAACGCGCTTTTATGGTGAAAATGTACAGCACCATGGCCGCACACATCAAAAGCTGAAAAGCCTTTTTCCACATACGCACCACCTCCCCTCGCGGTAAAATGCGCTGGGGAAAGGTGGGTCTGACCGCTATATGTAACAGCGTCCGCCCTGATTATAGCATACGCTGTCGTACTTTGTCTATCTGCCGCCCTCCGGAGCGGCTTTTCTGTTACATGTTTTCGATTGCGCGGAGGAGCTTGTCCGCGATCCGCTCGCCCAGCTCATCCGCGTACTGCTCGTTGCCGATGACGTTGCCCGCGACTGTGACGTTGACCGTCACCCGCGGCCCGCCCGCCATGCGCGCGGAGATGTCGTGCGGGATGATCTGCGTGCCGTTTGGTAGGTTCATGATCTCGCCGCCGCGCTCGTTGACGCGCGTCAGACCGCCGCTCCAGTAGCTGGTGCCGAGGGCGTTGCCGGTAAGCTTGCCGCCGATCCATGACAACGCAGACTTGCCACCGCTGTACAGGCTGCCCAGCAGCGGGATGCTCTCAATCTTGTCATCCAGCCATGAGAAAAAGCCCGAGACCGTTTTCTTTGCACTGTTGAACGCACCGACGATGCTATCCTTGATGCCGCCGAACGTCTCCTTGACCTTTCCCCAGAGCTGCCCGGCGTATTGTTTGATCGTGTCCCAATTCTTGTACAGCGCCACACCAGCGGCGACAACTGCGCCTAATCCTAAGACAATCCAGCCAATCGGCGTCGCTACAAAAGCTGCGTTCAGCGCCCACTGTGCTGCTGTCAAAGCAGTCGTAGCGCCCGTTGCAATACCGGTTGCCGCTGCGCTGGCAAGCTGTCCGGCCTTGTTTACCGCCATCATCGCCGTGTTATGCATCCATGCCGCCGAAGCTGCACCAAGAGCCGCCGCTTGTGCCAGCAGCCATGTTGCACCGCCGACAATTTTATGTCCCAGCAATGCCGCCTTGTTTGCCGCGATTGCCGCTGTATCGACCGTCCATTGCACAGCGTTGGCCATCAAAGTAACCGTCTGATCGGTCAGCCAGCGCACGGCACCGGCCGCCTTGTTGGCAAGCAGTGCCATCTTGTTGGCCGTTACCACCGCGGTGCTGCGCACCCAGCAATAACTTTCTAACGACTTGACGGCAATCAACTCGCGCACGGTTTTGATAAATTCCCAAACCGTGGAGATTGAGGAAATCAGGTCGCCGGTGAACTTAACGACTTTCACAGTAACAAACGCCGTGGCCAGCGACTTGAGTGCGCCCTTTAGCTTATCTGCGTTGTCCTTGCACCATTGCAGCGCATCTTTGGCCTTGTTGACCGCGCCCGCAAGCTTTTGGTCGAACTGCGTGGTCAAGGTCTCCATGTCCAAACCAGACACCCACGACGAAAATGCATCCGCTTTTTGGTTGAGCCATTCCAGTGCCGAGCCGCCACGATAACTGCCATCCTCCGCCGCGCCGAACATTTCCCACAGTCGGTTCTTGACCAGCGCGCTGGTATCGCCCAGTTTAGCCGTTACCTCGCTGAGCGTCGCCTGATTGCGCCGAGCGTTGATGACCTGCTTGTTGTTCTCATAGAACGCTGTCGCCGCGTCATCGTAGGCCTTGGACAAGTTACCCATAATCAGCTGATACCGTTCGGACTCGCTGCGGCAGTCCTGCAAAGCCAGATTGAAATAATCTTCGGCAGAGGTTGCCTCTAAAACCGCCTTGTTCCACTCCTCGTTGGCTTCCGTGTTCGCCTTGAGCGTGACGCCGAACTTTTCACCGGCCAGCGCGCCCCAGTTCAGCGCATCAGCCAGTGTGCCGGTCACCTCGCCCACCTTGGCGGTCTCGTTGGCGGCTTCGATGAGACCCTCAATCGGCAACGCACCGCTAAATGAGCCTTGCACGCCCGCCGCGATCCGCGCCCATGTAGACACGTCCCGCTCGTTTTCTGCCATCTGCGCCAGCAGCTGGCTGGCCTCGGTCGCTGCATCCGTATCGCCCATGATGGCGTAAAAGTTACGATAGGACTTACGCGCTGTTTCTGCAGAGAAGCCCGCCGCATCAAACGCGGTATTCAGCCTGCCCTGTGCAACGCGGTACTCCTCTGTTGCGCCATCCAGTGCGATAAAAGCAGTAGCAAGGCCGGTCACTGCCGCGCCTGCTGCCACCGCAGACTTTTTTGCGAAGTCCTGCATCGCCTTGACGCTTTTGTTCTTAAACGCCACCACCTGCCGGGTGGCGGAGATCATGCTGTCATCAATGTCCGCGCCCGCCTTTTTGGCGTTTCGCGCGGCCTTGAGCAGTCCGCCGGACATGTTGTCGCGCAGGTTCAGAACAGTATTGATAACCTTACTTTTCGCCATCGCCCGCGCCCTCCTTTTGCTCCGAGAATGCCGTGGCCACGCCCGCCGCTGTCAGCAGACGCATTTCCTCATAATAGCGCGCCCGCCCGACCCGCAGCACCGCCCGGTCGAGGACGCTCATGCGCCGCAGCTCGTCAGGGGTGATGCCCTGCACCGCGTAAAACGCTGCGAGGTCGAGGAACGGGTCGCGCGCTACGAGTTTTTTGCCATGTCCTCCGCAGTCTGGCCGCCGTCCGGTTTGCCCGGCATCAGGCCATTCCACTGAAACAACTCGCCGCCGAGCCGGTCGATCTCGCGCACGCTCATCAGCTGGCGCACCGCGTCATACGGGTCGACCACGCCCAGCGTCTTGTGCAGCTCCGGGTCTTGCAGCGTGGGACACGAATCATAGATGAGCGACGTACAAACGCCGATCATGTCAGCCGCGCCGCCCGCCTCGGCCAGTGCGCCGTAATACTCCAGCTGCTGCGTAGACGTCAGCTTTTTGCACTCGATCATCTGCCCGCCGATCTCGAAGGGCTTGATCTCGGTGCGCGCCTGTGCGCGCTGCTCCGCCCGCGCCGCGAGCGCGTCCAACAGTTTCTTATCCATGTAAAATCCTCCTTATAGCGTCTCCAAAACCTCGAAATGTCCAAATTTGAACGGGACTTCTTCCTCGATTTTGGACTTTTTCTCGTACTTAATCAGATTCATCTCGTCAATTGTCACCTCTGTCAAGGCGACGCGCTCGACCTTGTTGGTTCCTTTCTGCTGCAGCACGGAAATAATCGTGATTTCCGGCATCACACCCGAAGCGTAGGCTTCACTCATCAATTTGAGTACATCACTGTCGATCTTGAGGACTGTAAAGCTGCCTTCACCAGAATAGCCATTATAAATGCGATATGTTGTCTGGTCACCGCAGACATTGATGTCCTCATAATCCGCAGCGATTTTTGCCTCGATGCTTTGCAGCGTTGTGAGCTTCTTGCCGTTAAACCACGCGGTGCCGTTGCTGCCATGCAATACATGCGTTGTGTTGAACTCTGCCACGGGTTATACCTCCTAAAACAGATTGATGGGGAAAATGAGATCGGTCATGCTGCCGAGGATCTTCACATTGCCCGCAAGGTACACGGTACGTTTGAACGGCGTGGCCTTGACCTTGTCATCGTCCCAGTCGGCGGCCTCGGCCTTGTTGCTGGCCACCCACGCCGCGCGCTGCGCTTCCACGTCGATGCTGGCAGCGTTGGCATAGTCCGGGTCGAGGATATTCTCCTGCGCGAGCTGCCGGAAATAGGACGCATTGAGCGACGCGATAAACAGCATCTGGTTGTCGCGGCTGTTGCGGTAGTTGCCGAGGTAGGTCTCGCGGAACACCGCCGTGATGTCGTCGCGCATCATGTCCATCGCCTCGACCGTCTCGATGAACTGCATGTCCTCGGTGCGGGTCAGGCCGTCGGTAGTGGTCATGGAGTTGATGCCCTGACCGATGCGCACCGCGCCCTCCTCGTCGTGAAACAGGATGAACTTGCCCGCGCCGACCGCCGCATCGTTGTCCTCGACCTCCTGCACGGACGCGAGATTCGAGCACAGATAGTTCGTGCAGCCGCGCTCGACATTGCACACCGCCAAAATCGCCAGCAGGCTGGGCAGATAGGCGACGCCCTCCTGCTCGCCGCGATTGTCCGCGAAAGTCACCTTTTCATTGACAAAGTGGACGACGCGCATGTCGTCCGGCAGTGGCGTGATATTGTGCACGATGCACTTGTAGCTCTTGGCTTTGGCCGCCTGCGTCTTGACCCAGCTCGCGAGCGCCGCACCGTCCTCCGCACTCTGCCCCGCGATCGCAAGCCAGCCGGTCTTGACCGTGCGGGCGATCTCGCTGAGCGTATCGCTCAGCGTGCCCTCGGTGTCCAATCTGAACACATGCGACTGATAGGGCGCAAAGCTCAGCATATCGCTGATCGCATTGTAGTTGTCCGCGGTGTACAGCGCCTTGTCCGCCTGCAAAGCAGACAGGTCTGTGTACTGCTTGTGGGTAAACTCCTTGTTGGTATCGTCCCGGACGATCAGGATCGCGACGCCGCGCGCGCTGCGCTCGATCAGCGTCGTCGCCTGCTGCCGGAACGTGATTTCGATTTTCGGCATGGTAATAGGCATTTAAGTTGTCAGCTCCTCCCCATTGTAGATAAGCTCCTCCATCGGCTCGCCGGTCTCAGCGGCAGTCTCGACCCACGAGACGCCAAACTGCGCGACCAGCACGCCCTGCGAGGTGTCCACCTCAATCGTGTCGTCGATCGGCAGCCATACGCCGCAGGCCTCGAAGCCCTCGTCCAGCGTGTCCAGCAGCTGCTCGGCCACCGCGTCGCACTCGTCGCGCGGCCGATCGCTGGACTTGGGATAATACCAGATGTCGATGTCGGCCTCGTACTCCCGCGCACCGTCGCAAGCCGCGCCGCCACCAACCGGCAGCACGTCGATTTTGAAGGATGGGCGCTTGAGCGGCTTTTTGTCATCCGGCCGCATCACCTCTGCGCCTTGCACAAGGGGCAAAAGCAATGCAGCCAGCGCCCCGCGAATATCTCTTATTTGCATAGTTCGTCGATTACCTCATCCAGCATCTCCTCGCAGTTGCGATGGAACTGTTCTTCATACGCATCCTCAGCCTTGGCGAATACTTCTCGACCCTCTGCAAAGCCCGCCTTGCGTCCCCCCGCAATCACATCGTGACCGTCCTCAATCAGATGCGCATGCGGTGCATTAGAATAGACACGGATGTAATACTCGCCTTTTTTCTGATAAAACTTGCCGCGTTGAATGCCTGCTTTGTAATTACCGGTGATCGTGCGCAGATTAACCAGCCGGATTTGCCGCAGCGTGCGGCGTTTCAGCTCCGTGCCCGATCTCTGCATAGTCTTTTTGATCTTCTTCGGCCACTTTCGAGACATCTGTGCGACCCAGTCCGCGTAGTTATCCAGCTCGGACAGGTCGATGCCGTCACGCGCCATCTTCGATCACCAGCTTCAGAAACACCTCGAGCCGGTCGCACCGCTTATAGTGCGGCTGCCAATACTGCACGTCGTACCGTTGCCCCTGATACTCGAAATAGGTCGCGGTGGTCAACTTGCACGCGCGCGGCCGGATGGTCAGCTTGTGCGTCACCGCCGCCCGCTCGGTCTCGCCCGGTAAGGTCTCGGTGCGGCCGGACACGACCGTCAGTGCGCCCCAGATTGTGCCGTCTGGGGCGTACTCGTAATCAGACTCGCCGATATCGTTCGTGAACGGCTGCTTGTTGAACACCGTCAGGCGGTGTCTGAGGTCATTGGTCAGGCTCATTGGTGTCCTCCTTTTCCGGGTAGCGGCTGGACAAAGCGATGTGGTTCAGCAGCACCTGCAAGGTAAACGGCACTTCATTCACTGCCGCGTCGGTCGCCGGCGTGCGGTTTTCATACCAATGCGCCGCCAGCTGCAAAACCGCTATGTCGAACAGCTCGTCGCCCGCTTTAGGCGGGTCTTTGCCCGTCATATCGCGCACCGCGTTGTCCGCTGCCGTCAGCATGGTCTCGATCAGCGCGTCCTCGTCCGCATGGTCAATGCGGGCATAGGTTTTGAACCGCTCCAACTCCATCGGCTCAGCCCGCCGCCTTGACCAGCTTGCGCACCGCGTCCGCCTGTGCGGGCTGGCAGTCGAACATCGCGCTGCCGAGGAACAGGAACGCATTCTTGGTCAGGTCAAAATCGCTCGTGATCGTCACGTCCTCCGGCATGTTGCCGATGACCGTGGACAGATCGACGAGATACGCCTCGTGGTCGGACACGCGCTCGTCGATCAGCACCGGATAGCCGTAAATGTAATAGCTGCCGCCCTCGATGCGCACGAGATCGTTCTTGGACTTGTCCTGCAGCGGCATGAAGTCGGTGAACAGCGTCTTTTTGCTCATCACAAAGTTCGCATTCGCGTCATAGCCGCCGGGAAGCAGCGAAATGAGCTTCAAAACGTCCGCCGTGGTAAGCGAGCCGCCGCTTGCAACGGTCACCGAGTTGCCCTCTGCCCATGTGTTGGCCTTTTCGATGCCCTTGCCCTGACTCGAGCCGGTACCGGTCAGGATGGTCTCGGTGATCTTCTTGGCGAGCTTCTTTGCAATCATGTCGGTCAGCCAGCTCTCGAATGCGTCGATCGCCATTTTCTGCACCGACTTGGAAATCTGCACGAGCTTGCACACCTCGTAGGCCGACAGCGTGATCTCGGTCAGGCCGGTTTCGCTGGGGGTAATGTCGTCGTTCTGATTGTGGTAGGCGGCATCCGGCTCTTCACCCTCGACCGCAAAGGTCACGTTGCCCGGCACGCGCAGCAGCGTGATTTTCTCCAGCAGCGGCGCATACTGGTGTACCTTCGAAAGAATCTGGTTTGCCGTCTGCGTCGGCACAGCCGGGCCAGCCGAACCGGTTGCAGTCGTCCACGCGCGCTGTTCGGTCTCGGTCAGGTCGCAGCGCATGATCGTGTGCAGCCATGCGGTGCGGTATTCCGGGCTGTCGTAGCCGAAAGCGCGCTCCTCGGGCGGCTGCGCCGTCGGGAAGCAGCGCACCTCGGTGCCCGTTTCGCCGATTGCAATGCGGCTGAGCAGCTGGCGGCGCTGTTCGGCCTTGGCCAGCAGGCCATTTCGCTCTGCGATCAGGCCGTCGACCTCGGCGGTGAGCGCATCGATGTCTGCATCCGGCGTGTCAATCGCAGTCTGGATGGCGGCGAGACGCTGCTCGATCTGGGTCAAGCGGTCGGTATTTGCGTTGGTATTGATAGGCATATCACGTTTCCTCCTTTGTGATTCCGCTGAGTTTGAGCTTGAGTGCCAGCTTGCGGCGTTTGTCCGCCTCCGCGTGCTCGTGCGCGGCCTCCGCCGCAGCCCACGAGCGCGCCGCAATGCTGGTGCCGTCATAAGCCGGAATGTCCACCGCCGCGACGTCAAAGATGCGCCGGAAACCGGTAATCCGACGCAGACGCTTGGCGCGGTCGTATTCCTGCTTATTCACGGTAAACGCGAACGACATCCGGTCGATGTAGCCGCCCCGGATTTCCTCGTAGAGCCTCCGCCCTTCCTCGGTTCCGCCGAGATCGGCCGCAATGTGCAGACCCTTGGTGTCGACTGTCAGGGTCAGCGTGCCGTTCTTCGTTCGCGCCACGGGTTTGCCCCCGTGGTTGAAATTCATCACGACATCGCGCATCTCCGCTCCCGAAAATGCGTTCCGGTCGATGACTTCCTTGTACTGGATGCCGTCGTACTCGTACAGCACGGTTTCCTCATCGAAAACCGCGGCGTACCCCTCAACGCGGCACTGGGTTTGCCCGTCGGCGCCCTCCTGTGGCAGCGCCCGCACCTCGAACGTGCGGTAGTCACGGGTCTCCGGCGTGATCGCCATTGTCGTCGCCCTCCTTTGGCTGGGTCGGCTCGGCGTCCACGGTGTTCAATTTGGACACCTCTGCATATTCCTTGCGGATGAAATACCGATCGCCGTTCTCGACCGGCGGCATATTGAAAATCTCCAGACCCATGTTGTGGGTGAGAAAACCGCGGTCGAACAGCTGCGTGACGATATTCAGCTTTGTGTTGTTGCTCGCGTATTGCAGGCGGTTCGCCGTCGCGATGATGCCCGCGCCCTGCGCGATCTCGGCGGGCGTGAAGGTCATCGCGGTCAGCACCAGCGACAGCTGGATGGCAAACGGCTCGATGCTGCCCTCATAGTAGGCGTTCCACTCGTCCTCGGTGTAGGTGTTGGTCAGAATTTTCTCGTTCGTGCCGAAGTAGCTGAACACGCTCTGGCGAATCAGCTCCTGCTGACGCGGGTTGACCACGAGCGCCGTGCTCTCGATCTGTTTGACATCCGCGTACTTGCTGTCGAACATCATCACGCCCGTGTCGTTGCCTGCGAGGTTGTCCGCGGCAAAACGCTCGCGCTCGGCGTCGATGTCCTTTTTCTTGAGATTGCCCGCAAGCCGCGCGAGAAAGCGGATGGTCGTGGCGTTCTTGATGCCGTTCACGATGCCCTCATCCTGCGTGTGCATGACCTGCAAGGTCGGGGCGAGCGGCCGGTTGTCCGACCCGAAAAAGTCGTCCTCGTACTGGTGCTGGGTCAAAATCCCCGCGCGGGACAGCTCGATCGCCGCGCTCTGCCCGCCCCAAAAGCGGTAAAGCAGATACGGCTCGCCGTCCACCTCGCGGATGCTGGACTGCTGCGGCAGTACGGGGAAATACCCGATGAGCCTGCCCGCCGCGTCCTCCATCGGCACGATAAAGGCGTTGTTCTGCACCATGTAGATGGTGGCGAGCCGCGCCAAAAACTTACTCGCGTCCATCCACGGGTTGGGCTGTTGCCCCAGCACGCGCGCCAGCTCCGGCCGGATATCGCCCACCAGTTCCAGATGCAGCTTGCTGCAATGCCGCGCAAAGGTCGCAATCGCCGCGCGCGTCAGCTCCATCTCGTACAGCCCGCCGCGGTAGGTCGTGTATACCGGCTGATACGCGGTCAGCGTCTTAAAGAACGCCCGCGCATCCCCGCCGCCCGGCGGCCGCCGCGGGAACAGCTTTTCAAAAAGCCCCATGTCATGCCTCCTCGTTCATGTTCACATAGTCGTCGCGCTTGTCCTGCAGCACCTTGTAGGCGCAGATCAGCGCGACCGTGCCGTCGATGCGGCGGCGCCCGTCTGTCACCTTGACCGGCTGGATGTTGCCGTTGATGTCGGCGCGCACCTCGGTGTTGACCAAGCACCACTTATCGACCGGATTGTTGTTATCCACCACCAGACCGGCGGCAAGGTCGGCCTTGAGGTCTTTCATCGGCTGGGAAAGCGACAGCGTGCCCTGCCGCACGGGAATCATGCACTCCGCGCCGAACTCGGCCTTGAAGCGGTCGAGCAGGCTGTCGTCGATGTGCCACGGGTCATAGCCGATGTAGCGCACATATAGGTCGTCCTCATCGCGCAGCTCTTTGAACCAGTCCAGCATCACCTGCTTGTCGACCTTGTTGCCCGGCACGGTGCGCATCAAGCCGCGCTTGACCCAAAGCGAATACGGCGCGCTGTCCCGCTCGCGGCGGTTGCCGGAAGCTGCGTCCGCATCGAGGACGCTTTGCGGCAGCCAGTACATGCTGCGCCGGTAGATTTTCGGGTCGCCCGGCCGCTGGCAGATCGCCGTCGCGGCACAAAGGTCGATGCTGTCGGCCGCGTCCATGCCGCCGATGCAGTAGTCGAACGCGATGTCGAAGGTCTCCGGGTTGGAGCACTCCGCCCAGGTCAGCCACGCGGTCGCGGCGTTTTCCTTGAGGTTGAAGTCCTTGACCAGCACGGTCGGCAGGAAAGACGGGTCGTTGTCGGCCTTTTTGACCATCTGCCGCAGGTATTCGACCTTTTTGATCGTGCCGAGACCGGGATTTGCCTTGATCCAGTTTTTTTCGTCGTGATATTCGTCCCGCTCGTCCAGCTCGTAGATCCACGCAAGGAACGTGTCGTCTGTGATCGTGCCCTCCAAAACGCCCGCGGCGTAGGCATACTGCGCGTCGAAGATGCACTCGCGCACAAAGCCGTTGGTCGAAATGGAAAACAGCAGCGGCTGCTCCCGCGCGGACATGGATTGCTTCATGTCGTCGTAGATGGCGCGGTTTTTGATCGCCGCCAGCTCATCCACCAGCACGCCGTGGGCGTTCAGGCCGTCCAGACTGTTGGCCGCGGACGCCAGCGCCGAGATCGTGCCGAGGTTCGCCGGGTAATACAGGTCGCCCTGCCGCTTGCGGATGGCGCGGAACAGTTCGGGCGACTGTTTGCGCATGTTGACGCAGGCGTTATAACTCTTCGCCGCCTGCTCGCGCTTGGTCGCGATGGAGTAAATCTCGGGCGCGCCCTCGTTGTCGTTGACCAGCAGATCAAGCTCGAGCGCGGCGCATTCGGTCGTCTTGCCGTTCTTGCGCCCCTCGACGATCATGACCTCCTGATACTGCCGCAGGCCGGTGTCCCGGTGGACAAAGCCAAAAATGGCCTGCCAGCGTGCTTTCTGGAACAGCTCCAGTTTGAGCGGTGCGCCCAGCTGCCCCTGCGGCTGCTTGCAGAACCGCTCGACGAATGCGATATGCACATTCGCGGTGTCCAAATCGAACACCCACGGCTTGTACTTTTCCGGCCGCCGAATCTTGTCCAGCAGCAGCGCGCACAGTAGGCGCACCTTGCGGCAGGCAAGAATTTCGCCGGTCAGCACCGCGCAGGCGTATTGCTCGAGCCAGTGATCACCCGACAGGGCGGGGGTTTTCTTCGCTTCGCGCTCCATGCGGCGCAGCAGGCGCTCACGCGAGAGACGCTTATCAGCCATCCGGCGGTCTCCCCTTTTCGCGCTCGGATTTCGCAATCGCGTGCCGCAGCTTGTCGTGCGGACAGCGGCGGATATACTCGGGACGGCGCAGCGCCGTGTCGCACACGCCCTGACTGTTCAGCATCGGACAGGCTCTGCACATGTTCATCGCAACGCCCTCCCGTTCGCTTTCTGCCATGCGCGCAGCGCGTCACCCTCAGCGTCTCCCGCGGGCAGCATGTCGCACAGCGTCTTGATGATCGCGGTCTGGTTTTTGACCATCGTGTTGTACACCTCGACCTCGGGCGACTTCTTCGTGCCCCACTGATTTTCGCCATTCTGGTACTTGGAAACGACGCCCTCTTCCGTGATGGTTTTGCGCAGATCGGCCAGCGTCACAGCCATAAAAGCCGCGTTTTCGATCAGGGAAGCGGCGGTATTCCGGCGGTTTTCGTCCAGTCCCGCAAAGATTTTTTCGAGCTGCTCGCGCTCGCGTTTGATTCTTGTGTCGATCGTGATTTTTGGCATTTCGCCGCCTTCTTTCTGCTACACCCCTCCCGCATGCCCCACTCAGCAAAATTCTTCTCTGGGGATGCGGTCTGAGGGCGGTCAGCGATTTTTCGGGAATGGGGGGAGTATATTTCCGTCCGCATCGAAGCGGCAGCGCGCCGCCGGATGCTTTGCCATGTGCTCAAGGTCGTGACAGCGGTGACACAGCAGCTCGAGGTTGTCCCAGCCGAGCGTGCGCTTTGGGTTGTCCATGTCCTGCGGCCGCAGCGCCTTGCGGTGATGCACGATCAGGCCCGGCGCGCCGCAACGTTCGCACAGGCCGTGCCGGTGCGTCATGTAGGCGAGCCGCGTCTGCTGCCACGCCGCTGAGTTGTAGAACGCTTTCGCCCACGGCTTAGCCACGGATATCGCCTCGCATCACTGCAATCGCGTACTGGCTGTCGCCGATCGCCTTGCTGATCGAGTTAATCGACCGATACAGCCGGAAGCGCACCTCCGCCTGCGGCTCGGCCTGCATGTGCTCGTATAGCGCAGCTCGCTGGCGCTTCATGCTCTCGACGTTCGCGGCGTACTCGTCCGCGATCTCAGCAATGGTTTTCATGGCGTGCCCTCCTTTCGGGCAAAAGAAAAAGCGCCAGAACGGATCACCACATACTCTCGGTGGTAATCAGCTCTGGCGCTCGCTTTTCAGCTGAGGCTTTCGCTCCGGCAATGTTCCCAATGGCCGTTCGGCTCGAAGGGCGACATCGCCAATATTCACGATTGCATCAAGTTTACATTTTCGGCAGTGCAGTGGAAAATCGTGCAGCACCGTGGTTGGCAGCATCAGATGCAGTTTATTGCCGCATCGCGGGCACGTTAACCAATACTCTTGATTTTTATTGTACACTCGTTTTTGCCTCCTGTCTACGCCGTCGGCGCTTTTTCTCCATGCCCCTGTTATTTGTTACAGACCATTCCAAGTCAGCAACTACGCGCGTGCGTGCGCGTAGATTTTCATTGTTTTTCCTATTTGGTTTCCGCTTCGGCAACATGTACTTGAGATAACGGCAGGACGCATAATCATTCCGTTTGATGCCGCTGTCATCAATCACCTGCACGCCGGGCGGCGGGTCAATCATCGCCGCATCGTCTACCCATTGATAGGTGACGGTTGGGCGTTCGAGGTTGCGCGAGCCGACAAACTGTTTTTTGCCGTTGAGACTGGCCTCCCGCCGCTCCTTGGTAAAGTAACCGGCCCAAACATCATATCCACGATCCTCGATGTAGTTGAGCTGGATGTCATCACCCCAGACCCACAAGGACTTGATCAGTTCAAGATCACCGCCGATGGCGTTGAGAATCAAATGCACATGCGGCCGATGGTCGCCGTGCCGCCCTTCGAGGATATAGATGTACTTGAGTTCCGGCAGCCCGCGCGCTTTTCGGTAGGCACGCAGCTGAGCGAACACCTTGCCGAGCCGCCGCCGGGTGACTTCCGGACTGGCTGGAAGATCTTCGTCCCGGTAGGTTAGCGAGAACACCAAATCGTCCGGCTCGAAGTTCGCGGCCATTAACAGCTCCAGCTTGCGCTGCGCTGTATTGCAATTGGTCTGCGCGACCTGTTCGGCGGTCACCTCGCGGATGCGCTTTCGCTCTTGCTGCGTTGCGTTCGGTCGTGGTACGGTGTAAATCACATCCCACACCAAGCGCCCCGCGCGAATGGTTTTTCGTCGTTTCATTGTCCCTCCGTGTTCAAATTGGACACAACCGAAACGGATACAGGGAGGCCGCAGCCTCCCATGCCCGTTTAGATGATTTTTCAGAATATCCGCAGATTTCGGATTTGTCAAGGTTTTTTGCTGTCAAGGTGAACTTTTCCATCCCAGAACCAACGGAACACCAGCATAAACAGGATATTCGTGGCCCAGCCCCACGCCGCCTGACATTCGCCGCAATTGCGGCAGACCCTCATGCGGAAGATCGGCAGCATGAGATAGCCCTCATCATAGCCCTGCTTGCTGTAATGCGTGCAGCAGCGATGCGGGAATTTATTCGGGTTTTGCATGTTCCTCACTATCCTTTCTCGACACGATACGCGTACCGAAATTGCTGACCGGATGCGCATATGCCCGAAACCGCGTGCCAACTTCCGACGTCGAAAATTCCTGATCGAGATAGGCGACAATGCCCGGCGTGGGCACCAGCGCCCAGCCGTCGCACTGGAAGGACGCCGCGTCGTTCTCGTAATTGACCACGACCCAGACCCAGCTACCAACCATGTTTCGCAGCTGCTCGCGGGTGAGCGGCTGCTGCCACGCTTTCGCATCGTCACCATACACAAACACAGCAGACAAATCATTCACTGCGTTTGCAAACAGCGCTGCCGTTTCGCCCGCATCATCATAAGGGCCGCCCTCAAGATATCCGATAGCTGCATTGCTGATCGCCTCCATGGCGGTCTGCAGCGCGCCGTTTTTCTTGAGCAGGTCGGCAATCTGACTGTTTGAAAAGTCGTTCAGCCGTTCCAGCTGATCCGCCGCCTCGCGGATCAGCGCGCAGCCGCTCGTGCTGCAGTTATGTTCACGACCGCAGCCGGAGCAGTCGATGCTGCCGGTCTGTAGTTTCAGCGACCGCAGCGCGGCGACTAAATTTTTGGTTGCAATGCTCATTCAATCTCCACTCCCCTCAGTTTTCCATACGCCGCGAGCGCTTCGGAGAACTCGGCACTTGCGGCATCAGCCTGCGCCTGCACATCCGCCGGGATGTTGTTATAATCCATGAACTCATAGGGACCTAACAGTTCGATGACGCGATTGTGTGCATCGCACATGGTGCGCATGAGCGGCAGCAGCTCGGCGCTGTAATGCCGATCACACAACACGCAAACATCTGGCTCACCGTATGAGGCGCAAAAAGTGCATGCACCATTAGACGCACAGGCAGAGCAGGCTTCCGTGCAAACAATGGGTTTGCTGCAAGAAAATCGATCTTTCATCTCATACATCATTTGCCCTCCTCCGGCGGCAGCTCGGCCGACCACCATCTCACATCTACCGTCATTAAGCCATCATCCGGGAACTCAGGCAAGTACCAGCCGCCCGCGCGATAAACAAACGCGCCGTAATTATCGCGGACGTAATTGCTGTGACACAGCGTCAGCACCTTCTGCCCGTCCTCCGGCTTCTCGTCTGGGTACGGGTGCCAGATCGGAGCGGGCTGCGGGACTTCTGGCAGATTCCCGCAGCGGCTATTGCACGGCTTCGGACAGGCGATGCAGCACGCATACGGCTGATCGCAGCACTGCGCCGAGCCGCATACACCGTATGGGTTCAGCCCGGTCACGCACACATGGTCATTCCCATCTACCTGCGGTAGCTCCTGCACCGCCTGCTGCATCTGCTCGTTCAGCTGGCGCAGCGGCGCGCCCTCCGGATTGCCGAACAGCAGTTCCTGCAGGTCAATACCAAACTGCTCTGCGATTTCGAGCAAGTCGGACAAGTAAATACTATGATACGCAGTTGGATCGTCCGTCCAGAGCCAATTGTTATACACGACATGCGAAAGATCACGATAACTATGTACGCCATACTCTGCCAGCGTCTCCCGCAGGCGGCGGCGCAGCTTGCCGAGCGGCGACGCCTCGAAAGCCTCGTTTTCCTGCTTGCGCTTTGCCTTCATCGCCTCAGCATCGGCGTTGAGACGGTTCGATTTACTAACGCGGCCGCACACCCACTCGCAGCCGTCTGCCTTGTCGCAGTCATGGCAGCAGCCGGGGCACTCCCCACGCTTGACCGCCGCAGCGCGCTTGTCCGTGCCGACGCATGGCTCAATACAATAATACGGTTCTTTCGGGCATTTTAGCGGTGCGAAGCCTGCAGCCGCAGCCTTTTTGTGCGCCTTTACGTCCTTGGCATCCAGCAGGCAAACATTGCCCTTGTACAAATCATGCAGGTCGCGCTGGAGTGTATCGTCGCACTGGCTCAGCTCGTAGGCGACCGAATCGTTGATATTGGCTTTTTTGTAGTCGCCCTTCCACGCCTTGGATAAGTGCGCATTGATTGCATCCGCCCGAGCGATCGCGGCTTCGCTGACCTTGAGCACATCCGCGACGTAGGTGCGCAGTTTGCCCGGCAGTTCAATCACGCCGCGCTGCTTGAGGTCGACCAGTGCCTCCTTGATCTCCTTGGCGGCGGCAAAGGTGTTTTCAGCCGTCAGGCCAGCGCCGCCGCGCGCCATCGTGTTCGTCCAGTGCAGGATCAGCACGCGCAGCGACGGGTCAAGGTCGGCGTCCAGCACGACGCACGGCGCGGTTTTGCGCTCCAGCTTTTCCAGCGCATTGCGCCGCCGGTGCCCGGCGAGGATACGAAAGCGACCGTCCTCTACCGGCACGACCACCAGCGGCTGCTGCAAACCAATCACCTCAATCGACTCGGCCAGCTCGTCGATGCCGGTCTGCGCATAGGAGTTGTCCGGGTTTTCCTCGAGCTGATCCAGCGCGATTTCACGCACCTGCATGGTGTTCAATTTGGACACCGTATCACCCAGCATCGCCCCAATATCAAGTTTCCGCGCCATCTGCGCCACCTCCCAGATACTCTTGCACCCACGCGCGGTAGTCGCGCGCGGCGGCCGAGGTCGGCGACCACTGGCAGACCGGCTCGCGCGCAAAGGTGCTTTCGTCCACCTTATCCGTGCGTCGGATGCAGGTCTGGAACACCGGCACAGGACAGTGCTCCCGCAACCAGTCCTCACCCTGCCGGACAACGTCCGCGTTGTGCCACATGGTCAGCAGCACGCCCACTTCCACCGCGCCGTTGACGCGCCGAATGCTGTCGATCTGGCGTAGCAGCTCGGCCATGCCGTCGATCTCGAACGCACCGGGCTTGACCGGGATGACAATATCGCTCGACGCTGCCACCGCGCTGATGGATGCGACCGAAAACGCGGGCGGGCAGTCGATCACGAGATAATCGTAGGCATCGTCCTCGATGACCGCGTCGCGCAGGTCGGTGAGCACGCGCAGCGCACGGTCGCGCGGCGTGCCGCCCTGCACATCGTCCGGCAGGCTGCCGTCGAGGTCGAGCGCCGCGAGCGACATGTCTGCCGGAATGACGTCCAGCCCGCGGTAAATCGTGTGCTGGACAAGGTCGGAATAACACAGGCACATGCCCTCAAACAAATCGGCCAGCGTGCCCGGTTCGGCCGGGATGCGGTAGAACCGCGAGGCGTTGCCCTGATGGTCAGCGTCGATCAGCAGCACGCGCGCATTGTACTCGGTGGCGAGAATCGCCGCAAGGTTGACCGCTGTCACCGTCTTTCCGACGCCGCCTTTGAGGTTGACGATTGAGATGGTTTTCATATTTTCGCATCTCCTTCTCTGGCACATTTCAGAAATTCACCGTTTTCCATAGAGTCCGAAATATAGGCCAGCAGCGCATCTCCTGCACCAATCATCGTTTTTTCCAAACCGTCATACACGGATAGCAGCAGACGCATAACATCTGCATACGGCGTCAGGCCAGAACCGTGCATCTCCACGGTAACATGTGTTCCGTTTACTTCTGCTTTCAGCATGGTTCGTCCTCCCCATATTTCTGGTCGTATTCCTCTGGCGTAATAAAGCGGCAGTCTGCTGGGGTGAACTGCTGATCCAGAAAAGCCAGCCGCAGCACTTCTTCCACCTTGATCTCCTTCATGAAATCGCGGTATTCTGCGCCGGTCATTTCCTCGGCGTCCTCGTCGCCCAGCGTCAAACAGACGCCCGCAGGGTACGGCGTGCCCAAATCGTCCTGCCCTAGGCCTTGCACCTCAAGGCAGATGCGGATTTTCTTTTGCATGTCTTTTTCCTTTCTCAACTAAACCACTCTCTTGCCGCTTCCACCACACGCAGGACAGCCTCCGCATCGGCGATCGAAACGGCTCGCTTGTCTCCACTACCGCTGATGCGCAAAGCACCCAAGATCTGATTACAAAGTTCTTCGTGATCGCGGCGCAAACTGTTCACGACAGCGTATGCCTTATCTTCCAGTGTCTTTTTCTCTTTCTGGTACGCCCGGTAGTCGTCGTACTCCTCGGGCGTCATTTCAACATTGATCTTCATCGTCGTCCTCCTCATCCAGCACGGCCTCAGAGTCGTCCGCGATCATGCGTGCGCAGCACGGGCATACAGTCCAGCCGTTCGAGATTGGGCCATTGGCCTCGAACTGCGCGATGTGACTGCACTCCTCGCACTGCCAGATGTTATGTTCCTCGTCAATCAGGTGGTAATGTACTGGCCCGAGATCGCCGTCCATGAAGGACTCCACCAAACGCGGCGAGTCACACACCGCCTCATAGTCACGCAGCTTGTACAGTGCACCATACAGGCCGTCCGGGATCTCTGCCCACGGCACGCCTTTCACGCCCCAGTTCCCGTTCGGCTCTTGGTAAATCAACTTGCTCATGTATGTACCTCCATTTTGTTACGCGGATACGTTGGTTTTCTTCTCCATTTTCTTAATCTGCCGGGCGGCGGCGAGCTGCCCGTCCATGTATTCCGCAAAGCTCTGTGTCGAGCCATCGAACGCGAGTGAGAAATCGCCCAGCCGTCCCTCTTTGTTCTTGAGCACCCGCAGCTTGCGGTCGTCTATGGGTGCGTCCTCGTCCGGGTCGATGTACAGCGCAAGCACCGCGTCTGCGTCCTGCTCGATCTGGCCTGACTCGCGCAGATCGGCCAGCGTAGGCGTCGCGTCCGCGCGATCCGTGCTGGCGCGGTTAAGTTGACTGAGCGCGACAACCAGAATGCCGTGCGCCTGCGCCATCTCGTGCAGCGCAAGCGAAATGTTGGTCACCTGTTCGGTGCGGTTGCGACCGGCCGCGCGAATGAGTTGCAAATAGTCGACGAACACGACCCGGTGCTGCCGCGCCAGCGCGGTCGCCAGAATATCCTGTACGCCCCAACCGGACGCGGGAATCAGCTCCAGCTGGCTTTCTAAGACTTCATTTTTCCACTTGGCCGCGCGCTCCCACTCCTCGGGCGTCATCTCGCGGCGGTTGATATGACCGAAGTCGATGATACAGCGGCTCGCAACCAATCGGTTGGTCAGCTTGGCGGTACTGGTCTCAAGGCTGTAAAAGCCGACCTTGTCCTGCCGCCCCATGTGCGCCGCCATTTGCAAGGCGAGCGCGGTCTTACCCGCGGACGGCCGCCCGGCAACGATCACAAAATCGCCGTAGTCTGTATACAGCCGTCGGTCGAGTTTGTCAAAGCCCCAGCTGAGAAAGCGGCGTTTTTCGCCCTGCTCGCTGAAAAACTGCATCAGTGCCTGCTGCATGGTCACGACCTGTGTGCGGTTCTTTTCGCTCAAAATCTCGCCTGCCTGTCCGAGCAGATCGCGCGCCTTATCGCTTGTGCGCACCTCGGCAAGCTCGGCGGCGAGCGTCCGCAGCCGGGTGACCCGTGTCTGCTCCTGCATAGCGGATATGTAGGTGCGCCAGCCGAACGAAGTCGGTGTGACATCCATGCACTGCATCAGCAGGTCGTTATACTCCGCGCCGCACACGCCGCGGATCGTGACCGCGTCCACCGGTCGCCCGGCGGAAAACAGCTTGACCGCGGCATTGTACACCGTGCGCAGCTCTGGAACGGTGAAGTCCTCCGGCCGCGTGCGGTACAGCAATTCGCCCGCGATCGACGGGTCAACCAGCAGGCAGCCGATCACGCTGTACTCTGCGTCAAGCGTCGCTTTTACCAATGCTCATACCTCCGTTCCTCTTTGGTCGGCTTGGACGGTTTAGGCGGCGTGGGACTGCCCTCCGGCTCGTCCTCCCAGCGGCGGGCGTTGAGCCATGTCGCGGGGTTGGGTACATAACGAGCACCGTCCTTCGTCCACTGCTCAGACTTCGTTTGCCACCGTAAGGCCGCCAGCATTTTGTCCAGCAGCGCCCTGTCAGGCTTCAGCCGATCGAATGCCCGCCGCGCCGGTTGCTTGGCAACGTGCTTGGGGTAAGCCGCCCAGAATTCGTCGAACAGCCCGTCGTCCCCTTTGGGGACTATAGGGGTATTATTCTTACTTGTATTATTCTTCCTATTATATTGGTAGAAGTTTTCTTCCATAGGGTCAGGAAGTTTTTCTCTATACCTATGGAAATTTTCTTCTATAGGGGTCTGCACCTTTTCCGCAGCGGCACGGGCGTTTGCCTGCACCCAGATTTTGCGTGCCACGACCGCGTTGCTTGCGTCCCGCTCGACCTCGATGCAGATATAACCCGCGTCTGCGAGCGCGCCCACGGTCGCACTGATCGTGCGCTTGGATTTGCCGAACTGCGTGGCAAAATAGTCATTGGTCGCGTCGCAGTAGCCCTTCTTATTGCACAGCGCGGTGATATCGCTGTACAGCAGCTTTGCAAAGTCAGACAGACCTGTGTCATAGCGCACGTCTGCTGTCAGGATTGAAAAATAGCTCGGACTTGGCATAATACGCCTCCTCCCTTCTTGTCCGGAGCGATCACCTGCGCCCCCGCCTTTCCATCGGCTGGGTGAGCCTGTCCACCAGCATGCCAAGGGCAAGGTAGACGCAGCCCACCCCGAGCATGGCTAATAAAACGTAGATCATTTTGTTTTCCCTTTCTCCCGGCGCGGCCCTCTTGACAGCGCCGGGCTTTTCCGGTATCCTTTAAGTAGTCTATTTTTGTTTGCGCTCAGTCGCGGTTGCCGCCGCCCTGGGCGCTTTCCTTTTGGGTTAAGCTGGCGATCCACGCCATTTCGGTCAAATACGACCGGCGCATCATACGACCGAGAACGGCCTGAAACCGCGGGAACTCCTCGTCGTCGATCTTCCGGTCAAGCGCGATCCGCGCTAGCTCATACGCATCACGACGCTCCTGATCTGCGTCCTCAGCCTCCAAACCGACCTCAAGCGCAAGCTGCTGCAATTCGACGTTGCTCTCCGGCCGATGCCAGGCACAGCCCAAGGGACAGCGGTTGCAATAATACCCATGCAGCCATGGTGCACGGTAAGCTTCGGCCATCTGCGCCACTTTCTCCGGCGACGGGTCGCGGCTCTCCTGCTCGATGTCCTGCAGCGCACGCACCGACCAGCCCAAACGCTCCGCTGCGGCTTCCTGCGTCAGACCCGCACCCTCACGGGCAGTCTGATACTTATTCTGGTAGTCCCTCATCGTGGTATAACCCTCCTTTTCATGGTATAATGCTCATGCACCGGGGATAAAACCGACGCGCTGCTGACGAAGGCGCTCCATATCGGCTTTCTCCTTGGCTTTTTCAAAACGCAGCAGCTCGTCCTGCCGCACTTTCCAGCCGCCGAGCTTCGCGCCGGACAGCTGACCGCTGATAATCAACTTGCGGACATAGTCCTTGGAACAAAGCCAACGCTCCGCGATCTCTTCGATGGTCATGTATTTGCTGGACAATCAGCTCACCTCCTTTTTCGTTTCATACAGCTCATCGGTCGTGCAGCCGAGGAAGGCCGCAAGCTCAGGCATCACCTGACAGGGTGGGTACACACCCTCCTGCTCCCATCTGACAACCGTCGGCTGAGATACACCGAAGTGCGCTGCAAGCTCGACTTGCTTAATGCCGCGCGCTTCGCGGTACCGCTTGATGCTTTTCATGTTTTTCACCCCTTTCTGGCGTTTTCCTGTCCCCTGTGGTAAAATTCAGGGGAAAGGATGTGATATGATGGCTGATAAAGCCACGGAAGCGTGGAAACGTATCTATCGTAACGCCATTCCCGACAGTGCAATTTCTCAAGTGCAAAACCTGCTTCTTGATTCAACATATTCACTCATTCAATCAATTCAGCCGATTTTGCAAAATGCTCTTGAGCCAGTTTTCAAGCAACTTGCAGAAACAGTAACCACATACCACCGCGTACAAAATTCATATAAATGTACGCCCACAATGATTAACTCCGTATGTTTCGATGCTACACGAGATTGGACCCAATTTTGGCAATCCGCCTCTGTAGTGGCCGAAGAACTTCAGAATATATTGGATGAAATAGGTTGGTGCCCTTCTGATGATTTAACGAATTCTATCAACCACACTATTCAAGAAGTGGTTTCATTTCAAAAAGAAACAAATGCAGAAATTCCTTTTGAAATACCATCCAACAAACCACTAACGAAAGATTACATCAGACAGAATATCTGGAGCATATTAGGCATCTTATTGGGTTTACTCCAAATACTCCTCTTTTTTATGCCCAATGAAGATCAACAGATGATTATCGAGCAGAACAAGCAGATCATCAAACAAAACGATGAGCAATTACAACTAGATCGAGAGCGGAACGAGCTTCTGCAGCAACTGTGTGATACCGTTCAGGCAATCGATGATGAGACCGGTATTCTCGGAGAGCAGCTTGATTCTCTCCTCGAACAGGATGACGATTTGGAACAGACTATGGATTCTCCAAGCAGCGATGATGCCGCCGATAGCGAGCAACAGTAAGGTTATTGTCTGCAAACTTACTTTTTGCTCCAACCGTCGAATACGCTCCTGATCGCTTAGTTGATCTGTACGATGAAACAGTCTTAGCTTCACCCCTATCACCTCCCTATCGATCAAAGTCACAGCGGAAATACTCAAGAAATATCACGCATTGCTTGATCAAGACAAGCAGTGATATTCTCCGCAACCTGATTCGCGATGATTTCTTGCCGCCCTTGCAAATTTGCAACAAGGGCGGCAACTTCCTCAGGCGTTGCTTTAACGTTGATTTCCATTCCTCTCACCTCCTTATCGCTTCTTGCTCCTTCCGCTTCCATGTGTTACCATGGAAGCAGGAAGAAGGTGATTTCATGAACAGTCTGGAAATTGCATTGCAGCTCACTTTGCAGGCCATGGAAAAAGGATTTGTGCCGATTGATGCTTCGGATGACACAGAAATGCGTGCAAAGCAAGTCGCTATCGCATATAAAACCATTTTGAGCGGAGTTAATGATGCAATTTCAGATCAATAACATCCATTGCTCTGGGCCGGCATGACCAATGTCGGCTCAGAGACTATTAAGACAATCAACGATTTCCACCATGTTTTTTGAGATTTCGCAATATTCACTCAGTGAACATCTTCTTTTCTGTGCAACTTCCCGCAGGAGAAGTAACTGCTCCTCCAAAATCTCCTTATAATCCATCCCCTCTCACCTCCTTATCGCTCCTTGCCCCTTCCTGCTCCATGTGCTACCATGGAACTCGAAAGGAGATGCTAAACAATGACCAAACAGCAATACAAGCTGTGCAAAGCTGTGATCCGCTATAAATATTTAACTAAAATACTCAAAAAGACAAAGATAAACAGCTACATAAAATTTCAAGAAAATCTCAGTTACAAACTGAACTTCAGTGATAGCAACATGGATAGTGAGACTATCGTTTCTCTGCAAACAGATTTACAAGAATCTTACGAGACATATCGTGCTCGTATCATTGACACATGGATAACAAGAGGACTTGCTCTTTCCGCTCTCCTTATCTCAATGCTCGCGTTGCTATCAGAAATAGGGATATTGCGATTGCCACAAGGCTGATAATTCTTGTAAACCAGTCTGGGTTATACTTCACCCCTCTCACCTCCTTATATCAAGCTTACTTATATTTTGTGATTCATATTATATATCAGCTATCTTGATATGTCAATCTATTTTTTCAAGTTTGCAAAATAAGTCTGTTTGTGTATCAATTTTTCTGATATTATGTAAATGGTGATAATATGAATCGCATTAAGGAACTCCGCAAGGAAAAAGAACTCAAACAAGTTGAGTTGAGCAAAATACTCGGTGTCAGTCAAGCAGCTCTTTCGGGATATGAAACCGGAAACTATCAGCCTGACAATGATATACTGATAAAATTGGCCGATTATTTTGATACGACTGTGGACTACATTCTCGGTAATACCGACATAAAAAAAGCGCCCTCCTACGAGGACGCGGGTTTGAGTTCAGACGAAGCTGAACTATTGGTTGATTTTAGGAAACTGACGGACGATCAGAAGGCATTCGTTCTTCAGGCCGTGAAAGCAGAAGCGATTCGCAGAGCTGGCGAGCAAAAGAAATAAGCGCCTCTTCATCCTTGCTGGAGCGTATCACTTCTAAAAGTTCTTTTTCGTATTTCATCGCTCACCCTCCCAAAAAACGAACAAGTGTTTGTGTTTTCAATAATACACCACATATCGGTTTTTGGCAAGGGTAAATCAATATATTGCATATCATTCACAAAATATTGGTGTTCAATTTGGACACATAAAAAGCGCCCGTCCCAGTGCACCACCACCGGAACGGGCAAAGATGGAGTGTTTCACAGTCCTCCAACACCATTATACAAGATTGGCTAATTTTGTCAATCTTTAAGGGGGATTTAAAATGGAACAAAAAAACAAAAAGCCGTTTTATAAGCGCTGGTGGGTGTGGGTAATCGTCGTCATCCTTTTGATTGGCATATTTGGCCCAAAAGATAACACAGAAAGCAGCACTGACGATTCGCAGTCCACTGCGCAATCGCAGACCACCACAACCGAACCGACCGATGCCGAGTCGGAAGATGCACAGCAGACCGAACAGACCGCTGCACCGGTTGAAGAACCGGAGGAACCCGCCGACACCATGACCATGGGACAGAAAAACGCATTGGGGTCGGCTGAAAGCTATCTTTCTTTTGCGGCGTTTTCTCGAAGCGGCTTAATTAGCCAGCTTGAATTTGAAGGCTACTCCACTGAAGATGCAACATTTGCAGTAGATAATTGCGGTGCTGACTGGAATGAGCAGGCCGCCAAATCCGCCGAAAGCTATTTGGAAATGTCGTCTTTCTCCCGTCAAGGTCTGATTGACCAACTTCTGTTTGAAGGATTTACGCAGGAACAAGCCGAATACGGCGTGACGGCCGCAGGCTATTAAATAACCCCGCAGACCACAACCGAACACCGTTTGTTGTGGTCTGCATTTTTACACCCGCTCAAACCGAACAAATGTTCCTATTTTAACTAAGGAGGAAACAAAATGCCCGAACAAGCCAAGAAAAAATACACCTACAAATACGTCAAGGCGATCACAGTCGGGCATAAGCCGGACGGAAAGCCCATCCGCAAATACATCCGCGAAAACAACAAGGCGATTTTCGAGCAAAAGGTGCGCTATTACCAAAACCTCAACGCCCGCGGCGTGCAGATCGTCGGCCGGTCGCTCACGGTCGAGCAATGGGCATGGCAGTGGTACCACACCTACAAAGAGCCGAAGATCGGCGCAAGCCAGCGCATCAACTACGAGACCAACCTCAAGCGCCATATCCTGCCGGTGATTGGTTTCATGGCAGTCAATGCCGTGCGGCCGTACCATCTGCAGCAGCTTGTCAACGATGCCCGGCGCGAGGACGGCCAGCCGCTGGCGCAGGGCACGGTGCGACAGATTCTGTACACTCTGCGACAAATTTTCGAGCAGGCCGAGATCAACGGTCTGATTGAGGTCACGCCCTGCCGCCGCATCGAGAACACCGCGACCAGTAAGACTGCGCGGCGCGCACTGACCCGTGAAGAAGAAGCACTCGTCCGCAAGGTAGCCGCCCGGCACTGGGCGGGGCCGTGGGTGTTGCTCATGTTGGACTGCGGCCTGCGGCGCGGCGAAACCGTGCCGATCGGCAAGGCCGACCTGTGCAAGGACGGCACGATGCTGCGGATCAGCAGCGCCGTCACCTACGCTGAGGGCAATCAGGCCAAACGTAAAAGCACCAAGACTGCGGCCGGGGAGCGGTTTGTCCCTATGCCGCCCGCGCTGCTTGCACAGCTGGACACCTCCGGCCGGTACTTCTTCCATGGGCAAAATGGCAGGATGCTCACGCTCACCCATCTGCGCCGCATGTGGGGCAGCTTCCACCGTGCATGTGACCGGGAAGCCGGTGCCAAGCTATATCGCAATAAGATCATAGAACATGCCTTTGATCCGGCGATCACGCCCCACTACCTCCGGCACACCTATTGTACCAATTTGCGCCGTCAGGGCGTCGACCTGAAAACCGCACAATATCTCATGGGGCACGCCAGCATCACCACAACGGCGAATATCTACGACCATGTCGACATGGACGACATCGCTCAACTCGGCCTGCATGAAGCACCGAAAAACACCTGATTTTCTTGCAACACATTTGCAACGTATTTTGTCACTCGTCTCTGTTTTTGTCCGCTCTATCTGTATAGTCGATGATTTGCAAATATGGGTATTCCGACACCATCAAAAGGCAAACCGCTAAAAAGTTGTGTAAAACACAAAAAAGCCGTCACTTTCGTGACGGCTTTCGCTGGTGGGGTTGGCGGGGCTCGAACCCACGACCTCTCGCGTGTGAGGCGAACGCTCTGACCAGCTGAGCTACAACCCCGTTTGTTCGGTTTACTTTATTACTATACCAGAAACAAACAGGGTTTGCAAGTCTTTTTTACTGCTGCCGATTTTTGTCCAGCCGTCCGAGCAGCGCCACGATCAGCGCAATCACGGCCAGCACCGTGAAGATGCCTGCCATGCCCTGTCCGAGCAGCAAAATTGCCATCCATACCGATTCACTCATATCCAGCGCCTCCTTCTCACATAAAGAACCCGAGAATCACGCCGCCCGCAACGACCGACGCGATCTGTCCCGCAACGTTAGCACCGACTGCATGCATCAGCAGGTGGTTGGTCTTATCCGCTTCCACACCCAGCTTTTCAATGACGCGCGCGCTCATCGGGAAAGCAGAAATGCCCGCTGCACCAATCATTGGGTTGACCTTATTCTTGCAGAACAGGTTGAGCACCTTGGCAAACAGCACGCCGCCGATCGAATCGAGCACGAACGCGACCAGTCCAAGGCACAGGATAATCAGTGTTTCCTTGGTCACGAACTGTTCCGCGCGCATGGAGAACGAAATCGTGATGCCGAGCAGAAGTGTAATCAGATTTGCCAGCTCATGCTGCGCAGTTTTGGACAGGCTCTCCAGCACGCCGCATTCCCGGATCAGGTTGCCGAACATCAGGAAGCCGACAAGCGACACCGACGCGGGTGCGACCAGTCCCGCCACGATTGAAACAACGATCGGGAACAGGATGCGCGTACGGCGGCTGACCTGTCCTGCCGCATAGGGCATCTTCATCGCACGTTCCTTTTTGGTGGTCACCAGCTTGATGGCAAACGGCTGAATGATAGGCACCAACGCCATATAGCTGTATGCCGCGACCGCGATCGCGCCGACATACTTCGAACCAAGCACCTGCGAAACCAGAATAGACGTTGGGCCGTCCGCCGCACCGATAATGCCAATAGCGGCCGCATCAATGATATCGAAACCGAATGCCGCTGCTGCAATAATCGTCAGGAAAATACCGATCTGTGCCGCTGCGCCGAACAGAAACAGCTTGGGGTTTGCCAGCAACGGGCCGAAGTCGATCATCGCGCCGATGCCGATGAACAACAGCAGCGGAAACGCTTCACTGGCCTCAATACCGCTTTCAAACAGCCATTGGATGATGCCATGCGTTTCGCCTACGCCCTGCGTGATCTGGTCAATCACGCCCGACATCGGCAGGTTGACCAGAATCGCGCCAAAGCCCATCGGCAGCAGCAGCGCCGGCTCATACTGCTTCTGTATCGCCAGCCAGATCAGCAGCCCGCCGACACCGTACATCACCGCCTGCTGCCATGTCACCGATAGCAAGCCTTCGTATAAAAAATCCATACCGTTCCCTCCTTCGATAAAAAAACAGACCTGCGTTTCCCTTTCGAGAAACGCAGGTCTGGTCATTTCAGGCAACAGCCAGAACGGGATCAGATGTCCCGTCATGCTTGTTGGCGATGCCGCGCGGCAAGCCGCGCCGACTACTCCCCTTTGTTTGACATCATCTTATCATGGGAAAGGGGCGGTGTCAAGCCTGTTTTCATATTAAGTTTTCGTCAAATTATGCGCTGAAGATATCCGGATTGGCAGCCTTGTGCTGCTGCCAAAGCGTCTGCACGGACGTATCCGCGCCGTCCATTGCCTGCTCCACTTCGCCGGCATCCTGCTGCCAGCGTTTATCCAGCTCGACCAGAATGCCCTCGGTATAGGAGCCGTCGCTCTTCGCCAGATACCACACCAGTGCTTCCACCGTACACGTCGAGAAGTCACCTGTTTCCTTGCACATCATGTAGGTGTAGGGGTCGGCAAACCATCCCATGCCATCAAATGCGATCGGCAGATACACCGGCTGCTCTGCGTCGCCCAGCGTGACCCCCTGCATGATGAAATCCACCGCGCCATCCGGCCAGCGGTAGGTAAGGGTATATCGTTTTTTGATTGGATGCACAACAATATCCTCCGCCGTTCCGCCCGACAGGCCGAGCACCCTCTCGGCATCCTGTGCGGGATCGCCAGTCGGTGCGGCGAGCAGGTTGTCAATGCCGCTGTGGTCCAGCTCCGGTATACCCTGCTCTTGCGGGAAAGCCAGCAGAAAGTCTGCGCGCGAGCGCACGCCGTCCGAGGTATCGACCAGCGTTTCGGTGCGCGCAGGCGTGATAGAGTCTGTCCCCTCGTACCACAGCCGCTGGGCGATCGTGAAGAAGCGGGTATGCGAACGTCCCATATACCGGACGGTCAGCACGCACGAGCCGTCGGTCAGAGTGGTCTGTACCGTGATTTGGTCGATAAACGGCGCATCACTTCTTGCTTGGTTCTGCGCATAGGCATACTGCGTCGCCAGATCGTGCAGCAGCAGCGTGCGCGCGGCATCGCGCTGTGCGTCCGTCTGTCCGTCAAACGAAACCGCGCTGCCGTCCATCGCGCGCGCCGCCTGATTCATTTCGGCATAGACCGCTGTGATGGTTTTATCCGACGGGTCATACTGCACGTCGGACGCGAACGCCAGATAATAGGTCAGGCCGTCCCGCTCGACGAGTTTTTTGCACGGCACTGGGAAACCCGCCTCCCAGTCCTCTCCGAACTGCGCCTTGAGCGCCGCGGTCGCCTGCACATACAACCCCATCACCGTGCCGCCATCGGTCGGATCGTCCGTGTAACCCGGCAGCGCATTTTGCAGGCCGAATTTCACCACACCGTCGTTCTCCTTGGCATAGCCCTGCCCAACAAAGCTGTCAGGCAGCGTCAGCGTATAGCCGTAGGTGTCATTGTGGTATTCCGTGGATGTGATGGTGTAATCCGTATACGGCACACCCTCGTTTGCCAGCCGATAGACGAACGCAGCGGTATATTCTTGTTCCGTGCCGGTATACGCACTGGTGCGATAGGTAACGGTCACACCGCGATAGACCACCGCGCCCAGCGTTGAGGACAGTGCTTCTGCCATCAGATGCTCAACCTTATACAAATATACTGCACTGCCGCGGTCATACACGTCGGTAAAGCGGATATTGCTCTGCTGTGTCTCCTTGTCCGTGTATTGCAGCGTGCCGTCCGCGCGGATGACCGCGTCGGTCAGCGTAGCGTCCGTTGCGGCCAGCTTACCGTCCATGGGTTCGAGCTTGATCGTCTGTCCCGCTTCCAGCAGCGGAATTTCGCCGTTTGCGTTCTCAATCGCCTGCGCGATGGTCGCACCGACCGGCAGCGCTCCCTTACTGACCAGACTGTCTTCCTCAACCAGATACGCGCCGAATCCTTGGTCAAACTGCGTGACCAACCCGACCGGCAGCCAGTAGCCGCCTGTTTTGCGCATCTGTACATCAACCGACGGGCTGTTATCGGCAAAAGTCAACCGCACGACCGCTTCCGCGTCACCCTCGGAGATCACTTCGCTGGTAAACCAGCTTTCCATCGTATACAGGTGCTGATTGCCCTCGATGTGCTCCACCTGTTCGCCAAAGTAGCTGAAAACGGTTTCGACTGCATCGCGCACGCGCGTCAGCGTATCGAGCGACGCACCGTTGAAGTTCTCCGCGCCCTCAGGAATGGTAGGCCAGCTCAATCCCGAATTGTAATATAATTTGAATAATTCACTCTTTGTATAATCGCTGTTCTCTGCCTCGACAACGCTTTCAATCACCCGGCGGCCGTCCGCCTGAGCGGTGCGTATCAGATAAGCGCTGCGCACATCCTCCACACCGCCGCCATACATCTGGAACACGGCAAGGTAGCTGTCCGCGTCATCGGTCGGCACCAACGCATAATCCCGATAAGACGGCGACGAGCCGCCGTACTTCCAGTTAACGCCGCCGTCCGGCAGATACCTGTCGATGCGGAACTCCTGCTGCATCTGCGTGGACAGGATGGGATAGATATACTGCCCGCTCTTATGCGTTACACCGCGCGCATACTGCCCCGCGAGGTCAGCAGCGGTGCGCGCGTTCTTGCCGCCATTATAGGTGAAATCCTGCGGCAGCCAGCCTTGATCGAACTGGTTTACCATCGTGATGGTTACTTCACTGCCGTCAGCAAACCCGACCGTCAGATCCACGATATCGTCACCCATCGTGCGGTCGGCAGATGAGCCGCCGCTCGCAGCGGAGGCTTGCAGGTGTAGCAGATATGTCGCCGCTTCGATAGGGTCGTTCCATTTATCCGACGCGGACGCGGTGAACGACATCTGACCATTTTCCAGCGGGTCAGGCAGGCCGAGGTCGTTTTCATACAGCAAGCGGAACTCATCAAGCGTCGTCACGCCGTCCCCTGCGACGGCTTCGCCCTTTGTGACTTGCCAGCCGTTTTCACCCATGGTAAACGTCAGCTTTTCTGCTGTGCGATAGGGTACAACCAACTCCGGAAAGTCCTCCCAGCGCATATCATACAGCACATAGGTGTCCTCGCCGTCCAGCTTGACCGTATAGCCAAGGCTTTCTGTGCGCTGCGCCCACTGCTCTGCCAGCGCAACACGGTCTTCGTCCGTCAGCTGATTCTTGTTCTCCCCTACCGAAAACGCACAGCCCAGCGTGCCGACCATCACGGCCGCCGCAACGACCAGTGCAATGCCGCGCTTTTTGACATTTTTGTCAAACAATCCCTCGAAACGTCTCATCAGCGTCTCCTTATCTCCGGTAAAGCACGATACCAGCGCGCGCTTTTTCACCTGCGCTTCCACCGAGCGCAGAATGGTTTCACCATAGGCGCGGCGCGCGGCTACGTCCATGCCGCGCACGACCGCGTCGTCGCACGCGAGTTCGATATCCTCCTGCGCGAAACGCGCCAGCAGATGCACCAGCGGATTGAACCAGTGCACCGCCCGCGCCGCGACCAGCGCCAGCTTGAGCCACAGGTCGCCCCGCTTATAGTGCGTCAACTCATGCCGGAAAATGAACGCCGCGTCCTGTTCGCTCAGCGCTTCGTCCGGCAGATAGAGCGTGGGACACAGGAAACCTGCCAGCATCGGGCAGTCCGCCGCCCGTGTCACCCGCAGTGGGATATTCCTCTGGATGCCGAGCGACCGTTTCTGCTCCTCAAACACCGCGCGCAGTGTATCGCACTGGGCGGGTTCGCCGGTTTGCCGCACCAGATAGCGGAAGGACACATATCCATAGGTCTGCCAGATCGCAAATGCCAGCATGCCCGCGCCCCACAGCACGAACAAAATCTTTGCTACCGGCACCATGGCATCACTGTTCTGTGAACCATCCCAACTTTCGCTCTCGGTGTCAGCAGTCACACGCGGCGGCGTGTCCTGCGGTTGTGCCTGCACAGTATTCTCGGCTCCTTCAGCCGCCAGACCATCAGCCGACGTATCCGTATTCCTCTGCAATGACACATATTTCACCGGCGTCACCTGCACCGGCGGGTCGGGCAGCGTCAGCTGCACGGGAATCAGCAGCCGCAGCGCGAGTACCGCCCACACCAGGCACATCGCGCGCGCAGGATAGCGCTTTTTGAGGGCTTTGCGCAGCAAAAACAGCACCAGCGCCGCCGCCGATACGGTTAGCCCGATCTGCGTAAGATTATTCAGTAGATCGCTCCATGCAAAACGTAACATATCCTACCCCTCCCATCCTTACCGTCCCTGCGCGTCGAGGAAGGCGCGCAGTTCGTCGATGTCGTGCGCGGTCAACGCGCCCGCGTCCGACAGGCTTGCCACCAGGTTTTTCACCGACCCGCCGCACACGCGCTCGACAAAGCTGCGGCTCTCGCGCTGCAAATATTCCTCCTGCGTCACGCACGGTGTATACTGGTTCTGCCGGCCTTCTTTCTCGCACGAAAGGAACCCTTTGTCGCACAGGCGCGAGAGGAAGGTCAAAACGCTCGTCGCCTTCCAGTCGCTCGGCACCTTGCGCTGCACCTCCGCGGCCGTAACCGGCGCTTCCAGCGACCAGACCGCCTGCATCACTTCCAGCTCCGCATCCGGCAGACGTTTGCTTTTCTCCATGCTGTTCCCTCCTTTTTCTACAAATGTAAAATCATTTCTGTGCTTACATTCTACAATAGTAGAATATGCTTGTCAAGTCATACTTTGTTTACACTTTGAAAATTGACAAAAGCACCTATTTTGCGCTATGCTTATATTGTACAATCATTGACCCCCTGCCGACAAAGGAGCCGGAACCTATGCGAAAATCCATGGCGCTCGGATTTGCCATTTGCAGCACGCTGCTGCTGATTTTGTTGTTTCTCGCCGGGCGTATGCTGTATATCAAGTTCTATCACCAGTCCTATGCGGACATCACCGATAAGACCACACAAACCACCGTCACGCTCACGGAAAACCAGACCGAAGTGCAGACGGTCACCGACCCGGAGCAGCTTGCCGCGATCACCGAGCTGCTGTCCAGCTACACCTATACCCAGTATCCGCACCTGCTCAAGCCCGGCAAGGAAAAGCTGACGGGCAACCGCTTGACTGTGACCTTTGAAAACGGTAACTCCATCGGCGTCAACGCCGACGGCTATGTATTTGTAAATGGTAAATTGCGCGATATTGAGGGCAGCCGCGGACAGGAATTTTATCACAAGCTATATCTCCTATTCTATCCCAACGCGACCTGACACAGCCATGCGGCGGCCTCAATTCTGCGTTGATTAAGGGGGGCAAACTCTATGCGTGAATTGCTTTTGGATGCGGAAACCTATTATACCCGCGAACAGGTGCATCAGGCGCTGGCAGATGTTTTCGGCTTTTCCGCCGACTACGGCGGAACGCTGGACGCGCTGTATGACCAGCTGTGCATCTGTCCGCCCACGCGGCTGACCCTGCGGCATGCTGAGTTTCTGGTGGACGCACTGGGGAACTACGGCGAACTTATGCTGCGCGTTTTTGCAGGCGCTGCAACCGAAAACCCGGATTTTCTGCTGAATTTCGAATATTGACAGAAAAAAGGACGTGCAAAGCACGTCCTTTTTGATTTCTGAAACGATCTTATGCCGTAAACAGCTGCGCCCAGTACGCGGTGCCGCCCGACACCGTATAACCAACGCCAATGGTCGTAAAGCTCTCATTGAGGATGTTTGCGCGGTGGCCGGACGAGTTCATCCACGCCTGCACCACCTGCTGCGGTGTTGACTGACCGTAAGCGATGTTCTCACCCGAACGGATGTAGGACACGCCCGCCTCGGTCAGCGCGGTCGAAAACGAAGAGCCGTTCGGCCGCGTGTGCGAAAACGACTGTATCGTTTCCTTCGCGCGCACTTGTGCAGCCTGCTGCACGCGGCTGTCTACCTTCAGCGCGGACAGGCCATATTTGGCGCGCTCCGCATTGACCAGCGCCACAACCTGCGAGGCATAATCCCCCTGCGAGGAATCGTTGTCCTCTTCCGGGGTCTGTTCCGGAGTGTTGTCCGGGGTTTCCTCTGGGCGGTTGTCATCCGGCAGCTGCGGCGGATTGTCCGGCGTCTCTTCCGGCTGTTCGACGTCCGGTGTTTCCTCCGGCTGTTCGACGTCCGGCGTCTCTTCCGGCTGTTCTACGTCTGGCGTCTCTTCCGGCTGCTCGATATCCGGTGTCTCCTCGGGAGTCTCTTCCGGGTTTTGCTCGGGTCGATTTCCCGGGAATTGTCCGCACAGGAACGCAAAATACTTGTCCAGCAAATTCTGACGGAAACCGGAATCATATATATAGGAATATACATCAGACGGGCTGATTTTCTTTTCCAGCGGCAGATTTGCCGCACCCGCTGCTGCGGTGGTCGTGATTACCGCGGCCAGCGCCAACGGCACAATTTTCTTCAGCTGCATATTATGTAACCTCCTTGGTTTGCTTTTGCTCTTTCTGGTGCCCTTTGCACCATGTACCAGAGTATAGCGTGCTTTGTAACCATTTTGCAATGGAAATCCTTGCTGAAGCCACCTAAATACAGCAAAAACCGACCGAAAAAGGGATTTTTCGGTCGGTTTTCCGTGTTTTACGCCAGTTTTTCAATGTCGTATAGCTGATTGAGTACCAACCAGAGCTGCGGGAAATACCGCATGATGTTCCATATGCTCACCCCACGCAGACGGTATTCTCCGGCCAGCGCCAGCTTGGCGCGGATGGAGCGCGCATCCTCGAACCAGACCTCATGCTCGGCACGCTCGCGCCAATAGTTGTAATGCGGCGACTGCGCCTCCGCGTCGAACCGGATGGGCGCACCCACCTGTATCGCCTGCTCAACCGCCTGCACATTACCCAAACTGCGCGCCCGGCTCTGTCCTTTGATGTAGGGCAGCGTCCAGTCATAGCCGTAGTTGGGAATACCCATAAAGATCTTTTCCGGCGGGATCTGCGAAACGGCAAAGCGTACCACCTGCTCGACCTTGTTGATGGGCGCCACCGCCATCGGCTCGGAAAGCGCATAGCCCCATTCATAAGGGTGGGGAGGATATAGACGAGCAAAGCCGGGGCTTTCCTTAGTTAGCTGAAGCCAGCCGCGAAAGACACTATTCTTTCTTGTCCTCTTTTGAACGAAGTTCTTCCGCCTTTTTCTCATCACGCTCTGCTTTTTCAGTTTCCCCTATCTCTCGATATGTTATGCTACGGCTCTCATAGCACAGGGCATTCTCAGAATCCAACTCGATTGATTTATCTGCATCTGCCAATGCTGCTTCATACCGCTTCATCGCGCGCAGTACTACACCATGGCTTCGATAATACTCTGCATTGTTCGATTCCAGCTCAATTGCCTTTTCCACATCCGCCAACGCTTCTTCATACCGCTTCATCCCGTCCAGCGTCACACCACGGCCATAGTAGTACCTTGCATTGTCCGGTTCCAGTTCAATTGCCTTTGTCGCATCTGCCAGTGCTTCTTCATACCTACTCATCTCGTCCAGTATCACGCCGCGACTCCGATAGTATTCTGCATTGTCCGGTGCCAACTCGATTGCCTTTGTCGCATCCGCCAGTGCTTCTTCATACCTCATCATCTCCCCCAGCGTCGCACCACGGTCATAGTAGTACCTTGCATTGTTCGGTTCCAGCTCAATCGCTTTGGTCTTATCCGCCAACGCTTCTTCATACCTACTCATCTCGTCCAGTATCACGCCGCGACTCCGATAGTATTCTGCATTGTCCGGTGCCAACTC
>CALWUJ010000014.1 GCA_944384725.1 uncultured Agathobaculum sp. | reverse complement strand
CGCACAGGGGAACCGGCGAAAAACAGTTCCTATGATACCCACCTCTATAAGCTTTGCGATGAAGCGGGGATCAACCGTTTTTGTATGCACGCGCTGCGCCATACCTACGCAACCCGTGCGATTGAAAGCGGAATGCAGCCGAAAGTGCTGCAAAAGCTGCTGGGACACGCCAGCATCAAAACCACAATGGATCGGTATGTCCATGTAACCGATGAAACGCTGGATCAGGCAGTCAAGCAATTTCAACTCAGCAGCGTATGTTGATATAACTTAATACAAGTCGATGCGCAAATGGCGTAAAAATGGCGTAACCGTCAAAACGCCAAAGTGCGAAAAACCTTGTAAATACAGCATTTTTTAAGGAGATGTAGAGATATATGAAATTAGGAATCGTCGGACTGCCGAACGTGGGAAAGTCCACATTGTTTAATGCGATTACACAGGCGGGCGCGGAAAGTGCAAACTATCCATTCTGCACCATTGACCCGAATGTGGGTATGGTTGCTGTACCGGATGAGCGTTTGCAGCCGCTGACGGATCTGTATCATGCGAAAAAGACCACGCCTGCGGTGGTGGAGTTTGTGGATATCGCGGGCTTGGTGCGCGGCGCAAGCAAGGGCGAGGGCTTGGGCAACAAGTTTCTGTCACACATTCGCGAAGTGGATGCGATTGTGCATGTGGTGCGCTGCTTCGAAAATGAGAATATCGTGCATGTGGAAGGCTCGGTCGATCCAGCGCGCGATATTGAAACCATCAATCTGGAGCTGATCCTTGCGGATATCGAGCATCTGGAACGCCGTCTGGAACGCACGCGCAAGGCGGCAAAGGCAGATAAAAAACTGCTGGCGGATGTGGAGATTCTCGAAAAGCTCAAGGCACATCTGGAGGAAGGCAAGACCGCCCGCACCTTTGAGGGCTTTGCTGACGATGATGACGTACAGCGCGTGATCGGGGAAAGCGATCTGCTGTCTGCGAAAAAGGTGATCTACGCGGCCAATATGGACGAAGCAGGCTTCACGGGTGACAAGACTGAAAACGAGCGTCTGGCGGCCGTGCAGAAAATTGCGGAAGCTGAGGGCGCGATGGTGTTGCCGATTTGCGCAAAGCTGGAAGAGGACATCGCTGGAATGGACGCAGAGGAAAAGGACATGTTCCTGTCCGAGCTGGGTCTGCATGAATCCGGCCTCGACCGTCTGATTAAGGTCTGCTATGACCTGCTCGGTCTGATGAGCTATCTGACCGCGGGCGAGCAGGAAGTGCGCGCGTGGACGATCGAAAAGGGCACCAAGGCGCCGCAGGCAGCCGGTAAGATCCATTCGGACTTTGAACGCGGCTTTATCCGCGCGGAAGTGATCCAGTACAAGGATCTGATCGAGCTGGGTTCGCTTGCAGCGGCAAGAGAAAAGGGTCTGGTTCGTTCGGAGGGCAAGGAATATGTGATGCAGGATGGAGATGTGGTTCTCTTCCGTTTTAATGTATAAAGTTAGTGCAGCTGACAGGAAGCACCGTCTTTGACGGTGCTTCCTGCTGTTTATGGGATAAAAACGGGCATGCTTTTATTTTACCGAATTGTTATTGCTTCCCCCACTATTGCAGTATATAATAAGAGCGGCGAATCATGTCGAATGACTGTGGATATGCTGATTTTTGTTTTTTTTCGGTAAATTGTATGATGTTTCGCATATCTGCATATATAAGTAGCGGAAAAGGAGAAGAACAAGTTGAGCATCCTGAAAAATAAACAGAAAGAAGGAACGCATGTGGCCAAGCACATAGCGCAGACGGCTGCTCCCCAAAAAGAAAAAAAGCGAAAGCGGGTGCCGCTGGCTGCGAAAATCGCGGGCGGTCTTGTTGCCTTGCTGTTGGTTGCATTGTGTGGCTTCACCTATTTATATCCGAATATTTTCCCCGGCGTCACGGTCGGCTCTATTCCGGTCGGCTCGATGGCGAAGGGTGAGGCGGAAAAGCAGGTCGCCGGTAAAAGCGAATCACTTTATAAAGACGCGAAACTGTCGCTGACCATTTATGACACGACGTATGACATCCCGGTAAGTGATGTGCTGGAAAGCGTGGATGAAACGCAGTCGGTAAAAAATGCTTACGCGGTGGGTCGAACGGGTAACCCGTTTGCCCGCATGTGGGATGTGGTAAAAGCGGCAGTTGGCATGAATGAGGCGCAGATTGCCGCGCAGGTTGACGAGGACGGGCTAACAGAAGCGTTGGAAGAGATCGTTTCCAAGGCGCTGACCGAGCCGGTCGAGCCGACATGGGAGGTCGGCAAGGATACGCTGACGATCCATGCAGGCAAGCCGGGCGTGAATTTTGATACGGATGCCGTGCGGTCGCTGCTGGAGGAAAAAATCCGGCTGATGGATTTTGAGCCCTATGAGGTTTCGACCGAACTGACCGACGCGCCGGAAATTGATATTGACAAGATCGCGGAAGAGGCGATTGGCGATCCGGTCAGCGCGACGGTCAGCAAGGAGGATGGCAAAACCATCATTCCGGAAAAGGACGGCGTGCAGTTTGATGTGGAAGAGGCGAGAAGCATCATCGGGGACGGCTCGGCGGAGAGCTATACCATTCCGGCCAAAACAACGGCTGCAAAGGTGACGGCGGAGGATCTCAAGACCAAGCTGTTCAAGGATACGCTTGCACAGACTTCAACCTATCTGGATGAGAGCAACACGCCCCGCACCAACAATGTCCGGCTGGCGGCGGCATCCATCAATGGCACGATCCTCAATCCGGGCGATGAGTTCTCGTATAACACGGTCGTCGGTGAGCGCACCGAAGCGCGCGGCTACAAGCCGGCGGGCGCTTATGTCAACGGGCAGGTTGTCGATGAATTTGGCGGCGGCGTATGCCAGCCTTCGTCAACATTGTATATGGCAGTCCTGCGTGCGGATCTGGAAGTCACCGAGCGGCATAATCATTCCTTTACGGTGGCCTACACGCCGCTGGGAGAGGACGCAACCGTGGATTATGGCAATTTGGATTTCCGGTTCAAGAACAATACGGATTATCCGATCAAGATTTTGGCCGAACAGACAGACGGCAAGATGATTATGACCATCGTTGGCACCAAGACCAGTGATAAAACGGTGGATACCCGCACCGAGGTGCTGGAAACCTATTCCCCGAAAACGATCGAGAAAAAGGACAGCTCGATGATGGTGGGACAGACGCGCGTTGACACGACCCCGATCACCGGCTATTCCACGCGCACCTATAAGGTGATTACGGAAAACGGAAAAACGACCGAGGTGCTTGCCAATACGTCCAACTATGTCAAGCGGGATAAGGTGGTATATGTTGGAACCAAGCAGGCGGCTCCAGCGACGCCGCAAACCCCATCGACCGGAGGAAATGAAACCAGCAGCGGAGACGCCGCATCCGGCTCTGCCGGGGACAGCACAACCGAATCGACAGGCGAACAGACACAGTCTGATTCATAAAATTCAACATGATTAAGGGTAGGAGGATACCGGATGAGACAAGAGTTTACCGCGCAGACGCGCAAGGAGATTAAACGAGCCTGTAAAGGGCGCGTGATGAGCAATCTGGGTCGCTGCATCGGCGTCAACTTTTTGTATGCATTGCCGTTTGTGCTGTTGCTTGTGATGATGTATCTGGCAATGTTCGGACGGGTGTTTGCCATGGTGATGGCGGGATACACCGATGAATATATGCTCAGCATGGCACTGACGCAGAGTATGAATACCGTCTGGATCGTAGTGTTCCTGATGATCGTCATCAGCGGCCCGCTGACCTTGGGCATGATGCGGTTTTATCTGGGCTTGCAGCGTGGGGAGGAGCCGGGTGTCAGCACTTTGTTCAAACCCTTCACCTCGCTCCGTTCGGTCTGGACAGGTGTTAAGATGGAATTTTGCTTGGCGTTCCGCTCGCTCCTGTGGATGATCGGGCCGACCATTGTGTATATGTTGCTGGCGTTTTCGCTGGCCATCAGTGCGGCGATGAGTGGCAACGCGAACAGCGCTTCTGTGGTATTGACGGTCCTCAATGTTCTGTACATCATTGCGCTCATTCCGATTGAGATCAAGGTGATGACTTACAGCGCGGGTTGGGTCATTCTGTGCGACGATGAGACGCACAGCGTCTGGGATGCAACGCGCGAAGCTGCTGGGGCCTTTAAGGGACAGTATGGCAAGCTGTTTGTGTTTGTGCTCAGCTTTATCGGCTGGTATATTCTGCTGATGGGCGCTGTCTATCTGTGCAGCGGCCTCGGCATTGCCGGGGTGGCGCTGGTAAAGGGCGGCACCGGCATTGCGATTTTGGTGACGGCACTGATCGCGGCGCTTTGCCTTGGGATTCTGCTGGGTGCATTCCTGAACGCTTATGAGATGACTTCCTTCTTCGGCATGTACGAGTATCTTTCCACGCCGATAACGCCGGTCATGGGACCGCAGGACACCTCTTTTACCGACTCCTGGCCGGGACAGGGCGGAGATGGCACACCGCAATAAACCAAAATACAGATCGAAACGGCGGGTTTTCCCGCCGTTTCGCGCGCTTGACAGCGCTTACAGGCAATGCTATAATGAAACCATTATATCGGAAACACGGCGATGAAGAGGAAAGTACGCAGCGCAGTACGGCAAAGCGAGTCCCGGACGGTGTAAGCGGGATGCGAAGGGCGCGGCGGAAAATGGCCTCGGAGCACCGCACCGACCGGCGGCAAAGTACGCCATAGGCTGCGGCGGGGGATTCCCGTTATCGGATCGGGGTATGGCAGTACCCGCTAAGGCGCGCCGCCGTGAGGGGCGCGTGAAGCAAGGTGGTAACACGGAAGCGGTTCGCTCTCGTCCTTGGATGATATTCATTCGGGGAGGAGGGCTTTTTGTTTCTTTGCCAAACCGCGTATGAAAACGGATAAAATTTCGCAAACCTAAGGATAAAGGAGAAGGAAAAGATGGACAAGAAACCCTATTATATTTCGACGGCGATTGCCTATACTTCGGCAAAGCCGCATATCGGCAACACCTATGAGATCGTGCTGGCCGACGCGATTGCGCGCTACAAGCGCCTGACCGGCTATGATGTTTATTTCCAGACCGGCACCGATGAGCATGGTCAGAAGATTCAGGAAAAGGCTGAGGCCGCGGGCATCACGCCGCAGCAGCACGTCGACAACGTCGCGGCGCAGGTCAAAGACATCTGGGATCTGATGAATACGACCTATGATAAGTTTGTCCGCACGACCGACCCGATGCACGAAAAGAAAGTGCAGAAGATTTTCAAAAAGCTGTACGATCAGGGCGATATCTACAAGGGCAGCTATAAGGGCAAGTATTGCAAGCCCTGTGAGTCCTTCTGGACCGACAGCCAGCTCAAGGATGGCTGCTGCCCGGACTGTGGTCGTCCGGTTGTGGATGCAGAAGAGGAAGCCTACTTCTTCCGCATGAGCAAGTATGCTGACCGCTTGATGAAGCACATCGAGGAGCACCCCGAGTTCATCCAGCCCGAGAGCCGCAAGAATGAGATGGTCAACAACTTCTTGAAGCCCGGCCTGCAGGATCTGTGCGTATCGCGTACCTCGTTCTCGTGGGGCATTCCGGTGGACTTCGATCCCGGCCACGTTGTTTATGTCTGGCTGGACGCACTGACCAACTATATCACCTTCTGCGGTTATGACCCGGACGGCAACCATGACGAGCATTATAAGAAGTTCTGGCCGGCCGATGTGCACCTGATTGGCAAGGATATCATTCGTTTCCACACGATTTACTGGCCGATCTTCCTGATGGCGCTGGGCGAGCCGCTGCCTAAACAGGTATTTGGCCATCCGTGGCTGCTCGTGGGCGAGGGCAAGATGTCCAAATCCCTCGGCAACGTGATTTACGCGGACGATCTGGTGCGCCTGTTCGGTGTGGATGCGGTGCGCTACTATGTGCTGCATGAGATGCCGTTTGCCAATGACGGCGTGATCTCCTATGAGCTGATCTGTGAGCGCATCAATTCCGAGCTTGCAAACGTACTCGGCAATCTGGTCAACCGCACGATTGCCATGACCAAAAAGTATTTCGGCGGCATCGTGCCTGCCCCGGCAGATGCCGAGCCGGTGGGTGACGAGCTCAAGGCGGTCGCACTCGGCCTGCCGGCGGCGGTCGAAAAGCGCATGGCTGATCTGCATGTTGCGGATGCGATCGACGAGGTATTCACGCTGCTGCGCCGCTCGAACAAGTATATCGACGAGACCATGCCGTGGGCGCTGGCGAAGGACGAGGCCAAGAAGGGGCGTCTGGGCACGGTACTGTACAACCTTTTGGAGTCCATCCGCTTTGCGGCGACTATGCTGCGCCCGTACTTGCCGGAGACGGCGGACAAGATTTTTGCGCAGCTGGGTGTCGAGGATAAGGGCATCGAGAGCCTTGCGGCGTTTGGCGGTATGACCGCGGGTGCATCGGTGGGCGAAGCGTCCATCCTGTTCGAGCGCATCGACATCCCGAAAAAGCTGGCCGAGATCGAGGGGGAAAAGAAGGCGCAGATGGAGCCGGAAAAGCCGGCTGTCACCTTCCTGCCGGATATCCCGTTTGACGATTTTTGCAAGGTCGATATGACCGTGTGCAAGGTGCTCGCGTGCGAGAACGTCAAGAAGAGTGAGAAACTCTTGAAGTTCCAGCTGGACGATGGCTCGGGTACGCCGCGCCAGATCCTGTCCGGCATCGCCAAGTATTACAAGGCGGAGGAGCTCGTTGGCAAGACGGTCGTTGCCGTCACCAACCTGCCGCCGCGCAAGATGATGGGGCAGGAGTCCAACGGCATGCTGTTGTCCGCCGAGAAGGATGGCAAGCTCAATCTGCTCATGCTGGATGATGCGATTGAAGCGGGCGCAAAGCTGTGCTAAAATAAAGACGCGAGGGGCTGCGGCGACCGCCGCAGCCCTTTTCTCAACAAGGGGGGCGTAATGAGATGCAATCTGAAAACATCCCGATTGCGTTTATCCTGGGCTTTTGCGCGATGGTGTTTATCCTGATCGGCTGCTGGTCGGCCATGCGGCGCGACCCGATGCACTTTTGGGCAGGCACTACCGTGCCGCCCGAGGCCATCCGCGATATCCCGGCCTACAACCGCGCCTGCGCGCGGATGTGGTGGGGCTACGGCGCGGCGTGGGTGCTGACCGCCGTGTGCGCGCTGTTTTACGCGGGCTCCGCGGGCGTGCTGACGATGGCCATTGCGGTCGGCGGCTTGCCGGTGCTCATCTTCATCTACGGCCGTATCTACAAAAAATACAAACGATAACGGGCGCGTCTGCGCCGGAAATGGGGAATACTTATGCGGGCACTGATTCAGCGTGTGTCGCATGCGTCGGTCACGATCGACGGCGCGGTGCACGGACAGATCGGGCAGGGCTTTCTAGTCCTGCTCGGCATCACAGATGGAGATACGGTGGACGACGCGGTCTATCTGGCGGATAAGACGGTAAAACTCCGTGTATTCACCGATGAAAACGATAAAATGAACCGGTCGCTGGCGGATGTCGGCGGCGGCATTCTGGTCGTGTCGCAGTTTACGCTGTACGGCGACTGCAAAAAGGGCAACCGCCCGAGCTTTACTGCGGCGGCGCGGCCGGAGACCGCGATCCCGCTCTACGAAGCGTTCATTGCACGCTGCCGTGAGAGTGGCCTGCCAGTCGAGACCGGCGAGTTCGGCGCGGACATGAAGGTTGATTTACTCAACGACGGACCGGTTACACTGTGGATGGACACCGCGCAGATGCGGTGACAGAAAGGAGATCTTGCTTATGAAAATCATGCAGCTTTGCGTTGGTGCAGTTGCAACCAATTGCTATATTGTTTATGACGAAAACAGCCGTGAGGCCGCAGTCATCGACCCGGGCGACAACGCGCCCTCGATCCTGCACGCGGCTGAGGAGGAAAAGCTGACGGTTAAGTATGTGCTGCTGACGCACGCGCATTTCGACCACATTCTCGCCGCGCACGAGGTGCTGGAAAAGACTGGCGCAAAATATGTCGTCCCGGAGGGCGATCTGTGGCTGCTCAAGCATGAGAATATGCGCCCGTTCCGCGCACTCGCACGCGGCTATATCGAGGACACACCGGATATCGTGGCGACCGAGGGCACGCAGGTCACGTTCGGCAATCTGACCGCGACCTATATGAACACACCGGGGCACACCCCCGGCTCATCGGTCATCCAGATCGAGGACTGCTTGTTCACGGGTGACACGCTGTTCCGTCACGAGTGCGGCCGCTGCGACCTTGAGGGCGGCGATTTCAGCCAGATGCTGCATTCGCTCAAGCGTCTGCACGATCTGGAGGGCGATTATAAGGTGCTGCCCGGACATGAGGGACTTTCGACCTTGTCCGAGGAGCGCGTTGCCAACTCCTATATGTTACAGGCGGTCGGCAAGTGATGGTTTATACCATGGAAGGGCATGCGCTCAAGCATGCCGTGGAGGAAATGCTGTTCCATCTGCTGCCGACCATTACGCTGACGCGCGTGGATGCGGTAGAGGACGGCGATTGGTGCCGCAGCATTCTCACCGAAACGGACGGACAGGCGCACGCAAAAGCAATCGTCTGTCTGGACGGTATGGTGCGGGAAAGCGTGCGCAGCGCGTCGATTGAGGGCCTTCAGCCGCTCGATTACAAGCGCACGATCACCGAACTGGTCAAAACGACCGTATATGACGCGGTCGTGCCTGCGCTGCCGCAGCCGCCGGTGTGGGGCAGTCTGACCGGTGTGCGTCCGGCAAAGCTCGCGCGCGGACTGATCGAGCGCGGCATGAGGCGCGGCGAGGCGGCAGAGTATCTGCGGGAACATTTCCATGTTTCGCCTGCCCGAACCGCGCTGACCATCCGCGCGGCGGCAACTGCGATGGAACTCGACCGTGCCATCGGTCCGGACGATATTTCGCTCTATGTCGGCATTCCGTTTTGCCCGTCGCGGTGCTACTACTGCTCGTTCGTGTCCTCCACCACTGCGCAGTCCGGCCATCTGATCGAGCCGTATCTGGATACGCTGTGCCGCGAGATCGAGGAGACTGCCGCACTGGTGCGCGAGGCTGGCAAGCGGGTGCAGAGTGTATATATCGGTGGCGGCACGCCGACCACGCTGGATGAAAAACAGCTCTCGCGCCTGCTGGCGGCGCTGGAAAAAAGCTTTGATTTTTCTGCGCTCCGTGAATATACTGTGGAAGCGGGGCGGCCGGATACCATTACGCCGGAAAAGCTGGCGGCGCTGCGGGCAGCAGGCGTCGGCCGAGTGAGCATTAATCCGCAGTCGATGGAGGACGCGGTGCTCGCCGCCATCGGACGGCGGCACAGCGCCGGAGACGTGCTGCGCGCCTATGAAGAAGCACGGCGGGCAGGTTTTGATGCAATCAATATGGATGTGATCGCGGGTCTGACCGGAGACACGGCGGACAGCTTCGCCCGCACAATCGACACGCTCATCGGCCTTGCGCCCGAAAATATCACGGTGCATACGCTGGCGATCAAGCGCGGCGCGGATTTGACGGATAAGGCGGCGGCAGCCGCACAGCGCGATACGGTTTCGCGCATGCTGGACGGCGCGGCGCAGGCGCTGCAAACAGCGGGATACGGACCATACTATCTGTACCGGCAGAAGTTCACCGCGGGCGGATTTGAAAACGTGGGCTGGTGCAAGCCGGATACCGAATGCTTTTACAATGTGACCATGATGGAGGAATTGCAGACCATTCTGTCACTGGGCGCGGGCGGCGTGTCCAAACGCGTTGAGCGTGCGACTGGCTGGATCGAGCGGACGAACAATCCCAAATATCCGCTCGAGTACATCCGCGCAGCCGACCGGCTGGTAGAGGGCAAACGTAAGCTACTATTTCCCAAGCAATAAGGAGGGAACGGGTTATGGCGGAATACACGCTCAAATATATCAATCACCGCGCACGGTATGATGCGGCGGAGTTTATCCGGGATTGTGAACAGCAATATCATGAGCAAGTGCTTTGCGTGGCGGAGGAGATCGCGCGCAACAGCGCGCACAAGCCGATCGTGCTCATCAACGGGCCGTCCTCTTCGGGCAAGACCACGACCAATGACCGAATCGCGCGTGCGCTGAAAACGCATGGCATCCATGCCGAAATGATCTCAATGGACGATTATTATCGCACGGTCGGCACCTATGAGATTCCGCTCGACCCGGAAAACAATGTACCCGACCTGGAAAGCCCGGACTGCATGAACCTGCCGCTGCTTAGCCAGCATCTGGCGCAGCTGGTGGAAGGGGAGGAGATCAGTCTGCCGCGGTTTGATTTTGAAACACGCACTTCGATTCCGGATGCGCATACGCTGCGGCTTGACCCGGACGAAGTGGTGCTCATCGAGGGCATCCATTCGTTTAATCCTGTTATCATGGGCGACTTGGCGCATGCGTCGACCGGCGTGTATTTATCGGTGGCCAGCGCGGTCGTATCCGAGGAGGGTGCGCGGCTGGAGCCGTATATGCTGCGCTTTTTGCGCCGCGCTATGCGCGACAGCCTGTTCCGCAATTCTCCGGTCGAGGAAACCCTGCATCAGTGGAATTCGGTGCGCCGGGGCGAGCGGCTGTATATCGCGCCGTATCGCGGGCAGGCTAACTTGACGGTGGATACGTTTTTGCCGTATGAACTTTGCATCCTGATGCAGCAATTGACGCTGCGGCTGCAGCAGTATGCAGCGGAACTGCCCGGCGCGGATCTTGCGCCGATCGGCGCCGTGCTCAGGCAGGTGGCACCGATCGACTATATGGATTTTCTGCCGGAGGATTCGGTGCTGCATGAGTTTATCGGCTGAAACAGGCACAAAACCTTGCTTTTTGGCAGGGTGTGAAGTATAATAAACCAAATATGGCGGTCTTTGGCCGCGCGGAAGGAGCGATGGGCGATGGATGCAAAGGTACAATCGTTTCTGGACAAAATCAAGGTGATGGCGGAAAAAACCGGCAAGGCTGCCGGCCGGGCGGCGGATGTCGCGGGCAAAAAGGCGACTGAACTGGCCGGTGCGACCCGCATCAATTTGCAGATTTTCGATCTCAATACCGAGTGTGAGGTGCTCTACAAGGAGATCGGAAAGATGGTTTATGAGCTGCACCGCGGCAGCGAGGTTTCAAACGACGAAATGGATGAAAAAATTGCCGCGGTAGACGCAAAGCAGGAGAAAATCGCGGCTTTGCGTGAGGAACTGGCGGGGATGCGAACGATCGTGGTCTGCCCGCACTGCGGCAAAACATGCAGCCGGGAGGATGCGTACTGCTCGGGCTGCGGCGGCGCGCTGTGAACACATATTTCGAAGCGCCCTGCCATACCGTAATATAAGAAAAAGCAAAGGGCGTGTATCGTTTGCAGCGAAAAAAACAGAATTTTATCCAAGGCGCGGTCATTTTGATGGTTGCGAGTCTGATTGTAAAGGTAATCGGCGCGTTTTTCCAGATTCCGCTGCAGAACATGATCGGCGGAGAGGAATCTCCGGCATTCGGCCTGTTCAGCGCGGCATACCGTATTTATACCGCAATGCTCATTATCTCGACAGTCGGCCTGCCCGCCGCGCTGTCCAAAATGGTGGCGGAGGCGACCGCTTGCGGGCGTGAGCGTGAGGTGCGCCGCATTGTGCGCGTGGCGGCGGGCATTTTTGTGCCGGTCGGTGTGCTGGCGACCGTGGTGCTATTCTTCGGCGCGGGCACATTTGCAAGCTGGATCAAGAACCCGGACGCGCAGCTGGCGGTCATGGCGATCGCCCCGAGCGTTGCAATGGTCGCTATCCTGTCCGTGTTCCGTGGATATTATCAGGGACGCGCCAACATGGTGCCCACCGCGGTTTCTCAGGTGATCGAGGCGATGGGCAAGCTGTTTGCCGGACTGGGCCTTGCGTACTATGCCAAACAGCATGGTATGGACGATGCGGTCGTCGCCGCGCTGACCGTGCTGGGCGTTACATTGGGCGAAGTGGTGGCAGCCGGCTATATGCTCGTTCAGGCGGGCATCAGCCGTCGCCGCAGCGAGCGGGTGCAGCTGCTGAGCGATGCGGTGCGGCCGACACGCGAGCTTGCCAAAACGCTGCTTTCGCTTTCCATTCCGATCACGATCAGTTCGGCGGTCATGAGCCTGACCGACCTGATCGACGTGGCGCTGATCGCCGCACGGCTGCAAAGCCCGGCGGTCGGCATGACGGCCGAGGCGGCAACGACTGCCTACGGCATCTATACAGGTACGGTAAACTTCTTCAACCTGCCGCAGACGCTGATTACAGCGCTGGCGGTCAGCGTGCTGCCCACCATTGCCAGCGCGCGGGCGTCACAGAATTTCACCAAGGTGTCCAAAACAATGGGAACGACGCTGCGCTTGACCATGATTATCACGCTGCCGGCGGGCGCAGGTTTCCTGCTGTTGTCCGGCCCGATTCTGCGGATGTTCTATTCGGTGGGTGTTTCCGAGCAGGGCGGTCCGCTCATGGCGATGCTGGGCTTTGCTGTGCCGGCGGTGGCGCTGGTTGCGGTCACGAATGCCACCTTGCAGGCGTTTGGACGCATTGATTTGCCGCTGATTTCCATGTTTTTGGGCGCGGTGGTCAAGATGTTGGGCGATTATTATCTGATCGGCAATCCCGAGTTTGGCATTTTGGGCGCACCGATCAGCACGGCGGTGTGCTATTGGCTGATTGCGCTGCTCAATCTGTTTCATATCGGGCGGCTGTCGCATGCGCTGCCGCCACTCGGCAAAACAGCCGGACGGCCGCTCGCGGCAACGATCGGCATGGGCGCGGCAACCTATCTCAGCCATACGGTGCTGCTGCGGGTGCTGGATACGGCGCCGGGTACGCTGCTCGATAAGCTGGCAACATTGATTGCAATCGCCGTCGCGGGAGTGGTATATGTTGTTCTGTTGCTGCTGTTGCGCGCGGTGGAGCGCGAGGATGTGCTGCTGTTGCCGAAGGGTGAAAAAATTGCCAATCTATTACATTTGAAGTGAGCAGGAAGTGCAAAAAATGGTTGATTTTCAGCAAAAAGATAAATATGAGTTTGAGGATCTGCTACGGATCATGGAAATCCTGCGTGCACCGGACGGCTGCATGTGGGATCGGGAGCAGGATCACCAGTCCATCCGCCGCAACTTTATCGAGGAAACATACGAGGTCTGCGAAGCGATTGACGAGCAGGATGCCGAGCACCTGAAGGAAGAACTGGGCGATGTGCTGCTGCAAGTCGTGTTCCATACGCAGATGGAAAAGGAAAAAGGCGTATTCGACATCGGAGACGTGGCGGACGGCGTGTGCAAAAAGCTGATCTTCCGGCATCCGCACATCTTCGGCTCGGTCGAGGTAGGCTCGTCCGAGGAGATTTTGCGCAATTGGGATGCGCTCAAGCGCGTGGAGAAGCATCAGGAGACCGATACCTCTGCGCTCGACAGTGTGGCGCGCAGCCTGCCCGGCCTGATCCGTGCGGAAAAACTGCAAAAGAAGGCGGCAAAGGTCGGCTTTGACTGGGAAAATGTGCAGGGTGCACTGGACAAGGTCGCGGAGGAAACCGCGGAATTGCAGCAGGCGATGGATGGCAGCGGCGATGTGGAAGAGGAATTGGGTGATCTGCTGTTTGCGATGGTCAATGTCGCGCGGCACTTGAAGGTCGACCCGGAGCGCGCGCTGGAAAAAACGTGTGACAAATTCATCAGCCGTTTCGCGTCGATGGAGCGGAAGGCGCACGCGGCGGACAAGACGCTGTCCGATTTGTCGCTGGAGGAATTGGACGCGCTTTGGAACAAAGCGAAAGCGGCGGAATAAAGAACGGGGGAATACGGCATGAAGAAAGGTGATTTTGTCACGCTGATTGCGGACAAAACCGGATTGTCGAAAAAAGATACGGAAAAAACAATGGACGCGCTGTTTGCCGCCATTGGCGATGCGCTCGCTGCCGGCGACAAGGTGCAGATCGGCGGCTTTGGTTCGTTTGAAACCAAGCAGCGCGCGGCACGCACGGGGCATAACCCGCGCACGGGCGAAGAGATCGAGATCGCTGCCGCGATCACACCGGTCTTTAAGCCCAGCAAGACTCTCAAGGATAAGGTGGATAACAAGTAACGTGAGACTGGATAAATACCTCAAGGTTTCCCGCCTGATTAAGCGCCGTACCGTGGCAAACGATGCGTGTGATGCCGCGCGCATCACGGTCAACGGCAAGCCTGCCAAGGCTTCGTATCAGGTCAAAATGGGTGACATCATTGAAATTGCGTTCGGCCAGCGCACCATGAAGGTGGAGGTGCTCGCCATCGCAGAGCATGCCCTCAAAGCAGACGCAGCCGCCATGTATCGGGAAATCTCCTGATTTGGTGCTAAAACATCCCGCCTCTTCATAGGATGAAGGGAGCGGGATGTTTTTTTGCAGGGAGGGAATGGCTGATGGCATCCGAAGATCGCAACAGGGAAATGCCGCACAATATCATTCTGGAAGGGCGGGAAAAACTGTCCATTTCCGGTGTTTTGGATGTGCAGAGTTTTGACGAGGAACAGGTGCTGCTGGAGACCGTGCGCGGGATGGTAGTGGTGCGGGGGCAGGGGCTGCATGTCGAGCGGCTGCAATTGGAGGCCGGGGAGCTGATCGTGGAAGGCGAAATCGGGCTGATCGAATATGACGATAGTGTGCAGCCGCGTGGCAGCTGGTTCAAGCGGCTGTTCGGCGGGTGAGACAGCATGGAGGTGTTTTCCAATCAGGAGCAGCTGCGGCTGTTTCTGCAAAGCATTCTGCTGGGCGTAGGTATTGGCGTGGTGTATGACCTGCTGCGTGCGCCGAGGCGGGTGTTCGGGTTTGGCTGGGCAGCGACCGCGGTGTGCGATGCGCTGTTCTGGCTGGTGTTGCTGGCGGCGCTCTTTGAATTCAACCTGCTGTTTGCAGTGGGGCAGAGCCGCTATTTTGTGCTGGCCGGCGTGGCAGGCGGGGCCGCTCTATACTTCCAGCTCATCAGCGCCGTGGTGCTTGCTGTGCTCGAGGGGGTGCTGCGGGGAATTGTACGGTTGATCGCCGGTCTCTGCTGGCTGGGCCGTACCATCCGGCAGCGCTGGCGGCAAAGTCCGCTGGTGGGGAAAATTCGATTTTTTGCGAAAAAGTTTGCAAAACCCTCTTCCATTTTTCGTGGGAAAGGTATAAAATAAAATTCAGATCAGTTTGACGCGGACAGACAGTACGAGGTGAGAGAACATTGTCAAAGCGGAAGATGCCGGTTGTAGTAAAAATAGCGATGCTGGCGTTTTTGCTTTATGCGGTGGTCACAATCGTTCGGTTGCAATCGCAGATCGCGGATAAGCGGGCAGAGCTCGACTCCTTAAGCCAGCAGGTGCTGGAATATGAGGAAGCCAACGAGCAGCTGCGGCAGGAAATGCAAAACGGCATTACTGAAGAGGATATCGGCGAACTGGCCCGTTCGGAACTGAGCTATGCGGAACCCGGGGAACGTGTTTTTGTGGACACCTCCAGCCGGTAAAAGGGAAAAGATTAACGGAGGCAAAAAAACTTATATGGATTTGGCAGTGGGAACGATTGTAGAAGGTAAGGTAACGGGCATTACCAAATTCGGCGCGTTCGTTGCGTTGCCGGAGGGCAAGTCGGGCATGGTGCATATCTCTGAGGTTGCGTCCAGCTTTGTCAACGACATCAAGGATTTTCTGCAGGAAGGGCAGACGGTCAAGGTCAAGATTATCAATATCGATCAGGCCGGACGCATCAACCTGTCGATCAAGAAAGCGCAGCCACAGGAGCAGCGGCCGGAGCGGTCAGGCGGTTTTGCGGCCCGTCAACCGCGTTTTCAGCAGCGTCCCGCTGCACCGCGCGGGCGTGCGGCACAGCAGCCGAAGGACCCTGCGACGATGAGCTTCGAGGATAAATTGAAGGCGTTTATGTCGGACAGCGAAAGCCGTCAGGCGGATGTCCGTCATGCGACCGACCGTAAAAACGGTTCGCGCCGCCGCAGATAAACAGAAAAACCGAGGGTGACCTCGGTTTTGTTTTTATCCCGCAGCATCCGACAGCTTTTGCGGAAACACGCAAAAAATGCGCCCTTCCTTGCGGAAGAGCGCCAAAAGTAGGATTGTGGGGATAAAGATATGAACGGTGCATGGCAGTTTTTCAACTGCCATGATTAATATACCATATTTTACCAGTTATGTCAATGCTTTTTTCAAAGAGGTTTTCATGAAACAACTGCTGATCAAAAATGTAACCGTTTGGACGATGGACGAGGCGGACACGCGCTTTTCCGGCTGGCTGCTGATGGAGGACGGGAAAATCGTCGCCACAGGGACGCAGGCACCGCCGGACTGTGAGAAGGTGTTCGATGGCGCGGGCGGCGTACTCACGCCCGGTTTGATCGACATCCATTCCCACCTCGGCTTGTATGAGGACGGGCTGGGCTTCGAGGGCGCAGACGGCAACGAGGACACCGATCCGGTCACGCCGCATTTGCGCGCGATTGATGGCATCAATCCGATGGACCGAGCATTCCGCGAAGCAATCGAGGCCGGTGTGACCGCGACCGCGGTCAGCCCGGGTAGCGCCAACCCGATCGGCGGGCAGATTGCGCTGCTTAAGACGGCGGGACGTCGGGTGGACGATATGGTGCTCAAAGCGCCGCTGGCGATCAAATTTGCGCTGGGTGAAAACCCGAAGTCGGTTTATCACGATAAGGATGAAAGTCCGGTCACCCGGATGGCGACTGCTGCGCTGATGCGGGAACAGTTATATAAGGCGAAAGAGTATCTGGCGCGGAAAGAACGTGCCGAGAGCGACCCGGAGGATGACGGGCCGGACTACGACGCGAAGCTGGAGGCGCTTCTGCCGCTGCTTTGGGGAAAGATCGAGGCGCATTTCCACGCCCACCGCGCGGACGATATCTTCACTGCGCTGCGCATCGCCAAAGAGTTTGCCATCAAGCCGGTGATCGTGCACGGCACGGAAGCGCATCTGGTGGCGGATCTGCTGGCAGAGGAAGGCGTGCCGGTCGTGAGCGGACCATATATGACCGACCGGTCCAAACCGGAATTGCGCAACCTGACCGATGCAGCACCGGGAATCCTTGCTCATGCAGGCATTCCGACTGCGATCACGGTCGACCATCCGGAGATCCCGCTGCGGTTGCTGCCGATGGCGCTCATGCTTGCCGTGCGCGCAGGAATGGATCAAACCGATGCGCTGCGCGCGGTCACTTCGGTGCCGGCGCAGATTGCGGGCATGGCGGATCGCATTGGCAGCTTGCAGGCTGGGCTGGATGCGGACTGCGTGCTGTGGAGCGGTGACCCGCTGGATTTTGCAACTCAGGTGCAGGCCGTTTGGGTAAACGGCGCACTGGAATACAGGAGGACAACATGAGAACGATTGACGTTTCGGAAGTGACCAAGCTGGTGCGGCAGCTGTGCATCGACGCAAACTATTATCTGCCCGCCGATCTGCGGCAGGCGTTTGTGGACGGTCAGCAGGCCGAGCAGTCACCGCTCGGCAAGGAGATTTTTGGAGAGATGATCGCAAACTGCGATCTGGCACGGGAAAACGACGTGCCGGTCTGCCAGGATACCGGTATGGCGATTGTATTCGCGGAGGTCGGGCAGGATGTGCACCTGACGGGCGGCGCATTTGAGGACGCGGTGACCGAGGGCGTGCGCCGCGGCTATATCGACGGCTATCTGCGCCTTTCTGTGGTGGGCGACCCGCTGCGCCGCGAGAATACGAACGACAACACGCCTTGCGTGCTGTATACCTCGATCGTGCCGGGGGATAAGGTGCGCATTACGGTTGCGCCCAAGGGGTTTGGCTCGGAGAATATGAGCGCCATGAAGATGTTCACGCCCGCAGCAACCAAAGAGCAGATCGTGGACTTCATCGCGGATGCCTGCATCAATGCAGGCTCGAATCCCTGTCCGCCGATCGTCATTGGCGTAGGCTTGGGCGGTACGAGCGATAAAGCGGCCTTTCTTGCCAAACGCGCACTGCTGCGTCCGGTCGGTGAACATAATGCTGACCCGCTGTACGCCGAGATGGAGCAGGCGATTTTGGACAAGGTCAACGCCTCGGGTGTCGGCCCGCAGGGACTTGGCGGCACAGTGACCGCGCTCTCCTGCGCGATTGAGCCGTTCGGCACGCATATTGCAGGTCTGCCGTGCGTGGTGAATATCTCCTGCCATGTCACGCGCCATGCAGAGGGCGAGATTTGAGGAACTGTTAGAGAAACTGCTGAACAATTTGTGAACTTGCGTAAAATAGATTGGACATTTTGCCATAAGGCGTGGTATACTGAATATAGCAAAACCCCATATGGCGGCCGCAGCCATCGGCGGGCGGCAACGCCAAAGTATCTTGGGCATTCTGCCCGATAGGAGATGATGTTATGAAGTTTACCATCGTCGAGAGAAAAATGAAAATTGACGACGATCTGCGGCAATACGCGCTGCGCAAGGTCGAAAAACTGGATCGGTATTTTCATCAGGATTCCGACACGACACTGACCTTCAGCGAGCTGCGCGGCAAGCAAACCGTGGAAATTACAGTGCGTCAGGCCGGGTTGGTCGTGCGTGCGGAGGAAACCACGACCGATATGTTTGCATCTGTGGACGGTGCCATCAGCAGCATCGAGCGCCAGATCCGCAAGCATAAGACCCGTTTGGAAAAGCGTCTGCGTGAGGGCGCGTTTGATAAGATCGCGGAGCAGCAGGCTGCCCTGTCGGAAGAGGATTTCGATATCGTGCGCCGCAAGAAGTTCGATGTCAAGCCCATGAGCGTGGACGAGGCGATCTTGCAGATGAATTTGCTCGATCATCAGTTCTACTTCTTCCGCAACGCGGACGACAACAATATTCATGCGGTTGTTTACAAGCGTGCGGCAGGCGGCTATGGCCTGATCGAAGGCGAGGAATAAATACCCATTGGGGCAGCTGATCGTGGACAGGCTCCATTGAAACAACAAAACAAAGGCCGGCGGCACTTCTGCCGCCGGCCTTTTCTGAGGAAAGGAAACAAATGAACCTTTGTGATATTGACGTGATCCGTGCGGTGCTGGCAAAGCACGGATTCCACTTTTCCAAATCGCTTGGCCAGAATTTTCTGACCGATATTTCCGTGCCGCAGCGTATTGCAGCCCAGAGCGGTGCGGCGGAAGCCGGTAACGTGGTCGAGGTCGGTCCGGGCATGGGCTGTTTGACCGCGGAACTCTGCCGGACGGCAGAGCGGGTGGTTGCGGTCGAGTTGGATCGCGCGCTGCTGCCTGTGCTGGATGAAACCATGGCGGAGTTTGACAATTTCGAGGTCGTGCAGGGCGATGTGCTCGCGCTCGACCTTGCCGCGCTGTGCGCGGAGAAATTCGGAGACGCACACGCGGTTGCCTGTGCCAACCTGCCGTATTATATCACCACGCCCGCAATTACTGCGCTGCTCGAAAGCCGCGTGTTTGACAAGATCACGGTCATGGTGCAGAAAGAGGTCGCGCAGCGCATCTGCGCCGCGCCCGGCACAGCGGCATATTCCGCCTTTTCCATCTACGTACAGTATCATGCGGCGGCGGAAATCCTGTTCGATGTGCCGGCAGAGAGCTTCGTGCCGCGGCCCAAGGTGGATTCTGCGGTGCTGCGGCTGACCCCACTTGCGCAGCCCGCAGTCGAAACACGCGACGAAAAGCTGTTCTTTGCGCTCGTGCGCGCAGCGTTCAACATGCGCCGCAAGACGCTGGTCAATGCGCTCGGCCCGGTGCTCGGCGGTACGCTGGGCAAGGACGGCATCACGGCGCTGATTGAGTCAGTCGGATTGGATGTGCGCGTGCGCGGTGAGCGGCTCAGCCTTGCGGAGTTTGCGAAGCTGGCGGATGCGGCGGCTGAACGCTTGCAGGCGCAATAAGACAGCGGGCGCGCAAAAAGGGATCTGACGCGGGTCAGATCCCCAGAACGAGCAGCACACCGATCAGGATGAGCTGCTCCCAGTCCACCTCGCCGCCATCGTCGGAAAGCAGAAACCAGACGATGACCAGCGCAATGATCGTGTCCGCGTCCAGACGGATGTTTTGCAGACGGCCGGAAAGTCCGCGTGACAGTTCTGCCAGCACGGAGGCGGTTTGCCCGCTTTGCGGCGGGTGCTGCGGTGGCGGTTCGGTATGTAGCGGCGCGCTGTGCGCGGTTTCGGTCAGATAGCGGTTATACAAAAACGGTTGCCCTCCTTTCGCATCAAAGCGCGCGCGTGTTGTCGTCGGGCGGCGCAGCACCGTCCGAGCGCCGCAGCTGGCCGAACTGGCCGAGTGCCGCGCGCGCCATGCGCGCCATGCTGACCAGACGCATGGCGTGATCGAACTGGCCTGCAACTTCATCGGTGACGAACGGCTTGAGCGCGCCCAAAAGGGCGCGCTTTTCCTGTTTCACCGCGCCTTGCCCGCTCTGGACGATCGCACCGAACACGGGAAGCGCCCGCTCCATCCACTCGGCGGTGGGATCATAGTCATTGGCGGAGGACGGCGCGGACTGCTCTGCACCGCCCAGCATACCGGAGACGGTTTTCATCGCATTTTGCAGCGCTTCCGGGTCGCTCAGCAGGGAGGACAGCATATCGTTATCCATAGCGGGGCCTCCTTCTTATTTGCCGAAGATTTTTTTCAGCTGTGCGGCAAGGCTTGCGCCTTCTTGGGTCTGCATCAGCTGCCGCGCCAGACGGGCGGCTTCACCCATATCGCCGCGCTGAGCGGCCTGCGCGGCGCGCTCCAGATCGGCTGCGTGGCGGTCTGAAATGATCCGGGCGGCTTTTTGCCCGTCCGGTGTGCGCAGAGCGGCTTGCAGCTGCGCAAGGGCGTCGGTTTTTCCGGTTTGCTCTGCAATACGGCGGAGAATTTCCTCTTGATTGGGCATTGTTCCCATCCCTTTCCATGCATCGTTTGTTGCCAGTATATGCGGCGGGATGGAAAAATGTGAGCGAGAGGGTTTACAAGCGTGCGATCCCGTTGTAAAATACTGCTGTGTCGCCGGAAAGGAGGCAGAGCCTTGAAGATACTGATTTTTTCGGATTCACATGGCTATAATGTGAGCATGGCCTGTGCGGTCGAACGGGAAGCACCGGATATGGTGCTGCACCTGGGCGATCACACGGATGATGCGCGTGAGATCCAGCAGGTGTTTCCGCAGCTGACCGTGTGCGGGGTGCGCGGCAATAACGATTATTTTGACCGGGATATGCCGGAGTACGCGGTGGTCACGTCCGGCGGCGTGCGCATTTTTCTCACACATGGGCATCGGGAACAGGTTTATATGCGCGAAGGCAAGCTGGTAGCGCAGCGCGCACGGGAAGAAAACTGCGGTCTTGCCTTCTTCGGACATACGCATCGCATGTATCTGGAGCGCGTACACGGCGTTCTGGTCTGCAATCCGGGCAGTATCAGCCTGCCGCGCGGTGGTCCGGCAGGTTATGCACGGCTGACGGTGGAAAACGGACAGCCGCAGAGCATCGAACTCCTGGATGAGGATGGAGCATTGCTGCGGTGTGAGAGAATCGGACATTAAAAAGCTAAGGGGAAAAGATATGCTTTTGGCAATTGACGTAGGCAACACCAATATGGTGTTTGGATTATATGAAGGGGAGCGGCTGCGCGGTACATTCCGCATTTCGACCAATGCCGAGCGCACTTCGGACGAGCTTGGCATGCAGATCTCGCAGTATTATCATTTTCACGGCATTGACCGTAACGAGACGCGGGCGGTCATCATCGCGTCGGTCGTGCCGCCGGTGATGTACACACTCATCAACGCGATCCGCAAGTATCTGCGGGTGCGCCCGGTCATTGCAGGGCGCGACGTGGATATCGGCATTGAAAACTGCTATGCGAACCCGCGCGAAGTCGGCGCAGACCGGTTGGTGAATGCGGTCTCCGCAGTACGCAAGTATGGTAAGCCGCTGGTGATCGTGGACATCGGCACGGCAACCACCTTCGATGCGATCGACGAAAACGGCACATATCAGGGCGGCGCGATCTTTCCGGGCATCAAGGTTGCAATGGAGGCGCTGTTTCTCAAGGCATCCAAACTGCCGCGCGTGGATATCGAGCGACCGGAAAACGCCATCGGCAAAACCACGGTGCAGTCCATGCAGTCGGGCGCGGTGCGCGGCTATGTCGGCGCGCTGAGCGGCATCATCACGGATATTCGTGAGGAATTGGGCAGCAATGCACGCGTGATTGCCACGGGCGGTATGGGCCGCATGATGGCGGAATACTGCGATCTGATTGACGAGGTCGACCCCAACCTGACGCTGGAAGGGCTGCGGCTGATTTATGAAAACAACCGCCCGGTATTCGAAGGACGCAGACTGAACAGCGAAACCTGTTTGATCGAAGCGACCGAAGAAAACGGCTGGGATACCAAGTAATGCTCGACAAGATAAAAAAACGACGCAGGCATGCCTGCGTCGTTTTTTTGGTTGAAATGCATTATTTTGTGACAGGATAAGAAGGGCAGACCGCACCGAGCGGGCAGTTTTCGCATTTGGGATTGCGCGCGGTGCAATGCTCGCGGCCAAACAGAACCAGACGGTGGCAGAAGTCCGAGGATTCGGCCGGGTCGATCAGTTTGCGCAGCGCATTTTCCACCTTGACGGGGTCTTTCTCGTTTTTGACAAAGCCCAGCCGGTTGGAAAGACGGATGCAGTGCGTGTCGGTGACGATTGCGGGCTTGCCGAAAATATCGCCGAGAATCAGGTTCGCCGTTTTGCGGCCAACACCGGGAAGCTTGAGCAAATCCTCCATATTGTCGGGCACTTTGCCGTCGTATTCGCTCAGCAGCATGATCGCGCAGGCCTTGAGGTCGCGTGCTTTGGTGCGGAACAGGCCGCAGGTTTTGATCGCTTCCGCGATTTCCTCTTCCGGTGCCTCGGCATAGCTTTCCAGCGTGGGGAACTGCTTGAACAGTGTTTCGGTGACGATATTAACGCGTGCGTCCGTACACTGGGCGGAAAGCCGGGTCGCGAACAGCAGCTCGTAATCATGGGTATAGTGCAGCGCGCAGATCGCTTCGGGATAGACCTCGCGCAGCAGTTCGGTCACCGCGCGGGCGCGTTCTTTTTTGGTCATGGAAATCCTCTCCTGACGGCGTAGATGATACTATCATACCATATCTGGTGGAGAATGCAAGACAAGTTCTCCAATTTAACATTTTCAACATAATGCGCGGAGAAGCAGGAGTAAAATCTATCTGTTTGCCAATAGCATCAAAGGTTAAAATATGGTTTAATTAAATAGCAGAATGAAATCGCACGTTTTGGAGGTTGAAAAATGGTACGCGAGGCAATGGAATTTGTAAAGGCGTATGATCCTGAGTTGGGTCGTATGATGCAGGCAGAATACGATCGTCAGGCTCGCAACATCGAGTTGATCGCATCGGAGAATATCGTCAGCGAAGCGGTTATGGCTGCGATGGGTTCGGTGCTGACCAATAAGTATGCGGAAGGCTATCCGGGCAAGCGCTACTATGGCGGCTGCGAGTGTGTGGACGAGGTCGAAAATCTGGCCATCAAACGTGTGTGTGAAGTGTTCGGCGCAAAGTACGCCAATGTGCAGCCGCATTCGGGCGCACAGGCCAATATGGCGGTGTATCAGGCGCTGTGCCAGCCGGGCGATACCGTGCTGGGTATGAGTCTGGACAACGGCGGCCATCTGACGCATGGCTCCCCGGTTAACCAGTCCGGCTTGCTGTATAATATCATCCCTTACGGTGTGGATGCGGACGGCCGCATCGACTATGATGCGCTGCGTGATCTGGCCAAGAAGGAAAAGCCCAAGATGATTATTGCAGGTGCATCTGCGTATCCGCGTGCCATCGACTTTGCCAAGTTTGCAGAGATCGCGCACGAGGTCGGCGCATATCTGTTTGTCGATATGGCGCACATCGCGGGTCTGGTTGCAGCTGGTCTTCACATGAGCCCGCTGCCCTATGCGGACGTGGTCACCACCACCACCCACAAGACGCTGCGTGGTCCGCGCGGCGGCGTGATCCTGTCCAACAATGAGGAACTGGGCAAGAAGTTCAACAAGGCGATTTTCCCGGGCACGCAGGGTGGCCCGCTTGAGCATGTGATCGCTGCGAAGGCGGTCTGCTTTGGTGAGGCACTCAAGCCCGAGTTCAAGGCATACCAGCAGCAGGTCGTTACCAATGCGCGTGTGCTGGCAAAGGCGCTGCTCGATCAGGGCTTCGATCTGGTTTCCGGCGGCACGGATAACCACCTCATGCTGATCGACCTGCGCAAGACCGGTATCACCGGCAAGGAATTGCAGCACCGTTTGGACGAGGTGTATATCACCGCCAACAAGAACGCAATCCCGAACGATCCGGAAAGCCCGTTTGTCACGTCCGGTCAGCGCGTCGGCACGCCGGCGGTTACCTCGCGCGGCTTTGGTGAGCCGGAAATGCTGCATATTGCGGAATTTATCTGGCAGGCAGCGACCGATTTTGACAACAAGGCGGAGGAGATCCGTCACAATGTTTGCGATATTTGCGCGAACTTCCCGATTTACCGTTAAAAGCAAAGCCGCTCCCACGTCGGGAGCGGCTTTTTCCCATTTCATAGCAGCAAAGTGGGCAACAATACCGTATTTGCGTGTCGGTAAAGGAACGGTTTTGTAGAAGGTCAACAACCACCTTGCGCTTTTGCAAAGATATGGTATACTAATAAAAGCGTTACTGCAAGTCAATCAAGTGACTTTGGAGAATATGAACGAAGGGGAAATGCAGTTATGTCGATGGAATTGAAACTGACAGGATTACAGGGTTTTGTGGGCGAGGAAGAGCTGGCCTGCATGGCGCCGCTGGTGAAGGCGGCACAGGATACGCTGCACAGCAAAAGCGGTGCGGGCAATGATTTTCTGGGCTGGGTAGACCTGCCGGAAGCATATGACAAGGAAGAGTTTGCGCGCATCAAGCAGGCAGCCAAGAAGATTCAGCAGACCTGCGATGTGCTGGTTGTAATCGGCATCGGCGGCTCTTATCTGGGCGCGCGTGCCGCGATCGAGTTCGTCAACGGCCAGATGTACAACGGTATCCGTCCGGAGGGCATCCCGGAGGTTTACTTTGTTGGCAGCAACATCTCGTCCTCCTATCTCAATGACGTTATCAAAATTATCGGTGAACGCGATTTCTGCATCAATGTAATTTCTAAGTCGGGCACGACGACCGAGCCTGCAATTGCGTTCCGCATTTTCAAAAAGCTGATCGAAGAGAAGTACGGCAAGGAAGGCGCCAAGGATCGCATCTTTGCCACGACTGACAAGGCGCGCGGCGCGCTCAAGAAGCTCGCGGATGACGAGGGATATGAGACTTTTGTCGTGCCGGACGACGTTGGCGGCCGTTTCTCTGTGCTGACGGCGGTTGGCCTGCTGCCGATGGCAGCAGCCGGCTTGGATATCGACGCGGCGATGGCTGGCGCAGCCGAAGCGCGCAAGACGTTTGCAGAGGGCACGGATCATGATTGCGCGAAGTATGCGGCGCTGCGCAACATCCTGCACCAGAAGGGCAAGGCAATGGAGATTCTCGTCAACTACGAGCCGTCTCTGGTCATGCTTGGAGAGTGGTTCAAGCAGCTGTTTGACGAGTCCGAGGGCAAGGATCACAAGGGTCTGTTTGCAACCTCTGCCAACTTCTCGACCGACCTGCACTCGATCGGCCAGTTCATTCAGGATGGCACCCGCAACATGTTTGAGACGGTCGTTTGGGTCAAGGAGCCGCGTTCGGAGAGCTATATCGAGGAAACGGCTGAGGATATCGACGGCCTGAACTATCTGGCGGGCAAGAGCGTGCAGTTTGTCAACTCCAAGGCATATCAGGGCACGCTGATGGCGCACATGGACGGCGGCACGCCCAACATCATCGTGGAGATCGACAAGGCGGACGCATGGCACTTCGGCTATCTGGTTTACTTCTTTGAGAAGGCCTGCGGCATTTCGGGCTATTTGCTCGGCGTTAACCCGTTCAACCAGCCGGGTGTAGAGGCATATAAGAAGAATATGTTCGCGCTGCTCGGCAAGCCGGGCTTTGAGGAGCGCCGTCGCGAACTGGAAGCACGTCTGTAAGCAAGCAAAACATTCAGGTTTGCTCGAATGACACAGAAAAAAGACAGCGCGGCTGTTGCTGCACGCAGGCCGCATGTGCTGTCATGGGATGTACTGCGTACCGCCGCATTTGCGGCGGTCGCGGTGCAGCATATATTAGGTGCATATGCACGTCGATACGACATAGGCTCGAGCGAAAAGGTGATCATCGCCGCTTCGTTTGAGCCGCTTCGTTTTGCCGTACCGCTGTTTGTGATGCTGTTCGGCGCGGCGCTGTTTTATGTTTACCGTGAACCGCCGCGTTATGTGCCGTATCTGGCGAAGCGGGTGCGGCAGCTGGTAATTCCCTATGGGATATGGACGGCGGTGTATCTGTGGTATGCGGAAAAGCCGGTGACGCTGCGCGGCGTAGCGCGGGGCATGGTGTATGGCGATGCGAGTTATCATCTGTGGTATGTGACGATGATTTTGCAGTTCGTCGTGCTGGTGCCGCTGTTTTTTGCGGTGCGGAACGGGTTGCGGCGATGCTGTACGACACAAAGACGGATGATTGGCGCATCCGTGGTGCTGCTGGGCGCATGGCTGTTGCTGCTCGCCTGCCGCCCAAGCGACGGCTTGGCGCATCAGATTTTGGTCACTTGGCGCACGCGCGGCTTTTTGCTGTGGACGGGCTATTTTGCACTGGGCGCACTGTGCGGTTTGCTCCCGGAAGCCTTTGCTGCATGGGCGCGTCGGCTGATCGTGCCGGCGGGAGTAATAAGCGTCGGCGCGGTGGGCTATGCGATGTGGCTGAGTGTGCGCACGGTGTATCAGGAGGGCGCGGTCAATTTCAACTGCGTCAGCTATTTTTCGCCCGGCTATGCGGTGCTGACCATGGTGACCATCTTGTTTTTATACGGGGCAGCAGAATGGATGGCGCGCTGGCGTGTGGTTCAGCGGGTGTGCGGCTTTGTGGGGCGGCATTCCTATGAGGCGTACTTAGCGCATGTGCTGGTGCTGACCCGCTGCTCTCGCTTTTTGCTTGAGCACTGGCCGGAAATGAACCGCTATGTGTTTTATGCGGTGCTGACCGTGTGCACGATTGTGGGCGCGGTGCTGATCGCATGGGCGGTGGATAGTCTGGTGGCGATAGTACGCCGCGCGATACGGCGTATGCGCAGCCCAGCCAAAACATAATAGGTTGAAACAAGCGGTCACTTGATGTGACCGCTTTTGTTTTGCCCGCTTTTCCCGAACACAAAAGTATGATATACTGCTGGTACGATGGATAGAGATATTATGGATAGGGGGCATGGCAATGGCAGAGAACAAGACGAAGTTTGAGCACTTCCAGACGGGGTTTCTGTATTTCTGGGTGTATGCGGCGCTCGGTTGGATTTATGAGGTGTTTCTGGAGGTCGTGGTATATCGCTGGGGCTTTTCCAACCGCGGCTTTTTGTTCGGGCCGTACCTACCGGTATACGGTATCGGCGCGCTGCTGATTCTGGCTTGCCTGCGCGGGCTGTCGCGCAAGCCGCTGCGGGTTGGCAGGGTCAATGTGATGCCGGTTGTGGTGTTTGTTGCAGTCGTCGTGCTGACGACCGTTGTGGAGCTGATTGCCAGTTATCTGCTTGAGTGGACGACCGGCGGCTGGCTGTGGGATTACACCCGCTACACCATCCAGTGGCAGGGACGCATCTGCCTGTCGGCCAGCCTTCGCTTTGGTGTGGGCGGTATGGTGATTCTGTACGGCTTGCAGCCGCTGCTGGAAAAAGGCATGGAACGGTTGGGTAAAAAATGGCGGCGGATTTTGTTTACAGTGCTGTTTGTATTGTTTGCTGTGGATTGCATTTGCCGCGTGCTGTGATGCGAAGCAGAAAAGGAGAGAACGATGAAAAAAATTTATCTTGCGGGCTTTGATGTATTTGCGCCGGATGCGGTACAGCGCGGCGCAAAAATGAAAATGATGTGCGCGGAAAAGGGATTTGTCGGCCTGTATCCGTTTGACAACGAGGCGGATACTGCGCAGGAGATTTTTGCAGGAAACTGTGGATTGATCGACAGCGCGGATATTGTGATCGCCAACCTCAACCCTTTCCGTGGTGCGGAGCCGGACAGCGGCACCTGCTTTGAGGTCGGCTACGCCATTGCCAAGGGCAAAACGGTGTACGGATATGTGTCGGATGCGCGCAGCCTGCGCGAAAAACAGGGTGAGCAGGATGAAAACGGCTTTTCGGTTGAGAATTTCGGTCTGCCGCTCAATTTGATGCTGTCTTGCAGCGCGCGCATTGTAGAGGGTGATTTTGCTGCAGCGCTCGCGGTTTGCCGCGCAGAGCAGGGATAAAAAAAGACAAAACAGGCAAAATAAGTTCCGGTGATTTGTGATGAAAGGACAAACAGCGGGACTTTTTTTGTTGGGAGCGGGCGGATATTCGCTCATCGAGATCCTTTGGCGCGGCTATACCCACTGGACGATGGCGCTGACCGGCGGCGCGGTGCTCGTCGGGCTGCACCGGCTGCGCGGCCATGTGCGTGAGGAAAAGCCGCTTGCGCGCTGTCTGTGCGGCGCGGCATGCATCACGGCGGCGGAATTTGTGGTCGGCTGCACGGTCAACCGTGTCTATCATATGGATGTATGGGACTATTCACAGGAAAAAGGCAATATTCAGGGGCAGATCTGTCCCAAGTACGCGGCGCTCTGGACGTTGCTTGCCGCACCGGTCATGCTGCCTAAATAAATGCTTGCCAAGCGGGCGTCAGGGGCGTATAATAGCGGTGGCAATACGCCGGAAAGGAAGAAACGCCATGCTGATCGCAGTGAACGCAGGAAACAGCCACGTTTTGCTGGGCGGTTATGAGGAAGACGCGCAGATTTTTGCCGCTTCCATCGCGACTGAGCCCAAGCAGACCGGGGATGATTACGCCTGCAAACTGCGGCAGGTCTTTGACCTGTATGGCGTGCCGACCGGATGCATTCGCGGCGCGGTGCTCAGCTCCGTTGTGCCGGGTATGGTGTCCGTGCTGGAGGATGCGTTGCGTCTGCTGGGTGTCACCGATGTGATCGAGGTATCCAGCGGGGTGAAAACCGGCCTCAACATCCGTTCGGAACAGCCGCGGCAGGTTGGTTCGGATCGTGTGGCGGGTGCGGTGGCTGCGCGTGCGAAGGGAAAGCTGCCCTGTGTGGTAGTGTGTCTGGGTACGGCAACGACCTTTACCGTGCTCGATGCAGCGGGTGCGCTGGTCGGTTCGGCAATCACCGCGGGCGTGCGGCTGAGTGTGGAGGCTTTGCGTGAGCAGGCGGCACAGCTGCCATCGGTGGCGCTAGAAGCCAAAAACGAGAGCGTTTTGGCACGCAACACAGTCGACGCGATGCGTGTGGGCGCAGTTTTCGGTGCGGCTACTATGGTGGACGGCATGGTTACGCGGTTTGCGGATGCGCTCGGACAGACCCCGCATGTGGTCGTCACGGGTGATTGTGCGCCGTTGGTGCTGCCCTATTTGCATGTGCCGTGCGAGTATGACAAAAACCTATTGCTGGATGGACTGCATCTGATCTGGAAACGCAACCGTTCCTGAGCGTATTGACCGAATAAGCCCTGTACCCGACGAGAAGGGCGGGACGGGAGCAGGAGGAAAACAGAATATGAATCAAAAAAAGACAGACGTAAGGCTGCTGGCGCAAATGGCGCTGTTGGTAGCGCTCGAACTGGTGCTGGCGTTTACGCCGCTGGGCTACATACCGCTCGGCTTTATGAACGCGACCACCATGCACATCCCGGTCATTCTGGGCGCGTGCCTGCTGGGTCCGAAGATGGGCGGCGTTCTGGGCGCGGTGTTCGGCGTGACGAGCGTCATCCGTGCGACGGTTACACCAAACCTGACCTCGTTTGTGTTCACCCCGTTTTATAGTTTCAGTCCGGAGTTTTCCGGCAACTGGACCAGCCTGATTGTGGCGATCGTGCCGCGCGTGCTGATCGGCGTGATCGCAGGACTGGCATTCCAGTTCATTATGCGCGTTTCGCATGGAAGGCAGGCGGTCGCGCTGCCGGTGGCAGGTTTCATTGGCTCGATGGTCAACACCATCGGCGTAATGGGTCTGATTTACCTGCTGTTTGGCGAGCAGTATGCGGCGGCGGGCGGACAGAGCTTTGACCTGCTGCTCAAAGTCATTATGGGCGTTGTGTGCATCAACGGTGTGCCCGAAGCACTGATCGCTGCGGTGCTGACGCTGGCGGTCGGCAAGGTGCTGATTGGTATTTTTGGCCGCCGTGGTGCGAAAAGTGCGCAGCAGGGTGCAGCCTGACGAAAGATCAAATATAGAAAAAAGCTGCATTTTTGCAGCTTTTTTTCACAGGAGGAACGATATGCAACAGATAGATTTTATGCAGGTCGGCGGGTTTCAGGTCGGTCAGGCACAGGATGAAGCCGCCGGAACGGGCGTGACCGTACTGCTGTTTGATGAGTGTGCGCCGACAGGTGTGGATATTCGCGGCGGCGGCCCTGCCAGCCGCGAAACGCCGCTGCTCGCGCCGGTAGCGGATGCGGCAGGACTGCACGCGCTGGTGCTTTCGGGCGGATCGGCTTTCGGGCTGGATGCTGCGGGCGGTGTGATGCGTTTTCTGGAAGAGCGGGGCATCGGCTTTGATACGGGCATCACGCCTGTGCCGCTGGTGGCGCAGTCTTGCATTTTCGACCTTGCGGTTGGCGATAAAAGCGTGCGGCCGGACGGTGCGATGGCGTACCGTGCATGCGAGCAGGCTTCGCGCACGGAGTTGCAGCTCGGCTGCGTGGGCGGCGGCATGGGCGCAACGGTCGGAAAGTTCTGCGGCGCGCCGTATGCAATGAAAAGCGGCATTGGCGCGTACGCCGTGCAGGCGGGCGCGATTCGCGTAGGGGCGATTGTGGTGGTCAACGCACTGGGCGATATTTTTGATGTGGACACCGGCCGCCAGATCGCGGGTCTGCGCACCGAGGATGGGCGCGGCTTGCGTTTGACCGAGGAGCAGATGTATGCGGGCATCGAAACGGCGCGCAATCCGTTTTCCGCCAACAAAAAGACCGCGACCAATACGACAATCGGTGCGATTGTGACCAATGCGGCGTTCAGCAAAGCGGAATTGACGCGCGTGGCTTCGATGGCGCACAACGGCTTCGCGCGCGCGATCCGTCCGGTGCATACCACGGCGGACGGCGACTCGATTTACGCGTGCTCGGTCGGTCACGAGCAGGCTGACCTCAATGCGGTCGGCACGCTTGCGTCTTATGTCATGGCTAAGGCGATCGGCTGCGGCGTACGCGCGGCGCGCGACGGATTTGGTCTGCCTTGCGCGCAGACGCTCGGCACGGTTTGAGCAAAAGATAAAAAGACAGCGGTTTGTCCGGTTTGACTGGGACAAGCCGCTGTTTTTCGTTATCTGCAAGTCAATTCTTTGGTAATTTTTTCATTAAACGGCGGTTTCGACCACAGAAGTGCGGGGAAACCGCTGTTTTTGCACAGGAGAAAAACTTTCCACCACCAAAGTCTTTTCGCGCAGCCAAAAAACGTGTGGGAATAGCAAAGGTTCACAGGCGTTTTTGCGCTGCATCCGTGGCATAGTAAACGCGGAGGTGAAAAAATGCAGCAAAAAAATGCAAGAAAAATCGCAGTTTCCCTGATTTTGACCCTTGCGATGCTGGTTTCCGCGCAGGCGGCCGAGATTTCCTCCCTTATCCCAATCGGCCACACGGTCGGCATTCAGATGAGCGCCGAAGGCGTGCTGGTCGTGCGGCTGGATGATGTGCAGACAGCGGACGGCGCGGTCTGCCCTGCGCGGGAGGCAGGTGTGCAGGAGGGAGATCTGATCGTAGGGGCCAACGGAGCGCAAATCAGCGCCAACGATGATCTGCAAAAACAGATCGCGCTTTCCGGTGGGCAACCGGTGGAGCTGAAGCTCGAAAGTGACGGTAGCAGCCGTACCGTGACCGTGACGCCGCGCGCGGATGAGGACGGTGTATACCGCATCGGTGTGCTCGCGCGTGATGGCATGGCCGGTATCGGTACGCTGACCTATGTCGATCCCGAAACCGGCGCATACGGTTCGCTCGGACATGGTATCTGTGACAACGAAACCGGTGTGCTGATCCCGCTGCGGGACGGCAGTCTGATCGAATCGTCGGTCGGTTCGGTGCAGCGCGGCGAGGTTGGTGAACCGGGTGCATTGCAGGGTGAGTTTGACTCGGACAATGCAATTGGTACCGTAGACGAAAACACAGAAAGCGGTATTTTCGGCACACTGACCGACAGCTCGATCTATTCGTCGCTGGAATCCGTTCCGGTCGCTTCGGCGGATGAAATCGAGGTGGGAGAAGCGGAAATCCTGACCAATGTGGAAGGCGACACGGTCGAAAAGTATTCTGTGCAGGTGGAAAAGATTTATCCGGAGGACGATGAGTATGGGCGCGGTATGATGCTGCGCGTGACCGATCCGGAACTGATTGAAAAGACGGGTGGTATCGTGCAGGGCATGTCCGGTTCGCCTGTTCTGCAAAACGGCAAACTGATCGGTGCGGTGACGCATGTACTGGTCAATGACCCGACCTGCGGCTATGCGATCGGCATTGAACGCATGATTGAGGAAATGGAAAACTAATCAGAAAAAAAGGGAATTTGTCGAATTTTGTCGAATGCTGTCGAACAAAATATGTTCCGGATTTCGATATTTTCCTTGCACTATTTGGCATTATATGGTAAATTAGTGACAAGAAAGAGAGACGACTAATTTTTCGGAAAGCTGGTATAGACATCATGGAACAGAAAATCCGGGTATTGCTCGCGGACGACGACAGCGAATTTTGCGCACGCATGGCAGCGGCGCTGGAAAAAGCCGACGACATGGAATTGGTTGGAATGGCAGAGGATGGCGGAAAGGCTCTGGCAGCAATGCAGGAACTGCGGCCGGATCTGCTCATCATCGATTTGGTGCTGCCGGTGATGGACGGCATTTCGGTCATCAGCCAGATGCGCAGCCAGGAACAGAACAAAACGGCGGTGGTGGTGCTTTCCGCCTTTGCCAGCCCGCAGGCTGGCGCAGAATGCACCGCACTGGGCGTGGATATGTTTCTGCGTAAGCCGATGGAAGCCGAGCGGGTGTGTGAACGCATTCGCCTGTGGCGAGCGGGAAAACAGGAGGAAGCCCCGTCGGGGGAAGGGAAAGCGCTCGAGGTGCGCGTGACTGAGGTGATCCATCAGGTTGGCGTGCCGGCGCATATCAAGGGCTACCAGTATCTGCGGGAAGCGATCATGATGGCGGTCAATGATATGGAAGCAGTGAGCGCAATCACCAAGGTACTGTATCCCTCGATCGCTAAAAAATTCAAAACCACTTCTTCGCGTGTGGAACGAGCCATCCGACATGCCATTGAAGTGGCGTGGGACCGCGGCGATATCGAAACGCTGCAAAGCTATTTCGGTTATACGGTCTCGGGCGTCAAGGGAAAACCAACCAATTCCGAATTCATTTCGATGATTGCCGACCGGCTGCGGCTGCAAATGCGGTTCGGCGCGTAAACAACCAAGGAACAGGGGACGGGGCGAAAAGCCCTGTCCCTTATTTTGTCTGGAAATATGCGCAGTTATAGGATATAATAAATCTAAGCAGAAATTTGCAGAAAAATGGAGAATGATTGCATGAAAATCATGGTGATCGACGGCAACAGCATTTTGAACCGCGCATTTTACGGCGTGCGCCAGCTCTCCAACCACGAGGGACTGCCGACCAATGCGGTTTATGGCTTCCTTGCCACGCTGTTCAAATTGCAGGACGATGAAAAGCCCGACCGCACGGTCGTTTGCTTTGATGTGCGGGAAAAAACCTTCCGGCACCTGAAGTTTGATTCCTATAAAGCTACGCGCAAGGGCATGCCGGATGAACTGGCGGCGCAGCTGCCTGTGGTGAAAGACGTGCTGGATGCGATGGGGCTGACGCGCTGCGAGCTGCCCGGCTACGAGGCGGACGATCTGATCGGCACGATCAGCCGCCGCGCGGACGAACACGGTGATCAGTGCGTCGTTGTGACCGGCGACCGCGACAGTTTGCAGCTGGTCGGCGGCGGCACGACCGTGCGGCTTGTGACGACTAAGATGGGACAGACCACCTATGACAGCTATGATACCGAGAAGTTCCGCGAAAAATACGGCTTTGACCCTGTTTATCTGATTGACCTCAAAGCGCTGATGGGGGATTCGTCGGATAACATTCCGGGTGTGCCGGGCATTGGGGAAAAGACCGCGATGCAGCTGCTGCACGACTTTGGTTCGCTCGATGGCGTATATGCGCATCTCGACGATGCGCGCATCAAAAAAGGCGCACGGACCAAGCTGGAGGCGGGCGAGCAGTCCGCACGGGACAGCTATTGGCTGGCGACCATCGACCGGAACGCGCCGCTTGAGCTGGATGTGGAAAACCTGCCCGAAGCCAAGCCGGACGAAGCAGCGCTATATGATTTGCTGACGCGGCTGGAATTTAAGAATTTTATCAAGCGGCTGAATTTGAGCGGCGAGCAAGCCGCACCGCGTCTGCCTGAAGTGCAGGTGCAGCGTGTAACGCAGGCAGCGGAAGCGTTTGCCTTGCTTGACGCGCTGACCGCAACCGACCGCGTGTTTGCTGTGCTGGGAGAGACGCTGCGCGCGGCTTGCCTGTTGGATGGAGAAACAGCGTCCGTGCTGTTTGCGGATGATTTCACAGAAAACGAGTGGGATGATCTGCTGCGCCGTCTGTTCGACGGTTCGATCGAGTTGGTGCTGCATGATGCTAAGCCGATCGCGGCTGCGCTGCTGACGCGCGGTATTGCGCCGGACGGCATTCGGTTCGACACCTGCATCGCGGCCTATGTGCTCGATCCGACGCAATCGGGATATGATTTGCCGCGCGTGGCGCTGGCTTACTGCAATACCGAACTGCCGGCGCTCGATCTGGATGATCCGTCGGCGGTTTCGCCGCTCGGCGGGCAGGACGCGACCGCTGCGGCCTGTGCGCAGCATGCGGTGGCCATCCGTGCGATTTATGCAGAGGCAGCGGAGCAGATCGAGCAACTCGGCATGAGAAAGCTGTATTATGAAGTCGAGCTGCCGCTGCTGCGTGTGCTGGCGGAGATGGAGGTGCTCGGCTGCGCGGTTGAGCCGGATGCCCTGCGCGCTTTCGGGGACATGCTGGATGCGCGTATCCGAGAATTGACCCAGCAGATCTATCACGATGCGGACGGCGAGTTCAATATCAACAGCCCCAAACAGCTCGGTGAGGTGCTGTTTGAAAAGCTGCACTTGCCTGCACCGAAAAAGACAAAAACCGGATATTCGACCAATGTCGAGGTGCTGGAGCGCATCGCGGACGATCACCCGATCGTGCCGCGCATTCTGGAGTACCGGCAGTTGAGCAAGCTCAAGAGCACCTATGTCGAGGGGCTTCTCAAGGTCATCAGCCCCAAGGACGGCCGCATCCACACGCATTTCCAGCAGACCGTCACGGCAACCGGACGTTTGTCCTCGACCGACCCCAATTTGCAGAATATTCCGGTACGTACCGAATTGGGGCGTGAGCTGCGCCGCATGTTCGTCGCGCCGGATGACGACCATGTTCTGATCGACGCGGACTATTCGCAGATCGAGCTGCGTGTGCTCGCGCATATCTCGCAGGATGCGCATATGATCGAAGCGTTCCGCTCGGGGCAGGACATTCACGCTGCGACCGCAGCCAAGGTGTATCATGTGCCGCTTGAGGAGGTCACGCCGCAGATGCGCTCCTCGTGCAAGGCGGTCAACTTCGGTATCGTATACGGCATTTCGGATTTTTCGCTCGCGCAGGATATCGGCGTGACGCGAAAAGAGGCGGGCGAGTTTATCCGCACCTATTTGGCTACCTATCCGGGTGTTGCCAAATATATGGACGACATCAAGGCGAGCGCCAAGGAAAACGGCTATGTGACCACGCTGTTCGGCCGCCGTCGTGCGCTGCCCGAGCTGCAAAGCCGCAACTTCAACATCCGCTCGTTTGGCGAGCGTGTGGCGATGAACACGCCGATTCAGGGCACGGCAGCGGATATCATCAAAATTGCGATGATTCGCGTGCGCGACCGTCTGCTGCGCGAGGGGTTGGAAAGCCGCCTGATTTTGCAGGTGCACGACGAACTGATTCTGGAAGCGCCGAAATCCGAGCAGGAGGCTGCTATGCAGCTGCTACGTGAGGAAATGGAAGCGGCGTTTACCATGGACGCGCCGTTGGTTGCGGAAGCCAAGGCGGGGCACAGCTGGTACGATACAAAATAAATTGGTTGGAACCGATTGGGAGCATTGCTATGGATCATATTATTTTCATTTGCACGGGCAACACCTGCCGTTCTCCAATGGCAGAGGGGTTATTCCGTGCGCGTGGCGGCGAGGAGCAGACCGGACTTGCCGCCGCGTCAGCCGGACTGTTTACGCAGGACGGGATTCCTGCTTCAGAAAATGCAGTGACAGCGGCAAAGGAGCTGGGTGCGGATATTTCCGCGCATCGCTCGCGCATGCTGACGCACGAGATGGCGCAAAATGCGCGCTATCTGGTGTGTATGACGGGCGCGCACTATGACCGTGTGTGCGAATTATTTCCGGACTGCGCGGACAAGGTGTTCACGCTGACCCAGCGCGACGTGTCCGACCCGTTTGGCGGCGATCTTGACACGTACCGCCGTGCGGCGGCCGAGATCGACGCGGGGGTGCGCAGCATCATCGGGAGACTCGGCGCATGACGGTCGTACCGATGGCGGAGCGCCATCTGACGGTGCTGGAGGCAATCGAAAAAGCCTGTTTCCATGCGCCGTGGAGCGAAAAAATGCTGCGGGAAGAGCTTGGTAACGGGATTTTCCTTGTGGCCGAGCGGGACGGGCAGACGGTAGGCTATGTCGGTTGCCAGACCGTGCTGGACGAGGGGTACATCACCAATGTCGCGGTGTCGCCCGACTGCCGCAGACAGGGAATCGCCCGTATGCTGATTGACACGTTGACTGCGCAGGCGAGAGAGCACGGGCTGGCGTTTGTCACGCTCGAAGCGCGTGCATCCAATGCGCCCGCGATTGCGCTGTATGAGGGCGCGGGCTTTGTTCGCGTTGGTGTGCGCAAGAATTTTTACACCGCACCGAGCGAGGATGCGGTGCTGATGACGCTGTTTCTGAAGGAGTGATACGCATGAAGATTCGGTTGGTCCATGCAGAAAACGCGGATTTTCTGACGCTTGTGCAGCAGCTCGACGAATATTATTTTGAGGTCGTCGGTGAGGTGCACCGCCGCTATGCGAAATACAACGATCCGCACCTGCTGGATGCCCGCATGGTGGCCTATCAGGACGGTAAAGCGGCGGGCTGCGGCGCATGGAAGAAAAAGGACGACCAGACCGCGGAAATCAAGCGTATTTTTGTCTCAAAGGATTTTCGGCGGCAGGGCGTTGCCAGTGCGCTGATCGGCGCATTAGAGCAGGATGCTGCCGCGCACGGCTACACGCGCGCGATTTTGGAAACCGCCCGCACAACTGACGATTCGGCGGCTCTGTATCACAAACTGGGTTACCAAGAGATTGCGTATTACGGCAGTCCGGCGGGTGCGGAAAATTGCCGGTGTTTTGAAAAAGCGTTATAACGATATTTTGGATTTGGGTGAAGCAATGAGAATATTGGCTATCGAGTCTTCCTGTGATGAAACGGCGGCAGCCGTCATCGAGGATGGACGGAACATTCTTTCCAGTGTGGTGGACACGCAGATCGAGACGCACGCGCTGTATGGTGGCGTGGTGCCTGAGATCGCGTCGCGCCGCCACATGGAAGCGGTTGTGCGCGTGACCGAACAGGCGCTGTCGGATGCAAAGATGAACAAGCACGAGGTGGACGCAGTCGCGGCAACCTGTGCGCCGGGGCTGATCGGCGCGCTGCTGGTTGGGGCGAACTTCGGCAAGTCGCTCGCCTTTGCGCTGGACAAGCCGTTTATCCCGGTGCACCACATTCGTGGGCACATCGCGGCGACTTATCTGGCATATCCCGATCTCAAGCCGCCGTTTTTGACGCTGATTGCGTCGGGCGGGCACAGTGAGATCGTTATGGTGCGCGATTATACGGATTTTGACATTCTCGGCGGCACGCGGGACGATGCGGCAGGTGAGGCGTTCGACAAGGTTGCGCGGGTGCTCGGCGTGGGCTATCCGGGCGGGCCGAAAATCGACAAGCTCGCGCAGGAGGGCGATCCGATGCGCTATAAGCTGCCGGATTCGCACATCAAGGACGCGCCGCTTGATTTTTCGTTCTCCGGCCTGAAAACAGCGGTCATCAACCTCGCACACAATGCCGAGCAGAAGGGCGAGGAGATCGACAAAAACGATCTGGCGGCTTCGTTCTGTGCGGCAGTGGTGCGCACGCTCGTGCCGCGGCTGGAGCAGGCGGTGCGCGAGACGCACGCGCGGCGCGTGGTATGCGCCGGCGGTGTGGCGGCAAACTCTTTCTTGCGTGCAGCACTCAGCAAGATGGCAAAGCGCACGCATACCCAACTGTATCTGCCGCCGCTGAACCTGTGCGGTGACAATGCCGCAATGATCGGCAGCCAGGCGTATTTCGAGTATCTTGCAGGCAACACGGGTACGACCTTGCAAAATGCTTTCGCCACTGCGGAGATCGGCGAGAATATTTGTGAAAAGCGATAGGGGAAAAGGGCTTTTCAAAACAGGCATATCGTTGTAAAATAGAAGTGGTTTTTGCGCTGCAAAGGCCACTTCTGTTTTGTTTTTGGGCACGGCGCGTTTTGCGTGCCGTGGAGAAGGCTGTGGAAGCCGCAACCGCCCGTCCCTGCATCGGGATGGGGCGCGGGGCGCAAAAAACGCCGCGCGTGTGGGACATAAAGGAGCGAAGGAAACACAAATGGGTATGACAATTGCGCAGAAAATTCTGAAAGCGCATCTGGTGGACGGCGAGATGGTACAGGGGCAGGAAATCGGCCTCAAGATCGACCAGACGCTGACGCAGGACGCGACCGGCACGATGGCCTATCTGCAATTCGAGGCAATGGGCGTCGATCAGGTCAAGACCGAGCGGTCGGTTGCCTACATTGACCACAACACCCTGCAGTCCGGCTTCGAAAACGCGGACGACCACAAATATATCGGCTCGGTCGCGAAAAAGCACGGGATCTACTATTCCAAGGCGGGCAACGGCATCTGCCATCAGGTGCACCTCGAGCGCTTCGGCGCACCGGGCAAGACTTTGATCGGTTCGGACAGCCACACTCCGACCGGCGGCGGCATCGGCATGCTGGCGTTTGGTGCAGGCGGTCTGGATGTTGCGGTCGCAATGGGCGGCGGCGCATATTACATCCCGATGCCTAAGATGGTGCGCGTGAATCTGACGGGCAAGTTATCGCCGTGGGTGTCGGCCAAGGACGTCATTCTGGACGTACTGCGCCAGATGACCGTCAAGGGCGGCGTCGGCAAGATCGTCGAGTATGCGGGCGAGGGAGTCAAGACGCTGTCTGTGCCGGAGCGCGCGACCATCACAAACATGGGTGCAGAGCTGGGCGCGACGACTTCCATTTTCCCGTCCGACGAGGAAACAAAGAAGTTCCTCGAAGCACAGGGCCGCGGCGACGTGTGGGTAGAGCTGTCCTCCGACCCGGATGCGGTTTACGATGAGGAATACACGGTCGATCTGTCGGCACTTGAGCCGCTGGCCGCAATGCCGCACATGCCGGACAACGTCAAAAAAGTGTCCGAGATCGGTGCAATTAAGGTCAACCAGTGCTGCATCGGTTCGTGCACCAATTCTTCCTATCACGACATGATGAAGGTCGCGGCTATCCTCAAGGGTAAGACCGTTCATCCGGATGTTTCGCTGACCATCAGCCCCGGCTCTAAGCAGGTGTTCAACATGCTTGCGCAGAACGGCGCGCTGGCGGATATCATTTCGGCGGGTGCGCGTATTCTCGAATGTGCCTGCGGCCCCTGCATCGGCATGGGGCAGTCGCCGGAGTCCGCGGGCGTATCCCTGCGCACGTTCAACCGCAATTTTGAGGGCCGCTCCGGCACACAGGACGCGCAGATCTATCTGGTGTCCCCTGAAGTCGCGGCGGCGAGCGCGCTGGCCGGTGTGCTGACCGATCCGCGCACGCTGGGCGAGATGCCGGAAATTCAGATGCCCGAACACTTTGCCATCAATGACAATTTGATCGTCAAGCCTGCGGAGAACCCGGACGAGGTCGAGGTCGTGCGTGGCCCCAACATCAAGCCGTTCCCGCTGGGCAAAGCACTGGAAGCAAGCTATACAGGCAAGGTCGTGCTCAAGACCGAGGACAACATCACGACTGACCACATCCTGCCGGCAGGCGCAAAGCTGCTGCCGTACCGCTCGAATGTGCCGTACTACTCTAACTACTGCTTCATCAATGTTGACCCGGAGTTCCCGGCACGCTGCAAGGAGCAGGGCGGCGGCATCATCGTCGGCGGTGCAAACTACGGTCAGGGTTCGTCGCGTGAGCACGCGGCACTCGTTCCGTTGTATCTGGGGGTTAAGGCGGTGCTGTGCAAGTCGTTTGCACGCATCCACAAGGCTAATCTGGTCAACTCCGGCATTCTGCCGCTGACCTTTGCAAACCCGGCAGATTATGACGAAATCAGCCTGCTCGACGAGATTTCCCTGCCGAATGTGCTGGAAGAAGTGAAAAATGGCCAGCAGGTCACTATTGCGTGCGGCGGCAAAACCTTCAAGGCGGACTGCGATGTATCCGACCGCCAGCGCGGCGCACTGCTTGCCGGCGGCACGCTCAATTATGCCCGTCAGAACGTGAAATAAATTGCCTGTGTCAGAGGGAGCCGCAGCGCTCTCTCTGACCTGCTTTTCTTGACAGGACATAGAACTTTTGTTAAAATAATATCAATTCAGTAGGAGGACGTTCCCATGTCTATCGATCAGTCCATTCTGGAAAAGTTTGAAGCAGTCGTCGAAAGCCAGCGCAAGCGTATTGCGGATATGAAGGCACAGGACGACTTTATTGATTATTCCAAGCTTGATAAGCTTGTTATCGGCGTGTGCGGCGGTGACGGCATCGGCCCGATGATCACCGGCATGGCGCAGCATGCGCTGGAGACGCTGCTGGCTGACAAGGTGAAGGCGGGCAAGGTGGAGTTCCGCGTAATCGACGGCCTGACCATTGAGCGCCGCGCCGAACTCGGCTGCGCGATCCCGCCCGATGTGATGGAAGAACTCAAGCAGTGCCACGTGATCCTCAAGGGGCCGACCACGACCCCGCGCAAGGGTGATCCGTGGCCGAATGTGGAATCTGCAAATGTGGCGATGCGCAAGGCGCTCGACTTGTTTGCTAACGTGCGCCCGGTCAAGGTGCCCGAACTTGGCATCGACTGGACGTTCTATCGTGAAAACACCGAGGGTGGGTATGCCGTCGGCTCACAGGGCATGCAGATCGACGACGATCTGTTCCTTGATTTCACGGTTGCCACCTCGCAGGGCTGTGAGCGTATTGCCCGTCTGGCATTTGATTATGCGCGCAAGACCGGCAAGAACCGCGTTTCCTGCGTCACCAAGGCCAACATCATCAAAACGACCGACGGCAAGTTCCTCGATACCTGCCAGAAGGTTGCAAAGGAATATCCGGAAGTCGAGTTTGACGACTGGTACATCGACATCATGACGGCGAAGCTGCTCGATGACAAGCGCCGCCGCGATTTTAAGGTGGTCGTGCTGCCCAACCTGTACGGTGACATCATTACCGACGAAGCTGCTGAGATTCAGGGCGGCGTCGGCACGGCGGGCTCGGCGAATATTGGTAAGCGCTATGCGATGTTCGAGGCGATTCACGGTTCTGCGCCGCGCATGGTGCAGGAAGGCCGCGCAAAGTATGCTGACCCGTCATCTGTGCTGCGCGCATCGGTCATGCTGCTGGAGCATATCGGTGAGATCGAGCTGGCGAAAAAGCTCGACCGCGCGCTGGACATTTGCATGTTTGAGGAGAAAAAAGTGGTTGTGACCGGCCGTGATACCGGCGCAACCGCACAGGAATTTACGGATTACGTGCTGGATACCATCGCAAAGCTGTAATCGTTACATATCGCAATTTAAGGAAGAAGGAGAGAGCCTGTGGAACGAAAGCAAGAGGTTTCCAAAGCGGTCATTCAGCGGTTGCCGCGTTATTACCGGAATATCTGCGAACTGAAGGCTGAAGGTGTGCAGCGCATCTCTTCGCGTGCGCTGGCAGAGCGCATGGGATTAACGGCTTCACAAATCCGGCAGGATTTTAATTGTTTCGGTGGCTTCGGACAGCAGGGTTATGGCTATAATATCGATAAGCTGATGGAGGAATTGGGCGCTATTCTCGGCTTGCGCGCGGGACGCACTGCTATTTTGATTGGTGCGGGTAACTTAGGACGCGCGCTGCTCAATAACTTTGATTTCTCCGCCAGCGGCTTTAAGCTGCTATGCGCGTTTGATGCCAACCCGGAACTGAAAGGAAAAGCATTTGGCGGATGTTCGGTGCGCAGCAGCGATGATCTGCCCTCGTTTATCGCGGCACATCAGCCGGATGTGGCGGTTCTTACCATTCCGCGGAAAAATGCACCCGATATTGCGCGGGAATTGGTCGATCAAGGTATCCGCGGCTTGTGGAATTTCACAGGAGAGGATCTCCATTTGGGAGGCTTGGGTGTACCGGTGGAAAACGTCCATCTGTCCGATAGCCTGATGACACTGTGCCATTTGGTCAGTGCAACAGAAGAATAAAAAAAGAAACGGCCTGCGGGCCGTTTCTTTTTTTATCAAGCTTACATTCTGTCCAGAAAATAGGGCGTGGTTTGGTATACATAGTAGTTGACCCAGTTGGTATAGAACAGATGCGCGTGTGCTTTCCACGTGACCAGGATCTCGTCATCCGGATCATCGTTGCGAAAGTAATGGGCGGGCACATCGGGATTCAAACCTTTGGCCAAATCGCGTTCGTATTCGCGCTTGAGCGTGTCGGAATCATATTCTCCGTGTCCCAGCACAAAAATCTGGCGGCCGTTCATCGCTTCCACAATATACACGCCGGCTTCGTTGGATTCCGCCAGCAGGCGCAGACGGTCATCGCGGCGTATATCCTCAGCACGCACTTCGGTATGGCGGGAATGCGGCGCAGAGAAAACATCGTCAAATCCACGCAGCAATGGCTCTTTGGGGAAAAGAACGTGATGGCGGAAGATACCGGACATCTTGCGCGGTAACTGGTACTTTGGAATGCCGTAATGATGATACAGCCCAGCCTGCGCACCCCAGCAGATATGCAGGGTGGAGTGCACATGAGATTTGCTCCAGTCCATAATCTCGACCAGCTCGTCCCAATACTCCACATCTTCAAACGGCATATTCTCCACCGGCGCGCCGGTGATGATAAAGCCGTCGTATTTTTGATCTCGGATATCATCAAAGGTTTTGTAAAAAGTCAGTAAATGATCTTCCGGCGTGTTTTTGGAATGATAACTCTTGGTTTGAATCAGATCAACCTCAATTTGAATTGGGGTATTGGAAAGGCAGCGTAGAATCTGCGTTTCCGTGATGATCTTTAATGGCATCAAATTGAGTAAGGCGATGCGAAGTGGTCGTATATCCTGTGTGGTCGCGCGATGCTCGGTCATAACGAAAATGTTTTCGCTTTCCAGCACAGCGCGCGCAGGCAGACTGTCGGCTATTTTGATTGGCAAGCCGACCCCTCCTTTTATGTAATAGTATTATATTATTTTATTATAGCAGGGAGCGAAAAAAACCTCAAGCCGAAAAAAGAAAATGTCGGAAAAAACTGTTGACAAAAGTAAAAAAGAGGGGTATACTAAACAAGTCTCATGTGATGAGACAGTCAAACAAAGCGGAAATGAAAAAGTTGAAAAAACTTCTTGACAAATCCTGCTGAGTTTGATATACTAAATAAGCTGCTTCTGAGAAGAAGCGGCGCGGGTCGAAAAAATTTGAAAAACTTGAAAAAGTTCTTGACAAACTGAAAACGATCTGATATAATAAATAAGCTGTCACCGAGAACGGTAAAGAACTTCAAAAA
>CALWUJ010000013.1 GCA_944384725.1 uncultured Agathobaculum sp. | reverse complement strand
TTCGACCCGCGCCGCCTCTTCTCAGAAGCAGCTTATTTAGTATATCAAACCGAGAAGCGTTTGTCAAGAACTTTTTTCATTTCTTTCAAAGCTTTTCCGGCTTGGCCGCCTCTCACCGGAGCAGCTCGATCAGTATACTACACCTATCCGACCTTTGTCAACACTTTTTTCTAATTTTTTTGCTTTTTCCCTATCCCCCCATATACTGCATTTGAACCCTTGTCTGTTTCATGCTATAATGCAGCCATTATATGCTGTCCCCGCCAATTGATTTTTGTTTTGTCGGTTGGTGGTTCTAGCACTGATACTTTTCCCGTTTTGGAGGATTCTATGCTTAAACGCCTATTTTTTACTGCTCTGAGCATTGCCGCCCTCACTTATTCGGCATCTGCGGCCAATGCGCTTCCTGCCGCTTCCGGCGGACAGACGTTTTATGTCAGCACCTCCCTGTCTGATTCGGTTGGTAAGCCTGCTGACCCCACTATATATAATATAGGAGGAAATACTTATTTCAAATTGCGTGATCTCGGACGCTTGTTGGATTTTGGCGTTACATATGACAAGGCCACAAACGCTGTCCACATTGATCCCGATGCCGCCTATGTCCCTTCTTCCGGAGAAAGCGGCACGATTCAGAACACTGCTACCGCACCGGCTTCTGCTGTTGTTACACGCCAAACCCTTTATTTGAACGGTTCGCTGATTTCTCCTACCGTATATAATATTAAGGGAAACAACTATATTGGTTTGCGTACACTAGGGCAGCTTGTTGATTTCGGCGTTTCCTATAACTACGATAATCGACGCATTACTGCTTATTCTGCTTACCCTTATGCAGAAGAAAGCAGCTGGTCCGCGGCTATGAACGATTTGGTAAACAACCTGCGTGTTCTGCCAACTTCGTCGTTTTCTGATACAGCAAGACGATATGCTCCCATCATAACCGGTGAAGCAAGCGCAGACTGGCCCGATTTGATCAGCCAACTCCGTGCCGTCAAAAACGCTCCCCTATATGCTTCATCCAGCAACGCACTGTACCGCAGCAACCTTTACTGGGCGGACAAGCTCACTGCCGCTTTCACAAACACCAATTCCGCAGCAACGCCGCAATATTCCGGCAGCCTTATCACCCTTGCCGATTCCGACTTATTTGATAATCCCGATAAGAATTTGCTGCAAGCCGATTTTCAGACGATGGCAACCGCCTATCTCGGTGCAAAACCAGCATCCTTAAGCGGTGTTACGGTTTCCAATGGATATTCCCGTGATGCGCGCAGCCGCCCCTCCCTGACCGATACCTATACGCTGACCGACGGTGCAACCGCATCCGACTACACCGCAGCCAAGCGGTATTTCTCTTCCGATATGTCCAAGCTGTCCTCCCTGCATTCCGACGAAGAACGCGTTGCTTGTATTTATAATCTGCTGCAACGTGAATTCCGTACCGGCGGCAGCGCCTCTTGGGTCAAGGCCTACAATAAAAACGGCAGTGTCAGCACGCGTTCGCTGGCTGCTGCAGCCGATTGGATGTTCTCCGAAGCGGGTATTCCATCATTTTTGGCACGCAGCTGGTCTACTGCATGGAACGTTGTCTATGTCAATGGACAATGGGCGGTTTTTGATTTCACCAAAGGCAGCACACTTCGCTCGCTCGACGAGTACCGCCTGATCGACTTGAATCCCGGCTCTACCTTATTGTTGACACAGGTCATGCGTCCCGGTGCTTCTTATTATAATCTGCGCACCGCAACTGTCGACAAATATTTCACCTATACCAACATCGCCGGCACTGCGCAGGCTACTGCGCAACAAATGCAGACCTATATTAAGAAAGTTAATCCCAACGTACCGCAATCGGTCATTGATATGATCCCCTATTATCTATCCGAAGGAAAGGCGGAAGGCATCCGTGGTGATATTGCCTTTGCGCAGTCCTGTCTGGAAACAGGCAATTTTACCTTTAAGGACAGCGCCGTTAAGCTGGAGCAAAATAATTTCTGCGGACTTGGCGTACTGGATAACGGTATGCTGGGCGCGTCCTTTGATACGCCGCAGCTGGGTATCCGCGCTCAGGTGCAGCATCTCAAGGCATATGCCAACAAATCCCCGCTGAATAATCCAGTGATCGACCCGCGCTTTTCTCTCGTCACACGTGGTGCTGCTCCCACGGTGCAGTATCTCGGCATACAGGAAAACCCGCAAGGATACGGCTGGGCAGCCGGCGCAGATTACGGCGTAAAAATTCTCAATATTCTGGAGAATATTCTCACATGCTGATGGGCATACTACACCAGAGGTGAATCTACATGAATCGGTATCATAATCTGACCGAAATGCTGGCCATCAACCGTTCCGCACACGCCTACTTTTCCCAGCTGCCTGCTCATGTCCGCCGCATGATTATTGAACGCGGCGACTACGTCCATTCCCAAGCAGAGCTGCAAGGCTATGCCGAACAGTTGATGCACCAGAACGATTAAAAAAGTGCTGCCGTTTGTCCGGCAGCACTTTTATTTTATCCACGTATTCCCTGTAAGACAGGACGAAATCACGCTAACACGCCGCACTGTCAATCAATATTCAGCGCCTCCCGCAATACATGCAGACTGGTTAAGTGCCCGTCCAGCATGGACAGCGTTAGATCCTCCATTTCCAGAGATATCTCGTCGTCATACCCCGACATGCGCACAACCGAGAAAAATTCCTTCCACCACTTAGCATCATGTCCTGCACCCACGGCAACATAGTTCCATGCACGCCTTGCAAATGCGTCGATCGGCTTGGTGTCGAGCATGCCGTTAGGCTGCCAATAGCGGCGCTCCGGCCGAGAATCCTTTCCATGTACATGATAGATTGCGCCATGCTCTCCCAGCACGCGCGCCGCCTCGATCGGATCGCCGCCCATCCAGAACAAATGCGAGGGGTCCAGATTCATGCCGACCATCGGGCCAACTGCCTCACGCAGCCGCAAGCAGGTTTCCGGATTATATACCAGCTGCATTCCGTGGTTTTCCAGCGCGATCTTTTCAATACCGCAGTCTGCCGCCATCTTGACAATTTCCTTCCATGCCGGAATAGCCACTTCGTCCCATTGGTACGCCAAAATCTCCTGTGTCTCCGGCGGCCATGAGGTGGTGATCCAAACCGGCGTTTTATCTCCTTTGCAGCCGGCCGGCAATCCGCTCATCATGACGATTTTTTTCACGCCCAGCATCTGTGCCAGTGCAAAGGTCTTTTTCGTCACATCCATCTCTTTTTCATAGGCCAGTGGATTGCCTGAACAATTGAGTGCGCACAGTTCCAACCCTCTGGCACGCATTGCGTCATACCAACGCTCTCGCGCCGTCCGGTCGCTGACCAGCAGATCGAGATCGCAATGCGGTGCGCCTGACCAATTTCCTGTTCCGATTTCAATTGCTGCAATGCGCTGCTCCACGCAAAAATCCAGCATCTGCTCATAAGGCATGTCCAATGTACAGGTCTTGATTGCCAGCTTCATGCGATATTCCTTCCCTCGCCATAGATTTGCTGTAATTTTACCACACTGTAACCTGCACCCGCAAGAGATATCTCCAAAACATGCCCAAATTAGACATACTTTTCCCCTGATTTCCTCATGAAAAATACCCATAGAGGCATTTTTTGCACAATGCACACCCTGCCTTTTCCTTTTGCAAAACCATTCTTTGTGAACCTGCACAAACGCACCCGTAAGCAACTCGCTATTACCGACAAAAATCACAACAAACACTTGTCAAAGTACCACAGATGCATTAAAATATTACCAGAACGTTGGAGCGTTCCAGTGGCCTGCATTATAGCAGGACAACACGAAGAGCAGAGCACAAACGCTGACTTGCTGCACAGGTTCATTTCCTTTGCAGCAGCCGGGATTTCCCAATCGGCATTTGTTCCCTGCGCAAAAAAAGGAGAGAGGTTTTATCATGAAGAAGAGACTACTGGCAATGTTACTCGCAGGCGCTATGTGTGCAAGCCTTGCAGCTTGCGGCGGCAACTCCTCCGGCGGCAGCACGGAAGAGCCCAGCGGCGAGGCTGGCGGCGAAGGCTACTCCATCGACGTCATCCTGAAGACCACGGCTTCCGAGTACTGGGGCTACGTTGAGGCTGGCGCTGAAGCGTACATGGCTGACAACCCGGACGTAAAGGTTGAGGTTAAGGGCGCTTCCTCCGAGACCGCTTACGACGAGCAGCAGAACATGATCGAGACCGACCTGAACTCCGGCGCGTATGACGCTTTCGTTATCGCTCCGCTGCAGGCTGATCTGGTTAAGACCCTGATCGCCGGCAAGGAAATGCCGATCATCGCGGTTGATACCGACATCGACGCTCCCGAAGTCCTGTCCTTCGTCGGCACCAGCAACGAAGACGCTGCTGCAGAAGGCGGCAAGGCTGCTGTAGAGGCTGCACAGGCTGCTGGCTGGGAGACGATCGAAGCGATCGCTATCTCCGGCGTACAGGGCGACGGCACTGCTACCGCTCGTGTAACCGGTTACCAGAAGGGCGTTGAAGAGGCTGGCGGCACTTTCTTGGCTGAAGAGATCCAGTACGCTGACGGCGTAGCCGACAAGGCTGCTACCTGCATGGAAGCAATCATGCAGAACCATCCGGAAGGCGTTGCGATCATCGTTTGCCACAACGACGACTCCGCTATGGCAGCTGCTCGCGCTGCTAAGGGCAACGAGGCTTATGCAAACACCATCTTTGTTGGCTTCGACGGCATCCAGTCCGCTTGCAACGCGATCCTGGCTGGCGAAGAGACCATGTCCGTTGCACAGGAAGCTTTCGACATGGGCTACATGGCAGTTGAGACCGCAGTTAACGCGCTGAACGGCGAGACTCCGGAAGAGTTCATTTCCTCTGGTGCTTCTGTTGTCACCAAGGACAATGCGCAGGAGCGTCTGGACACTCTGAAGGGCTACCTGGGCGAGTAATCGACAGCAAACTCTTGCAAGAAGTTCAAGAAGTTTAAGTAAACGGGAGATGAACCCCTGCAGGATTGAACAATCGATGCAGGGGTTCTTTCCAACTTGCGACCCCCCGCGAGACTGAAACCGGCAGGCGCCGCTTCGGATGCGCCTGCACAGAAACTGAGCCGAGAGCAGTTTCTTCCGTCCCGCACTTCATCTCGGAGAAGAAAAGGTGATATGCAAATGAGTGAATACGTAGTAGAGCTGAAAAACGCAACCAAGCGTTTTCCGGGCGTAGTGGCTCTGAGAAACATGCAGCTCGCCGTAAAACCCGGAGAGATCTTGGGTCTGATCGGTGAGAACGGCGCAGGCAAATCCACGCTGATCAAGGTTTTGACCGGCGTACATCAGGCAGATGAAGGCCAGATCTTTGTCGACGGCGTGGAACAGCATTTCAAGGATCCAAACCAATCCGCAGCAGCAGGCATCGCCTGTGTTTATCAGGAGCTGAACATCGAAAAGCTGCTGAGCGTAACCGACAACATCTTTATCAACAAATGGCTGAAAAAGGGCGGTCTGCTTGACTACCCCACCATGCACAAGAAAGCCAAGGAAGTCATGGCTTCCCTCGGTCAGGATATTGATCCGACCAAGCCCGCTGGCACGTTCGGCATGGGCGTGCAGCAGATGATCGAAATCGCAAAGGCGGTTCTGATCAACGCAAAAATGATTATTATGGACGAGCCGACTTCGTCTTTGGGCGAAAAAGAGGTTAAGCAGCTGATGAAAACCTGCCGTGACCTGAAGAGCCGCGGTATCGGCATCGTCTTTGTATCGCATAAGCTGGAAGAGCTCTTCGAGCTCTGCGACCGCGTCACGGTCATCCGTGACGGCGAGTATATCTCGACCAAGCCGATCGACGAGTGGGACAACGACTCGCTGATCACCGCGATGGTAGGCCGTTCGCTCGATAACCAGTTCCCCAAGGAATTCGGCACCAAGAGCAAGGAGCCGATGCTCAAGGTGGAGCATATCGTCGAAAACGGCGTGCTGCACGATGTATCCTTTGATGCATACGGCGGCCAGATCCTCGGTTTTGCCGGTCTGGTAGGCGCCGGCCGAACCGAAACCATGCGCGCTATCTTCGGTGCTGATCCGATTGACAGCGGCAAGATTTACATCAAGGGCAAAGAAGTACATATCAAGTCTCCCCGTCAAGCCATCCGCGAGGGCATCGCGTTCCTGACGGAAGACCGCAAGGGTCAGGGCTTGGTACTGGCGCAGACCATCCGTACCAATCTGATTCTGGCAAACATGAAGGGCTTCAGCAACGGCCCGTTCCTGGATGAAAAGAAGATTCTCGAAACCGGTGAAGGGAATATCGCGTCCCTGCGCATCAAGACCCCGTCGATCGACGAGATCGTCGGCCAGCTTTCCGGCGGCAACCAGCAGAAGGTTGTTATCGGTAAGTGGGTCAACACGGATGCCGATATCTTCATCTTTGACGAGCCGACCCGTGGTATCGACGTCGGCGCAAAGGTTGAGGTTTACAACGTCATGAACAATCTGGTTAAGGAAGGCAAATGTGTTATCATGGTGTCTTCCGAAATGCCGGAAATCCTCGGTATGAGCGACCGCGTTATTGTAATGCGCGGCGGCGAGGTCATGGCAGATGTAGACCGCGACAGCAAATATTTCAATCAGGAAGACCTTATGAAGGCTGCTTGGGGAGGTAAATTAGATGACTAAGACAAAGAAATCCAGTAATTTAATGACCTATGCTGGTACGTTTGGTGCACTGCTGATCCTTTGCATCGTGCTGACGATTGCAACGCCGAACTTTTTCAAGTATTCCAACCTGATGTCTGTTCTCAAGCAGACTTCGTTTAACGCACTGGTATCGACCGGTATGCTGCTCTGCCTGATCACTGCCGGTATCGACCTGTCCGTTGGTGCAAACGCTACGTTCTGCGCTTGCCTCTGCGGTATGTTGGTGCAGAAGGGCATCACCGAAAATTCGGTTGTCTTGCTGATCATCGCCATCGTTGGCGGCACCTTTGTTGGCTGGGTTAACGGCATGATGCTCACCCGCCTGCACCTGCCCCATCCCTTCGTTTCTACCCTCGGTATGAAGAACGTACTCTGGGGCGTCGCGCTGATTGTCACCGGTTCCCAGATGATTTCCTTCTCCGGTATTGATGGCATCATGTGGCTGGGCTCTGCAACGGTTGGCGGTTTCCCGATCAGCTTCATTGTTGTTTTGATCATCTATGTGATCATGCACATCCTGCTCACCCGCACCTCGCTGGGCCGCTCGATCTACTGCTGCGGCGGCAACCCGGAAGCGGCGCGTCTGTCCGGTATCAACTCTGCTAACGTACTGACTTTCTGCTACGCACTGTCCGGCTTCATGGCGGCACTGGCTGGCATCGTTTCGATCGGCCGTTCCGGTATCTGCAATGGTGCGAACGCAAACCAGCCGTACGATACCGACGCGATTGCGGCTTGCATCATCGGCGGCGCTTCGTTCATGGGCGGTAAGGGCACCATGATCGGCACCATGCTGGGCGCCCTGATCATCGCCGTTCTGCGTAACGGTTTCGCACTGCTTTCCGTTTCCGCTGCTGTTCAGCAGCTGGCTCTCGGCTTGGTTATCATCGGCGCCGTACTGCTCGACGTTACCCGTGAGCGTATGGAAGCCAAGGCCCGCCGTCTGGCTACCAAGTAATCACGCATTTTCATACACCGAAAAAGGCTACCGCAAAGCGGTAGCCTTTTTCTATTCCCCTATCTCCGTCTTTTGAGAGAAATGCATACTTTTCTCTTGAATGATTGCTTTAACTATGCGAAAATAAAACTATAAAACGCTATACAGCTTCGGTTTCTGCGTTTTATGCTGATCAAACGACGCTTCACATAAGCTGCTTATTTTAACCTATGACAAAGGAGAGAGTTTACATGTTGAATATTGGTGTGATTGGCTGCGGCGCCATTGGCCGCGATCATATCCGCCGCCTGCACGATCTGGTTCCCGGCTGTCAGGTTATCGCCTGTGCCGATTATTTGGAAGAAGCTGCCCGCAAAACAGCTGCCCAGTACGAAGGCTTGCGTGCTTATGCAACCGGCGAAGAACTGATTGCCGCTCCCGAAGTACATGCCGTCCTTATCGCTTCTTCTGATCCCAGTCACGCTGGTTATGTTCTAGAATGTCTCAAGCACGGTAAATATGTGTTCTGCGAAAAGCCGCTTGCACAAAACGCAGCTGACTGCGAAAAAATCATCCAAGCAGAAGTGGCTCACGGCAAGCGCCTGGTACAGGTCGGTTTTATGCGTCGCTATGACCGTGGCTATGCCGAAATGAAGCGGATCATTGACTCCAGCGAACTTGGCGCACCGCTGATGATCCATGCTTGCCATCGCAACGTATCCCAGCCGGACGGCTTCCAGACCGAAATGGGCGTATCCAATGTTGCCATTCATGAGCTGGATATCTGCCGCTGGCTGCTTTCCGATGAATATGCAAACGGACAAGTGCTCAAGGTACGGCAGTCTGCCTGCTCAACCAAGGGCTACGATAATCCGCAGATCGTGCTGCTCGAAACCCAGTCGGGCGCACGTATTGACGTAGAAGTGCAGGTTGCCGATGCTTACGGCTATGATATTCAGTGTCAGGTTGTATGCGAAAAAGGCACGGTCAATCTCCCTGATCCGTATGCTGTTGTCAAGCGTGCAAACGCGACCCGCTCCTTCCCCATTCTGACTGACTGGAAAGATCGCTTCATCGAAGCCTATGATATCGAGTTGACCGAATGGGTGAAAGCGCTGGCTGCAGGTGGCCCGACCGGCCCCTCGGCCTGGGACGGATACGCTGCCTGCGTTGCAGCGGATGCACTCAACCGTTCGCGCGGTACCGGTCAATTCCTGCCCATTGAAATGATGGATAAGCCTGATTTGTACAAATGATAAAAAAGCAGCCCCGCGCTCAAGCGCGGGGCTGCTGCTATATGGATAGACCAATCAATATTCCACTTTGACAGCCTTGCCGCTGTGGAACGAATCCGTGATGGCATAGGTGACAACCGTTGCCTTGGTGCCGTCATATACGGTCAGTTCCGGCTTACGATCCTTCTGAATGCAGTCAATAAAATCTACCATTTCCAACAGATACGCTTCTGCGAAGCGCTGCGGGAAGTTTTCGATGATCTCCTGCCGTGCGCCGTACTGGTCGTATACCATGACGCGATCCTTCCACGGCACGCCAGCTACGCGGATATGACCATCTGTCGCAACGATTTCCGTTTCGGTGTGATAACCATGCGGCGCTGTACGGCCGACATGCAAAAACGCCACCGTACCATTATCGAACTTGAGCATCGCCATACCACTCTCGGTATCGCCGTTCTCAGCGAATTCGGGATGCTTGAACGTCGTGCCCGCCGCATACACTTCCGTGACCTCTCCGCCGAGGAACCAGCGCATCAGGTCAATGTCATGCGACGCTGCATCAATGAAAATACCGCCCGAAGTCTTAGAGAACTTGATGCAGCTTTCCACTGCGGCTTCCGGGTCAAGGCCGGTGGCTTTTACCAGATAAGGTTTGCCGATTTTACCGGCATCAATCTTCGCCTTTGCATCTGCATAAGACGGATCATAACGGCGCATAAATCCTAAGAAGAACAGCTTATCCGGATGACGCTCTACCGCAGCCTCCGCGCGCTTGCATTCTTCCAGCGAGCAGCCGAGCGGCTTATCGCAAAATACATGCTTGCCCGCATCCAGCGCATACTCAATCATCCAGCAATGCTCCGGCGAGGAAGATACGATCACCACAGCTTCAATATCCGCTTCATCCACCATCTTTTTGTAATCGGTTGTTACAAAATCAACCTTCAAATAATCCTTTGCCCAGTCCAGTTCTTTCTGCTCCAGCGAACATGCGGCAACCAGTCGGCATCCCGGAATCTTAAAGGCCAGATTTTCTGCATGCACCGCCCCCAGACGGCCCAAGCCAACAATACCGGTTTTCACTTGTTTCATGGAATTTTGTCTCCTTCTTCACTGAGAATTATATTTCTCTCTCTCACGGCCAATTGCCGATTTTCTCCATGCATTATCATATCATTTTGCTGTTCGAAAATCAAACATTAGACGCCGGATTCCTCCATCTGCTTTCCGGCATTGGCACTCCCCTCCGCCATGTGACAAAAACAGGTGCATCATTTAACAAAATATTCATAAACGGCACTTGACTTTGCTGCCGCAGGGTGGTAAATTAAGTTTAGCACTCAGGAACGATGAGTGCTAAACCTCAAGAGAAAGGAGTCAGGTTCGGTGGAATTGTCCGAGCGAAAAAAGCAAATCCTAAAGGCAATCATCGGTGACTATATCCGCACTGCCGAGCCGGTTGGCTCCAAGGCATTGACCGAAGGGCATTCCCTCCCCTTTTCTTCCGCCACCATTCGCAATGAAATGAGTGAGCTGGAGGAAATGGGATATCTCGAAAAACCGCATACCTCTGCCGGACGCATTCCTTCTCCGCAAGGCTATCGGCTGTATGTGGATGAACTGATGGAACTGCCGACAGACACCGGTGAGGATGACGCACCGCTGCAAACCATGATGCAGACCAAGGTGCGGGAGCTTGACCGCCTCATTCAAGAGGCCGGCAAGCTAATTTCCAGCCTAACAAATTATGCATCTGTTGCTATCACTCCGGCACTGACTCAAATTTCCATTCGACAATTTGAGATCATCCCGGTGGACAAAATGAACTTTGTCATCGTGGTGGTTACGGATTCCGGCACGGTCAAAAACAAAATGGTGCGCACAATGGCCGATGTTTCCAAGGACGAAACCGAGTTACTCACCTATGTGCTCAACCAAACGTTGACCGGCCTGCCGCTCAGCCATATCACCGCAGAGCGTTTCGACATTGTGCGCCGCGCCGCTGGTCTTTCCGCGCTGCTGGCGTCGGTTGCCGAATACATTGCAGAGCTGATCGAAGAGCTGAGCGACCAAAAAGTTTTTCTGGAAGGTACCAACAAGCTGCTGCGTTTCCCTGAGTATCGTGATCTGCATAAAGCGCAGGCACTGCTCGATTACATGGAGGACGACCGGAAGCATCTGCTGCCGGCGACCCGCAAGATCGACGGAATCCAGTTCTTTATCGGACCGGAAAACGGGGCCAATCCCCTGCGTGAGACTTCTGCGATCTACGCAAAATATGATATCGGCCACATCGGACAAGGTGCGATCGGCATCGTTGGACCGACCCGCATGGATTATGCCAAGTTGTCCGCGCAGCTCAGCCGCTTCGCTAAAGGGCTGAATAAGCTGATTGCGGAAACCTTTTTGGATGAAAAAGACGGGAATTCCTGAGTTCCCTGCAAATGGAGGCATCAAATCAATATGAGCAAAAAGAAACAGCCCGCAGCTGCCGAAGCTGAACAGACGGCAGCTGCGGAACAGGAAGCGGAGACCGCTGCTGAAAACAACGTCAGCGAACAGACGGCTGCACAGCCCGCTGAGGACTGGAAAGCCAAATTCGACGACCTCAACGACCGCTTTCTGCGCATGGCTGCGGAATATGACAATTTCCGTAAGCGCAGCCAGCGTGAGCGTGAGCAGTCGTACAACGACGCAGTCAGCCACGCGGTAAAGGCGTTGCTGCCGACCTATGACAACCTCGAACGAGCGATCAAAGCCGAAACCGCGGACGCGGAGTACAAAAAGGGCGTGGAACTGACCATGAGCCAGTTGGTCGAAAGCCTCAAGAGCATTAATGTCACGATTATTGAATCCTCCGCAGGCACGACTTTCGACCCGAACTTCCACAACGCAGTGATGCATGTGGAGGACGAAGCATTTGGCGAAAACCAGATTGCCGAAGTGTTCCAGCAGGGCTTCCAGATCGGTGACAAGGTCATCCGTCATGCGATGGTCAAGGTGGCCAACTAATCACATTGCAAAACACACAGTTATCATAAAGGAGTGCTATCAATTATGGGCAAAATCATCGGTATCGACTTAGGTACTACCAATTCCTGCGTATCCGTTATGGAAGGCGGCGAAGCCGTCGTTATCCCTAACGCAGAAGGCGCACGCACGACCCCGTCTGTCGTTGCGTTCTCCAAGGACGGCGAACGCATGGTCGGTCAGGTTGCAAAGCGTCAGGCTGTTACCAACGCGGATCGCACGATTATTTCCATCAAGCGTCACATGGGCTCGGATTACCGCGTAAACATCGACGGCAAGCCCTATTCCCCGCAGGAGATCTCCGCAATGATCCTGCAAAAGCTGAAGGCGGATGCAGAAGCTTACCTCGGCCAGCCGGTAACGCAGGCGGTCATTACGGTTCCGGCTTACTTCTCCGACTCTCAGCGTCAGGCAACCAAGGATGCCGGCAAGATCGCGGGTCTGGAAGTTCTGCGTATCATCAACGAGCCGACCGCAGCTGCGCTGGCTTACGGCGTCGATAAGGAATCCGAGCAGAAGATCATGGTTTACGACCTTGGCGGCGGCACGTTCGACGTTTCCATCCTCGACATTGGTGAAGGCGTTCTGGAAGTTCTGTCCACCGCTGGTGATACTCACCTCGGCGGCGACGACTTTGACCAGCGCATCATCGACTGGATGGTAGCCGAGTTCAAGAATTCCAACGGCATCGACCTGTCCAGTGACAAGATGGCAATGCAGCGCCTGAAGGAAGCTGCTGAGAAGGCAAAGATCGAACTGTCCGGCATGTCCCAGACCTCGATCAACCAGCCGTATATCACCGCAGACGCGACCGGCCCGAAGCACCTTGAGCTGACGCTGACCCGCGCAAAGTTCAATGAACTGACCGCTGATCTGGTTGAGCGCACCATGGGCCCGGTTCGTCAGGCAATGAGCGACGCAGGCCTGTCCGCATCCGATCTGTCCAAGGTCCTGCTGGTTGGCGGTTCGACCCGTATCCCGGCCGTACAGGAAGCCGTTAAGGGCATCACCGGCAAGGAAGGCTTCAAGGGCATCAACCCGGATGAGTGCGTTGCAATCGGCGCATCCATTCAGGGCGGCGTGCTCGGCGGCGAAGTCAAGGACGTTCTGTTGCTCGACGTTACCCCGCTGTCCCTCGGTATCGAGACCCTCGGCGGCGTATGCACCAAGCTGATTGAGCGCAACACCACCATTCCGACCAAGAAGAGCCAGATCTTCTCCACCGCGGCTGACAACCAGCCGTCCGTTGAGATCCACGTACTGCAGGGCGAGCGCGAAATGGCTGCCGGCAACAAGACGCTCGGCCGCTTCACGCTCGACGGCATCGCTCCGGCTCCGCGCGGCGTACCGCAGATCGAGGTTACCTTCGATATCGACGCCAACGGCATCGTAAACGTATCCGCTAAGGATCTGGGCACCGGCAAGGAGCAGAAGATCACCATCACCGCGTCGACCAACCTCTCTCAGGAAGAGATCGACAAGGCGATGCACGAGGCTGAGCAGTATGCTGAGCAGGACAAGAAGAACAAGGAAGCGGTTGAGATCCGCAACAACGCGGAGCAGCTGGTATTCCAGTCCGAAAAGGCGCTGACCGATCTGGGCGACAAGCTGTCCGCAGACGAGAAGAGCGGCGTACAGGCTGAGATCGACAAGGTGAAGGAAGCGCTCAAGGGCACGGACACCGAGATGATCAAGATGGCGACCGACAACCTTTCCAAGAAGTTCAGCGATCTGGCCGGTAAGATCTATCAGCAGCAGGCACCGCAGGGCGACCCGAACATGGGCGGTCAGGCAGGCGCACAGAGCGGCCCGCAGGGCGATTTCGTCGACGCAGACTTCACCGAAGTCAAGGACGACGACCAGAACAAGTAATTATCCATGCCGCGTGGGGCGGAACGGTTTCCGTTCCGCCCTGCGGCATGCTATTTTCCATTATTTGAGGGATCACAATGGCTGATAAAAGAGACTATTATGAGGTGCTCGGCGTACAGAAAAGCGCAAGCGAGGATGAGCTGAAAAAGGCCTACCGCCGCCTTGCCCGTAAGTACCACCCCGACCTGAATAAAGACAATCCGGAGGCTGCCGATAAATTCAAAGAAGTCAACGAGGCATATGAGGTGCTTTCTGATGCGGATAAGCGCGCCAAATATGACCAGTTTGGCTTTGCCGGCGTCGACCCGAGCTATGGCGGCGGCGCAGGTGCGGGCGGCTTCGGTGGCTTTGACATGGGCGATCTGGGCGACCTGTTCGGCTCCTTCTTCGGCGGCGGCTTTGGCGGCGGACGCAGTTCGCGCCGCAACGCCCCCCAGCGCGGCGAATCCATCCGGCAAAACATTATTCTCTCGTTTGAGGAAGCTGCCTTTGGCTGCGAAAAGGAGATTTCCGTCAACCGCATCGAGTCCTGTGACGAGTGCGGCGGCACGGGCGCAGCAAAAGGCACGAGCGCAGAGACCTGTCCGAATTGCCGCGGTACCGGCACAGTGACGCAGACGCAGCGCACGCCGCTGGGCATGTTCCAGACGCAGGGCGCGTGCCCGAACTGCCGCGGTACCGGCAAGATCATCAAAAAGCCGTGCAGCAAGTGTAACGGTGCAGGCCGTGTGCGCAAGACGCGCAAGTTCAAGGTCAATATTCCGGCTGGCATCGACGAGGGTCAGTCTATCCAGCAGCGCGGTCAGGGCAACGCTGGCGTCAACGGCGGCCCGGCCGGCGATCTGTTTGTGACGATCTCCATCCGTCCGCATCCAATCTTCACGCGCGAGGGTCAGGACGTTTACGTGGATATCCCGATCTCGTTTACGCAGGCAGCACTGGGCGACACTTTGCAAGTGCCGACCATTGACGGCCGCGTAGAATATAAAGTACCGGAAGGCACACAGACCGGCACGGTATTCCGCATGAAGGGCAAGGGCATCCAGAATGTGAGCGGCCGCGGCCGTGGCGATCAGTATGTCCGCGTCAGCATTGAAGTGCCGAAAAACCTGTCCGAAAAGCAGAAAAAGCTGCTGCGGGAGTTTGAGGACTCCTCTACCGATGACAACCAGAGCAAACGCAAAGGCTTTTGGGATAAAGTCAAAGACGCACTCGATATTGACTGAGCACCGCAACATAAGGCAAAGGCTCGGAACCATTCGGTTCCGAGCCTTTGATCGTTTTCTTTTGCGATTACTCGTTATTTCCCCGATAATAGCGGATGAGTGCCTGTGTGCCCAAATCGCCCAAGCCCTCAGCTTCCAGATCGCCATACATCGTGCAGACACGCTCCAGCACGGGCAGCGAGCCAAAGCCCTGCCCCTGCGCGATCTTCATATCCTTGATAAAGTGCTTGAGGAAGAAGCCGGGCGCATAATCCTCCCGCATCATCTTGGGCATCAGGTTTTCCATCTGCCACGAACCGGCAGCACCCTTGGAAATGCTGTCCAGCATCTTCTGGGTGTCCAATCCCGCCCGCTCGGCATAGGTCAGCGCTTCGCTGACACCCGCGATTGTACCGGCGATCGCAATCTGATTTGCCATCTTGGTATGCTGTCCCGCGCCCGCAGGGCCTTCATAAACGATTTGCTTGCCCATCGCCTCAAAGAGGGGCAGGCAGGCTTCAAAATCCGCCTCATCACCGCCGACCATGATGGACAGCGTACCGTTTTTCGCGCCCGTGTCGCCGCCCGAAACCGGCGCATCCAACGTGTGCAGACCGCTCGCTGTACCTTCTTCGTAAATCCGAACGGACAGCTTGGGGTCAGTCGTCGTCATGTCGATCAAGTATGTACCCGGCTGTGCAGCCGCAAGGATACCCTCCTGTCCGAAATAAACCTGCTCAACATCCTTCGGGTATCCCACCATCGTGATAACAGCATCTCTGCCAGACGCACACTGAGCCGCAGAATCGCACCATGTGACGTTGTTCTCCTGAAGAAAATCCTCCAGCTTGGATTTGGTGCGCGAGTAAATCGCCACTTCATATCCTGCCTTAAGCAGATTTTTCACCATGGAGCGCCCCATCACACCAACGCCAATGAATCCGATTGATTTCATTTTTTTCCTCCCATTTATAATTTTGTCATTAACGATCTTTTAACGACACATAGCCGGTTGGCGGCTGCACACAGCGATATGCCGGACGAATGATCTTATCCGTGTTGACCAATTCCTCCAATCGGTGCGCGCTCCAGCCTACAATACGGGCGATTGCAAACACCGGCGTATACAATTCAGGCGGCAAACCAAGCATGGAATACACAAAGCCCGAATAAAAATCAACATTTGCCGAAACGCCCTTGTAAATATGACGCTCATGCGCAATGACCTCAGGCGCGAGACGCGCAACCAGAGAATAGAGCGCAAAATCCGCGTCCCTGCCCTTTTCATGTGCCAACTGTCCTACGAAAGACTTGAACACCTCGGCACGGGGGTCGGAAATGGAATAAACCGCGTGACCCAAGCCATAGATCAATCCCTTGCGATCGAAGGCCTCCCGGCGCAGCAAACGGCTCAGATAGTCCGCAACTGCTTCTTCATCGGTCGTATCCGTGACATTTTTCTTGAGATCCTCAAACATCTGTACAACCTTGTAGTTTGCTCCGCCGTGCTTTGGCCCTTTGAGCGAGCCAAGCGCCGCTGAGATCGCGGAATAGGTGTCCGTGCCCGAGGAAGTGACCACATGTGTAGTAAACGACGAGTTGTTGCCGCCGCCATGCTCCATGTGCAGCACGAGCGCCAAATCCAGCACGCTGGCCTCCAGCGGGGTATACTGCATATCCGGCCGCAGCATACGCAGGAAATTGGATGCCGTGGATAAGCTATCCGACGGATAATGGATATACATGCTTTCGCCACGCTCATAATAATTATACGCATGATAGGAATACACCGCAAGCATGGGGAATACCGAAATCAGCATCAGGCACTGCCGCAGCACATTGGGCAGCGTGATCTCGTCCGCATTGCTATCATACGATGCCAGCGTCAGCACGCTGCGGGAAAGGCTGTTCATCATATCGTGCGTCGGCGCTTTCATAATGACGTCTCGCGTGAAATTCGTCGGCAGCGTGCGTCCCTGCGCCAGCAGGTTTTTGAAATCGCTCAGCCGCTTTGCATCCGGCAGTTCACCGAATAGCAGCAGATATGTGACCTCTTCGTAACCCTTGCGGCCGTCCCTTATGAAGCCTTGCACCAGATCGTTGATCTTGATGCCGCGGTAATATAGCTCACCGTCACAGGGAACCAGTTCTCCATTCTCCTCTTTTTTCGAGATGATATCCGATATATTGGTCAGTCCTGCAAGCACACCTTCACCGTTGAGGTCGCGCAAGCCGCGCTTAACGTCATACTCTTTATACAGCGACGCATCTATCCGGTCATGCCTTGCGCAAAGCGCAGCCAACCCTTCGATCCGCGATGTAACCTGCAAGATATCGTGTTCAACCGTCATATAGTATCCATCCCTTTCCAGTATATACTATCCCATGTATATATTGTATCGGGAAAACTGCAAGCCTGCAATGTCAAATCGGTTACAGGCTGTGAAATTTCTGTGAACTTTCGCCAAAAAGAACTGTTTTCTTTCAGATATTGGTTTTTCATTCCTTACGGGCAAATAAAAAGGGAAAGCATCTTGCCTTCCCTTTTTCTGTCAACGGATATAGTTGAACATGGTGCGGTGATGGGTTTCAGGCGGCTCGATACCCGCCTTGTCGATCACCTTGAGCATCCATGCGATATTGCGGCCGAGCTTTTCAATCACTTCTACGCCCTCGACATCCTGCTTGCACTCACCAATATTCGCGCCATGCACGGCATTCCAGTAATCCGAGGTGACCAGCACCATCTCCATTGCGTCCATCAGACCGAGCAGCTGCTGATAGGTTTCCATGCCGCCCGAACGGCGCAGCGTGCACAGGGCCGCGCCCACCTTATGGTGGAACTGATTCTCGCCACAGCATGCTGCCAGCATAATGCGATCCATCACGCACTTCATGCTGCCCGCAATGCCGCCGTGATACACAGGCGAAGCCAGCACGATCGCATCCGCTGCGATACATTTTTCGATGATCTCATTGACACCGTCATCTGCCTGCACGCAGCGCAGCGTGTTATTATCCAGGCAGTGATAGCACGCCATGCACGGATGTACCTTTGCGCCGGGCTGGCACACTTCAAACTCGATGCCCTCCTGCGCCAGCACACCGCCGAGCACCTCGAGCATTTGCGCGCAGTTGCCGCCCTTGCGCGGCGATCCATTGATTGCTACTACTTTCATCTTTCTTGTCCTCCTTTGTTTTTATCCGCAAACCGCAAAAAGCGGTTTAATCCATATGTCTTTGGTTTTCCAGCCGATACAGGCGCATAACCACCAACGTGTGATTGAGCTGCGGTCCCATCAGCAGGATCATGCTGACGATATACAGCCACAGCATCAGCACAATAATCGCACCCAGTGAACCATACAGCACGGAATAGCTTGCCATATTGTCCACATAGAACGAAAATCCCCAGGACACCAACAGCCATGCCACCAGTGAAAACAATGCCCCCGGCCATACCTCCCGGAACTTCAGGTGCAGATTGGGAACAACGCGGTTGAACAACATCAAAAATACAAAAATAAACGGAATCATCACCCAAAAGCCGGCATCATGCGTCATATCGAGCACAGGCTGCGGAATCGGCGCCACGCGCGGCAGCAACCGGATGAGGGCCTTGCCTGCAACCACCAAAATGAAGCTACACACAACTGACACCAGAAATCCCGCCGTGATGCCGAACGAAATCAGCACATCCCAGACCATGCCGCGTGCTACCTCGACATGGTAAATATCGTTGACCGTGCGCATCATGGAACGCACTGCACGCGATAGAAAATACAGCGTCAATCCAATGCCGATCAGCATAGGGCTGACCGGCGGCGTTGCCGCAAGCTGGTCGAGATAGGAAACAATCAACTGTTGCAAGCTCTTCGGAAGCATATCCAGCACCGGCTCGATCCCCTCCATCGAAAGATTGAGCCGTGCCAGCACTGCGTTGAGAAAAATGAGCAGCGGAAACAGGGAAAACAGCAGGAAATAAGACAATTCTGCCGCCGCCTGTGGAATGCCATCCGAAAAGTACCGGTAAACCATGCGCTTGACCAAATAGAAAAAGCGGTTTTGTCCGTTCATGGCATCCTCCTCTTTCCAGCACAGTTTTTATTATTGTACCAGCTTTTTTTCTTCTTTACAACTTGCGTTTTCCGTCTTTGTGAGGTATACTGTTTATGATAGAACATTTGTTCTGATCGGAGGGATGGAAATGCAGACAGACCGTGCCACAACCTGCTGTTTTTCTGGCTACCGCGTCGAGAAAATGCCTTTTGCGGCGAACGATCCTCGCGTCGATGCATTGACTGCTGCACTTGACGACGCCATCGCAGATGCCGCAGCACAAGGCTATACCGGTTTCTTTTCCGGCATGTCCACCGGCTTTGACCTCTGGGCAGCCGAAGCCGTACTGCGCGCACAGGAAACCCTGCCGATACAACTGTTTTGCGCGATTCCATTCGACCATCAAGCTGACCGCTACCCAACTGAATGGAAGCGCCGCTTTAATCATTGTCTGCTTGCAGCCGACCGTGTATTCGCACTTTCCCGCGATTACTATGCCGGATGCTATACCGCGCGCAACCGCTTTATGGTGGATGCCTCTTCCCTGCTCATCTGCTACTTTGACGGCAAGCCGGGCGGCACGGCGCAAACCGTCCGTATGGCCAAACAAAACGGTCTGCGCATCGTCAATCTGGCAGACGAACAGTTACAGCTCTTTTAATCAAAACGCAAAAACTCCCTCCGACACATAACGTCGAAGGGAGTTTGCTTTTCCTGAAAACGCTTTATCAGTCTACCTTGACCGTCCAGCCCAGCTCATCCGGCAGCGTGCCCCACTGGATACCGGTCAGCGTGTCATACAGCTTGTGCGTGATCTCGCCAATCTCACCGTTGTTGATGTAGGCTACATCGCCTTCGTAGCGCAGCTCGCCAACCGGAGAGATAACCGCGGCTGTACCCGTACCGAACACCTCTTCCAACTTGCCTTCCTTGGATGCCTGCATGACATCCACGATCGGCAGGCGCTCCTCGGATACCGGGATGCCCCAGTGCTTGAGCAGGTCGATGCAGCTCATACGGGTCACACCCGGCAGAACCGTGCCCACACAAGGCGCAGTATAAACCGTGCCGTCAATCTTGAAGAAGCAGTTCATCGAGCCGACTTCTTCGACATATTTATGCTCAACGCCGTCCAGCCAAAGCGTCTGCTCATAGCCGAGATCGTGCGCCTTAACCTGCGAAATCAGGCTGGCCGCGTAGTTGCCGCCGCACTTGGTAAAGCCGGTGCCGCCCGGGCAAGCACGGGTATACTCATCCTCGACAAAGATCTTGACCGGGTTGATGCCGGTGGAGTAATATGCGCCGACCGGCGAGCAGATGATAATGAACTGATGGGTCTTGGACGGGCGCACGCCAAGGTGCGGCTCGGTGGCAATAACAAACGGACGGATATACAGGCTGGTGCCCGGCTGATGCGGCACCCAGTCCTGCTCGACCGATACCAACGCCTTGACCGCCTGCACGAAATCCTCAACCGGCAGGCTGGGCAGGCACATGCGGTGATTGGTGTTGATCATACGCTCGGCATTCTTATCCGGGCGGAACAGCTGGATCGAGCCGTCCGGTGTGCGGTATGCTTTCATGCCCTCGAAGGACTCCATGGCATAGTGCAGCACCATCGCCGCAGGATCAAGCGACAACGGCGCATAGGGCACGATACGGGCGTCATGCCAACCCTGCTCCTCATCATGGTCAATAACCAGCATATGATCGGTATAATAGATGCCGAAACCCAGATTATTCTCATCCGGCTTGGGCTTTTTGTGGTCTGTGAGCTGTGTTCTGATCTGCAGCATGGTGGATTCACTCTTTCTGTTATAGGTTTTGTACCCTTTCATTATAGCACTTTGCCAAGATAAAGCAAGGCGTTTTTTTACAAGAAGGATGACAAACCATCTGCTTTTTGATATAATATGTTCGTATAGTTTGCTGAAAGGAGTGACCGCGTATCCCACGCAAGCTGAAAAAGCTGCTCAGTCTTGTGCTTTGTGCAGCACTTTTCCTTATCATTCTTCCCGAACCTGCCCGCGCACTGACCTTAACCGCGGTCAACGACACGCTGCTCCCCTTGTCCGACAGCACCATGCCGGCGCGACTGGGTGGCGAGCTTTATGTCCCTTACAGCGTGTTCTCTTCTCTGGGCGTATCTGCTTCCAGCGAAGACAATGTGCTCAACCTATCCTATGGCGGGGAAACACTCAGCTTCTCCACCGCAGAGGGGTATGTATATGATCAAAACCTGAACAGCTACTCCCCTCCGGCTTATGATATGAACGGCACGGTGTATGTGCCCGTCAAACTTTGTTGCGGCAAGTTTGGTCTGGGCTATTCCACCTTGTCTGTCTATGGCGAAACAGTACTGCGCATCATGGACGGCTCGGCTTCCAGTGATTCCTCATTCGCTTCCAATCAGGGCAGCACCATTGAAAGCACAATCAATGCATATAAGGGTATAACACCTTCCGAGCCTACGAATCCCGTAGAGCCTCCAACGCAGCCGGCGGAGCCACCCATCCCCGAGGTGGAAGAGAAGCCCACCCAAAAGCCTTCCCGCGTGTACTTAACCTTTTATGGCGCACCAACAACCGCCACAACACCGGCCACCTTGGATGCATTGCAAAGTGCCGGACGGCTGGCAACCTTTTTCCTACCCACTGATACGTCTGTCTGGCCGGACGATGTGATCCGCCGCATGGCGGCTGAAGGGCACACAATCGCACTTTTGCTGGACGCAACCGACCAAACCTCCTCAGAGGATATGCTGACTGCCCTATCCGCTGCCAACGATCGGCTGAACTTTTTGACCGGCCTATCCACCCGCATTGTCTCCAATGAAAACAGCATTGGAAAGCTGACACAGGCGCAGCGCGATGCATTGACAGGAGCTGGATACCGGCTATGGGATGCCACCCTCTATTGCGGAGATGATACACAGTCCGCAGCCCGCGCCTATGCAACCACGGCGCAGCAGTTTACGCAGACCACGGCAACCGTGATCGTGAAGCTGCATCACAGCCGCAATACAGCTCAAACCGTGCAGCTACTGTCTGGCTATATGTCCCGTCAGGGCATTCCCTCCTCACGTATCACCTACGGCACCACGCCCATCAATGGCGCTTCTGATACCCGGTAAACGAAATATGCAAAAAAGCAGGCCGCATGCGGCCTGCTTTTTCTTGTGTTCATATGCGCTTTCGAATATGCTCCAGCGCCCCCTTTTCCAGCCGGGACACTTGCGCCTGTGAAATGTGGATTTCCTCAAACGAAAGGATGGAATTGCGGGCTTGGGGTTTGACATATTCCGCATGATATTCCTTGTCCATCGTCAGGCAAATATTCAGATAAATTTTGGTGTTGGTTTCATCGGCGTCAACGACAATATGGTCGACCAACGCCTTGGCCATTTCGCGGGGAAAACCGCAGTTTGCGGCCCATTGCCGTTCAATGGTTTTGGACAGTGACTCCACCCGCTTGATGCGCGCCGCCAAATCCTGACCGGCGTTCTGTAGCGTGCTGCGCCGCTGCTCCAGTTCCTCCAACTGCTCGTTATACTGCTCATTGCGCCGCTTGAACTCCTCGTTGGAAAGCGCGCCGTCCAGCACAAGCTCAAGCAATTTTTCCTTTTTCGCCGTCAGCGCATCAATCTGCTGCGCCAGCCGTTCCAGTTCCGCACCGTGATCCTGCTGCGCTGCAAAATCTTTCAGGTTCTGTATATATTCCTGCATGGCTTCGGATTTTTCATCAATCACCCGCTCGAATACGCGTGACAGCACCCGATCTAACTCACTGCTATAAATTGTTGGGGAACTGCATCCACCCTGCTTGCCCTTGAGCCGGTATAATTTGCAGTTCCAGCACTCGACCTCGCCCCTACGTTTGCTCTTGTAGACATGGCGGTGAAAGGTGGTGCCGTGCTTGGCACAGATCAGCTTGCCGCTGTATGCATAGCGGTTCTGCGATGCCTGCGCATGCTGCTTCATCGTCTTCCCACGTTCTGCCAGCAGACGATTTGCTTCTTCCCAAAGAGGTTCTGGAACAATTGCAGGCACCTTTTCGTCCTCGTGTACAATCCACTTATCCGCGTCCAGCCGATAGCTGCGGCCATCGCGATAATCGCGGGTTGCATATCGGCGTCCCGCATAAAATCCTTTGTATTTGGGATTGCGGATCATTCCGTATAGGGTGGAATATGTGATCGCCTTCCCCTGCTTTCCCGTGATGCCCCGGCGGTCCAGATCGTTGGCAATTGCACGCAACCCCAGTTCGCCGGCAACATACCGTTCAAACACCTCACGAACGATTTCCGCTTCAGTCTCTACGATCTCGAGTCTGCCATCCACCTTATTATAGCCGAATAAATTGTTCTGCCCCAGCAGCACGCTGTTTTCCTGCGCCCGTTTGAAACCAAACCGGGTGCGTTCGGACAGCTTGCGCACCTCATCCTGCGCAATGGAGGACATGATGGTCAGCCGCAGTTCAGCATCTTTATCAAAGGTATTGATATTGTCATTTTGGAAAAACACGCCGACGCCGTGACGAAGCAGTTCGCGGGTATACCGAATGCTGTCCAGTGTATTACGGGCAAATCGACTGATCTCCTTAGTGACAATCAAATCAAACTGTCCGGTCTCCGCATCTTCGATCATCTGCAAAAATTGCTCACGTTTGGCAACCGAAGTACCGGAAATACCCTCGTCTACATAACCACCTGCAAACGTCCAATTCGGGTTGCTGCGGATATATTCTTCATAGAAGCGCTGCTGATTTTCCAAACTGTTCAGCTGCTCGTCTTTGTCGGTCGACACGCGGGCGTAGTAGGCCACAGCAATCTTCATTTCAAAAATGCTGCGGCCCTGCGCCAACAGGTCGTCCAGTTTGCGGACGTCCATCTCTACCTCCTCGGTTTACGTCAAATCGTTTTTTAGTGCTCCTATTGTATCGCGTCCATGGAGATTCGTCAACTTTTTCGCCTGCAAACGGCGCACATAATCGTGTTCCTCGCGAGAAACATACCCATTTCTGTACATTTCTTCATTCAGCGCCAGAATTTGATAAATCTGACCGCGTCGAATCTCTTCCCTCATGATGTGTCCTCCTTCTTTCGTTTAGTATGCACATCTGGCGGTACACGCAAACCTCTTTCCGCTGGGCTTACAATTTCCCGATCTTGTTTTCAGCATGATAGCAGTTGTCACATTGATCTTCACACCGATCCCCTTTTTTCTCCCCGAAAAACTTTCGAATGATACGCCATCGGCAGCGTTCCTTATCCTGCGCATACCTTTTCAGGGCCTCCAGCGCATCCAAACGATCTTTGCGCTCTCGGCCGGTCAAATCCATTTTAGCCTTCTCGAGCAGTCCTTGGTTGATTGTAAAATCGTATGGGTGCCATAGCAAAACCGCCTCGGCCTGCTTACCGTTACGGCCTGCGCGTCCTGCCTCCTGCACATACGCATCCAGCCCGATCGAAGGAGAATGGTGAATCACAAGGCGCACATTCGGAATGTTCACACCAAGGCCAAAAGCGTTCGTCGCCACCATGATACGAACCTCTCCAGATACAAATCGCCGAAGCCTCTCTTCCTTGTTTTGGCACGCACCATAAAAGCTTTCTACGGGAAACCCCTCTTTTTTCAGGAATCGTTTCATTTGCTTCACGCGCTTGACCGTGTTACAATATATGACACAATTTCCCTTTTGTGATTTTCTTTTCAGCAATTTACAGATTTCTTCCCGCTTGCGCTGCTCGATTACAGCAGCATTTTTCCGCCCCTTCAGTCCATGCCCGACTTCGATTGCTGAAAGTCGAATATTTTCACGGGTTACGCTGCCACGATAGATAAACGGATCATCCATGCTAAGCCTGTTGATGATCTGCTTCTCTGTCGATCTCGTTGCTGTGGCTGTAAACGCGCCGATTACCGGTCTCTCGCGCAGCGACTTTACAAAGTCTGCGATGCGCAGGTATTGTAGAGCGACTAACCGGATGTTATTTTTCTATTTGGATTGACAGCAAAACAACGGATGGTGTTGCCTCTGCCATGGAGCAGCTCAAAGAGCAGTATGGGGAGAAATTCTCTCAGGTATTCCGCAGCATTACCACCGACAACGGGAGTGAGTTTGCGGCCTTCTCCGCTTTTGAAAATCTTGGTACGAAGATCTATTTTGCTCATCCCTACTCTGTTTGGGAGCGGCCTGTCAACGAGAGAACCAACCGTATTCTACGTAGATTCCTACCCAAGGGACGTTCCATTCGCGATTATTCTGATGAACAGATTCTCCTATTTGCTGACGAGATCAACGCCACTCCCAGAAAACGTCTGGGCTACCGCACGCCTGAGGAACTGTTTGAGCTACAGCTGAATAGTATCTACGCCACCAGCTGACAGCGCGCTTTATTCTGCTCAAGTGTTCAATTTGTTATTGCAATTTTCGATTTTAAAATAGTAAAGTATAATAAGCAATTCAACAATGCGTCAAGATTATCATAAGAAATTTAGACAGAATGCCTCACTTCTTACACAAGAATCAAACCCCAATAATAATAAATAATTTCGGCCTGCAAAGCGCATGCCCAGCCTATCCGAGATCCTGCAGGCGGTTGAAAGCAACACAATCCTTGTGGATCTGTACTGTGGAAAATGGAAATAAACCGTCTTTTGATCGCCGAACCCACATGAAATACAGCACATTTTGCAGTGAATTGACTAACATAAAAATAAGGCAGCGTGAAATGTCGTGAGTTGCGTCTCACCCACCTGCCAAATCCCAATTCACTGTAAGGAGCGGTATTTCATGAAATACATCAATTACAACGAAATGAAAGACTTTTACACGATCGACGAGGTCTGCCGTCTATTCGAGATGGACAAGGCCGCACTTCGGCATTATGCCGAGAAGTACGACATCCGTCCGCAGGAGGACCAGTACGGAAACTGGGGCTTCCGCAAGGTACTGGTGCGCAAGCTGCACAACCACATCTACAAGGAGCAGCGCAACAGACCGCACGGAGACAAGGACGCCCCTTGGGGCAGCAAGCCATACAAGCCAGACAAATCCCCTTGGGGCAATAAGACCAGCAGTTCCCCTTGGGGCAATCGATCGGAAAGGAAGTCCCGCCCATGGGCATGAGCGAGATCCTGACGGTCAAGGAAGCCGCCGCACAGCTCAAGACCACCCGCCAACAGATCCGCAAAATGATTGCAAACGGAGAACTCCCGGCCGTCAAGGTTGGCCGGGAGTGGAGAATTCCGCTGGAAAGCATTCGATTGTTTTTGAAAGAAAACCTGTGAGAGAAAGGAGAGCACATGTCACTGACGATCACCTTCTATTCCAATCAAGGCGCGGGCGGTCCGTTTGTTTTGGAACTGCCCGGACCGGACTGCCCGGAACCCGTCTTGGACAAGCCTTGGCCGGACGTGACTTTTCCAGCCTGCAAGCTGATCCTGCATCGCGGATGCGCGCCGGACGATTCACTGCGGCAAGTCTGCCGCGACTCGCTGGAGCAAGCCTGTTTCGATGCGCCGCAGCGGTCGGTTTACGACGGCCTGTACAACCATCAAAACTTCCGACGTGCGCGGCGCAAATGCCGCAAGGAGGACTATTTCGGCATCACCACGGGCAACCAGATCCTATGGCTGCAAACTAAGACCAACCAAATGCGCGAGCGGCCTCGAGTTATGACGCGCTGGACGCCGCCTGCAGACGCCAAATATCTGTACATCGGCTTCCCGGCTGATGCTGTCCCAACCTATCGGCACACCTACCTGTTCGACACGGACGAGCAGCTGCTACACCGGCGTCTGTGTAAGGTCGCCCCGGCCTGCACGGATTTCGCCTTTTTCAAACTCTCGGCGGCCTACGCGCACCGGGCAGAGGAACGCTTTGTGGCGGTCTATTACCCCGGCGACGAGATCACACCCGCCGAGCAGGCAGTCATCGACGAACTGATGGTGTTCCCGAAGGACGACCCGCTCGCGTTCTACGACGCGTGTATGCGCCATGTTCCTTTTGAGGCATATGCCGTCGACCGGGCGGGCGAACGGACGGGCAGCTATTGGGGCACCGGCTTTCCGCTCGGCAAAGGATTGGCCGATTTCCTAAACCCTATCACTTGGCGTGAGATGAACCGCGTCGACGATGTCTTCGCATGGGAACGGTATTCCAGCGATATGGATGAGGAAAACGGGTTTGGAAATATCTATATTCCATAACAACCGAAACGTACAAAACAATAGCACCGATGATTTAACAGATAGGCGCTTATCAATAGCAGCATGCAGGTAACTTCAAATGGATACTTTTTGTTGCGCCACTGAGTACCGTCCACATAGTGCAAGCCAGCATCAAAGCAAAATTGTTGTCCTGAAAATTTCCCGCTGCGCAAGTACGGCGCAGATTTTCCGGTTTTGTCTCTCGAGACAATTGTCATGCGGATATATCGCTCCAGTTCTTTTTGAAAAAACTCAATCAGTATGAGTATCATGTTTTCTGTGTAAATAATCAATATAACAATCCTACGGTGGTGATTGCTTACCTCAAATCGACGTGCTGTTTCACTGTAACTAAGCTTTTCTTCCAGCATTGTTTCTATCACGATTCGAAAATTGCAATAACAAATTGAACACTTGAACAGAATAAGGCGCACTGTCAGCTGGTGGCGTAGATACTATCCAGCTGTAGCTCAAACAGTTCCTCAGGCGTGCGGTAGCCCAGACGTTTTCTGGGAGTGGCGTTGATCTCGTCAGCAAATAGGAGAATCTGTTCATCAGAATAAGGTCATCACGATTCGTTGCCCGGTCGATGTTACAGTTATGGATGCGAATGGAAATACGCCGATGCGCTTGATGTTTCCGAGTACGCCGTGCCCGCGATGCAGTGGGCGTGCGGCGATGGCGTTATCGAGGGCGACGGTGCGAATCTGAACCCGCAGGGGCAGGCGACCCGCGCCGAAGCAGCGACCATGCTGATGCGCTTCTGCGAAAACTACACATAAGAAACACACAAGGGCCGGAGTATCTCCGGCTCTTGTCTTTTGATAGACGGGTTTCCGTGCCGGTACCATCAACGGAGGACAACGGGACAAATCCCCAACGCCTCAAATTTCCCCAACATTTTCATAAAGTCTTTCTTTTTGATCCGGGTTTCCCTTTGGACGGCTGCGAGCGTTTCGCAGCCGTTCGCTTTTTTCACGATCCGGCGCAGCTTCTTTTGGGTCTTTTCCCGAAAGCGAGAGGCATTGATGGTTTCCAGCGCCTTCTCCCGCGTGACAAGCTGCATATTTTCCGGCAGATGGAGCCGGTGCAGGAATTTGTCCAGTTGGGTGTCCTGCTTATCAAACAATTCCAGCAGCTGATTGTCCCACGCGGTCGCGCGGCACAGCTGGACGATACGTTTGCGGGACAGCCGCAGCTCGAGCCGCAGGATGTGCGTCTGGATTTTGATGCCGTGGCGCTTTTTCAGTTCGTAGGTCTTGTCATACACCGAAAAGGCGCAGCTTTTGTTTGCAATCGTCCACGCATGTTGATTCGCACCCTTCCACTTTTCATCGAATTCCGAATCTTTTGGGAACGGAACCGCCGTATAGCGCGGCATAAGCCACGATTTTTTGAAGATTCCAAGCCAACTCGCAACTTCGTCCGCGCTGCTGTAATATCGATCTCGCGTCTGGTCGCAGCGCGACAGCCGGAACGCCTTGAGACGTGTATCCAGCCCGATTTCGTCCAGAATGATGCGCAGACGCGCTTTCAACTGTGTCATCAACTGTTCCGTTGGGCAAAACAACCCGGTTGGTTGGTATTTGTCCACTAAGAGCGAGGACGGATTGACGATCAGTGTGACCCAGCTGGGGTGAACCAGCGATTGGTGCAATAAGATCTCGACGCCCTTGTCCTTATAGTCTGCGATGCAGAAATTCTGATTGAGCGAAAAACGGCCTCGCTTGCCGCGGATGCAGGTATTCTGCGCGCGGATATTCTGGATTTCCGAATAGCTGCTGCGGGCTTTCAGCGAAAAAGTATGTATCCCGTCGTTGCGTTTCATGTTCAGCGCCCCTTTCTCTCTCTGGCGCAATTGGTGCAGCATTTGCAGATGATCTGCTCGTCCTGTCCCTGATAGCGCAGGACTGCATTGCGCATGCAGCCGGTGTCGGACAGGAAGTCCTGCATTTGTTCATAACGCGCTTTGATCGTATCCGCGGCTTGCTTGGAGGTCTGCGCGGCTTTTTTGCGCAGGCTGCGGACGATTTTCTCATCGTCACCGTTTTGGTCATAGAACAGGATACAACGCGCTTTCCGGCCGTCGCGTCCGGCGCGGCCGATCTGCTGGATGTAGTCGGTCGTGCTGAGCGGCGTGTTGAAGTGAATGACAAGCTCGATGTCCGGCACATCGATGCCCATGCCGAACGCCGAAGTCGCCACCATGATCTTCTTGTTCCCTTGCAGGAAATCCAGCTCCATCTGCCGTTTCGGCTTTTCCGGCTGGATTTTGGCATGACAGCGCGCCACCTGTCCGGGATAGGTTTCCTCCAGATAATTCGAGATGGCGTCGACATAGCCGGTCGTCAGCGCATAGACCATGACCGAGCCTGTGCCATGATATTTCCCGATGCAGCGTTTCAGAACCTTGAGACGATGTTCCAGACGCTTTTCCAAATTTCTTTTCGAGCTGGTGACGTCCTTCTTCATCAAGATCAGGTTATTCCGCTTGAGGTCGCTGCGGAAAAGGACAGGATACTTCATGTGCAGCGACTGGACGATCGCGTCGACATTGTCCTCCAGAATCGTTGCCGAACACGCGCAGAGCACCGGCTTGTGCGGCAGACATGCAACGAATGTCCCAATGTGCAAATAAGCGTCCCGGAAAGTGTAGCCCCATTCGGTGATGCAGTGGCACTCGTCCACCACGAGCAGGGCAAGGTCGGCCTGCTGCATCGCAGAGATAAAGGCTTCGTTTTGCAGCCGTTCCGGGGTCACATACAGAAAGGCCAGCTTGCCTTTTTGCGCCTTGCGGAGAATCTTGTCCACATCTGTTTTGGAGCGTGTGGAATCGATGTAATCAGCAGGAATACTTTTCTGCTGCAATTCCTGCACTTGGTTGTAGATCAACGCCAGCAGCGGTTCCACCACCACAGTCAGCCCTTGCAGCACCAGTCCGGCGGTCTGGTAGATGGCTGTCTTGCCGGAGGATGTCCCGGCGATGACAATGGTATCCTGTTTGTCGGTCAATGACTTGATCGGTGCAACCTGATGCTTGCGCGGCTTGTCAAAGCCCAGATCATGCAATGCGCATTTGATTTCCCGTTTGATATCCATAAAAAAGTCCTCCTCAGAGAATAGATTTAATCTCATGTTGGAGGATGGTAAAAAGATAATGGCTGATCGTTGCGAAAATGCGAAATTTTTCTGCAAATCGATGAATAGAAAATTGGTTGAGAAAACCACTGTATTGCATAGTTGAGGCATGGTTTTGCTCAATCAGGTTTTGAAAAGTGTAAATATGTGCAAATAGATAAGGCGGTCAAAAACAATTGCACGCATTTTTGTAGCTACAACGTATCTACAGTTTTGACAAATAGGCAATCTTTTGTTATACTAAATCCAAAGGAGGAATGACGTATGGGAAATGTAGTTTCTTCTGCCAAAACGGATATGTTCCGTATCCGCATGAACCCGGAAATCCGGGAAGAGCTGGAACAGATTTATGCGAAAAACGGTCTGACGCTGACGGACGCGGTCAACGTGTTTTTCCAGCAGTCGATCAATGCGGGCGGTTTCCCGTTCGCGGTAAACGCGGATAATGCCGAGATCATCAAGGCAAAGGCGCTATCGCGGTTGATGAAAGAGCTGCAAAAAGGCGACGAGTGCGCCGAAGTATATGATGCCGACGACGCGCGCAAGCTGCTGGGGCTGTCTGAATGAAGGTGTTATTTAAGAAAACCGCGCTGGACGATATGCAGGCGACGGAACGCTATATTTCGGAAACGCTCAGCAATGGGGCGGCTGCGAAAAAACTGACCCGGCGTGTATATGACGCGATTATGCTGCTGACGGATAACCCTTATATGGGGACGGAACTCTGCCGTAAATTTGCCGTGGAAACCGATCTGCGTTTTTTGGTGGTGGCAAAGCAGCTCGTCTTTTACCGTGTGGTGGAGGATGATCATATCGAGGTCACGCGCGTGCTGGATGGCCGGCAGGATTACATGGCGCTGTTGTTTTAAGGCATCTCGCCATACAAAAAAGCGCTCAGCTGTAATACGGTTCTCCGGCAATCCATAAGACAACAAAATGTGCCCATTGGCTGCTTGCCAATGGGCACATTTTCCTTTTCTCGGATTGCAGAGCGTTCCATTTCACCGCACTTCCCTCGTTATATTTGAAACCGCCAGTTTATGTAGTAAACCACCTCATATTCCCCTCGATATGCAGATAGCGGCCTTGAAAAGTGCATTTTCTCTATACTGCTCTGTGGCTGTGAAATTTGCGTCCTTTCGTTTTGCGAAATGTGGATTTCGTCGGCCACCTCCATCTGGGTGCGCCCCTCGAAAAAGCGCATTCGGATAATACGCTTCTCCCGCTCGTTCAGGCTGTCGATGGCTTCGCGCAGCGCAATGCTGGCGAGCCACTGATCATCTGTATTTTTATTATCCCCCACCTGATCCATCACACAGACCGTATCTGTCCCATCGTGAAACACCGGCTCAAACAGCGATACCGGGTCAAGGATGGCATCGAGCGCCAATACCACTTCTTCTTTCGGCATATCCATCAGCTTTGCCAGTTCCACAATATCCGGCTCGCGCTGGTGCTCGCGCACAAACGCTTCTTTGGCTTGCAACGCTTTGTAAGCTGTATCCCGGAGACTGCGCGATACCCGCAGCGCACTATTATCACGCAGATACCGTCGGATTTCCCCAATAATCATCGGCATGAACATACAAAGTCGAAAACAGTTATCCCGCAGAGGATTGGCACATCTCAGCGCCTTCCATAACATAAAATATCTCGATTTTATCGTTTTGTAGCACGATCTTTTGCACACAGGCACGCACCAGCCCCTGCTTTTCCGCATCGCTTAGCTTGTCCCAGCAAGAGCCGATCGTTTGCAGCGCCTGTTGCACGTCATTCTGTTCTTCCTGCTGCTCCGCCTGCTGGGCACACTCCAATGCCTGCTCCGCACGGCTGCATTCTTGTCTGGCGCGCGTGATCGCATCCCGCAGAGTGTCATCCTCCCCCTCCGCAAACAGCTCATACAGCCGCCGCAGCTTGCGCTGCGCACGTTCCAGTGCACGGCGACATTCTGCCGGCTCCTTTTTGCTTCTGCGTAGTGAAACGGGCTCAGCAGCCAGTCGGGACAGGTCACGAATGACGACCTCTTCCACCTGCCGCGCCATCACCCCACGATTGGGGCAGTTCGCATCATGCACCAAATGTGGCTTGGACTTGTCCCTTGAATAGCACACCAGCTTATCGCCTGCACTGCCCCATTTCTGGTACCTCATTTTCGCTCCGCAATGGCCGCAAACCAGAAGCCCAGTGAGCAGCTTATTTGAAGCCGCAGCACGCGGCTTATCCGACCGCTGCAAACGACGCGCAGCACGCGCAAACGTATCCGGATCGACCAACGGCTCGTGCCGTCCGCGATAGGTCTCGCCACGGTATACGATGACACCCGTGTTGCTTTCCCGCAGCAGAATCTGCCGCACCAGATGCTCATACTTTAGCCCTAATTCGCGGGCGATCCGTCCTGTCGACTGCCCTTCCAGATAGCGTGCATAGATTTCGCGCACGGTATCCGCGTCGCTGTTCGGCACCAGAATGCCCTTGTCCGCATCATAGTCATACCCGAACGGAATTTTACCGCCGCCCGGCCAAAACCCTTGTTTGACGCGTTCCACCATGCCCATACGCGTACGCAAAAAAATGTTTTCACGTTCCAGCTGCGCAAAAGCGGACAAAATACCGATCATTGCGCGTCCGTATGGGCTGCCGGTGTCGATATTTTCATTGATGGACACAAAGTCCACACCATGCGGCAAAAAAACATCCTCAATGAGATAGAGCGTATCTTTCTGGCTGCGGCTCAGGCGGTCCAGCTTGTAAACCACCACACGCTCCACATTGCCGTTGCGGATGGCCTCCACAAGCTCCGTGATGGCCGGACGCGTCAGATTCGACCCGGAAAAACCGCCGTCTACATAGCGCTGAAACTGCATAATGCCTTTCATCCGGCAATAGGCCTCCAGCTTTTCCGCCTGCGCTGCCAGCGAATAGCCCTCATCCGCCTGTGCCTCGGTTGAAACGCGCAAATAAAGCGCTGTATGCTTCATAACTCATCCCTTCCGAGACTGCATCCCTCCGCCTCCAGTATAGCAGAGGGGGCGGTATCGGGCAATGGAAGCTGCTGCCTGCTGCGCGCTGCACTGAGCAGCGCCCCGATTCCCTCCTGATCCAGCAGCAGCGGCGGCATTACGCCGTGCAGGCGTCTGCCGTTCAAATACCGTATCACCTGCATCTTATCACACCCTTTCTGCTCCTATTTTGCCCAGATTTTTGATAAAGCAACCCCTCCAAAGAATGATACAAGAATTACTCAGAATCTACTCAAAATAATACTTGTGAAGTGATAGCAACAGGGTGTATAATGTGGGTACAATAGTTTGTCCGCGGCCACTTTCTGTGCCGGACAAACCCATTAAAATGGAGGAGAGTGCACCATGTTTGAAAATTTGATTGCCACGCTGAAAGCTGACAAGCGCAAAATCGTATTCACCGAAGGCCCCGATCCCCGTATCCTTGAGGCTGCTTCCCGTCTGAAGAAGGACGGCCTGCTGGATTCCATTCTGGTCGGTAATGTGGACGAAGTAAAGGCAGCGGCTCAGGCTGGCGGCTTCGACATTGAGGGAATGGAAATCATCGACCCCGCAACCTATCCGGAAATGGACGCAATGGTTGCCAAGATGGTTGAACTGCGCAAGGGCAAGATGACTGAGGAGCAGTGCCGCGCTGCGCTCGCAAAGGGCAATTATTTTGGCACGATGCTGGTCAAGATGGGCAAGGCGGACGCTCTGCTCGGCGGCGCTACTTACTCCACGGCCGACACCGTTCGTCCGGCGCTCCAGATCATCAAGACCAAGCCGGGCAACAAGATCGTAAGCTCCTGCTTCATTCTGCGCCGCGACGCAAAGGACGGCGGCGACGAGATGTACGCAATGGGCGACTGCGCCATCAACATCAATCCGGGTGAGGATGATCTGGTCGAAATCGCAATCGAGACCGCCAAGACCGCAAAGGCTTTTGGCATCGATCCCAAGGTTGCCATGCTGTCCTACTCGACCAAGGGCTCCGGCAAGGGCGACACAGTTGATATGATGCGCAATGCAACCGAAAAGACCAAGGCTGCTGCACCGGATCTTGCTGTCGATGGTGAACTGCAGTTTGACGCTGCATTCTCTCCGGTCGTTGCAGCTACCAAGTGCAAGGGCTCCCCGGTTGCCGGTCAGGCTAACACCTTCATCTTCCCGGACATCAACGCCGGCAACATCGGCTATAAGATCGCGCAGCGTCTGGGCGGCTTCGAAGCTTATGGCCCGATCCTGCAGGGTCTGAACGCGCCGATCAATGACCTGTCCCGCGGCTGCAATGCGGACGAGGTTTACCAGATGGCAATTATCACCGCGGGCCTGAAGTAATTTCTCCCCGGCGTATTCCCAAAACACAGAATTTACAAGGGCCGAAACCATTTGTTTCGGTCCTTGTATGCTCTTTAGAGATGCATTCAAGCAGCAAAGGAGTGTGCCTTGTATGAATCGAAAACCAATTATCGTTTTGTTTTGCATCATTATCTTGTGCGGCGCACTGACCTTTGCGCTGACACCCTATTCCGTTGCACCGGAATCAGAACAGCTCGAGATTTGGCGTATGCAGCGCATGATCGGTAATGCAGAATTTGAAGATATGACCGATCAGATCGACTTGCATCAGCTCACCGAATTACTTGCAAACTGTGAGGCATCCCGCCTACCGTTTTATCAACAAAGTTATTCGCTCGATACCGTGCAATACGAAATCGACGCATATTACAAGGAAGAACCGCTGCATTTTGTGCTGGGCAAGAACAACTTCGTCTACGAAAGCACGCCATGGGTTCACCGTCTGCATAATGCACAGTCGCTCATCGATGCACTGGACACTATGTTGCCGACATAAGAAAAAGGACTGACTTCTGTCAGTCCTTTTTTTGTTCTTCCTGTTGTTTCTGCGCACGCGCTTTCTCCGCCGCGCGGCGGCGCTCCTTTGCCGAAACCGGTGGGCGCTCCTCTTGCACCGCAACGAACTCTCCGCTTACCGGGTCCAAGCGGCGCGGACCACGATAATCATTGGTATCCACAGACAAGCCGCGTTTTTTCAGCAGGCTGCAAATCACCTCGGTCACTGCACTGTACAAAACGGCAAACAGCGGCACGCCGACTGCCATTCCGACAAACCCAAATACACCGCCAAACAGCAGAATGGCGAACATGACCCAGAAGCTCGATAGTCCGGTCGAATTACCCAGAATCTTCGGGCCGAGGATGTTGCCGTCAAACTGCTGCAATGCCAGAACAAACAGCACAAAATATACTGCCTGAATTGGGCTGATGACCATAATCAAAATCGTGCTGGGGATGGCGCCGATAAACGGACCAAAAAACGGGATGATATTGGTCACGCCAATGATAACCGAAATCAGAAGCGCAAACGACTGATCCATTGTCATCAGTCCGAAACCGATCAGCATTCGCAGACCAATAAAGCACAGCACGCCGATAATCAGCGAGTCAATCAGCTTACCCGTGATGAAACCGCCAAAAACGCGATGCACATAAGCAACACGTCCCATAATACGGTTCGCCCGGTCAATGGAGAACATGCTGTATGTCATCTTTTTGGCCTGCGCGCAGAACGTGTCCTTGCTGTTGAGAATATAGAGGGCAATGATGATGCCGATAAAAATATCGAACAACACAGAAACCGTCGTTACGACGCCGGTCATCAGCTCAACGAGCTGCGGCAGCGCAATATTCTGCACCCAGTTGACGATCTGCTGCGAAAATTCCTCATAAAGCTGGAGGAAATTGCGCTCGATCACTGGATTATCCTTGAGCAGCGCCGCCACCCAACTGGATATCTCATTAAGATAAGTGTCCATAGATTCCAGCAGCGAGAAAATACTCACCACCAGCTGCGGCAGCACCATCCAAAGCAGAATGCCTACTACGGCAATGCCGATGAGCAACGTCAGAATGCTGCACAATCCCTTGGCAATGCGCGTTCCGTTTTTCAGTCTTCGGGACAGCGGCGGCTGAATCCGCTTATACAGTCCATTAAAAACAGGCATCAGCAAATATGCCATGACAAAACCGTAAATAAACGGACTGAGAATGCCCAGCAGCTTTTGGAACATTGTCCAGATGCCCGGCAGCCATTGCAATAAAAATACAACGATTGAGCTGGAAACAATGACGCAAAATGCGGTCAAGCCCCATTGAAAATAATGTGGATGCGTAGAAAACTTTGATTTACTTTGCTGTGTTGGCTCCTCCACAGACATACTCCTCTCCTACAGGGTTTTGCTCTATGCCATCAAGCAGCCAATTTATTCGTCGTCGCAATTGAAGAAAATGCGCCAGAACAGGTACAGCCAGCTTGCCGTAAACGCAACGAACAAAACACCACGGAATTTCTTAAAAAAGCGCGAAAAGCAGGTACCCAGCCAAAGTCCCAGAGACAGCAGGCATACCTTAAAAATCGCAAAATCAAAAACAGAAAAACCCTGTGCTTTGGATACGGCATAATCCGTCCAGCGGCCTGCCTGATTGCGTGCATCATCTGCATAGCGCAGCATCTGCTCGGCACGTGCACGGAGGGCTTCCCGATCAATGTTTTCCAGATAATTTTTCATAGCTACTCTCTCCTTTATACATGGCTTTGAGTGAAACGGACGGCTTTCCCGCCCTGAAATTCTTTTGCAATGCTGCATGGCACGGTTCCCATGCAGGATATCCGTCCAAGGCGCATTCCGATTTTCTGCGCCAGCTCATCTGCATCTGCGCTTGCGGTCTCCCGCAGGGCGGCCTGCAAGATTAAGCCAGCTGCGCGAGCATCCGAACCCGCCTCATGATGGTTCAACTCGATGCCCAACGTCTGCGAAACTGTATCCAGCTTGTGATTTTGCAGCTGCGGCCACACCCGCTGCGCCACTTTTACCGTGCATACATAACGGCATTCCGGCACAGGCAGATGATAATGCGCAAGACATGCACACAGCACTGCGGTATCAAACATAGCGTTATGGCAGACCAGAACACTGCCCTCAGCCAATTCCGCTATGGCACCCTGCCAGACTTCGTCAAACGTGGGTGCGTCGACCACCATGGATTCTTTGATATGATTGACACGAACATTGCCCCAATGGAACTTTCCCACCTGTGCAGGCGGTTTAATCAAGGTCGTTTGTTCAGCAACCAGCGTATTATCCTCAAAAATACTCACGCCAAGCGCGCATGCGCTCAGCCGCGACGCATTGCCGGTTTCAAAATCCAGCGCCAAATATCTCATTGGACTGCCTCCCGCCGCGCTGCCTCTGCACGTTCTTTTGCTGCCAAAAGCAAACGGTAAAACGGTGCCAAGCGCTGCATGGTTTTCACCATCGGCTGGACAAACGAGCCGTCCAGCACAGGTGTAAAATCCGCGGTTTCACGGAAATCCACGCCGATTTCCTTGCGGTTGAGCCAATTCTGATATTCCTGCTTTGCATCCGGGAACTTCGGCCGTTTGTATTGCTCTCCATCCAGATGCATCTGCGGACAGGCTTGTACAGCATCATAGGCTTCGAGAAACAACTTATCCTCGTGCAAAATCATTTCACGCAGAGACTCCATTTCTCCTCTGCCCCACGCGCCCCAGCAGCCAAAGCCCCAGAACTCAGGATGAATCTCAAAATAATAACAGGGTACCGACTCACGTTCCTGCCGCTTGCGACGGAAAAACATCCACATGTTGGAACGATACAGCGTTTTATCCTTAGTATAGCGGGTATCACGACGCACACGAGACACCATACGCGATGGCGTGACAACAAACTGCGCATCGATCTCCAGCATCGCGGGCGTCATCTCTGCGATCAACTCATGAAACGGCTGAATGACCTGCCGCTTGATTTCTTCTTTATGTTCTTCGTAAAATTCCTTGCTGTTTTGCAGGCGGTTCAGCTGCAGAAGATCAATCCCCGCAGCATTAAAGCCTGTGAATGCCATGAAAACGGGCACCACCTTTCTGTTTATCATTGTACCGCGTTTTCCCTGTTTGCGCAACAGTATTTTGCTGTTTCACGCCGCAAAAACGCAAAATGTTGTGGCGATTGCATCGCTCTATCTGCTGAAACCATCTATCAGTCCACAAAAAACCGCCCGCGGAATGTTCCGCGGGCGGTTCTTCATTATTCAGTAAATCGCTTTGTAAGCAATCAGCCGATCTTACGCTTCCGGAGCGTACAGAGCCTGCAGGCGCTGCAGATGTGCATAGCGCTTGGTGGACTCTGCCTCGGATTCGCTGAACAGCTTCTCCGCACGATCCGGGAAGGAACGAGTCAGAGCAGAGTAACGTGCTTCGTTCATCATGAACTTGCGGTAATCCTCCGTCTTGGGCTCCTTGGACTCGAGGATGAACGGATTCTTGCCTTCCTCAGCCAGCTGCGGATTGAAGCGGAACAGGTTCCAGTAACCGCAATCAACAGCCTTCTTCATCTCAGCCTGGCAGTTGGTCATGCCGCCCTTGATGGAGTGCATTTCGCACGGAGCATAGCCGATGATGAGGGACGGGCCCGGATAAGCTTCCGCCTCAGCGATTGCCTTCAGGGTCTGGTTCATGTTCGCGCCCATAGCAATCTGAGCAACGTAAACGTAGCCGTAGCTCATAGCGATCTCAGCAAGGCTCTTCTTCTTGGTGGTCTTACCGGAAGCAGCGAACTGAGCAACTGCACCGATGTTGGTAGCCTTGGAAGCCTGACCGCCGGTGTTGGAGTAAACTTCGGTATCAAATACCATAACGTTTACATCCTGGCCGGATGCGAGGACGTGATCCAAGCCGCCGAAGCCGATATCATAAGCCCAGCCGTCGCCGCCGAAGATCCAGACGGACTTCTTAGCGAGGTATTCCTTATGCGCAAGAACTTCCTTACAAGCGTCGCAGCCAGCAGCAGCGCCCTTTTCGAGCTCGGCAACCAGAGCCTTAGCCGGCTCAGCGTTCGCAGCGCCGTTGTCCTTGGTCTCCATGAACTTCGCGATCGCATCCTTGGTCTCAGCCGGGGTAGCGTCCGCAGCAGCCATCTCTTCCAGCTTGGAGATCAGGCGCTCACGGATTGCCAGCTGGCCATAGTACATACCGAGGCCGTGCTCTGCGTTGTCCTCGAACAGGCTGTTTGCCCAAGCCGGGCCGTGGCCATTCGCGTCAACAGTGTACGGGCTGGTAGCAGCCGGGCCGCCCCAGATGGACGAACAGCCGGTAGCGTTGGAGATATACATACGGTCGCCGCAAACCTGAGTGATCAGGCGAGCGTAAGAGGTCTCAGCGCAGCCTGCGCAAGAACCGGAGAACTCAAGCAGCGGCTTCTTGAACTGGCTGTCCTTGACGGAAGCAGTCGAGATCATGTCGGCCTTCTCGGAAACCTTGGCTACGCAGTAATCGAATGCATCCTGCTGAGCAGCTTCCTGATCCTGCGGAACCATGGTGAGGGACTTGGTCGGGCACACGCCAACGCACACGCCGCAGCCCATGCAGTCGAGCGGAGAAACGACCATCGTGTACTTGTAGACGCCCTTGCCCTTGCCAGCCTTGATGTCGACGATCTTGGTCGATGCCGGAGCAGCAGCAGCCTCTTCCTCGGTCAGCGCGAACGGACGGATGGTCGCGTGCGGGCAGACATAAGCACACTGGTTACACTGTACACAGGTATCCTGATTCCAAGACGGAACGGTAACGGCTACGCCGCGCTTCTCGTAAGCGGCAGCGCCGTGCTCGAAGGAGCCGTCAACATGCTCGCCAGCGAAAGCGGATACCGGCAGGGAGTCGCCGTCCATGCGGCCGATCGGCTCCATAACGTCCTTGACCATCTTAACGACTTCCGGACGGCCCTGCAGATCGCGGGTATCTTCCGGATCAACAGCGTCAGCCCAAGCAGCCGGAACGTCGATCTTGACGAACGCGGTAGCGCCGGCGTCGATCGCCTTGTGGTTCATATCAACGATATCCTGGCCCTTCTTCAGGTAGGACTTGGTCGCAGCATCCTTCATGTAGCCGATTGCTTCTTCCTGCGGCATAACCTTAGCCAGCGTGAAGAAAGCGGACTGCAGGATGGTGTTGGTGCGCTTGCCCATACCGATCTCAATCGCGAGGTCGATCGCGTTGATGGTGTAGAGCTGGATGTTGTTCTTCGCAATGTAGCGCTTCTCAGAAGCCGCCAGATGATGCTCGAGCTCTTCGGGCGTCCACTGGCAGTTGATCAGGAACACGCCGCCCGGCTTAACGTCACGCACGATCGGGAAGTGCTTGGTGATGTAGGACGGGTTATGGCAAGCAACAAAGTCAGCCTTATTGATGTAGTACGGGCTCTTGATCGGCTTGTCGCCAAAACGCAGGTGCGATACGGTTACGCCGCCGGTCTTCTTGGAGTCGTACTGGAAGTACGCCTGAACGAACTTATCGGTGTGGTCGCCGATGATCTTGATGGAGTTCTTGTTTGCGCCAACGGTACCGTCGCCGCCGAGACCCCAGAACTTGCACTCGGTGGTGCCTTCCGCCGCAGTGTTCGGCGCCGGCTTCTCCTCGAGGGACAGGTAGGTCACGTCGTCGTTGATGCCGATGGTGAACTGACGCTTCGGCTCAGCCTGGTTCAGCTCTTCATATACCGCAAAGACAGAGGACGGCGGGGTATCCTTGGAACCCAGACCGTAACGGCCGCCGATGACGGTCTTATCGGTGATGCCAGCGTTAGCCAGCGCGGTAACAACGTCCAGATAAAGCGGCTCGCCCTGTGCGCCCGGCTCCTTGGTGCGGTCGAGAACCGCGATCTTCTTGGCAGTCTCTGGGATAGCAGCAAGCAGCTTGTCCGCACGCCATGGACGGTACAGGCGAACCTTGACAAGGCCGACCTTCTCGCCGTGTGCGTTGAGGTAGTCGATAACTTCTTCTGCTACGTCGCAGATCGAGCCCATCGCGATGATCACGCGGTCAGCGTCGGCAGCGCCGTAGTAGTTGAACAGCTGGTAGTTGGTGCCGAGCTTAGCGTTAACCTTGCCCATGTACTCCTCTACCACTTCCGGAACCGCGTCATAGAACTTATTGCAAGCCTCGCGGTGCTGGAAGAATACGTCGCCGTTCTCGTGAGAACCGCGCATCATAGCATGCTCCGGATTCAGAGCGCGCTTGCGGAACGCTTCAACAGCGTCCATGTCGCACATGTCCTTCAGATCCTCGTAGTCCCAAACCTCGATCTTCTGGATCTCGTGAGAGGTGCGGAAGCCATCGAAGAAGTTGATGAACGGAACGCGGGACTTAATGGTTGCCAGATGCGCAACAGCACCCAGATCCATTACTTCCTGCGGATTGGTCTCAGCCAGCATAGCGAAACCGGTCTGACGGCAAGCCATAACGTCAGAATGGTCACCGAAGATGTTCAGCGCATGGGATGCAACCGTACGCGCGGAAACATGGAACACGCAGGGAAGCAATTCGCCCGCGATCTTGTACATATTCGGGATCATCAGCAGCAGACCCTGAGATGCGGTGTAGGTCGTGGTCAGCGCGCCGGCTGCCAGAGAGCCGTGAACCGTACCTGCGGCGCCCGCCTCGGACTGCATTTCGATCACCTTAACGGTAGTACCGAAAATGTTCTTCTGACCTGCGGCTGCCCACTGGTCTACGCTGTCTGCCATGGGGCTGGACGGGGTGATCGGATAGATACCCGCGACCTCGGTAAACGCATACGACACGTGTGCCGCAGCGGTGTTACCGTCCATGGACTTCATCTTTCTTGCCATGTTTATATCCTCCTATTCAGTTATAACATGCTGAAGGGGTGAAAAGCCTTTTCGCCCGCTTTTTGACACGGGAAAAAGCCGTCTCCACCGGCCGTTTTTATTCTATCACTCCTTACCAAAAATGTAAACACCAAATATGACAAATTCGTAACAATTCCCCGATTATTAATAATAATTTCGCATTATGAAACAATAATCTCATACTGTTCCAAAATGTTACAATTCCTTTGCAGTTGTCGTTTTGCATTGCGGAATCGACAGAAATGTAGTATATTAATATAGCAAGTCTTTCAGCAACATAGGAGGGAGTTCGATGGTTGCACGCGTTTTTTCCGCCGGTCTGAGCGGAATCGATGGTTATATTGTGACCGTCGAATGCCTGCCCTCGAACGGCCTGCCTCGTCTGGATGTCGTCGGCCTGCCGACCGGTGCAGTCTCGGAAGCCGGGGAACGGGTGCGCGCCGCCGTGAAAGCCTGCTCGTTTGACTGGCCGGTTTCCCGCATCACCGTCAACCTTGCCCCGGCGGACACCCGCAAAGCGGGTACGGCTTATGACCTTCCTATATTGTTATCCATTCTCGCGGCAACCGGTCAAATCGACCCGCTGCCGCAGGACGCGATATTTCTGGGTGAACTTTCGTTGTCCGGTCTGCTGCGTCCGGTCTGCGGCGCGCTTTCCATGGCGTTGGCTGCACGGGACGCCGGTTTCCGGACGGTATATGTACCGATGCAGAACGCGCAGGAAGCCTCTTATGCCACGGGCATCACGGTTCTTCCGGTCGAAAGCCTGCCAACATTAATCGCGCACCTATCCGGCCGCGCGCCGCTGGTACCTTGCCCGCCACCCGAGCCACCTCCGCCGCCGGACGATGCGCTGGACTTTTCCCATGTAATGGGGCAGCATGCTGTCAAGCGCGCGCTGGAAATTGCCGCAGCCGGCGGACATAATATTCTGCTTTCCGGACCTCCCGGTTCGGGCAAGAGCATGATGGCCAAGCGCTTTGCCACCATTCTGCCGCCGCTATCCGACACCGAGCGTCTGGAAGTCATCCGCGTCTGGTCGGCCGTCGGCCGCGGACAGGAAGCCGTCGGACGTGCTTCCCGCCCTTTCCGCGCACCGCATCATACCACTTCCGCTGCCGCTTTGGCGGGCGGTGCAGGCACGGGAAACCGTCTGCCCACGCCGGGCGAAATTTCGCTGGCGCATCGCGGTGTTTTGTTTCTGGACGAACTGCCGGAGTTTCACCGTGATGTACTCGAGGCGCTGCGCCAGCCGCTCGAGGATGGGACAGTCACGATTTCGCGGGTTGCGGGACAGGTCACCTATCCCGCGCGCTTTCAGCTCATCGCAGCCATGAACCCCTGCCGCTGCGGCTGGTATGGCACCGACCGCTGCACCTGCTCCAAAGCATCCGTGCAGCAATATCTGCGCCGCTTGTCCGGCCCGCTGCTGGACCGCATCGACCTGCAAATTGCAGTTCAGCCCGTCGAATATGCCGCACTTGCCGCCCGCGGACAAGCTGCAGAAGAACCTTCGGAAGCGATCCGCGCCCGCGTCATGGCAGCGCGTGAGATACAATATCAGCGGCAAGGCGTGAATGTTTGCAACGCAAACCTCTCCCCTGCCCGCTTATCAGACTGCTGTCCGCTGACCGAAGAAGCGTCCAGCATGTTCCGCGCCGCCTTTGAGCGTCTGGGACTGACCGCACGCGCGCACGACCGTGTGCTGCGCATGGCGCGCACCATTGCCGATCTGGCAAACAGTGCCGCCATCTGCCCGGAGCATCTTGCCGAAGCGTTGCAATATCGCACGCTTGACCGCGCAGTCGGCGGTTAACTATCCACAGGTTCTGTGGAAAAGACTGTGGATATTGTGAATAAGTTTCTTTTTTACTTAATTTTTACAAAATGCAATTCAGACATTCTGATTAAAATACGTTATATCTACATTCATTCCCCAAGGAGGCCCCATTTGTTATGACACACCCGTTTTTCCGCCGTGCCGGCACACTCGCATTGCTCGGCGCGCTGCTGACTCCACAAGCCGGCGCTCTGTCCGGTGTTTCCACTTGGGCGCAGGAAGGCGTTGCCGCTGCACAAGAAGCCGGATTGATCCCCAGCGCACTGGAAACGCGCAGCGCAACCGGCGCCATCACCCGCGCCGAATTTTGCGGCATTGCCGTCAACGCTTATAAGGCGGTCAGCGGCAAAGCGGTTTTTGCTTCCGGCAAAAAGCCTTTCCGCGATTGCGATGATCCGAATGTGGTCGCAGCTTACGAACTCGGCCTGGTCAACGGACGCGGCGACGGCATCTTCGATCCGGACGCTGAAATCGAACGGCAAGACCTTTGTGTGATGCTGTACAATATTCTGGAGGCATCCGGCATTGAAGCTCCCGTGATTGCAGGAGATGCTTGCATCGAAGATTACCCTGATGTTCCCGAAATCGAACCCTATGCAGTCGACGCCGTGATTACTATGGTCGATCACACCGTAGTCAACGGCATTTCTACCGCCGGAGAAACCACCGCACTTGCTCCCAGCGGAACCGCGACCCGCGAGCAGGCTCTTATTATGGCGACCCGCTTCTGCTCTGCCTTCGAAGATGCTGTAACCGAGCCAACCGTCACGCCCGAAGATCCGTGGGATGATCCGGATATGGCGCTGCCGCAAACCGACGAGGAAAAGATGGAGCTGGTCTATGGCGTAGGCGGCGAGAAATACCAAACCGCCGAAGAAGCCGAGGCCAATATGGTCGAAATCTCGGTTCCGGTCTGGCGCTTGCAGGAAGACGGTACCAAAACTTCGGGCACTGCTTATTTACAGGTCAACCGCAACCTTGCCCCGATCTACGAGGCAGTCTTTGAGGAGATTTATAACGGCGATGAGCAATTCCCGATCAAGGATGTCGGCTGCTACTCCTGGCGCACGGGCGAACACTCGCAGGGCACCGCAGTGGATATCAACTGGAATGAGAACATGGAGGCAACCATCAATGAGGACGGCTCTCTGACCCCGACCACCGGTTCCTACTGGCTGCCGGGTGAAGACCCCTACTCCATCCCCGAAGGCGGCGATGTGTATAACGCGTTCATCAACCACGGATTCCTGTGGGGCGGCAACGCATGGCGCAGCAAACGCGACTATATGCATTTCAGCTATTTCGGCACCTGACAACCAAAAAGGTCCTGCCAGCTTGGCAGGACCTTTTTCATGCTTTCATATGCAGCAAACGCACTTTGTTCTTCCCGTAATAAGCTGCACCCGTCAAATCCGCCAGCGCCCAGCCAATCGGCACAGCAACCCAAATTCCGGTCACTCCAATAGAGGGAACTGCGGACAACACATAGGCGAGCAGCACACGCGTACCCAGTGAGATTACCGTCAGCACCACCGACATCCCCGGTCGATTGATCGCGCGGTAAAAGCCATACAGCAGGAACAGCAAACCGATTCCAAAATAGCACGATGCCTCGATCCGCAGATAACCAACGCCAACCGCTATAATTGCCGTCTCTTCCGGCTGGACGAACAGCCCCATCAGTGGCCGCGCCAGCATGCACACTGTGACACTGATGACCACACAGAACACAAACGCCGTTCCCACGGCGCTTTTGATACCGCGACGGATGCGTTCCTCGTCCCTTGCCCCGTAATTCTGCGCAATAAAAGTGGAAAATGCATTGCCAAAATCCTGCACCGGCATATAGGCAAAGGAATCAATTTTAACCGCTGCGGCAAACGCCGCCATGACGGTTTTCCCAAAGCTATTGACCAGCCCCTGCACCATCAGAATACCAAAATTCATCACTGACTGCTGCACGCAGGTCAGAACGGACAAACCGGCGATTTCTCGAATGATCTGACGATCCCAACGCATGTGCCGCCGTTCCACCCGCAGTTCCGGGAACCGCAGCAAGCAATACACCGCAATACCAATGCCGGAAACAAACTGCGCGATCACCGTCGCAACCGCCGCGCCTGTTACTCCCCAGCGAAACACCAGCACAAACAACAGATCCAGCACTATATTGAGCACCGCAGACGCCGCAAGGAATACCAGCGGCACAACCGAATTGCCGACCGCACGCAGCAGGTTCGCAAAGAAATTATAAAGAAACGTTGCCAATATGCCAAAGAAGATATAGAACAAGTATTGACGCATGAGCGGTGCAACCGTATCTGGCGCCTGTAATACCCGGACGATCCAATCCAATCTGACAAATACCAGCGCATTCATGACAAGTGCAACAGCACCAACCAACAGGAATGACAGGAATAAACTGTTTTTCAGCCGCTCCATATCCCGTTTTCCAAACTGCATGGCAAAAAATGCGCTGCTGCCCATACATAGCCCCAGCAGGATCGAAGTCAGAAACACCATCAGCGTATAAGCGGAGCCAACCGCCGCCAATGCGTCTGCCCCCAGAAACCGCCCTACGATCAATGTATCCGCTACATTATATAACTGCTGCAACAGATTACCGATCATCAGCGGCAGCGCAAACAGCAAAAGCCGCCGGGTGATGCTTCCTTTGGTCAAATCCAGCGACACCGCACCATTCCCCCTTTTTCACCTCGATTATCCTAACAGAATCAAGCCGAAGCGTCAACCATTCAATATACCGCTCAACCATCGGTTGGAAAAAACAACCGTCGGTTAAACCACGCCTCCATTGTCTGGCGCATAACGGCATGATAAGATAAAAGTACAAAAGGCCCTTTTGAATTTGTTATATAAGGATGAACGACATGGAACTTTGTATCGGAACCACAATCCTTGCCGCACGCCGTACCAAGGGTTTGACACAGGAGTCGTTAGCCAACTTGGTCGGCGTATCCTCCGCCGCAGTCAGCAAATGGGAGACTGGAGCAAGCTATCCTGACATCACGCTGTTACCACCAATCGCCCGTGCACTTGGCATAACGGTCGATACGCTGCTCGACTTTCACGCTGCGCCCTCCAACGAAGAACTGCACACCATTAGCGAACAGTTACGCACTATATTCGACGAGCAGGGTTTTTCTGCCGGACAGCAGGCGGCTGAGTCTGTGCTGCGCGAGTACCCATCCAGCGGCCAACTCAAAGTCATACTCGGCGGAATGTATTTTCACTTTCTGTCCTCCGCCCTGTTGCACGCGGAAAACCCCAAGCAAGAGAGTGAAACGCTGATTGCGCGCTGCCTTGCGCTGTTTGAGCAAGGCGAAGCTCAAAGCGAAACCGAAAACGAGAAGTTGGGAGCACGTTTGCTACGCATCAATGCACTGACCATGCTTGGCCGATACGACGAAGCCGAAGTCTTGATCGACACCCTGCCAAACCAGCATCCGGTCGACGCAGATACGCTGCGGCTCAACCTACGGCTGGCACAGAACCGGCTGGACGAAGCCGAACAGCTCGCCCGCAAGCGGCTGATGATACATGTCCATGAGGCATTAGGCGCACTAATGAACCTAACGACTGCCGCACGACGACAAAAAAATTTCCCCGCCGCGCATCATTATCTCGACGCCTACCGCTCCATAGACGAACTGTTCTATCTTGACCGCTCCAATGGTCTGCTGATCGGTCTGATGCTGGCACAGGACGAGGGTGACATCGACTGTGCTCTTGACCTGCTTGCGCAATACATCGACGCGCGGCTGGCCTACACACTGGATTATCGAAAAAATCCGTTTTTCGCCGGTGTTCAGACTCATGTGCCAACCAAAAATGAAGTAATCGAGGCTAACCGTCTTACCCTACGCTCACTGGAGGAAGATCCACAATATGAATCCTTGCGTAACGATCCTCGCTTTCAAACCGCGCTTGATCGACTGCACGCCTATCTGACGCCTGACGCATAAAAAAATGCCCGAAACGTTTTTCCGTTTCGGGCATCACTCTTCTGCGAGACATTTTTTCATATTTAGAATGGATCTCCCTTTTTATTTTCCGGGGAATAAATATAAAAAAACCACGCGGCCGCATTCCCTTCCAGCATGCGCGCCCTGCGTGGACATATCCGTAAGTGTTTTACTTATCGCTATGTGTCTCATGCTCATCACCGAAAATCAGATCATCGATATCCGGGCGGTCGGGCTGCTGAGGGATTCTAAGATGTCTCATGCTTTCTGCACCTCCTTTTTATACTCTCTTTGTATCATTATATCATCTTACGCAAAAAAAGCAAATAAAATTCCTGTAAAGTTACACAAATGTAACAAATTATTTACCAGTCGTTTGGGCGGCCATCAAAGTCAAGCGATTTTTAGGCATAATAATACCCCGCCCTGCCGATGCAGCCCAATTAGTAACCTGCACGACTCATGCAGGTGGGTTTTCTGTTTGGCATGTCTGCGCTTCCAACGTCCGTGTATACCCGGGAGGCCTGCTGCTCGATGCCAAAACTTTCCGAAATCCCGTACTAAAAATGTGGGTTAAAAAAGGGCTGCTGTCGTACAGGGCAGGGATTTGACTGATCCATGCCGTCTGCGGCGGTAATCTTACTCTTCCTCTTCCGCCTCAGCGCGTTCCATCACAATATTAAACACTGCATCCGCGATCTCGTCATCCTCAACCGCTTCCAGCATTTCCTCGCCGTCTTCCTCTACGATCTGCATGATAACAACCTCTGCATCTTCCTCAACAGAAAGCTCCGCCGGGATAAAGGCCAGATAGGTTGTTCCCTGATATTCCACGGTGTCGATGTGCTCAAACTCAACTTCGTTGCCGTCCTCATCAATCAGCGTGACAAAATCGTTGCCGTATTCCTCGCTCACGATCCGGCACCTCCTTATGGTTCAAATTCAGGCTGGACGGAGAATGCTTCTCCTGCTTTAAGCATAACAAATCGAGTCCTTTTTGTAAAGCCCCATTCTGGAGCGCCGTACTGTCATAGTATGCTGCCTGTGCGAAATATCATACCAGTTAAAATAACCGAAATAAAGCCTTGACTTTGTCTTTCATTTCTGATATAGTATTTCAAGTAACAAGGAAGAAGGCAATGTCCTCACCCGCAGCGTTTTCAGCAAACGGGTCAATAAAGCAAAAAATCCGTTTGGGTACGGGTTTGCGTTTTATGCATGGAGGACGGTCGCTTTCGATCGGTCCTTTTTCTTTTTGTCTTAACCCATTTATTGTTTGGAGGTGCTTACCAATCAGCAGCATGGAACATCAAATCAATGAAGAGATCCGCGACAAGGAAGTTCGCCTGATCGGCGACGACGGCCAACAGCTTGGCATCGTTTCCATCCAGCAGGCGCAGGAGATCGCCATTGAAAAGGGTATGGATCTGGTCAAGATCGCCCCGCAGGCGAAGCCGCCGGTCTGCAAGATCATGGACTACGGCAAATTCCGTTTTGAACAAGCCAAGCGTGAAAAGGAAGCGCGCAAGAACCAGCGCGTCGTGGAGATCAAAGAGATTCGCCTGACCCCCAATATTGACGTTGGCGACCTGAACACCAAGGTGAAGAACGCCTGCCGTTTCCTCAAGGACGGCGACAAGGTCAAGGTTTCGGTTCGTTTCCGCGGCCGCGAGGTCACGCATGCGTCGCTCGGTCAGGATCTGCTCCATCGCTTCGCGGAGCTGTGCGCAGAATGCAGCACGGTAGAAAAGCAGCCCAAGCTCGAAGGCCGTCAGATGCTGATGTTTCTGGCGCCCGCTAAGGACAAGTAAACTAAAACGCGCCTAGCGCGCAAATTCAGAGAGGAGCAAACCTTATGCCTAAGATCAAAACGCACAGCGGTGCAAAGAAGAGATTCTCCGTAAC
>CALWUJ010000012.1 GCA_944384725.1 uncultured Agathobaculum sp. | reverse complement strand
TTATTGGAGGTCTTGCTGCCCGCGTGACCCTTGTAGGTACGGGTGGGAGCAAACTCGCCCAGCTTGTGACCAACCATGTCCTCGGTGACATACACCGGAACATGCTTGCGGCCGTCGTGCACCGCGAAGGTGTGACCGACGAACTCCGGGAAGATCGTGGAAGCGCGGGACCAGGTCTTGAGGACCTTCTTCTCGCCCTTTTCATTCATTTCAACGACTCTTTTGATAAGCTCAGGAGCCACAAAAGGGCCCTTCTTGACACTTCTGCCCATATAACGTTAACTCCTTTCTTACTTGCCGTTGCGACGACGCACGATCTGCTTATCCGTGCGGTGGTTCTTCTTGCGGGTCTTGTAACCCATAGCCGGCTTGCCCCACGGGGTAACCGGGCTCGGGCGACCGATCGGGCTCTTGCCTTCGCCGCCGCCGTGCGGGTGATCGCACGGGTTCATAACAGAACCGCGGACGGTCGGACGGATGCCCATGTGACGGGTACGGCCAGCCTTACCGATCTGGACGTTGGAGTGGTCGGAGTTGCCGACAACGCCGATGGTTGCCTTGCACTCCAGACGAACGTAACGCAGCTCACCGGAGGGCAAACGAACCATCGCCTTGCCGTTCTCCTTTGCCATCAGCTGAGCGCCGACGCCTGCGGAACGAACCAGCTGCGCGCCCTTGCCAGGGTACAGCTCAATGTTGTGGATCATAGTACCAACCGGAATATTGGCAACCGGCAGGCAGTTGCCGGGCTTGATATCCGCGTTGGCGGAAGAAACGACCTTATCGCCGATCTTGAGGCCTTCCGGCGCGAGGATATAAGCCTTAACGCCGTCCTCATACTGAACCAGCGCGATGTTCGCGGAGCGGTTCGGATCGTACTCCAGCGTCATAACGGTTGCCGGCATATCCAGCTTCTGACGCTTGAAGTCGATGATACGGTACTTTTTCTTGTTGCCGCCGCCAATGTGACGAACGGTGATGCGGCCATAGCTGTTGCGGCCGGCGGTCTTCTTGACCTTTTCGAGAAGGCTCTTCTCGGGCTTCACCTTAGACAGGCCCTTGTAGGACAGCACAGTCATGTTTCTGCGCGAGGGCGTCGTCGGGTTGAAAGTCTTGATAGCCATTTGGATTTTCAACTCCTTAGATTCTGTTTCTTATCGGGGTGTCATCCCCATACATAGCCGAAAGGCTGATTACATCATGTTCTCAAAAAGCTCGATGCCCTTGGAATCCGGGGTCAGGGTAACGACCGCCTTCTTGATGTCGGGGCGCTTGCCGACGTGGACGCCCATGCGCTTCCACTTGCCCGGCAGCTTGATGGTGTTGACCTTCTGAACCTTTACGTCGAAGATCTCTTCAACAGCCTTCTTGATCTCGATCTTGCCCGCGTCAGCGGCGACCTCGAAGGTGTACTTGTTGTTCTGGGTGCCCATCATGGAACGCTCGGTGATGATCGGCTTCTTGATAATATCGTAAGCGAACTTCATTATGCGTACACCTCCTGCAGCTTCTCAACCGCTGCCTTGTCGATGATGAACTTGTCAGCGTTGAGGATTTCGTATACGTTGAGGGTAGACGCGATCGTCGTGCGCACGCCCGGGATGTTAGCCGCGGACTTGACGACGTTCGTGCGGACCTCGGGAGTCACGACCAAGCTCTTGCCGGTAGCCTCAACAGATTTGAGGAAGCCCGCGAAGGTCTTGGTCTTGATCTCGCCCATGTCCAGGCCGTCGATGACGATGATCTCGCCCGCAGCTGCCTTGGCAGACAGGGCAGAGAGCATAGCCAGACGCTTGGTCTTCTTGGTCAGGTGGTAGTTGTAGGAACGGGGCTTCGGGCCGAGGGCAATACCGCCGTGGGTCCACTGCGGAGAGCGGATCGAACCCTGACGGGCGCGGCCGGTGCCCTTCTGGCGCCACGGCTTGATGCCGCCGCCACGGACCTCTGCACGGGTCAGCGTGGACTGGGTGCCCTGACGCTGGTTAGCCAGGTAATTCTTCACTGCGGCGTGAACCACAGCCATGTTGGGCTCGATGCCGAAAACGGCCTCGTTCAGCTCCATCTCGCCGGTCTTCTTACCGGTCATATCAAAAACTGCTACTGTAGGCATGAGTTGCTCCTCCTTCCCTTACTTTCTCGCGGAAGCCTTCTGCGGGTTCTTGCTGACGCCAGCCTCGCCCTTGGCAACCTTGTTGTTCTTGACGGTGTTCTTGAGCACCACGATGCCGCCCTTCGGGCCCGGTACCGCGCCGCAAACCGCGATCAGGTTCAGCTCTGCGTCAACCTTGACAACGTCGAGGTTCTGCACAGTGACCTGCTCAGCGCCCATGTGGCCCGGCATCATTTTGCCCTTCATGATCTTGGACGGATCGGAGCAAGCGCCCATGGAACCCTGATGACGGTGCATCGGGCCGGCGCCGTGGCTCATCGGGGAGCGGCCAGCGTTGAAGCGCTTGATAACGCCCGCGTAGCCCTTACCCTTGGAAGTGCCGGTTACGTCGACATAGTCGCCAGCGACGAACATGTCGGCCTTGATCACATCGCCAAGCTGGAAGGTGGAGCAGTCCGCAAAGCGGAACTCCTTGAGGTACTTCTTAAGAGAATCGCCAGCTTTCTTCAGGTGGCCCTTCTCCGGCTTGTTGAGCTTGCGCTCCTTGATGTCCTCGAAACCGAACTGAACCGCATTGTAGCCGTCCTTCTCTTCGGTCTTGAGCTGGGTGACAACGCAAGGGCCTGCCTCGATAACGGTGCAGGGGATCACCTTGCCGTCAGCATTGAAGATCTGGGTCATGCCGACCTTCTTGCCGATGATTGCTTTCTGCAGCATTTGCATTTTCCTCCTTAAAGGTTATTGGTTGACGGCATTTGGCCGCCAACATGACCTCGCCGCGCGTGTCGCGGCAGGGCTTCAAGCAGCCGGTTGGGTTAGTCCGTCTGCCTGTTGACAGAAATTAAAGCTTAACCTCGAACTCGACGCCAGCCGGCAGGTCGAGGGTGGTCAGCGCCTCGATGGTAGCCTGATTCGGGTTGATGATGTCGATCAGGCGCTTGTGGGTGCGGCGCTCGAACTGCTCGCGGGAATCCTTGTACTTGTGTACCGCGCGCAGGATGGTAACGATCTGCTTCTCGGTCGGCAGCGGGATCGGGCCGGAAACCTTCGCGCCGTTGCGCTTAGCGGTCTCGATGATCTTCTCTGCGGACTGGTCGATCAGCTCGTGATCGTACGCCTTGAGGCGAATGCGAATCTTCTGTGCGTTTGCCATGGTGGTTTTTCCTCCTCGTATGTGTGCCATACATTAAATAATGTTTTGACTCGCTACGGAGAGAAACTGCAACCCCGCCGTGTGTATCACACGCGGGCATGAAAATAACCGGGCACACTGATAGTGTAACGATCCGGTCACAATAAGAAACACAAGTGGTTCGGGCTATCGGCTTGACGGCGCACGCGCCGCGAGTCCCGAATTTACGCACGAACATTGCATTTTTGCCGAAAGGCAGAATGCCTTTGGCTGATAGCAGTTATCTCAACCGCCCGATTGTCGGACCTACTCCGCCGAAGTTACCTGCGCATGGCAGCAATCTCCGGCATCATCGCGTTTTCCCCGCTTTCGCAGGTGCCTGTATATTATACTGCCTGCACGCCATGAAGTCAATGGGTACAAACAAAATTTTTGAAGAATTTTTGTGAAATTCTTCTAATTTCCCGAAGTATGGAAAACCAGCCCGAAAAAGCGTCGTTTCCGGGCCGGTTTTACTGTCATTTTTCATAATTATGCCGCTGTTTGCACGATCAACAGCCATGAAGCCGCCTTGCTGTCGATGGTCAGACCCACGTTCTCGTATGCCGAAACCGTAAAACCGGCATCCTCGACCCGGGTAAGTGTGTCCTGCAAGGTGGTCATGTTGTTATCCAGCAAGAACCACGAGATCCCATCTACCGTGGCAACCAATTGCCCGTCGATATCCGGTATCTCTTTTCCGCCATCGGCAAAATAACAATGCGCCACGCTGGTTCCACTCAGTGAACTGGGCAATTTAATTGATGGCTGCGCTTCTGCCAGTGCAATATTCACCTTAGGCTCGGCCTGCTCGGCGCTGCTGTCCGCAACACCCTTTGTATTCGGCTGCAATTCAGCCCAGACCTCGTCATCGGTTGTTTGTGCTGCACTGCTGCCGCCCGTCGACTGCTCTACCGTGCTTCCCGCGCTGTCCTGCGGTGCAGCAGCACTGTTTTCCGGCACGCTGTTGCGCGACTGTACGGTCTGCCCGCCTTCCGAGGGTGCAACCGCTGCACCGGCGTTTTCCTCACTGCCCGCCGTCAGCCCTGCATCCTCGGCCGCGTCCGCAACCGCCTGACCAGCGGTATCCGCAGCGGCGGCTCCGTCCGACGCGGCAGTCGTATTCCCACTGCGCGCACTGTCCACCGTGCTGAACGCAGGCATCAGCCCGCCGCCGAGCACCACCAGCACCACCACGGCAGCCGCCGCCACCATCGTGAACACCGGCATGCGGCGCACCGGCTTTTCCGGCTGAACCACGCGCAGTTTGGTTTCCTGCTCCAGCTTCTGCATAATGCCTTCGTGCAGTCCCTCGGGCGTCTCCACCTCTTCGGCAAACCATGCCCGCATCTGCTCCAGATCCTGTTTCAGCGCGGCGCACGAGGGGCACTCCGCCAGATGCTCTTCGAGCTTTTCCCGTTCGGAATCGGTCAAGGTGCCGTCCAGACTGTTGGATACCAACTGCTCAAAATATTCTTCATCACTCATGCGTCCCCGCCTCCTTTCGATTGATTAGACGCGGCAGACAGAAAAAGGTTCCCTCTGCGCAGCAAAACCTTGCGCAGTGCAATGCGTGCGCGCGACAGCCGGGATTTCACCGTGCCCTCGCTGATCTCCAGCACGTCTGCGATCTCGGTATAACTCATACCGGAAACATCGCGCAGCAGCACGATCCGGCGATGCTCCTCGCTGATCTCTTCGAGCGCTGCCGCCAGTTCCCGTCCCAGCTCGCGGTTTTCCAGATGTTCTTCGGGTGTCGGCGCCGTGTCCGGCACCTGCCGCTCGTTCTCTTCCTCGTCCACAATGGACTGCGTTTGCGGCTGGGCATGCTTATGGCGGGCAAAATCCACGCACATATTCATGGTAATGCGAAACAGCCAGGTGGAAAACCCGCTGTCTCCGCGGAAAGACTCGATCGACCGCCACGCGCGCAGAAAGACCTCCTGCACGATATCGGCGGCATCCTCCGGACTGCCGGACGAGCGCAGTGCGACCGCGTATACGCGCTTTTCATAGCGACGCACCAACTCTTCAAAAGCATCCAGCTCGCCGCGCTTTGCCCGCACGAGAATATGCTTATCGTCCACAGCTTCCGCCCCCTTATGATGTCAAATATCATTCAGCAACCGGCTGCGCGCTTGAGCTCCTCCGCCAGCGGATAGAGCTGCTCGAGCCGTTCGAGTGCACAAATTCGCATTTTGAATGCCTTCAGGCCGCTTTGGCCTTTGAGATACCAGTTCACATGGCGGCGCGCCTCCAGCATGGCCACGCGCTCGCCTTTTTGCTCCGCCGCCAGTTCGATCTGGCGCACCGCCGTGTCGATCCGCTCGGCAAACGGCGGCAGCGGCGGACAGACGCCAGTCTCAAACAGCACATTTGCCCGCTCAAAGATCCACGGATCACCCAACGCCCCGCGGCCAACCATCACCGCGTCCGCGCCGGTATGCTCCAAGATACGCACCGCATCCTCCGGCACAGCCACGTCGCCGTTAGCGATCACCGGGATGGACACGGCCTGCTTGACCGCGCGTATCGCATCCCAATCCGCCACGCCGCTGTACTGCTGCGCGCGCGTGCGGCCATGCACGGCAATCGCCGCCGCACCGGCCTGCTCTGCCATGCGTGCGAAGTCCACGCAGTTGATGCTTTTCTCGTCCCAGCCCTTGCGGAACTTGACCGTCACCGGCACGTCCACCGCATGGCAAACCGCCTCGATCACGCGGGCGGCCAGCGCCGGGTCACGCATGAGCGCGGAGCCGTCGCCGTTGTTTGCAATTTTGGGCGCAGGACAGCCCATATTGATGTCGATGATATCGCAGCCGGACACTTCGCGCGCGATCTTTGCGCCTTCCGCCATGGTTTCCGGCTCATGTCCGAAGATCTGCGCCGCAGCGGGATGCTCGTTTTCTCCCAGCGAGAGCAGCCCCGGCGTTTTCTTATCGCCATAGGTCAGCGCCTTGGCGGAAACCATTTCGGTCACGGTCAGCGCCGCGCCATGTTCGCGGCAGATTTGCCGGAATGCGCGGTCGGTCACACCGGCCATCGGTGCGAGCACCATCCGTCCGGCAAGCGTTACGTTCCCGATTTGCATAAATCTCCCCCACTGCGCATAATTTAACGCCATATATTTTATCATACAGCCCCACTGATTGCAACTTGCAATGTGGTGACAAAATACTATTCCTCTGAAAATGCACAAAAAAGCTCCCAAAAGGGAGCTTTTTACAACACCATGGTCAATATCTTTTCGCTGAAGAAATACCCAAACGAGATCAGCACCGTGTTCCAGACCCCGATGCCGAGCGCCGACCAGCCGACGAACCATTTGACCGGCATGCGGATGAGTCCCGCCGGGATGGACACGATCGTGCGCAGCACCGGGATAATGCGGCACAGTGCCAGCCCGCGCCCATGCTGCGCATCAATATACTCATGGCAGCGGCGCACAAAGGAACGGAATTTCTCGCTTTTGCCGAACAGCTTTTCCATGATCGGCTCGCCGCCCCAGTAGCACAGGCCGTAAATCACCAGACTGCCCAGTACACCGAACACCACACTCAACGCGATCGTCAGCCAGAGGGACAGCTCGCTCTGCGCAATCAGCACACCGATGGACGGCATGATCACGCCCGCCGGAAAGCCGGGCAGGTTCATATATTCGCAGAAAATCACCGCACAGACCAAAATCAGACCATACCGATGAAACAACTGAAAGAATAATTCGGCGGTCATACGCCAAGCCACCTCGATCGTTTTTCAGACCGCGCCCGGTTTGGCGCGTCTTACTGATTGTCTTTAGTATACCAAGCCGACCGCATCAAAACAAGGGCACACGCCTGCAATTTGCAATCTGTTCACAAAAAGGGGGCCGCTGATACAGCGACCCCTTTCCTTTTTTGCCTTTACGCCGGCTCAAACTCATCCTTGCCGACCGCGCACAGCGGGCAGACCCAATCCTCCGGCAGGTTTTCGAACGCCGTGCCGGGCGCTACGCCGTTATCCGGATCTCCTTCCGCAGGATCATAAATATAACCGCAAACCTTGCACACATACTTGCTCATTTGGGTGACATCCTTTCTTGTTAATATCTGATATTAATATAAATCAATTTTCAATAATTGTCTACCGATATACTATACAATAATGCATCGGCTTTTCTGGCGTTTTTCATAAAAGCAGCCAAAGCACCGCCCAAACGCCGCTCGCAAGTACCGCACCGGATGCAAATGCCGCCGCCAGACGCACCCATGACGAGCGCCGCCGTGTACGTCGTCCAGCTACATATCGGTTTGCAATGCGGCATGCCTCGCGCACCGCGTCACTGCGCGGCACCGTGCAATCCCGCACCAGAAAAATCGCCTGCTCAAACATGTCGTGCTCATCCGGCCGCACCACCACCACGCGGCGGCTGATCCCTTTCACCATAGCAAATCCCTCCCTTTTGCAGCAAGTATTGCCACAAAGGGAGGGATTTAACCATCACATTTTTTCCACCCGCATCACCAGTGCCGTGCGGTCGTCATCATGCCCCCGGCCTGCCGCGCCCGTGACCAGATGCATCGCCAGCTCTTTCGGGCTGTCCTCCGCGTGCGCTTGCAACAATTCCCGCACCCAGCCGTCATCCATGCCGTCCGAAATCCCATCGGACAGCAGAATGCATAGATCACCATGCCCGAACCGCAGCGGCACCGGTTCGCCCAGCGCATCTTCTTCCGCCAAACCAATGGGCAGCGCCTTGCCGGTCAGCATTTTCCACTGCCCACCCAAGCGCAGATAGGAGGGTGCCGCACCGCACTTGAGGCTCTCCGCCCGCCCGGTGAACAGGTCGAGCGTGAGCGCGTCCAGCGTCGTGAACCGCGTCCCGTCCGACCGCAGCCGCAGCGCGGGCGACACCGCTTTGAGCGCGTCTGCAATCGTGATGCCCGCGCGCAGGAAGCGCTCGAGCGAGGTAATCAACATACGGCTGTCCTGCTGCGCTGCCGTCCCGGAGCCCATGCCGTCGGACAGCAGCAGGCAGGCAATGCCCGCATCGGTCAGAAAATAGCAGCCGCTGTCGCCCGAGACGGCGGAATCCTCCTTTTGCTGCCGCCCGATGCCGACGATCGCGCGAAAGGGTGCGCGTTCGCGCATTTCCACATGTGGCCCCAGCTCGTCCTCCACCCGTTTGGGGTTGGTCAGCGTGACGCCGAGCAATGCACTCAGCCCCGCCGAGAAGCCCTCGCCCTGCCGCAGCACATCCTCGATGCCCTCGCCGTACAGTTCAATCGCCAGCCGTCCCTGCGCATCCCGCACCGCACACACGCGGTCGATCCAGCCGAACGCCGCCGCATACCGCCGGATCTGTCGCTCCAGCATGGGTTGGGCGGTCACATCCTGCGTCGCCTCCGCGCCCAGCTGACGAAGAATATCCGTAATGCCCGCATATTGGCGCGCCAGCAGGCTCTGGTTTTCCTCCTGCTGCCGCCGAAGACTTTGGCGCTCGCGCAGCGCAAACAACGCGCTGTTGATCGCGCGCATCAGTTCGGGCAGATGCACGCAGCGCGAGGCAAAGTGGTAAGGAAAGTCGGAAAGCTCCGCCCGCCCGCGCTTGAGCATGGGCTGGGTCACATCATTGAGCGCGGCAAGGGTCGTCACATAGTCGCGCTGCCAGCATTGGGAGCACAGCACACAGTTTTTGCAGACCCGGTCGCTCGCACGGTCAAACACCGCGCGCACATTCTGGTCGCCGGCGGCTTTGCCCTCGCTGATGCCGTTCAGCATCGCCAGATACAGCTCGTAAAACGCCTGCGCCGCTTCGGTGGCGCATTTCCCGACCGCCTGCTTTACCGTGCGGTGCGCGGCTTCTCCCATCAGCGTATCGGGCAGGAAGCTATGTCGCATGGCCTCCCACACCAGCGGCGGCATAACCGCAAACGCTACCACCGCGCCAAAAAGTTCGAGAATCATCGGTACGAACAACACATGCTCCACGCCCAGCATCGCCGCGCATAGACCGGAACCCAGCGCACACAACGCGAACCAGCCGCGTCCGCTGTCCCGGAACAGCCCGGCAACCAGCGCGCACAAGCCATAGCAGCAGGTGAACAGCGCGCCGTACCCGCAGGCGATATCCATCGCCGCACCCAGCGCAACGCCCGCCGCGGCGCCGGGTGCCGCCCCGCCGAGATACGCCGCCGCAAGCGTCAGCAAAAGCGCTGCCACGCGCGCAGGCGAGAGCAGACCGAACAGGCTCAGATCGGACAGCGACAGCAACACAGTCGCCACCAGTACCAGCAGCGTTGCCGGCCGCCGCCAGTCGTTTTCATCCCGCGGCGGGGAAAGTGCCGCGCCATACACCCGGCACGCGCCCAGCGTCAGCAGCTGCACTGCCACAAACGGCAGCAAGGCGGATAGGTCGAGCGCCGCGCCCGTCGGCAGAAACACAAAGGTGCATGCCGCACCCGCAAACGCTGCAATGGTCGGCGCGAACCACGCGGTGCGCACAATACGCAGTCCCGCACACACGCTCATCACGCACAGTACCAGCAGCGCCGCCGCAATGTACACCCCGCTTTTCATCCCGCCGCCCAGCAGCATCAGCCCGCATACCACGCCGCCGATGGCGCTCAGCCCCGCGCCACGCGCCATCAGCGCCGATGCCATTGCCAGTCCAAACGGCGCATATCCGCCGAACACCGTGCCGCGCGCCAGCACCGCGCACAGGATAAATCGCTGCACTCCGGTTATCAGGATATGCAAATGCTCTTCATTCCAAAGCCGCGCCAGCCATGCCGCTGCGCGGCCCAACACAAGCGGCGCAGCCCGCTTTGTCTTTTGCTTGTCCATTTTCGTTCTGCCTCCCTTGTTTTCCCAGTATAGCCCAAACATTTTGCGGGCTTTGACGGAAAATAAGGGTGGGAATAGAACTTTTTCTTTTTTCCCTTGCGCCGTCGCGGTTCTGACAGAAAAAAACACAGCAGGCAGCTGCTTGCTCCTGCTGTGTTCGATCGTTTCTCCGTTAAAATGCTTCCGCAGCGCGGCAATGGTCGGCAAAAATCTCCCCGACCGCGTCCAGCTCGCCCAGACCGCGCAGATGGGTCTTGACCGTGTAGCCCTCGCCCTCCAGACGGCTCTTCCAGCTGTCCTCTTCCTCACCCGCCAGATCGTTGTGCGCGTGATCGCCCGCTACGATCATCAGCGGCGCAAGATGGACATGCGTCACCTCATGCGCGTCCAGCCGTGCGAGCACATAATCGAGGTTCGGAAAGCCCTCGACCGTGCCGACATAGACCCGCTCGGCGCGGTGGTAGCGGAAGCAGTTTTCCACCAGTGCGTAGGCGGCATTTGCCGGATGCTCGGTGCCATGCCCCATGAACACATAGGCTTCATCCTGCGCAAGGCGCGGCATTTCAGCCAAAAGCGCCCGCGTCAGCCGCAGATAGTCCTCGGTGTCCCACAAAAGCGGTCTGCCAATCAGAAGCCGCGCGAACCGCCCGCAATACGGACGCAGCTGCGCAAGCAGCTTTTCGTATTCCTGCCCAAAAATGACGTGCAAGCTCTGGCAGCGCACCTCTTCATAGCCTGCGTCCGCCAACTGTTCGATCAGCTCTTCCGGAGAAGGGATGTGCACGCCTTCCTCGCGCTCGATCTTGCGGGCAACCATGCCCGAAGTGAACGCGCGGAAAAAGTCGTAATCCGGGAACGCTGCACACAATCGTTTCTCAATGTTTTCGATCGCGCGCCGCGCCTGCGGCATACTGGTACCGAAGCTGACCACCATCAGCGCTTTTTTGCCCATGTCAAAATCCCTCCCGCTTGACCAGTTGATACAGCAGCGCGTTGACGATTGCAGCAGCTACATTCGAGCCGCCCTTACGCCCGCGCGCGATGATATACGGTGTGTCCCCGCCGATGAACAATTCTTTCGCTTCGACCACATTGACAAACCCGACCGGCACACCAATGACGAGCGCGGGCTGCACCGCACCCTCTTCTATCAATTCATGCAGACGGATAAGCGCGGTCGGCGCGTTGCCGACCGCAAAAATGAGCGGCCCGCCCAGCTTTGCCGCGTGCTCCATCGACACCGTCGCGCGCGTTACGCCGCGCGCCTTTGCCTCGCGTGCGACTTGCTCGTCCGCCATCAGGCAGACCGCCCGCCCGCCGAGTTTGGTAAGCGTTCCCTTGCTGATGCCCGCAAGCGCCATATTGGTATCGGTTACGACCGTCGCGTCCGCTTCGAGCGCGGCTTTTGCCCGCTCGACTGCGTTTTCCGAAAAGCACAGATTGTCCGCATAGTCAAAGTCCGCGGTCGTATGGATCACGCGCTTGACCACTTCGGCAATCCCCGGCGCAAAGGTACGTCCGCCGAGTTCGGCGGTGATAATCTCAAAGCTGCGCTTTTCGATCTCGGCGGGCGGCATGCGTCCGTTTACCATTCGATCCCCTCCCTCGCGGTAACGCCATCGTCAAAGGGGTGGCGGCGTTTGACCATTTCGGTGATATACTCCGCGCGCGATTGCAGCGCGTCCGACGGGTCACGTCCGGTCAGTACAACCTCGAGCGTGTCCGGGCGGCTGTCCAGAAAATCCAGCACAGCCTCCTCGTCGAGAAAACCGCAGGAGATTGCCGCACAAACCTCGTCCAAAATAAGCAGCCCCGCCCCCTCGCGCACGGCGTATCCGGTCGCGGCGGCAAAGGTGCGCTGTATCGCGTCCGCGGTTTGCGTTTTCTCGTCGTCCGTCATCTGGAAAGAGAATTTGCGCACCGGATTGGCTGCGAGCATCGTGACATTTCCGAGCTTTGCCAGCGCGCGGCATTCACCCGACGTGCCGTCCTTCAAAAACTGAGCCAGCACCACCTTGCCGCCGCGTCCCGCAAAGCGCACCGCCAAACCGATCGCCGCGGTCGTTTTTCCCTTGCCGTCGCCGCAATATAAATGCACACAAGCCTTATTGTTCATGCGTTTCCCTCCAAAATCCGGTAAATCAAATCCATATCGAGCGCCTGCCGGACGGCATCCGCCAGGCGGTCGTATTCCTGTTCCTTGTACGTTGCGATGTCGCACGCAGCATCGTCCAGCGATACACCCTTACGCACTGCAAGCGCCTGCGCCAGCCCCAGCGCAACGCCCGGTGCGTCAAACACACCGTGCAAATAAGTGCCATAGACGTTTTCCACCTGACAGCCGTCCGAAACCGTCGTGCCGTCCGCGCGCGTGAGCGTGGAGAACGGCAAAGCTGCCGCGTCGCGCACGGTTTCGCCCATGTGGATTTCGTAGCCCTCAATCGCCGCGCCGGACAACTCTGCCAGCACGCCGGACAGGTTTCCCACCGTGCCGCGCGCCTGCACTGTGGTCTTGCGCGGACGGAACACCGTGTCCACGGGCAGCAGACCAATGCCGCGCATGCTGCCGCCGCCCTCGGTATTTTCCGGGTCGGACACCGTGCGCCCCAGCATCTGAAAACCGCCGCACACGCCAAACACCGGCGTGCCTGCGGCATGCTGCTTCAATATCTGCGCCTCTATACCGCTCTCGCGCAGCCATTTAAGGTCGGAAAGCGTCGCTTTCGTGCCGGGCAGGATCACGAGGTCTGCGCCCTCCAGCTGCGCCGGCTTGTCCGCATAATAAACGCCCACACCCGGCGCTCTTTCGAGCGCCGCGAAATCCGTAAAGTTAGAAAGCCGCGGCAGCCGCACGACCGCAATCCGCACCGCCGCGCCGCGCGCGTCGCCGTCCAGCCGCTTGGATAAACTGTCCTCATCGTCAATGTCGAACCGCCCATACGGCACGACGCCCGCAACCGGCTTGTCGGTCAACTCTTCCAGCTGCGCCAGACCGGGACGCAAAATCTCCACATCCCCGCGAAATTTATTGATGATGAGCGCACGGATGCGCGCCTGTTCATCCGGTTCGAGCAGTTTAACCGTACCGTACAGCGAAGCAAACACGCCGCCGCGATCAATATCGCCGACCAGCAGCACGGGCGCGTCCACCAGCTTTGCCAGCCCCATGTTGACGATATCGTCTTTCTTTAAGTTGATCTCGGCCGGACTGCCTGCGCCCTCGATAACGATGATATCATACTCACTTGCCAGACTGTCATACGCTTGCTTGACCACCGGAAAAAGCGCCTTTTTATCGCCCCAGTATTCGCGGGCGGTGCGGTTGCCGCGCGCCTGACCCATCACAATCACCTGCGAGCCAACGTCGCTCGTGGGCTTGAGCAGGATCGGGTTCATGCGCACATCGGGCGCAATGCCCGCGGCTTCGGCCTGCACGACCTGCGCGCGGCCCATCTCGCCGCCATCCGCTGTGATATAGGAGTTCAGCGCCATATTCTGCGCCTTAAAGGGCGCGACGCGCCAGCCGTCCTGCCGGAAAATGCGACAGAGCGCCGCACAAATCAGGCTTTTGCCCGCGTTCGAGCAAGTGCCCTGCACCATGATGCACCGCGCCATCAGCGTTCCTCCTTTTGGATTTCATCGAGCGCCGTGAGCAGCGCATCGCTCTCTTTTCTCGTCTTAACCGCCGTGCGGTAATACCCCCGCGCAAGGCCGCGATAGTTCGCGCAATCGCGAATCAGGATACCACGCTGCGCGAGTTTTTCCTGCAAGTCCGCGTCCTGCGCGCGGAACAGCAGAAAATTCGCTTTCCCCGGACAGACCCAAAGCCCGCGCGCGGCAAGCTGTTCTGTCACATATGTCCGTTCCTCTGCAATACGCCGTGCGGTCTGTATGGCGTATTCCCGCTCGCCTGCGCATGCCACCGCGCACGCCTGCGCAATCACCGACACGTTCCACGGCTGTCCCGCGCGGTACAGCCCCTCGATCAGCGCCGTGTCCGCGGTCATGCACCAGCCGAAGCGCACCCCCGGCACGGCGTACATCTTGGTGTATGCCCGCAGCAGCACGAGTGACGGAAATACATTCAGATAAGGCGCAAGCGTCTCACCGCCCTGCACAAAACCCAGAAAACATTCGTCTACAATCAGCCGCGCGCCGACCCCTGCGCACCGCGCAGCGATCTGCCGCAGCAGCGCCGGGTCGATTATGCATCCGGTCGGGTTGTTGGGGTTGCACAGGTAAACCGCGTCCAGTTCCGGCGTGATATCGTCCAGAATCCGCTCAGTGACGGCGAAATTCTCCTCTGCACACAGCGTGTGGAAGCGTAAATCCGCGCCCGCAAGCGTGCGCTCGTACTCGGCAAAGGTCGGCGCGAGCAGCAAGGCCGTTTTGGGACGCAGCACGACCGCCAGCCGATCGAGCACATCCGCCGCGCCGCTGCCGCAGTAAATCCGGTCGGGGGCGACGCCCTCCGCCGCGCCGATCGCCTGCCGCGCTGCACGGCAAAACGGATCGGGATAATGCGTGCAGGCGTCAATCGCATCCTGCATCGCCTGTTTGACGCGCGCCGGGATGCCAAACGGGTTTATATTGGCCGATAAATCGACTGGCGCGCCGCCAAAACGCACGGCAAAGGAATACACGTCGCCGCCGTGTACATATTCGGGCATAATATCTCCTTTCTGTCAGGCAAGCGGCGGCCAAACAAAAAGGAGCCGCAGCATCGCGCACAGCACCAGCGCCAGTACACTCGCCATGCTCATCAAATCACAAGTCTGCAAAATGTCCGTGCGGCGCACCACGCGGTCCGGGTCACCGAACGACGCTTTTTTCACCGTTTTTCCAAAATAGCTTGCATCCCCGCCGAGCTGGATATGCAGCGCGCCCGCGCACGCGGACTCGGTCTGACCAGCGTTCGGGCTTTTGTGGCCGTTCCGGTCGCGGCGGCAAATGCGCAGCGCGTTGCGGTTGTCCAGCCCCAGCATGCCCGCCGCCGCAATCAGGCAGGCAGCAGACAGACGCGCAGGGATAAAGTTAAATATATCATCCATGCGGGCGGAAAACTTGCCGAAATACTCATATTTTTCGTTATGGTAACCCACCATCGAATCCAGCGTGTTGACCGCCTTGTACAGCAGCCCCAGCGGTGCGCCGCCGATGAGCAGGAACACCAGCGGTGCGACCACGCCGTCGGTCGTATTCTCCGCGACTGTCTCAACCGCGGCTTTGATGACGCCCGCCTCGTCCAGTTCTCCGGTGTCGCGGCCGACATACATCGCGACCGCCTTGCGCCCATCGTCCAGCGACTGCCCCAGCGCGCGGTACACATGCTTTCCCGCATCGGCCAAGCATTTGCGCGCCAGAACCAGCCAGCACAGCAGCGACTCCGCCGCAAAGCCAAGCCAGAAGTTTTGTCCGCGTAGCCACCGCAGCGCAAAAAACGGCGCGGCGAAACTGACGCCGCATACAATGAGCCACAGCAGCACACCCGCAGCGGTCTCGCCGCCTTTCGTCTTGGGGAACACGCGCCGCAGAATTTTTTCGGTCAGTGACACCAGCCGCCCAATGAGGCACGCCGGATGCAGGCCGGTGTTCGGGTCGCCCAGCACGGTATCCAGCAGAAAGCCGAGCAGCACGGCACAGGTCAGATACATGGTTTCTCTCCTTTGATATATTGCGGGATGCCCGCCGTCACGCGGATGACTGCGTCCGCTTCGGCAGCCAGCGCGCAGCACAGCCGCCCGACCGCCTCGCGGTAAGCTTCATCCGCACGGTCGATCGGCACCACACCGCAGCCGACCTCGTCACAGGTGATAACGTGACCGCGCAAATATTCCAACAGCGCCATCGGGTCACGCCCGGCGGCAAGTTCCTCCCGCACACGGCGATGCAGGTTTTCGACCAGCGGCAACGCAGGATACAGCGCGCGTGCGAGCACAGCCTTGCCCTGATGCGCCCCGCCGATGCACAATACCGTCATATCATCAGCCCTCCCAGCGCGGCGCACGCAAGCGCCAAAAGCTCCGCTATCGAAATATAAAATCCCGCAAGGTCGCCCGTAATGCCGCCGAAAATGTGGCGGGCTATGTGTTCATGCACGCCATGCCACACCAGCAGCACCGCCACCAGCACCTTGCCTGCCGTCAGTCCGTGCGGCACGGCATACACCAACAGCCCGGCAATGGTCAGATAAAGCAGCACTTCAAGGAGCAGCGCAACAGCAACCGCTTTTTTATCGCTGTTCTCCGCGAACAGATGCGCAAGGCCGCTGTCCTTCGCGCACGGCGTCAGCACCACCTTGCAGCCGCCCATACAGCGCGCAACCGCAAAACCGCAGACCGCCAGCGGCAGCAGCGCGGGACGCGCGTAAATCTGCGCAAAGCAACCGACTTCGGCCAACAGGAACGCAATCAGCCACATTGGCCCGAACGCGCCGACATGCGGGTCTTTGAGAATCGCCAGCCGCTTTTCGCGGTCACCATAGGAGCAGAGCGCGTCGCAGGTGTCGCACAGACCGTCCAGATGGATGCCGCCCGACACAAAAAGCGGGATAAGCGCCGCCCCAACCGCGTAAAACAGCCCCTCTGCGGCAAAATGCGTGCAGAAACGGAACCACAACCACTCCAGCGCACCGATCAGCACGCCAACGAGCGGCAAAAAGCCCAGCGCCCAGCGCATCGTGCGTTTTTCCCACTGCACCTGCGGCACGGGCACCGCCGAATACATGGAAAACGCAACCAGAAGGCCGCTCCATGCGCTTTTCATGCTTTTTTCTCCCCTTTCAGCGGCAGCAAAATGCCGCAAACCGACTCATAAACCGCATCCGCCCGCGCGGTAAGCGCACGATTCAGTGCCGCAAGGTCACAGATATACCGCGCGGTTTCAGGCGGATAGTCCAGCCCATCAGAAAAGATTTCATCCGTCACCACGACCAGCGTTTCGCAGCAGTCTTGCAGATGCGTAATCCCTGCAAGGATGCTGCCGAACGCCGCGTCGCCCGCGCCATCGGGCGCAAACATCTCATTTGCCAGCAGATTGCCCAAATCTTCGAGCAGAATACCGTCATACCGGCGAGCAAACGTCAGACTTTGCAGCCCCAGCGGACGCTCTACCGTCTCAAAGCCCTTGCCCTGCCGCAGCGCACGGTGCCGCGCGATACGCGCCTGTGCCGCCGCGCCAAAAGGCTGCATGGTCGCCAGATACAGCCGGGAGGACGGCGCTGCCTCGCACAGCAGACGCTCCGCGTGCGCGGATTTGCCGCTTGCCGCGCCGCCGGTTACCACAATCAGCATGTTCGTCCTCCCTTGTACATTGTTATTGCAGCGGCTGATACGCTTCGACACCCGCCTCGGCAAAGCTGGGCATGCCGTCATAGGCAGCAAACACGAGATCGAGCAGACTGACCGCCGCAACCGCGCCTGTTCCCTCGCCCAGCCGCATGCCCGCTGTGACAAATGGTTGAAGTTCCAATTCACGCAGCAGCAGCGCACCCGCGGGTTCCTCCGAACGGTGTCCCGCCAGCAGATATCCGCGCACATCCGGACACAGCCGCACCGCAATCAGCGCTGCGGCGCAGGAAATCACGCCATCCAGCACCACAGGCAGACCGCAGGCCGCAGCGCCGAGGTACAGTCCGGCAAGCCCCGCGATATCCAGCCCACCGACTTTGTGCAGCACGTCAATCGGGTCGTTCGGGTCGGGCTTGTGGAGCGCCAGTGCCGTTTCGATGGCGCGCACCTTGCGCGCAAGCCCCTCGCTGGACAGCCCCGCGCCGCGCCCGGTCACGGTTTCCACGTCCGCGCCAGTCAGCGCGGAGGTGACGGCGGCACTTGTCGTCGTGTTGCCGATGCCCATTTCACCGCCGCAAAGCAGGTCGTACCCCTGCGCCGCGCACCACTCGGCAAGCGCGATGCCGACTTCAATCGCGCGCACAGCCTCCTGACGCGTCGTGGCGGGTTCTTTTGTCATGTCCGCCGTGCCGTACCGGATTTTACGGCGCAAAATTCTTTCGCCTTGCACATCGCGCGCCACGCCGATATCCACCGGAAAGCTGTCCATCCCGATGTGCTTCGCCATCAGGCACACCGCCGACTGCCCGCGCCCCATGTTTTCGGCCACGGTCGCGGTGACCTCCTGCCCGCACTGGGTCACGCCCTGCGCAACCACGCCGTTATCCGCGCAGAACATCACGACCGCGCGCTTGGCAATCGACGGGCGCATCGTGCGCCGGATGGCGGCGATCTGCGCCACCGCATCCTGCAGCAGCCCCAGACTGCCAAGCGGCATGGCAATCTCGGAAAAGCGCGTTCTGACGGCAGCGCGGCTGTCCTCACACGGCGGACGCACCGCCGCAATGGCCTGCTGCAAATCCATGTTTTTCATCCTTTCTGCGCCGAGCGGCGCACAAACTGCGCGGCAAATGCCGGGTTTGCCCGGAAATACAGATGCGGGAAGCCCGCATACAGTGTGTCACTTGCATGAACGCACGCCCACGCGCGGCCATTGGGCTTGACCGCGTCAAAATCCGCGCCTTCGTCGCCCGACACCGCGTAATGGAACACATGTGCGCGGGTCTGCTCCCCTGCGCGGCACAGCAGGTTATCTCGCCGCGCGGTCAGCGTCACATAGCCGAATGGCTGCAATTTTTTCGTCAAGTGCGCATCCGCGTCGAGGACACCGACCATTTCCGCGCCGTCCAGCATGCGGTGCAGATACAGAAAACCGCCGCATTCCGCAATCGTCGGCAGACCGCCCAGCACCGCATCGCGGATGCTGTTCCGCATGGTGCGGTTTGCCGCCAGACGCGCCGTATACAGTTCGGGATAACCGCCGCCGAGATATAAGCCGCCGATGCCTTCGGGCAGTTTTTCGTCCACAAGCGGCGAAAACGGCACGAGTTCCGCGCCGAGCGCGCGCAGCACGTCAAAGTTATCCGCGTAATAAAAGCAAAACGCTTTGTCCCGCGCAACCGCGATACGCACCGGCTTGTCCACCACCGGCACAAGCGGTGCGGTTTTATCCGCAAGGGGCGGGGCGGTGCGCGCAAGCGCCAGCAGACCGTCGAGGTCAAGCCCCTGCTCTGCGGCATCGGCCAATCGGTCAAGCTTGTCCGATAAATTCCCGATTTCCGCTGCGGTCACAAGGCCGAGGTGACGGTCTGGGATTTCCGCATCCGGTACAGGCGGCAGAAAGCCGTAAACCGGTAAGCCCGCTTTTTCCGCAATCGCGCGGTAAAATGGGTACATCCCTGCCGAAACACCGTTCAAAATCACACCCGCAAGCGTATTTGGTGCAAAATCCCGAAAACCCTTGATCTCTGCCGCGAGCGACAGCGACTGCCCGCGCGGGCGGACGATCAGCACGGCAGGGGTATCGGTCGCGCGCGCGACATGCGCTGCCGAAGCCATGTCGGTCGTGCCGGACACGCCATCGTAAAAGCCCATTACACCCTCAATGATGCCGACGCCACCCGTCGGAACGTGGCGGGCAATCTGCCCGCGCACCTCGGTTTCATCCACGAAAAACAAATCCAGATTGCGGCTTGGCACACCAAGCGCTTCGGTGTGGAACATCGGGTCGATGTAGTCCGGCCCGCACTTGAATGCCGCAAGCGGCACACCGCGGCGTTGCAACGCACGCAGCAGCGCGGTCGTGACCGTCGTTTTTCCGCAGCCTGAGCCGGTGCCTGCGAGCAGCAGACGGGGTGCGTTATTCTTCATCTTGTCCGCCCCCCGACAGAATGAATACCGGATTAAGCGCGGTCATCATGGTGTACGGCCCAACGGCTTTGCCGCGCGACGCGGCAAGCTGCGACACCTCGACATTTTCAAAGCCGAGATCATGGAGCGCGCGCCGCGCTTCTTCGAGCGTTTCCAGCGCGATTGCGGTGACCACCACGCGCACGGCAGAATTTTTCGCCTTTGCCAGCTCCAAAATACGCCGCATTTTTCCGCCGCTGCCGCCGACGAACACGCAGTTCGGCGCGGGGAGTATCTCCAACGCTTCAGGTGCATGCCCCGCAACAATCTGGATATTATACCCGCCCAGCTTGCGGCGATTTTCGTCCAGCAGCACAAGCGCGTCCGTGTCCCGCTCGACCGCGTACACCATGCCGTCGCACGCACGGCGCGCAAGCTCGAGTGTCATCGCGCCTGTCCCCGCGCCCACGTCCCAAACCGTGTCGCCCGGCTGCACAGCCAGCCGTCCGCACGCCGTCCAGCGCACTTCCTCCTTGGTCATGGGCACCTTGGCGCGCGTAAACATGCTGTCACGCAAAGGCGCAGCAGCGTTTACTGCATCCGGGGGCTCGATCAGCAGCACCGCCAGATCACCGCAAGGCTGCTCCGCCAGTTCCGCCGCCGTGCCGTGCGCAATGCGCTCGGTTTCCATCCCGAGGTTTTCCCCCAGATGGACGGTCAGCCCATCCAGTCCCGCGTCTGAAAGTGTTTTGCACACGGTTTGCGCATTCTGTGCACCGCCGGTCAGCACAAACACCTTTTTGTGATAGCTGACCGCGCCAAGAATGCTGCCCGCGCGCCCGTGCAGACTGCGCACGCATACATCGTCATAGGAAACGCCGACCTTCGCGCAGAAATATTGCAGACTGGACAGGCCGCAAATGAGCCGCACCTCGCCGTGCGGCGCGAGTTGCTCCCGCAGACGGGGCGCCGCGCTGAAAAAGCCCACGTCGCCAGAAACCAACACGGCGACGGTTTGCGCGGCACACTCTGTCGTTCGCACGGCCAACTCCCCGAACGGACAGACGACCGCTTTTGCGCTCAGCGCAGCCAGCCGCGCCGTAGCAAACACCGCGTCGACTTCGTCCAACGCCCGACGCGCCTCACCGGTCAACAGACCGAACGCGCCTAGCCCTGCGCCGATGATATAGAAAATACGGGACATGCGCGCCCCTCCTTTTACCAATTATAGTGCCGCAAGGCTCTCGTCCGCCGCCTGTACAGTGAACGTTAAGTCCTTCTGCGTGTGCGCAGATGAGACAAACATCGCCTCAAACTGGCTGGGCGCAAGATACACACCGCGTAATAACATTTTATTAAAATACTTTGCGTATTTCTTCGTATCGCTGATTTTGGCGGCCGCGAAGCAGTCCACCGGCGTTTCGGTAAAGTACGGACACAGCAGCGAGCCAACCTGATTGACCTGCATCTTGACACCGTGCTTTTCCGCGCTTGCGCGCAGGTGGTTGGCGATATACTGCGCCGAGGTCTCCATCACGGTATACACCTCGGGGTGATCGGTCAGAATTTGCAGCTGCGCAAGCCCCGCCGCCATGGCAACCGGGTTGCCGGAGAGCGTGCCCGCCTGATAGACCGGTCCGCACGGTGCAACCTGCTCCATGAGCGCGCGGCTACCCGCGTACGCGCCGACCGGCATGCCGCCGCCGATGATCTTGCCGAAGGTCACAAGGTCGGCGCGCACGCCGAAATATTCCTGCGCCCCGCCCGCCGCGAGACGGAAGCCCGTGATCACCTCGTCGAAAATCAGCAGCGCGCCGTGCTTGTCGCACAAATCACGCAGCCCCTGCAAAAAGCCCTCTTTGGGCGGCACAACACCCATGTTCGCCGCGACCGGCTCGACGATCACTGCCGCGACCTGACCCGGGTTCGCGTCCAGCAGCCGCTCAACCGAGGCAAGGTCGTTATACTGTGCCATGAGCGTATCCTGCGCCGCCCCCTTCGTCACGCCCTTGGAATCCGGCTCGCCTTGCGTAAGCGCGCCCGACCCCGCGCCGACCAGCATCGCGTCCGAGTGGCCGTGGTAGCAGCCCTCGAACTTGATGATCTTGTCGCGTCCGGTTGCGCCGCGCGCCAGCCGCAGCGCACTCATAACCGCCTCGGTGCCGGAGTTTACCATGCGCACCATTTCGATGTTCGGCACCATCGCGACCATCTTTTCCGCCATCTCGACCTCGAGTGCGGTCGGCGCGCCGAAGGACAGACCGTTCACCATGCGGTCATAGACGGCTTTCAAAATATCCGGGTGGCTGTGGCCGAGCACCATCGGCCCCCACGAACCGACATAGTCGATGTATTCCAGCCCGTCCTCATCAAGGATATGGCTGCCGAGCCCCTTCACAATAAAACGCGGGTTGCCGCCTACCGCGCGAAACGCGCGTACCGGAGAATTGACGCCGCCCGGCAGCACCTTTTTGGCGCGCTCGAACAGTTCTTCCGATCTGCTCATCAGCCGATATCCCCTTTCCGAATGGCGTCCGCGAGTTCACAGGCGTAGTAAGTAATCAGAATATCCGCACCCGCGCGGAAGATCGACACCGCACTCTCGCACATCACGCCGTATTCGTCGATCAGGCCCGCTTTCGCCGCCGCCTGGATCATCGCGTACTCGCCCGAAACGGCATACGCCGCGACCGGCAATTCAAACCGCTGCTTGCACTGGTAAACCAAATCCAGATAGCTCATAGCAGGCTTGATCATCAGAATATCCGCGCCCTCCTGCACATCAAGCGCGCACTCGCGCATCGCCTCGCGGCCGTTGTGCGGATCCATCTGGTAGGAGCGGCGATCACCGAAAGACGGCGCCGACCCCGCCGCATCGCGGAACGGGCCGTAAAACGTGGAAGCGTATTTTGCGGCGTAGGACATAATCGGCACATTTGTAAAGCCGTTCTGGTCGAGCGCCCCACGAATTGCGGCAACGCGGCCATCCATCATATCGCTCGGCGCGACCATATCCGCGCCCGCCTGTGCGTGGCTGACCGCGATCTCCGCCAGACGCACGAGCGTCTGGTCATTATCCACATCACAGCCGCACAGGATGCCGCAATGCCCGTGGCTGGTGTACTCGCACATGCACACATCGGTGATGACATATATTTCAGGCGCAAGCTCCTTGATCTTGCGGATGCCCTGCTGCACAATGCCGTCTTCCGCCCATGCACCTGAGCCGATTTCATCCTTTTCCTTGGGCAGACCGAACAGAATCACGCGGCTCACGCCGTGCGCGCGGGCACGCTCAACCATACGGTACAGCTGGTCGGGCGAATAGTGGTACTGCCCGGGCAACGAAGGAATCTCCTCGTAAATGCCCTCACCCTCGGCAACAAAGATCGGCCAGATCAGGCTTTCGGGCGAGATGCGCGTCTCGCGCACCATACGGCGCAGACCGTCCGATGCGCGCAGGCGGCGCGGACGAATGTTGTCATGAAACATTTATATCTCCTCCTCGATACAAGTCAAAAGGTCCTCTATCGTTGCATTTTTTGCAATTTCCACATTCTGATAATACTTTTTTGCGGCTTCGGCGGTCTGTGCGCCGATGCAGAACACGGTGAAAGCAGCGTCCTCCGTTCCGCCCACGGCCTCCCGGAATCCCTCAACCGTGGACACGCTGGTAAACGTCACCGCGTCGATTTTACCGTCCGCCAGCAGACCGCGCAGCGCATCCGCCTTATCGCAGCGATGCACCGTGTCATAAAGCGGCACATCGGTCACGCGGATGCCCATGCGGGCGAGCTTTTCGGGTAAAATCTGCCCGCCCTGCATGGCGCGCAGCAACAGAGCCGAACCGCCCTGCGGCATCGCGTCAATCAACGCATCCGCAAGATGCTCCCCATCGTACTGCGCGGGAACCAGATCGGCGGTCAGGCCATAAGCCGCGAGCGCCGCCGCCGTGCCCTTGCCGATCGCCGCGATTTTCATTCCATACAGCGCCCGCAGATCGCGGCCTAACCGTCGCAACGCGTCCACCGCTGCGGGCACGCCCGCGGGGCTGGTAAACACCGCCCAGTCGTGCGGCTGCTGCAACGCATCCGCGAGTGGCTGCGTGTCCTCGCGTTCTACTGTCTCAATGCACGGCGCTTCGATCACGTTCGCGCCGTGCGCACGCAGCTTATCCGCCAGCGTACCCGCCCGCGCTTTCGGACGGGTCACAACGATGGTTTTGCCGTGCAGCGGCAGCGGTGTAAACCAGTCAAGCGCATCGCTCAAGCTACACACCCGCCCGACGATAATCAGCGCTGGGCTTTGCAGTCCCTTTGCGCGCACATGGGCGGCAAGCTGGGATAAAACGGACACCACCTTGCGCTGCGTGCCGCGCGCGCCGTTTTCAATGACAGCGGCGGGCATGTCAGACTGCATGCCTGCGCGCAGCAGGCCGTCCGTCACCTGTTCAAGAGCAGTCAGCCCCATCAGGAACACCAGCGTGCCGTCCAGCCGCACAAGGCTGTCAAAGTCGATGGTGAGCGGCTTGCCTGCTCGCGCGTGCGCCGTGATGATGTGCACCGACGAGGTGAAATCCCGGTGCGTCACCGGAATGCCCGCAAACGCGGGCGCGGCCAGCGCGCTCGTCACGCCCGGAATGACCCGAAACGGCACGCCGTTTTGCAGCAGATGCTCGCATTCCTCGCCGCCGCGCCCAAACAGGAAGCAGTCCCCGCCTTTCAGCCGCACGACGTTTTTCCCTTCGCGCGCCAGCCGCACCAATGTCTCATTGATCTCCGGCTGCGGCACGGGATGGTGATTGTTTTCCTTGCCGACCGATATTTTTTCCGCTCGCGGCGGGATGAGGTCTAGGATGTCCTCTCTCACCAGCCGATCATATACTACCGCATCCGCCTGCGCAATTGCCTGTGCACCCGCCATCGTCAGCAATCCTTTATCGCCCGGCCCTGCACCGACCAGCGTTACCGTTCCTATCATGGTTCTCCCTCCGCTTGATGCTTCAGTTGCAGCGCGAGTGTGTGTCCGAGCGCGGCAGCTTCCGTTCGCCGGCCGCTCAACACACCTCGTGCCATATGTCGCTCATCTTCCGTCACATACAGGCCACGCAGATACAGCGTGTCGCCCTGTGTTTGAGCATATGCCGCGACCGGTGCAAAACACCCACCGCCGAGCGTCTTGACAAACGACCGTTCGGCTGCCGCGCAGTCACGCGCGTCCGCGTCGTCAACCAAATGCGCCGCGTCATCGAATTCGCCTACACGACCCTGTACGGCCAAAATGCCTTGTCCCGCCGCGGGGATGATCTCATCCGGCGAAAAATACCGGCTGATGCGCCCTGCCAGCCCCAGACGATGCAATCCCGCCGCGGCCAGCACCAGCGCGCCATATGCGCCGCTCTCGAGTTTGTTCAGCCGCGTCTGCACATTGCCGCGCACGGGCTGCACGTCGATATCAGGGAACAGCGCTTTGAGCTGCACCCGCCGTCTGGCGGACGCGCAGCCAATCGGCTTGGTTTTATCCCAAAGGCCGCCCTCCGGCAGCACGAGCACGTCGCGCGCATCCGCGCGCTTGGTGAACGCCACGAGCGGCAGACCGTCCGGCTGCTCCATCGGCACGTCTTTCAGACTGTGCACAGTCAAATCGACCCGGCGTTCCGCGAGCGCGCGGTCCAGTTCCTTGACGAACAAGCCCTTGCCGCCGACCTTATCGAGCGTTTTATCCAGCACCATGTCGCCCGTGGTTTTCATCGTGATCAGTTCGCAGTCGCCCAGCGCGCGGCAGACCTCTTCGGCCTGCACGACCGCAAGGCGGCTGTCCCTGCTGCCCACTCGAATCATGTCATTTCCTCCAATACCGTGCGGATGCGCTTTGCCGCCGCCGCCGTTTTGCCGTGCGCCGTGCCATCCGACACCACACCTGCTGTGAGTCCCCCGCCCTCGCATATCGCGGGAAAGAAAAAGGTGGATTCCGCCGCGCAGTCTGCCACGCTGCACGGGATATGCATTTCTTCGCAGTCCAATGCGATACGATGGTTGACCGCACGGTCATTCGTTGCCGTGACTGCCAGAAAAGCCCCCGAAAGATCGCTTTTCTCATAGCCGCGAATATGATCGACCGCAATCCCCGCCGGAGTGTCCGGCGCCACCACCGTTACCGCTGCGCCGAAGCGCCGCAGCACCTCCACACGCCGCGCGGCAATCTTGCCCGCGCCAAACACAATGCATTTTTTCCCTACGAGCGACACGAACAGCGGAAAACGCGGCGCGGCTGCCGTTTTTTGTCCTTTCGTCACAGTCCAGCCAAAGCGGACAGCAAGAAAATCCTGCATTTCAGAAAGCGTTTTGCCCTCCTCCTCACACGGACGGGCGATCACCAGCACGGTCGCGCCGACCTCGCGCGCCGCGGACAGCTTTTCGGCAAAACCGCCCGCTTTGCCGGTGTCCTTGGTGACCAGAATATCCGCGCGCGTTTGCCGCAGCAGCGCGACGTTCATTTCGTGCGAAAACGGGCCCTGCATGGCAATGATCTGCGCGCTCGCAAAACCAAGCGACGCGCACTGCTCCAAAACGGAAGCGCTCGGCAGCACACGCACCACCAACCGCGCCCGATAGTCTTCGACCGCTGTAAACACCGCCAACTCCTTGCTGCCGGTTGTCAGCAGCGCACGACCGGGATGGGCATTCAGCCACTCCACCGCCGCCGCAGTATCGGGGACGGTGACCACGTCCCCGCTGTCCAGCGCGGGGCGCAGCAGGCGTTCGTACTGCGCGCCGGTCTGTGCGCAGGCCGCGCACAGGTTTTCCGAAACCACGGCCGCATATGGATGGGTCGCATCCACCAGCAAGGTATCCGCGTCCAGCACCGCCGCCATCGCGTCCGCGTCCAGCCGTCCCTCATGCACCGTGATGCCGCGCATCGGCTCCATCACCGCTGAACCATAATCGGTTGCGACAAATACATCCGCGCACCCACCGCAGGCCGAAACAAAGCGGCACAGCGCATGTCCCTCACTCGTACCGGAGAAAATCACGAGTTTCATACGCCGCGATACCCCCGCGGCGTGACCATGCGCCCATTTATCACGCGCGTGCGGCTGTTGCCGACGAACACAGTCGTCAGCATATCGACTTGCGTATCACGCAGCGCACCGAGCGTGGTCAAAGTATATGTTTCGCCGTCGCGGCCGATGTTGCGCACCATGCCGCATACCGTCTCGGCAGGCAGCGTTTCCAGCAGGATATCGCACGCACGCTGCAAGTGTCCCGTGCGCTTTTTGCTTGCCGGGTTATAGATTGCGATGCAGAAATCGCCCGCCGCCGCGCCACGCAGACGCTGCTCTATGATCTCCCACGGGGTCAGCAGGTCGGAGAGCGAGACACAGGCAAAGTCGTTCGTCAGCGGCGCGCCCAGCGCTGCACCGCCCGAACAGGCCGCTGTGATACCCGGAATGACCTCGATTTCGAGTTCCGGATCGTCCGCGCAGACCTCCAGCAGCAGTCCCGCCATGCCGTACACGCCCGCGTCGCCCGACGAGACAACCGCGACCGTGTGGCCTTCCTTCGCCGCGTCGCGCGCCGCTGTGCAGCGGTCGACCTCACGTGTCATGCCGGTCTGGATGCGCGTTTTCCCCTCGATCAGTTCTTCGATCAAATCGAGGTACAGCCCGTACCCCGCCACACAGTCGCACGCTTCGAGCGCGCGCACCGCGCGCAGTGTCATCTGCTCCGCGCCGCCCGGCCCGATGCCGATGCAATACAGCTTCATCTGCCACTCCCCTTTCTCATGTGCGCAAGACATGCTTCCAGCCTGTCCGCATCCACCAAATCTTTCATGCCGCCCAGCAGCAGATCGACCGTTTTGCCGACGGCCAGTTCCAGCAGTCCGTCCATATCGCCGTCCCGATACAAATCGCCGTAAGCATGGTCAAAGCGCAGACGAGCCAGCGCGGTGTCCTTGACTGCGGCAATCACAGGCAGTGCCTGCCGATAGGCATGCCAGCGATAAAACTCCTCTTGTTCCTCGTCCAGAATGCGCACCGCCGCTTGTTTTGCCGCATCGTTTCGGCTGTCGTCCAGATCACCCAAATCGTCGAGGTTGTACAGCGTCACACGCGAATCCTCGCCCGCCGCCTGCTCGATGTCACGCGGCATGGCAAGATCGAGCAGCAGGCGCGGCGGCTGATGCAAATCACGAATCTGCTGCGCCGTCAGCGTAAAGTGCGGGCTGGTCGTTGCACTGACTGCGAGATCCGCGCCCTCCAGCACCTCGCACCGCCGGTCATACGGAAATGTGTCACACCCGGCGGGGACAATCGTCTCCCCGTGGTGATAACTGCGCAGCGTCACGGTGACGGCACTGCCCTGCGCGCGCAAAGCGGTGGCGGCCAGCCGTCCCATCTCGCCGTTGCCGATCACGACTGCGCGACGCCCCTCCAGAGAGCCGAAAAAGTCCTGCGCGCGCCGCACCCCTGCCGCTGCTGCGGACGCGGGTACGCCGGTCAGCCTAACCTCAGTGCGCACGCGTTTGCCAGCTGTCACCGCGCGGCGGAAGAGCGTGTCGAGCACACTGTCCATGACCTGCGCATCCCGCGCAAGCGCGGCGGCATCACGCACCTGCGTCAAAATCTGGTCATCCCCGAAAATCTGGGATTCCAGCCCCGCCGCGACCGCCATCAGATGCTGCACGCACGCCTCACCCGAGCGGGTGACGCTCAGCCCGCGAAACGCTGCCGCGTCAAAACCCGCCGCGCGTGCCAGCATGGCCAGCGGGTCGAGCGATGCATTTTCCTCTCCGTGCACATACAGTTCGGTGCGGTTGCAGGTCGCAAGCAAAACACAGCCCGAAACGCCCGGCATTTCCGCAATCTGCGGCAGCAGCGCCTGCACCTGTCCGCGCACGAACGACACTCGCTCACGCTGCGCCATCGGCGCATGTACAAAATCAATCCCCGTCATTGTGAGGTTCACTGTTTTTCGTCCTCCAACTCTTATTCAAAGCACGCGCGAAAGTCCTGCTTCGCGAGCGCGACTGTCACGCCGTTTTGCGCCCACTTGCGGCAAATCAGCGTCCCGCCCGCCGCGGCGCACACCGCCGCCCGCTCACACACGTTGTCCACGCCGACCGTGCGCGCGACAAAGTCCGACGGCGTAAAGTCGCCACGGACGCTTTGCAGCGTTTCCGCGGAAAACACGGTCAGTGTCAAACCGTGATTCTCACAGAAGTGCAGCAATCCCGGTTCGTTTTGTTTTACGTCAATGCTGGCCATCCCGCGCACTGCTTCCCACGGTACGCCCGCAGCATCCAGCGCTACTTGCACAGCTTGCTCGATCGTCTGCACGTCCGTTCCCCTGCGGCAACCGATACCGAGGAACACAACCCGCGGCACCAAATGCAGCGTATGCGCAAACGGCGCGGCTTTGGTGTCAAACCCGATTGCGAAACCGCTTTCCGGCGTGCCGTCCAGCGTCACCTGTGCGGGCAGACGGCCATCGACCGGAAAATCCGACCGCAAACCAACCTGCTCGCCGCGCAGCAGCGCACCGGAAACATGTTTGATATTTTGCGGGTCAACCACGACGCAGCCATGCGCCGCTGCCCATGTGTCGACCGCGAACGCCGCACGGCCATCGGTCGCGGTCGTGATGACCGCCTGCGCGCCCAATCCATCCGCCAACCGCTGCGCAAGGGCGTTTGCGCCGCCGAGATGACCGGACAAAATCGGAATCACGAACTTCCCTACCTCATCAATCACAACAACCGCCGGGTCGAACGCCTTGCCCGCGAGGTACGGCGCGACCGCACGCACTGCGATACCCGCCGCACCGACAAACACAATCAGATCGCAGTCCGCCATCGCCTGCTGTGCAAAGCGCGAAAGCTGCGTACCGGAAAGTGAGGGGTCAACCGTGCGGGCGTACCGCTCAGTTAGGAAGTCGGGTAAAAGCGCGGCGGCTTTCTTCGCGGTCTGCGCGCCGACTGCGGTAAAAGAAACAAATTTCGCGTGCTTCATCGGCTCGCCTCGCGGAAACCCGTGGTAAAGGTCGGGTCGTAGAGTTTCGACCGCTCATATTCGTCGCCCAGAAAACCGCCGACCGTAATCAGCGCGGTTTTGGTCACGCCCTCGCGCGCGGCAGCTTCGGCAAGGCCGCTGACCGTCGTGCGAATGACCTTTTCATCCGGCCAAGTCGCCTTATAGACGATGGCAGCAGGCGTTTCAGGCGCGTAGCCGCCCTGAATCAGCCGCGCGGACAGCTTTTCCAGCTGCCCTGCCGACAGAAAAATCACCATCGTTGCGCCGTGCGCGGCAAGAGCTTCAATCTGCTCCTTTTCCGGCACGGGCGTGCGCCCCTCCATGCGGGTCAGGATAACCGTCTGGCTGACATTCGGCAGCGTGTATTCGGCTTTGAGGGCCGCCGCCGCGCCGCAGAACGAGGAAACGCCCGGGCAGATTTCGTATGCCAATCCCAACCGGTCAAGCGCGTCCATCTGCTCGCGGTGCGCGCCGTACACGCACGGGTCACCTGTGTGCAAGCGCACAACCGTCTTGCCCGCCTGTGCTGCGGGCGCCATGACCGCAATAACCTCTTCGAGCGTCATTTTGGCGCTGTCGTAGACTTCGCAGCCGTCTTTTTTATAGTCCAGCAGAGCGGGATTGACCAGCGAGCCTGCGTACACGATCACGTCCGCCTGCGAAAGCAGCTTTGCGCCGCGCACGGTAATCAGGTCGGGCGCGCCCGAGCCTGCGCCGACAAAATAGATCATGCCTGCCCCTCCTTGACTAAAATAATTGAGAAATACCCGGTCGGGTCGTCAAGCGCGGCAAGATCGGTCACAATGCGTTCGCCCTCCATGCCGCACCGCTCAACCAGCGCCGCGTTTTCGAGTTCCCCGCGCGCCGCCAGCGTGTCGCGCACCTCTAAGATCGACTTGCCCGCCTTCATCAGCACGCGGCTGCCGGGTAAATCGAGCGCCGCGTCCAGCCCGCCGTGTGACGCCGGGATGATGTGCAGCATTTCGCCGTCCTCGCACAGCGCGCGGCCGAGCGCAGCCGCCGCCGCGCAAAAAGACGGTACACCCGGCACGATTTCAGTTGCGTAACCGCGCGCCTGCACGCGCCGCAGCACATACCAGCAGGTCGAATATACGGTCGGGTCGCCGAGCGTCAACAAGGCAACGGTTTTGCCCTCATCCAGCAGCGCGCAGATCTCGTCCGCCGCGCGGTCGTGGCATGCGTCGCGTTTCGTCTTGTCGCGCGTCATGGGCATGTCACAGTGCAGCAACGGCTTGTCCCCAATGTACTGCGCCGCGATTTGCAGCGCGGTCTGTTCGCCTGCGCCCGACTGCGGCACCGCAATGATGTCGCTCTCCCCGATCACGCGGATGGCCTTTGCCGTCATAAGTTCCGGGTCGCCCGGCCCAACGCCCACACCATATAGCGTTCCCTTTTTCATACTATCTCCTTTAACCGTTCGCACAGCGCCCGTGCACCGGGCGACTGCGCCAAAATGCCGTATTTTCCTGTAAACATCATAAACTCCACGCGCGCTTTGCCGCGCAGCCGCAGCGCAAGACGTTTTTCAATCTCTTTGCCGATGCGCGCCATCACCGCGTCCCGTAAACCTTCGCGATCGAGCAATTCGATACAGGCATCCACCGAAACCGCGTCCATCAAGCCTTCCAGCGTCTCGCGTTCCGCGCCGCACAGCGCCGCGTGCGCAGTGAAAATTTCCTGCCGCCCATCTGCAACCGAAGAATGTGTGTTCATCACGCCTGCGGCGAGTTTAACCAGTTTGCCTGCGTGACCGACCAGCAGGATGTCCGCGAAGCCGCGGAACGCCGCGTGGTCGAGCGTCTCCCCGATGTAGTTTGAGCACTTGACCGCCCGTTCCAAGTCCAGCCCCAGCGTATCGCGCGCAAAATCCGCGCCGTAGTTGCCGGGACAAAGGAACGCGACGCGCTGCCCCGCGGCATACAGGCTGTCGAGTTCCAGCCGGATGGTGTCGACAAGCGCCTTTTCGCTCATCGGTTCGACCACGCCGCTTGTGCCAAGGATGGAAATGCCGCCCACAACGCCCAGATGCTCGTTATAGGTCTGTTTGGCCAGTTCCTCCCCGTTTTCCGCCGAAATGACAACCGAAAAGCCGCCCGTATAGTCCACTTCGCGTGCGGCCCGCTCGACCGCCGCCGTGATCTGCGCGCGTGGGGCGGGATTGATAGCGGCTTCGCCCACAGGCACCGAAAGTCCGGGACGCGTGACGCGCCCGACACCCGCGCCGCCCTCAATTGCCACGCCGTTTTCCGCACACCGCACCGCAGCCGAGATGCGCACACCGTTCGTCACATCCGGGTCGTCGCCTGCATCCTTGCGCACCGTGCAGACCGCCGTGCCGTCCTCCCAGCGCGGCTGCTCAACCGGCAAATGGAAAGTCAGTCCCGCCGGGGTTTGCAGGGCGATTTCAGCAGGGGCCGCGCCCGTCAGCAGCAGCATTGCCGCCGCCTGCGCCGCTGCCGCCGCGCACGAACCGGTCGTCCAGCCGCGGCGCAGCGCCTGTCCACCCTGATAAGACACTTGCTCCATTGTTATTCCGGTCACCTCCCCGCAGACAGCACCGGGCAGGACGCACCCAAAGCCCGTCCTGCCCGCTTTTCTCATTGCTCCTTTTGCGTCCCGCGCGCGGTTTCCTGCTTTTTCCGCTCGACAAAACGGCCGAGGAAAAACGCGATCACGCCCACGCCTACGCCCGTCTGCACACAGAACAGCAGGCTTTCCAGCTCTCCCGGCAGTTCTCCGCCGAGCAGCTGCTCAAATACGGGCGTTGCCCACGGCTCATAGTCCTCGCCCGTGATCTCCGCGACCTTTTCGCTGCCCGCATCGTCCGAGCCGCCGAACTCCGCGCCGCGCAAGGCCAGCACGGGTGTGACGATCAGCACCACGCAAAGCAGCAAAAGCGCAACCATCAGCGCCCTATCTTTCTTCGTCATGCGCCCGCCTCCTCAAATCCAACGGCGCGCAGCTCCGGCTGCGCATAAGCTTCGAGCGCCATCATAATCATGACGGTCAGCACGCCTTCGAGCACCGCCAGCGGCAGCTGTGTCGGCGCAAATACGCCGAGAAATTCCAGCACCGAGCCGGACACGCCGCCCGTCTCGGACGGGTAAGCGACTGCCAACTGTATGCTTGTGACGCAATAGGTGACAAGGTCGCCCAGCGCCGCGACCAAAAAAACCGACACCTTTTTGTTCACCTTGCAGCGCAGGCACAGCCTGTAAATCCCGAACGCAGCAAACGGCCCGGCAACCGCCATGGAAAAGGTGTTCGCGCCCAGCGTGGTCAAGCCGCCATGCGCAAGCAGAATCGCCTGAAACAGCAGAACGATCACGCCCAGAATGGATACCGCACTCGGTCCGAACAGGATCGCGCCCAGCCCCGTGCCGGTCATGTGCGAGCAGGAACCCGTCACCGACGGGATCTTGAGCGACGAAATGACGAAGATGAACGCGCCCGCCATCGCAATGAGCGTCACCGCGCGCCGGTCGCGCGCAACCGCTTTCTTGAGCGAGAAATACCCCGCCAGCAGAAACGGCAGCGCAATCACACCCCACAGGATGCACATAGCCGGGGGCAGAAAGCCCTCCATGATGTGCATTGCCCCCGCCGCAGGCACCACACCGCACAAAAGCGCGGCACAGGCGGTCAGCCGAACCAGTTTTTGTTGTTTTTTTGTCATATTTTCTCCTTTCCCGCGAAAAACTGCGGATACAAAAACACGCCGTGCCCCGATGCTTCCCACGCATCAGGCCGGCGCGAAGCGCCCACCTCTCCCTTTGCCGGAGAGCCGGGCTGACGCACAACCGGCCATCACTCGTAGCCGTATGCGCTTCCATCCCAAAAGGCAGGTATTCTGGCTTGGGCGTCCTTGCACGCAGCCGGTCTTCCCGAACCGTTCGGTTCAGTGACGTATTCGGCGGCACACTCTTCCCTTACAGCGGCGGGACCGCAGAGGATTTGCACCTCTTTCCCTATTCTCCTGCCGGAGAAAATGGCAGGCACCTTTTGGTATCCGACATTCTATGCCGGAAGAAGCAGTTTCATTATAACATGCGGGGGATTGCTCCGCAAGGCGGATACTTACTTTTCCCCCAGCAGGCGCGCAAGCGCACCAACCGTCGTCGGACAAGCCGCGTCAGGCGGCGCCATGCCCTGCGCGCGCAGCACATCAAACACTTCCGCCAGCACCGGACGGCGCAAATGCGCCTGCCGCAGCAGTGCCGCATCCCCGAACACCGTCTGCGGCGCGTCGTCGGCAAGAATGCGCCCTGCGAAAAACACCACCGCACGCGTTGCCCAGCGGAAAGCAAAATCCACATCGTGCGTGGAAATCAGAAGCGTCCGCCCCTCGTCCGACAGGCGGGCGAGTACGCGCTCGAGCCGCTCCTCCCCTGCGGGATCGAGCGACGCGGCCGGTTCGTCCAGCAAAATGACCTCGCTCTCCATCGCCAGAATGTCCGCGATGGATACGCGCTTTTTCTCCCCGCCGGATAAGTCGTGCGGCGGGCGCGCGCGGAACGCCTGCAAATCCATATACTCCAGCGCGTGATCGACGCGCCGCGCGACCTCGTTTCGCGGCAGGCGCAGGTTCATTGGGCCGAAAGAGACCTCAGAGGCAACCGTGGAGGCGATGATCTGGTCGTCCGCGTTCTGGAACACGATCCCGACCCGCTCGCACAACGTTTTGCGCGCCTTTTTATCAACCGGCTTGCCGTCCAGCAAAATTTGACCGCTCTCCGGTGCCAGCACACCGTTCAGACAAAGAAAAAAGGTGGATTTTCCCGCCCCGTTCGGGCCGAGCACCGCAATGCGCTCGCCCGCATGCACATCGAGTGATACGCCATCCAGCGCGGGTACGCCGGAATCATAGCAAAACCGCAAATCCCGCACCTGTAAAATCGGCTGCATGCATTCTTCCTCCTTTCTCTTCATAAAACGGCAAGCACTATAAGCGCTGCCCAAAACAACAGCATCCCAACGATCTGCGCCGCACGCACGGGTTTTTCCTCCTCCAGAAAGCGCAGATCGCCGTCATACCCGCGCGCGGCCATCGCGTCCGAATATACCCGCGACCGGCGCAGCGCCAGCACAAACAGATTGCCCGCCGTGCCGCCGAACGCGCGGCACGAGGTACGGAAATCCCGCCAGCCCAGCCGCGCGCCCGCCGCCTGCCGCATACGTCCATACATGTCGAGCAGCACAAACACAAAGCGGTAGATGAGGTACATCAGTTCGCACAGCAGCGGTGGCAAGTGCGCGCGGCGCAGCACGTCCACCAGCTCGCAGGCGGTAGTGGTCAGCGCGAGCAGGTACATGGCGCTGACCGCGCCGAGCGCCTTGAGCACCAGCGACGCGGCAAAGCGGACGCTGTCCGCACTTGCGCACACATAAAACCACGGCAAGCGCACCTGCCAGTCACCCGCAGGCACGGTGGAAATGTCGCACGCGACCGCCGCGCCGCCCAGCAGCAGAAACGCCAGCGACACAAGCAGCAGGCCGAAATAGTCGCGCAGCGTCAGCTTTCCCTTGCCCTTTTGCAGCGCTGCCAGCGCAAGAATGACCGCCGCGGACACCGCAGGGCGGTCGGCAGCAAGGCAGAACACCAGCGTGCCCACCGCCAGCACGGTTTTGAATGCCGGATTCCAGCCGCGCATACCGGACTGATACGCCAGCCGGTCGATCGAATGCGGCCCGTGTGTGTGGCGGTGTGCCATGCCGCGCCCCCCTTCTGTTTGCAATATGTGACATTGTATCGTTCGGACTGTGGTTTGTCAACCAAATCCATCTGTTTCAAATTTTTCGGATAATCTGCGCGTAGAAATTGTCTTTAGAGGTAAAATATCGTATAATGAAATTTAAATGATCGGCTTTCCCGCCGCGTGTCGTCGCACGGGCCAGCCTTTGCTTGGAGAATCACAAGGAGGATATTCATGAACACCATCAATCCCCAAACCTGGAAAGAGGACTTGCCCGCTTTCCGTGAAAAGACCGCGGCGTTTTATGCAGGCGAGATCAAGCTCGCCGAATACAAAGGCTTTTCCGGCTACTACGGCAGCTATGCCCAGAAAGGCGGCAAGGCCAGCATGCTGCGTCTGCGCATGCCCGCAGGCCGCGTGACCCGCGACAAGCTGGCGTTCGTTGCGCAGATGCTGCGCACCCATACCGTGCCGCGCGCACACTTCACCACCTGCCAGACCATCCAGCTGCACGATCTGGATCAGGACACGGTATACGCCATCATGGAGCAGGCGCTCGATGCGGGCATTGTGACCTTGGGCGGCGGCGGTGACTTCCCCCGCAACGTGATGTGCTCGCCGCTTTCCGGTGTACAGAAGGACGAGTATTTCGATACGCTGCCGTGGGCGGAAGCCGCAAGCAATTATCTGCTGGGCTTCATCAAGGCTGAAAAAATGCCGCGCAAGCTCAAGGTCGGCTTTTCCAACTCCCCGGCCAACCTGACGCATGCGACCTATCGCGACCTCGGCTTTGTCGCCCGTCCGGACGGCAAGTTCGATGTATACAGCGCAGGCGGTCTGGGCAACAATCCGCGCTTTGGCGTCAAGGTCGGTGAAGCAATCGAGCCTGCGCAGATCCTGTATTATATCAAGGCTATGTGGCTGACTTTCCGCACTTACGGCAACTATGAAAACCGCGGCAAGGCGCGCACCCGCTATATGGTGGAAACGCTGGGCGGAGCGGAAAACTACGCCAAGGCGTTCCGCGAAAAGCTGAACGAGGTCTATGCCTCCGGCGAGGATCTCACGCTTTCGGTCGAGCCGCAGACCATCGCCAAGACTGGCGACGGCACAACGGCCAGCGGCCCGCGCGTGCTCGAACAGAAGCAGCCTGGCCTGTATACGGTCGTCTGGCATCCGATCGGCGGCCAGCCCGCGCCGGAAACGCTGTGCGCGCTGAGCGACCTGCTGGCAGACATGCAGGACACGGAATTGCGCCTTGCGCCGGATGAAGCCGCCTATATCGTCAACCTGACCGGCGCAGAAGCGGAAAAGGTGCTTGCTGCAACGGCGGACAGCGCCCGCACGCTGTTTGAAACCTCGGTCAGCTGCATCGGCGGCGCAACCTGTCAGGTCGGCATGCGCGACTCGCAGGGCTTGCTGGTGGCCTGCGTTGCAGCTGTGCGCGAAGCGAACCTGCCGGACGGCGCGCTGCCCCAGATGCATGTTTCCGGCTGCGCTTCCTCCTGCGGCACGCACCAGACCGGCTCGATCGGCTTCCGCGGCGCGTCCAAGCTGGTGGACGGCAAGCCGCAGTCCGCGTTCACGCTGTTTGTCGGCGGCTGCGACCAGCAGGGCAAGGAAACCATAGGCCGCGAACTGGGCGCCATCCTCGAAAGCAAAATCCCCGCATTTCTGGTTGAACTTGGCAAAACCGTTGCCGCTTCGGGCATGGACTTTGCCGCATGGCGCGAGAGCGATCCCGAGGGCATCGACCGCATCGCGGCGCCCTATCTGGCATAACTGCAAACACCATAAAAAAATGCGTTTCCGAATCCGGAAACGCATTTTTCTTTTGTTTTTATGAAAAGCTTAACAATCAATCACGCAGGTATTCCTGCAAAGTGGCGCGTACCGCGCCCGGGCCGGCAATCAGCTTGCCGAACATGGTTTCGATCTTGTCAGCAAGGCCATTTGCCACCAGATCGGCGGCAAAGACCGCCTCATTGGACAGGATCGGACGCAGCTTGTCGCCCACGCTCTCGGGCTTGCCCAGCTCGATGCCAGCGAGCTGCTGCTGCAGGGTTTCAAGCATCGGGTCGGAGGAAACCTCCATCGCTTCACCCTTGTCGTCCACACCGAGCAGATAACGCAGCCAGCCCGCAATCGCCAGCGGGATAAACGTCAGGCTCTTGACATCCAGCTCACTGGACGCGATATAGCTCTTGATGGTCTCGCCGAAGCGGATCGGAATCTTCTGGGAGGTATCGGTCGCGATGCGCTGCGGGGTGTCCGGTATGAACGGGTTCGGGAAGCGCTGACCGACGACCTCCGCGATGAAGTCTGCGGGCTTGATGATGCCCGGATCGGTGACCACCGGCATGCCTTCGTCATAGCCGATATGCTCAATCAGGCGCTTGAGTTCGGCGTCCTGCATTTCAGCCGCGATGCTGGTGTAACCCAGCAGGCAGCCGTAAACCGCCAGCGCGGTGTGCAGCGGGTTCAAGCAGGTCGTGACCTTCATGCGCTCGGTCTTGTTAACCGTTTCGCGGTCGGTCATATACACGCCCGCCTTTTCGAGCGCAGGACGGCCGTTCGGGAAGTTATCCTCCACAACCAGATACTGCGGAATCTCCGCATTGACAAACGGCGCAATAAAGGTGTTGCGGCTGGTGACGATCGGCTCCATGTCCTCAATGCCGTCTGCCAGCAGCGCGTTTTCCACTTCCTTGGCCGGGCGCGGGGTGATCTTGTCGATCATGCTCCACGGGAACGCGACGCGCTTCTCATCCTGCATGTAGGCGACAAAGCCCTCGTCCACCAGACCGTTGTTCTTCCACGCTTCCACAACCTCAAGCACGCTGCCGCGCAGCTTTTCGCCGTTGTGCGAGCAGTTGTCCATGCTTGCCAGCGCGATCGGGTACGCGCCCGCCTTGTAGCGCTCGTACATCAGCGCCGCGACCATGCTCATCGCGTGGCGCGCACCGGACGGGCCTGTCTTCATATCCTCGACAACGACCGGCATCAGTTCGCCCTGAATGTTGCGCAGCGCGTAACCCTTCTCGGTGATCGTGAAGCTGACCATCTGCAAAGACGGATTCACAAAAATTTTGCGCAGCTTTTCCATCTCGGCGGCGTCCGTGCTGTCCGCGCAAACGCTGTCTGCGATGGACGCGACGATCTCGCGTTCGGTCGTGCCGTCCGGCTTGAGACCGACCATCATGGTCAGCTCATCATGCGGCTTGTAGATCTTCTTGATGATGTCATAGTCAAAGGTATCGCCCGCGATGATACCGCAGGTCGCTTCGCCTTCGTTCAGCAGTCGCTGCTGCAGCATCGCCACAAAGCCGCGGAAAATGTTGCCCGCGCCAAAATGCACCCAAACCGGTGTCTCGGCGGTCTGTGCACGCATCTTCTGCACATCAAACTGCGGCAGCTTGACGCCAACGGCTTCCCAAGCCGCCTTGTCCTGCAACGCTTCCAGACAAAGTTTCACAGGGATCATTCCTTTCTGTTCCAACTGTGTGATACGTTTCTCTTACTTCGCCAGCGCCTTTTCACAGGCCTCAAACAGACCGTTGAGGTAAGAAGCGCCCAGCGCGCGGTCATACAGGCCATAGCCCGGCTTGCCGGTCTCGCCCCAGATCATGCGGCCGTGGTCAGGACGCACATAGCCGTCAAATCCGGTCTCAACCAGTGCCTTGACGATCTCATACATATCCAGACTGCCGCAAGTGGACAGGTGCGCGCGCTCCTCAAAGGAGCCATCGTCCATGATCTTGACGTTGCGCATGTGCATGAAGCCGATGCGGTTCATGGCAGAATACTTGCGCACCATCTTCGGGATATCGTTGAACTTTGCGCAGCCCAGCGAACCGGTGCACAGACACAGCGTGTTGGACGGCGAATCCACGATGGACAAATAGCGGTCAAGGTTCTGCTCATTGGTGATAACACGCGGCAGGCCGAAAATCGGATACGGGGGATCGTCCGGATGCAGCGCCATGACGATGCCGCATTCCTCGGCAACCGGGATGACCTTTTTAAGGAACACCTCGATATTCTTCCACAGGCCTTCCTCGCCCAGTTCGCCGTAAGCGCGGATCAGGTCGCGCACCTGATCCTGCGTATAGCTGGCATCCCAGCCGGGCAGGTTGATGTCATCTTTCAGCGGGTCAAGGCCCTTCAGCTGCTCCCAGTACATGACAAGGCTGGTCGAACCGTCCGGCGCCTTCTTGTCCAGCTGGGTACGCGTCCAGTCAAAGACCGGCATAAAGTTGTAGGTCACGCACTTCACGCCATACTTGGCGCAGCGGCGGATGTTTTCGCAGTACACCTCGATATGCTCGTCGCGCTTGTCCGTGCCGAGCTTGATATCCTCGGACACCGGAATGGATTCGACCACATCGAACACCAGACCGTGCGCCTCGCACTGCTCTTTCATCTTGGCAAGGCTCTCCTCCGGCCATACCTCGCCCGGCTTGACATCATATACAGCCGAGACGATCGAACGCATGCCCGGAATCTGCGAAATATACTCCAGAGAAACCGGGTCGGACTCGCCATACCAACGGAATGATAGTTTCATTAGGGGGTTTCCTCCTTATTATCGGTCTAAACCGATATATTTCCAAACATTATTAAAGCAGATGTCCTCGATCATGCCGCCGAGCAGGTCATAATCCGCCGGCGCCATGCCGTCCGCCACCCAGCCGCCAACCAGATTGCACAGAATGCGGCGGAAATATTCATGGCGCGGATAGGACAGGAACGAACGGGAATCGGTCAGCATGCCGATAAAGCGGCTCAAAACACCGATGTTGGCAAGGCTCTTCATCTGGGCAATCATGCCGTCATAGTGGTCGTTGAACCACCATGCCGAACCGAACTGAATCTTGCCTGCGGCGGTATCATCCTGGAAACAGCCCGCAGCGGCGATCAGCTTGTCATTATCCGCCGCATTGAGCGTGTACAGAATGGTCTTCGGCAGCTTGTCCCGCATGGCCAGTCGGTCGAGCAGCGCTGCCAGCGAAGCTGCGGTGATGGTGTCCCCGATCGAGTCGCCGCCCGCATCCGCGCCGAACGCGCGGTACAGCTTGGTATTCAGGTTGCGGATAGCGCCCATGTGCAGCTGCATCGCCCAGCCGCGGTCGGCATACTGCGCGCCGAGGAAGTCCATCATCAGCGACTGGTACGCCGCGACCTCGTGATCGGTCGGCATTTCGCCTGCCAGCGCCTTGCGCATCGCGTTTTCTGCTGCGGCCTCGTCCCAAACGGTGAAATCCGGCGAGCCGAACGAGTGGTCGGACAGACGGCAGCCCGCTTCGGCAAAGTATGCCACACGCTGCGCCAACGCCTGCTTGAGGTCGTCGATCGTGCGGATGGTTGCATTAACCACCGCGCCCAGCTTTTCCAGATAAGCAGGATAGCCGGGGTCAACGATATTCAGCGCCTTTTCGGGGCGGAAGGTCGGCAGCACCTTGACGGTAAAGCCCGCATCCGCCGCCAGCTTTTTGTGCCACTGCAAATCGTCCACCGGATCATCGGTCGTGCAGAGGGCGCGCACGTTGCTCTCCTGAATGAGAGAACGGGACGAACCTGCCGGGCTTTGCAGCTTGGCGTTGGCCTTATCCCAAATGGCGTCCGCCGTGGTCGGGTCGAGCAGATCGTCGATGCCGAAAAAGCGGACAAGCTCCAGATGCGACCAATGGTAGATCGGGTTGCCGATCAGGCGGGGCATGACCTCCGCATAACGGTCAAACTTTTCACGACCGGGCGCATCGCCCGTGACAAAGCGCTCCGGCACCGCGTTGGCGCGCATGACGCGCCATTTGTAGTGATCGCCGCCGAGCCATGCATGTGCCAGATCGTCAAAACGGACATCTTCATAAATCTCCTGCGGATTGAGATGGCAGTGATAGTCGAAAATCGGCATTTTCTTCGCATGCTCATGATAAAGAATGCGCGCTGCTTCGCTTTTCAGCAAAAAATCGTCACCAATAAATGTTTTCATCTTCATTTCTCCCTTTCGGATACGGATGTACCGAAACATCTCGCGCTGTTCTGCAACAGCTTATAAAACAACATCCTCCAGCTCCGGACGCGCCGCCTTGCCGTCAAACTGCTCGAGTTTTACATTCTCGCAATCCTCGCAACGCACAGCCTCACCGAATTCATCCATCCGAGCGCCCTCGAAACGCACACGGCAGTTGCGCAGCGTCACATCGTCCGCACGGCGCATATAGAAGCCCGCGCTCGGAATACGCTCGATTGTCTGTCGGATACCCGGACGCAGGTCATACATGCCGCGCTCCCACTTGCTCTTGGCGCGCACTGTGACCTGCACATTATCAAACAGCACATCTTCGATATGGTTGCCGTCCCGACCGGAAAGCAGCACACCGTTTTCACTGTCGCAAGTGATATTGCGGAAACGGATACCGGAAATATGGCCGGAAAGCGTATCGTCATCACGATTGTGGGTCGTGATCGTGATCGGCTCAGCGCAGCCCCACCAGCAATCCGCAAAACGGCGTGTACCGATGATGATGTTGGAGAACGATACGTTCTTCACATTGCCGCCGTCGCGGATCTGGATGGACAGGCCGCGGTTGGAATCCGAAATGACGCAGTTATCCACCACGACGTTCTCAAAATCGCCCGTACCCTCGGTGCCGATCTTGATGGCTGCCGAGGTCGAGGTCAGCGTGCAGTTTGCAATCACGATGTTGCGGCACGGACCATATTCCATGTTGCCTGCCGAGGACTTCAGACAGATGCAGTCATCCGCACAGGTGATGTGACAGCCCAGAATGCGCACATTGGAAGAGTGGTCGGGGTCGATGCCATCCGAATTGGCAACATCCAGATCATTGAGAATGCGGATCTGGGAAATCAGCACATCATCACAGCCGGCGGGATGCAGCGTCCAGAACGGCGCATTGCGCATCGTGACACCGGTAAACGAAATGTGGTTGCAATGCTCCACATAGATCAGCGTCGGGCGAGGATAAAAATCACCCGTCACATAATACTGGCTGACCCGGCCGACAAATGCATATGCGTTGCCGTCGATCACGCCTGCGCCCGAAATGGCAATGTTGTCAGCGTCCTTGGCATAAATGAACGCAAAGGACGGTTTGAGGGTGACCGGCGTGCCGACACGTCCAACGCCGTCATCCTTTTCGCCGCCGTTCGGATGGAAATAGGTTTCCAGATCGCTGTGCGCCTTGAGCACGCTCCCGCGCTCCAGATGCAGGTCAACGCCGGGCTTGAGAATGATCGAACTGGAATAATAGGTGCGCCCGTTTTCAAGCACAACGCAGCCGCCGCCCGCAGCAGAGCAGGCGTCGATGGCTGCCTGAATGGCTGCCGCATCATTGGTCACACCGTCGGCTTTCGCGCCGAAGTCTTTTACATAGTATTGCATGTTTTCCCTCTTTTCAAAACATGTTGGAGCGATTGATTGATATTTCACTGCAAACCCGTTTATTCAGTAAAAGAAGCCGCCGCACATGCGGCGGCTTCCCAAGGAGAGAGAACGTCAGCCTTCCTTCAGTCCGGATGTCATAACGCTTGCAATAATCTGCTTTTGGAATAAAGCAAACACAATGAGCATCGGAACCATCGAAATAACGGATGCACACAGCAGCGTGTTCCAGTCAATGGACAACTCACCGACCAGGTTGGCGATCGCCAGCTGCATCGTATACTTGCTCTGGTCACTAATAACCAGCATCGGCCACACATAGTCGTTCCAACGCCACATGAACGACAGAATCGTCAGCGTGGAAATGACCGGCTTGGCCAGCGGAACCATCATCGTTGCGAAAATACGCACCTCGCCTGCGCCGTCGATACGGGCGGACTCCAGCAGGGAATCCGGCACGCCCATAAAATACTGGCGCATCAGGAAAATACCCGTCGGCGTTGCGATCGGCGGAATAATCACGCCCCAAAGCGTGTTATACAGGCCGAGCGTGCTGACCACCGTAAAGGTCGGACGCATGATAACCTCGGTGGGAAGCATCATGGTCGTCAGCAACGCCATAAAGATGAAATCCCGACCCTTGAAACGGTATTTTGCAAATGCAAAGCCCGCCATGGTGTTGATGAGCAGCGTGATGAGCGTGGAAGCCACCGCAACGATCATCGAGTTGACAAAATAGTGCAGAAAGTTATTCTGCTGCCACGTGGTCAGATACGAAGAAAACGAAGGGTTCTTCGGGAACAGCGTGGGCGGAATGGAGAACAATTCATTGCCGGGCTTAAACGAACACAGCACAATCCACACCGCCGGGAACAGGAACAGCAGCGCAACCACCCACATGATGACGTTGCCTGCGACCATTCCCTTGGTCGTCTTTTTGGGTGTCATTCGTTAGACCCTCCCTTCTGCAGTTTGAACTGGAGGATCGCAATGAGAACCAGAATGACAAACATGACCATAGAAGCGGCGGATGCATAACCGATATCCGAACGCTCAAAGCCGGTCTTGTAGATATACTGCACGATGTTGGTCGTCGCATCGGCCGGACCGCCGCCCGTCAAGGACAGGATCATCGGATATTCCTTGAACGAGTTGATCATGCACAGCAGAATGACCATGAAGTTGGTCGGCTTGAGCAGCGGGAACGTGATGCGGCGGAATACCTGCCACGGCTTTGCGCCGTCCAGATAAGCCGCTTCGTAATAGCTGGTCGGAATCGCTTCGATCGCGCCGACAAAGATAATCATGAAGTAACCTGCCTTGCTCCAAACGGTTGCAATGACAAGCGTCACCATCGCAAGCGTGCTGTCGGTCAGCCACGGCAGGCCGCTGCCCTTGAGCAGCGAGAGCAGATAGTTGACAATACCGCTGTTTTCACCGAAGATCCAGCGCCAGATCAAACCGACGATAACGGTTGAGATCATGGTCGGCCAGAAAACCGAAATACGCATAAAGTCGCGGCCGCGAATCCAGACACGGGTCAAGCCCATTGCAATGGCCAGGGCAGCAACGAAAACGGTCGGTACCGTCAACAAAACATACAAAAACGTATGCCAGAGGATCTTGTAGAACGATGTATCGCTGAACAGCTTGGCATAATTGGCAAAGCCGATAAATTCCGGCGAACCAAAGCCGTTATATTCGGTCAGCGAATAGTAGAAGCCCAATACGGCGGGAATAATGAAGAACAGCACAAAAATAATGCAGTTTGGCAGAATAAACAGATAGCCGGTTCTGCGCTGCTCCGCACCGAGCTTGGAGGCTTTTTTCAGTTTAACGGTTTTTGTGGGCTCCAACAAAATTCACCTGCTTTCCTATGGATAGGGCGGCTGCCGCAGAACGGCATCTGACGGCAGCCGACACATCATTTTTATTTTGCAGATTGCTTAAGAAGCGAGCGGAATGCCCATTTCGTTGGAAACTTCCTGTGCGAACGAATCCATCGCTTCCTGTGCGGTCATATCGCCGTTCAGAGCAGCGCATACGTCATCGAGCAGCAGGTTGCCGACTACGTCTGCGTAATCCCAAGCGTTATCGCCCGCGCCGGCATCGCCCGAAGCTGCCAGCTCCTGCTCAAAGATTTCGTACATTTCCGGATGTACGGAGTAATCCGGCGTTACGTTGTTCAGGCCGGACATGTAGTTACCCTTCTCGCAGTATACCTTGAAGTTGTCGTAATCATAGAACCACTTGAGGAACTCCTTAGCCTGCTCTTCCTTACCGGAATCCTTGATCGCGCAGAAGAAGTTGCCGCCCAGACGGTTTGCACGCTGGGTGCCGATCGGCATGTAGGTTACGCCCCACTCAAAGTCGCTGATGTTTTCCGAATAGTCGGAGATCTTCCAGGAGCCCTGGATAACGGTTGCCAGCTGGCCGGACTTGAACAGTGCGGACGGGTCCTCGGTGCCGAGGAATACGGACTTGGGCATTACGCCGTCCTCATGCAGCTTGATGAAGTACTCGAGTGCCTCAACCGACTCGGGAGAGTTTGCTACTACTGCGGAGCCGTCGTTGTTGACAACCGAAGCACCGAACTGATACATCAGAACCTGATAACGGCGCTGGGTCTTATCAAACGCAAGGCCGTACTGGCAGTCGGAGTTCGCGACAACCTTCTGAACCGCCTGGGTGAACTCGTCCCAGGTCCAGATCTCGTCCTCGCTCTGCGGAACGGAAACGCCTGCTGCATCAAATGCAGTCTTGTTATAGATCATACCGGTAACGGTAACGTCGATCGGCAGTGCGATCAACTCGCCGTCCTCGTTCTGGATTTTCTCATGCAGGGATTCCGGGAACTCGTCGATGGAAATGACATCGGACAGATCCATCAGCTGGTTCTCATAAGCGCCATAGATATCGGTACGGATCAGCGCCGGTGCGTCCTTGCCCTGGATCATGTTGGCCAGCTTGGTGTCACGGTCATCCTTCGGAACCTCAACGATTTCAACCGGAATGCCGGTCTCTTCGGTGTAGCGCTTAGCAGCATCCGCCATTGCGCCGCCTTCCGAAGTATCGTCAGAAATCAAAATCTTAAAGCCCTCGCTATCAGAAGCGTTGCTGTCAGTGGAGCCGCCGCATGCGGTCAGGCTTGCTGCCATCGCAGCTGCAAGAAGAGCAGCCAATAGTCTCTTTTTCATACTATTTTCCTTCTCCTTTTCTTTTTTCTTTCTTTTCCAGTATGTGTTTCATGCGTACAAAGTTGCCGAACGTGCTCAATGTTCAGGATTCTTCTCCGCGTTCTTCACACCTATATTTTTACAACTTGTATGTTAGTATGTCAATAGTTTTTGTGCATCTTTTATGTTTTGCATAAATTCTCCATTTTCTTTTGTGCAAAATAAACGGCGCATCTGTTCAGATGCGCCGTTCGAGCCATAGAATGCCTTATTATTAAAAATCAAGGTCAGGCTGTAAAATATTCTTTGTATTCTCGCTTGATCCCCTCATTGGTCTGCAAATTGCCGTTCAGATGCTGATGCAGCAGCGCCCGCAGATTCTGAGTATCCTTATTTTCCATGTACTGCATCAGTTTACAGTGATCCTGATAGATCTGACGATGCGAATTGCCCTGCACCAAATCCAGCATGCGGAAACGCAGATAACTGGTGTTGACCTCTTGGATCACATCCCACAGGTTTTCGCGGTGGTTCCCTGTATAGATGGCTTCATGAAACGCATTGTCCAACGCTGTAAATTCCTCCGGGTCAATGTCATGACCGGTCAGCAAAGTTTTCTGCTTTTCCAGACATTCCCGCAACGCAAGCAGCAATGCTTCGGGCTGCTGCTCTGCGATCTGGCACATCAGGGTGCTTTCCACACACCAACGCAAGTAAATGATATCACGAATATAATCAAAATCCAGTTTGGTCACAAAGGTTCCGCGCTGGGGATCAATCACAACCAGACTTTCGGATTCCAGCTTTTGCAGAACCGAACGAATCGGAGAGCGCGATACGCCAAATTTTTCCGCAAGACTGTATTCACTCAGCTTTTCCCCCGGCTGATAGTGAAAAGTAATGATATCGTGCCGTACATCCTCATAAATTCTGTCTTTTATAAATTCACGACGTTTTTTTGTATTTTCCATCGTTTACCCACCTTATTATGTCAAAAAATTCATGACACTTTTATCACAAATATTACCATAATGATACATAAATGTTATCATAATGCATTCTGCCTGTCAAATTTTAAATACAAGTATGTTAGAATACCGATTTATCTTGTGGAAAATGATCAAAAAATTTTTTCATATTTTGTCTTTTTTTGCTGTTGAGTCCGCCGCACCGCCATGGTATACTAACATACAAGTTGAAGAAAACGTGCTCATTCTTTCTCCCGCGTTCATTCTGATTATTTGGCTGAACAAAGGAGGCTCTTCATTATGGCCGGTATTGTCTTAAAAGACATTAAAAAGGTGTATCCCGGCAATGTGGTCGCCGTCCATGAATGCAATCTCGAGATCAAAGACAAGGAATTTGTAATTTTGGTCGGCCCGTCCGGCTGTGGTAAATCCACAACGCTTCGCATGATTGCAGGTTTGGAAGAAATTTCGGAAGGTGAACTGTACATCGGTGACAAGCTGATGAACGACGTTGCCCCGAAGGATCGCGATATCGCGATGGTATTCCAAAACTATGCGCTTTATCCGCACATGACGGTGTACGACAACATGGCGTTTGGCTTGTCCCTGCGCAAAGTGCCCAAGGACGAGATCGATCGCGCTGTGCGCGCTGCGGCGGAAGCACTGAATCTGACCGAATACCTCAACCGCAAGCCCAAGGCATTGTCCGGCGGCCAGCGGCAGCGCGTTGCACTGGGACGTGCAATGGTGCGCAACCCTTCGGTTTTCCTGCTCGACGAGCCGCTCTCCAATCTGGATGCCAAGCTGCGCACGCAGATGCGTACCGTTATTTCCAAACTGCATCAGAAGCTGGGGACTACGTTCGTATATGTAACGCATGACCAGACCGAAGCGATGACCATGGGCGACCGCATCGTGGTTATGAAAGACGGCTTTATCCAGCAAGTGGATACGCCGCAGTATCTGTATGATTTTCCGTGCAATATTTTTGTTGCGGGCTTCATCGGTTCCCCCCAGATGAACTTCATCGACGCCACCATCTCGCAGAAGGGCGACGATTTCTATCTGGATTTCCTCGGATACAGCATTGCTATTCCCAAGGATAAGGGCGGAAAGGAACTGTTCGGGCCGTATGTCGGCAAGGAACTGGTATTCGGCATCCGTCCGGAGGATTTGCACAACGAATCCCACTACATCGCAGAACACAAAGATGCCGCAATCACAGCAACCGTCGATCTGGTTGAGCTGATGGGTGCGGAAACCTATGTATATATGGATTGCAAGGGCACCCGCCTGATGTGCCGTTCTCCCGAGCGGTTTGCGCAAAAGCACGGGGAAACCGCGGAGTTTGCGATCAACATGGACAAGATCCATTTGTTCGATAAGCAGACCGAGCAGGCAATCTGCCACTAACCGCATGTTTTACAAACCGCAGGCAACCGCCTGCGGTTTGTTGTTTCAGAGCAGAGGAGCATGTTTATGAAGCTGTTTGACGTATTATACAACCGCGCGCACAAAGAAGAGGGTCCACGCCCGCTCCAAAAAGGAATTCTGCGCTTTTTCCAAATTATTTGGATCGAATTCTGGAACCTCATCCTGCTGAATATGCTGTATGTCGTGTTCTGTCTGCCGGTCATCACGATTCCGGCCGCAACAGCGGCATTCACTGCCGAGCTGTGCGATATGGTGCGCGACCGACCGCGCATGCTGGTACATCGGTTCTGGTCGGTATTCAAGCGCGAATTCCGTCAGGCCACCGTGCTGGGATTGATCGGCCTGCTGATTCTGGTGCTGCTGCTCGGACTGCTGACCGCTGTGCTGTTTTTCCTGCCGCCGATTTTCACCTATCTGCTGCTGCCCGCAACGGTCATTGTGCTGTTCCTGTTCGGCATGGCATGGATTTACGTCTATCCCCTGCTGGTCATCACCGACCTGCCCTTGCGCCATATCCTGCGGAATGCGTTTTCCCTGTCTCTGATGTGCGCCAAGCACGCGGCAGCTGCAGTGCTTGTCTGCGGTTTGATTGCGTATTATGCACTGCTCTACTTCCCGCTCTCCATTCCATTTTTGCTGTTTGGCGTCCTGTCCCTGCTCGGATTGGTCTGTACGTTTGCTGCATGGGCCGGTATCCGGGATCATGTCGTTGCCGAAGCGCTGCAAAACGCCAAAACCTCGCTGCTGGAGGATGCAGACGAGTGGGCTGCGATCTGGAACTCTTAAAACCAAACGACCTGACAGAGTGAAACCTCTGTCAGGTCGTTTTTTCTGCTTCAACCTCAAAGCAGTCCGGCTGCCATCGGCAGGCCCAGGCTCACCACCGGCACATAGGTGACCAGCAGCAGACCGAGCAGGATCGCCATATAATACCACAGCATATACGGCATGACCTTTGACAGACTCGACCGACCGACCTTGATGGCAACAAACAACGTGTTGCCGACCGGCGGGGTGATGTTGCCGATGCACAGGTTGTAAACCAGAATCAGTCCGAACTGCACCGGGTCCATGCCGAAAGTCTTGACGACCGGCAGGAACAAGGGCGTAAAAATCAGGATGGCGGGGGTAACGTCCATGAATGTGCCCGCAATCAGCAGGATAACATTCATAATCAGCAGAATGATGATCGGGTTCCGGGTCAGACCGAGCAGCGCATCCGAAATCGCCTGCGGGATCTGGGTGAAGGCCATCACCCAACCGAGGATGTTGGATACACCAATCAGGAATACGACCATGCCGCTCATCTTGGCGCTCTCTACCACGATGTTCCAGAACGACTGGAGCGAGATATTGCGGTAGCAGATGCCAAGGATCAGCGCGTATACAACCGCAATGGCTGAGCCTTCCGTCGCGGTGAAGATACCGCCGATGATGCCGCCAATGACAACCACGATCAGAGACAGGGACGGGATCGCCCCCAGCGTGCACACGCCAAGGTTTTTCCAGTCAAACTTTCCGGAGATACCCTTATACCCCTTTCTAAGCGCGATGATGACCGCAACGATTATGCAGCACAGCGCCCAGATGATGCCGGGGATATAGCCCGCCATGAACAGCGCCGCAACCGAAGTGCCGCCCGCGGCAAGCGAGTAGGTGATAAGCGCATTGGACGGAGGAATCAGTAGACCGGACGGAGCGGATGCGCCGTTGGTGGCTGCGCACAGCGCCTTGTCATAGCCCTGCTCCTCTTCGCCCTTTTCGACCATGCTGCCGACTGCCGCAGCCGCAGCGGAGGCCGAACCGGAGATCGCACCGAACAGCGCGTTTGCGCCAATGTTGGTCACCAGCAGTGCGCCGGGCAGCTTGCCCAAAATCGCCATAACGAAGTCAACCAGACGCTTTGCAATACCACCCTGATTCATCAGGTTGCCCGCCAGAATGAAGAACGGGATCGCAGTCAGGCTGAATTTACTCATGCCGGCAAAGATGCGCTGCGCGCCCGTAATAACCGAAACATCCAGCGGCACGGTCTGCAAAATCGCAATCAGAGAGGAAATACCGATGGAATACGAGATCGGCACGCCGATGACCAGCAAAATGGCAAGCACAGCAATGATAATCAGCAATGATTGTATTGCCATCTGTTACACCCCCTCTTTTGCTGCATCCGCGCCGCCGCCCTTGCAGATATCCGCGATGTTCAGCACCGTATAGATCATGTTGAGCACACCGCACAGCGGCATGACAACATAGAACACGCCCACCGCGACGCCCAGCGACGAGGTCATCTGACCCATGGCCAGCTGTGTGATCTGCACGCCGCCGTACACCAAAATAATCAGCGAAAACGCAAAGGCAACCAGCTCACCGAGGATACCCAACGCCTTCTGCATCGGCAGGCTCAGCTTCTCCACAAGGATCGGGATGTTCATATGGCCGCGCTCACCGGTGACCAGCGACGCGCCCAGCAGGCTCGCCCACGCAAACAGGTAGGAAACCAATTCCTCCGACCACGAGGAGGGGTTCTGTAATACATAACGGGTGAATACCTGCCAGCAGGTCAGCGCAACCATGGCAATGAAGCTCACACCTGCAAGCACATGCAGCAGCTTGTTCAAAACGTTTCTCAACGATTTCATGTGTCAGGCACCTCCTCAGGACTCGGTCGACGGATACTGCTCGTTATATGCCTGAATCGCGTCATAGATCGGCTGCAGATCCGGGTACTGGGCGAGCATATCCGCGTGCATCGGCGCACATGCCTGTTGAAAGGGCTTGGTGTCGGGATACAGGAACTGTACGCCCTGCTCGTTCGCCGCGCGCTCCTTGGCTTTGGCAACTGCGTCGGTCCATTCCTCGCGCTGCACTTCGTTCACCAGATCGAAGCCCTCTTCGAAAATCGCGCGCTCCTCCTCGCTCAGTCCGTCGAGAAAGGCGATATTGCCGATCAGAATGTCCGGAATCATCTGGTGCATGTCGTAGGAATAATACTTGCACACGTCACCGTGTCCGTTATCGGTCAGCGCCAGCTCGTTATTCTCCGCGCCGTCGATGATCTTGGACTGTAACGCGGTATATACGTCGCCAAAACCCATCGGCGTTGCCGAACCACCCAGCAGGTTCATCATCTGGACATTGGTCGGGGACTGCTGTACACGGATTTTGAGACCCTTGAGGTCGGCAGGCATTTCGATCGGGGTATTGACTGTGTAGAAGTTGCGGGTACCGGCATCCAGCCATGTCACCGCCTCAAAGCCTGCATCCTTGGTGGATTCGAAGATCGTGCCGGTGATGGATTCGTCATCCATCGAAGCATGATACGCCTCGGCGCTCGCGAACAGGTACGGCAGGTTGAACAGGGTATAATTTGTGCTGAAGGTTTCCAGCAGCGAATTGGACGCAACACAGAAGTTGATCGCACCGGTCTGCGTCAGCTGCACCATTTCATTCTGAGAGCCGAGCAGCTCGCTCGGGAATACCTCGACGTTATACTGGTCGCCCAGCTTGCTTTCGATAAACTCCTCAAAAGCCACCAGTGCGATATGCGTGGGATGATTGGTGGACTGGTTATGTCCAATTCGAATGATCGTGCGGTTATCCGAAGCCTGTCCGCAGCCGGTCAGCACAGAAGCCGACATCACGGCTGCCAGCGCAAGCGTAAGCACTTTTGGAATGGTTTTCATCGTGCAGACGTTCCTCCTGTCCTTTCTCTCTTTTATTCCTTACCCGAGCCGCAGCCGGGCAATGATTTCGTCACCCTTTCAGCCTTTCCAAATTTTCCTCCAATCATACCTGCCCGCACGATATTGCATTCATCCTTGGCTATGCATGGCGTTTCGCAAAAAAATCCCGAACCGTATCCCATACGGTCCGGGATTTATGCTCCAGTGTGCTTATACCTGCCGACGTACTTCTCGAATCACCTTGGCCGGTACGCCGCCCACCACGGTATTTGGCGGCACATCCTTTGTGACCACCGCGCCCGCAGCAACGATTGCGCCATCTCCTACGGTCACGCCGGAAACAATGGTGACATTGGCGCCAATCCAGACGTTCTTCCCGATCACGATCGGCGCGGGATGCAGGATATGCCGCAGCGCCGGGTCCTCATCATGGTTCAGTGTCGCCAATACGACATTGTGCCCGATGAGCGCACCGTCCCCGATCTCGATTCCGCCTTGATCCTGAAAATGGCAGCCGGTGTTGATAAACACATTTTTGCCCACCTTGATATTCTTGCCGTAATCCGTGTGAAACGGCGGGAACAGGCAGAAGGTTTCATCCTCCGGCTGGCAAATCAGTTCAAAAAAACGGCGGCGGACTTCCTCCGGTTCAAAATATCTGCTGTTCAGCTCCATCGTCAGCCGCAGCGCCCGCTGCGATGCTTCCCGCATTGCCTCCGGATCATCCAAGCCTTTTTCAATTTCTTTCCGGTCTGCGATATTCATTTGCTCGCTCCTTCTCCTTGTTTTTCTTTTATTGTAAGCCGTCGCCCCTCAAATAGCAAATACTTATGCCATATGCATTTTTATACTCTTTAAGCATATGAATAAAGATATAATATGGATAAAGATATAAAAAAACGGCATCTGCTTTTGCAGATGCCGTTTTTTGGTGGAAGTTAACGGGCTCGAACCGCTGACCCTCTGCTTGTAAGGCAGATGCTCTCCCAGCTGAGCTAAACTTCC
>CALWUJ010000011.1 GCA_944384725.1 uncultured Agathobaculum sp. | reverse complement strand
CGGTCATAGTAGTACCTTGCATTGTTCGGTTCCAGCTCAATCGCTTTGGTCTTATCCGCCAACGCTTCTTCATACCTCATCATCTCGTGCAGCGTCACGCCGCGGCTTCGATAATACTCTGCATTGTCCGGTGCCAGCTCGATTGCCTTGGTCGCATCCACCAGTGCTTCTTCATACTGCTTCATCTCGTGCAACACTGTACTACGTCTGTCATAATATCGAGCATTGTCCGGTGCCAGCTTGATTGCCTTGGTCTCATCCACTAGCGCTTCTTCATACTGCTTCATCTTGTGCAGCGTCATGCCGCGGCTTCGATAATACTCTGCATTGTCCGGCTCCAGTTCAATTGCCTTGGTCTCATCTGCCAGTGCTTCTGCATACCGCTCCATCGCGTATAGCGTCACACTGCGAATTTGATAGCACTCTGCATTGTCCGGTTCCAGTTCAATTGCCTTTGTCTCATCTGCCAGTGCTTCTTCATACCTACTCATCTCGTCCAGTGTCACACCGCGACTCCAATAGTATTCTGCATTGTCCGGTGCCAACTCGATTGCCTTGGTCGCATCTGTCAACGCTTCTTCATACTGCTTCATCTTGTGCAGCGTTATGCTGCGACTATAATAATACTCTGCATTGTCTGGTACCAGCTTGATTGCCTTGGTCTCATCCGCTAGCGCTTCTTCATACTGCCTCATCCCTTGCAGCACCGTACTACGGCTGTCATAATATTGTGCATTATCCGGTTCCAGTTCAATTGCCTTTGTCGCATCTGCCAGTGCTTCTTCATACCGCTCCATCGCGTATAGCGTCACACTGCGACTTTGATAACACCCTGCATTGTCCGGTTCCAGTTCGATTGCCTTTGTCTCATCTGCCAGTGCTTCTTTATACCGCTTCATCTCGTGCAGCGTCACGCCACGGCTTCGATAATACTCTGCATTGTCCGGCTCCAGCTCGATCACTTTGTTCTCATCTGCCAGTGCTTCTTCATACCGCTTCATCGCATGCAGCGTCACACTGCGAATTTGATAGCACTCTGCATTGTCCGGTTCCAGCTCGATTGCCTTTGTCGCATCCGCTAGAGCTTCTTCATACCGCTTCATTGCGTGCAGCGTCACACTGCGACTTTGATAGCACTCTGCATTGTCCGGTGCTAGCTCGATTGCCTTTGTCGCATCTGCCAATGCTTCTTCATATCGCCCCATCCCATGCAACGTCATACCACGGTTTCGATAATACTCTGCCTCTGCATTGTCCGGCTCCAGCTCGATCGCCTTAGTCGCATCCGCCAGCGCTTCTTCATACCGCTTCATCTTGTGCAGCGTTATGCTGCGACTATAATAATACTCTGCATTGTCTGGTACCAATTCGATTGCCCGCGACATATCCCGCCAATCATTCTCGTATTGGCCAAATTTGTAGTACACAAGACTGCGCAACTCATATAGCATAGGCAAATCAGGATGTTCTTCCATCAGTTTGCTGTACGCCTCAATCGCTTCCTGATATTGCCCCTTTCGCACTCTTGCTTTCGCATCTTTTATTTTCTCTTTTAATTCTTTACTGATGGTCTCTTCATCCTGTCTGGCTTCATATTGATCAAGTGCTTGCCCCATAGCAACCGTTTCATCATTTCCTTTATCCAGTTTTTTATCTTCATAGACCTTTTTAATCCGTTCAAAACTTTCCTGATAGTTTTTGCAACGCTGTTCTGCCTGATCTATAATATCTTCCCGTGGATCGCCAAACGCAATTTCCTGCGCAAACCGTTCCGCCAATTGGAACATGATCTCATCAAACCCAAGAATTTTTACAAGATATCCCTGATTTTTCTCTACCAAACCGGAAATGTCGTCGTTAGGCTTCTGCCCCACATAACACCAATAGATTTTCTTTAATTTCAGCTGATGGAGCAGTGACATCAATGTGCGGTCGCCGCCTGCATATCCAATTACAATCGGAATATACCGCCGCAATGCATTCTCCAATGGTTCTTTCCAGCCTTCTGCCAATGCTTCCATATCCTTCTTCCGGTTCATTGGACTAAAGAACAAATCACGATGCACTTTTGCAATCACCGGACGACGGACATTGTTCCCCATGAAACCGGCCAAGCTCTCATGTCCAACGACCAGAGGATGCTTATGCGTATAGATAAAAATCGCGTCTTCAGTCAACGAATCAAAGTTAGTGGTGATCACTAACTTATTTTCTGTCTTGGTCAGCAACATAGAAAGCGGATAATACCCAAATCCCGGCTGTTTCCCATCCATCGATTGCTCAAGCGCATTATAGGCAGCCGATGCTTGACCAGCAAAACGCAAATCAAACAAAGTAAAATAATCCGTATTGCTCAGCTTTGCATCCGGACGCAGCAAATGTACATATTCCTTTTTTTCGAGTCCCGCATCTTCTGCACTTTCGTGGATATAGTCTTCTCCTCTTTCCAGCAAAAAGGTATGCCATTCCCGCATGAGCTCTTCACCGGTCCGAATACCAGAGGATCGAGATGCGCCAGCACCCAATATAAAGCAATAGCGTTCTCCAGCGTGATAGCCATCATACACATGATCTATAAAGCGCTGCTCCTGCATCGTCTTGGCAGTCATGTCGATTCCCTCGCTTTAACTCTCGTTCTTTTGGCTATCGTACCACATTCTACATAATAATGCAAATTATTGCAAAAGCCCCGGCCGAAAGGCCGGGGCTTCCCCGTGTCCAAATTGAACACCGTTATTTCATTGCGTTCGCTAGCTTCACCACCAGTTCCGTGCCGTACTCATACGCCAGCAGGTACTGCATGGTTTCCGCGGCAAGGCCAGCCGTGCGCTGCACCTTGGTGATCGCCGCCTGCACTTCTTCGTCGGTCTCAAATTCATCGTCCGGCTTTTCCTCCGGCTCATCATAGGGCAGGCCAAGGGTATCCAGAATACCCTTTGCATACGCGATGCCGAACGCCTGCTGCTCAACCAGCGTGTCCGCCTGCGCGGCGTCGGCCTTAGTGTCCACAAACACGCCCTCGCAGATGACTGCCGGTGCGACCGTCTCACGGATGAACGCATAGTAATCGCCGTTGCTTCCCTGTCTCGTCTTGACGCCGCGGCTGTTCTGACCCATGGCCTTGACGTGCTTCTCAATGTTCTGCGCGAGCGTCTTGCCCGTGCCACCGTGAATCGTGTGGAACACCTCGAAGCCGTCGCCACCACCACTGTTGTTGTGAATATCCACCGCCAGATCGGGCGCGTAGGCGTTGCACTCCGCGACCTCCTGGCTGACCGTGTCGTCCTCGTCCTTGGTGCGGGACATTTTCACATCCACGCCGTAAGCCGTCAGGAAATCACGGCACGCGGTCGCCATCGTGAGATTGACGTCCTTCTCGACCAGATAACCGACCGCGCCGGGATCGCTGCCGCCGTGACCCACGCCGATAAACACCTTTTTCTTGCCCATAGGTTTATCCTCCTTGTTCCTCTTTCTCATACATACTACGCTGCACACCGGCCTGCCGTCCGTGCCCTCTTTCTCCGGGGCGAACAGATAGCCGTCGCTCACGCGGTACATGCCGGTGCTGCCGCCCGCGTCCTGCACCAGCAGGAGTTCGATCGTGTACCGCCCGGCGGCATAGCGCGCCACCTGCTCCTCGGTGCAGCCGTCCGAGGACTGCACGACGATGATGCGACCGTCCGCAAGCATGCCGATCATGTTGCGGCTGCGGTAAGTGGACTTGTCCAGTCCGGACAGCACCACGCCGTCGCGCACTGCAACTTTGACGCCCGCGACCACGTTGCCCGCGCTGACGGTCAGATGCTCCGCCGTGCCGCCGTAGCCGCAGTCCACGTTCTTGGCTTTGAGGTACTGCAAGGTGCGACCCTTAATGACACCGTATTTGTCGCTGCCCGAGCCGGTCATATTGAACAGGCAGAGGTTGTACACCACATCAGCCTGCTCCTCTGCCGCCCACTGTTTGAGCGTTTTGGCGGGCTTGCTGGCCGCACCGTAAGGCGCAGCCGCAAACCAGATGTCGTACTCCTTGGGGTCATAAATATCACAACGAATGCTGCTCATGGTTCCTCATCCTCCTCCGACTGCGGCAGGATTTTGCCGCCAGTCTCTTCCACCGCATCTTTTGCCGCGTCTACCACGCCCGCGAGCCACTTGGGGCACGGCGCGCCGAGCGTCACCGCGTTTTCGATGATGCTGCCAAGCTCAGTCAGGATGTACCATACGACCACCACGGGACAGATCAGCACAGTGTAATCAAACGGCAGTACGATGCCGGGCAAATGTGTAATCATCATGCCAAGCAGAAGGTCAGCCGCTCCGGCCACCGCCACCACGACAATACAGCCCAGCTTATGTAAAATTCCTTTGCGCGCTGCCTCACCCGACCAGCTACCCGTGTACATCGCAGCCATCGTACCCGTCACATAATCTGCCACCATGCAGGCGACAAACAGCAAAACCACCCAGCCAAACCAACCCCAAAGGGCGGTCAGCACAGCCACTGCCGCCGCGCAGGCGGCCTTGATTTCGGTTACTCGATCCATTTTTGTATCTCCTTTCTCACTTCCGCGCCCCTTCGGGGCGCTTTTTTACATCCTTTGGTCAACCCGGCAAAAGATCACCTCCCCCGCCGGTGCGCGAGCCATGATGCCAACCGGTGCAGGGCATTCTCGAGCCACACCGCTGCCGCACTGAGGAAAAACCACGCGACCGCGAACTGCAAACACACCTGCCCCCAGAGGTTAAAGGGCATGTCGGAATAGTCCCACACATTCCAGCCCAGCCACCGATTGACCACCAACCCCACCAGCAGCTCAAGCACGGTCACGATCATCGCGCCCTCCAGCATTTGCAGCCACAGCGGCGGGTGATCCTGCCACTCGTCCAGCAGGCCAATGAGGGCAAAGCACAACCCACCCAAAACGCCCATGCTCCAATGGGTGTACCCGCGCCACAGGGTTTCAATGCCCATGTACACCAGCCCGCCGATCACGCCAAGCACGCTATGCAGCAGCACCGACGCTGCCGTAGTCGATTTCGATTGCATCCAATTCCTCCTTGCCCTGCACCGCGTAGATCGCGGCCTTGACCTGTTCCTGATATCGCCTGTATGGATAAACATACGCGGCGATGGCCAGCGACAATGCCGTATATTCGTCGATCGTGAAGGTGTGGCACTGCTGTTTTTGTGCGTGCCACTCGAGCACAGCGGGCTGCCCGGCGGCGGCCGCCAGCTGGTACTGCGCAAGGTTGATCGCCATTTCGGTTTGGTCTTGCTCAGTCACGCCGTACACTTTGCCATCCGTCCACGTCAGCGGGTGGGCAGCAAGCCAATCCGCAAGGGCGGCTTTGTTGGCATCCTGCTTGGCCGCGCGCAGGGCGTCCAGATCGACAGGCGGCTGCGCCGCGTTCCACGCCTCCCACGCTTCCACGTTCTTCTCCACGCTGATAACTACACCATCTTCAACAGTGATGTTAACAAATCCATTTGCTTCAAGGTATGGTTGCAGAAGATTCTCAGGAAGGGACGTACAACCGTCAAAAGGTTGAAGCAAGATATTTCCATGGTTTCCCGCAGCATTTGGAATTTTCTTTACATAGTACATTTGTATCACCCTATCCAATCAATAGAATACTGTACGTTTGGCTTGTAGCGTTTAACATTGCGTAGACATCAGTAGAGTACCAAGATATACTTTTGTAATCTTCTCCCCTTTTCATATTTGATCTCTCACGTATTTCGGTACCACCGAAGAACCCATTTCGTAGTCCATAAGAAGTTGGAAGGGCTGTAACATTTATAAAGACACAGTGAAGTGGTTGTAACGTTGGGGTTAACCATATCGCGGCCTGAATGGGAAAATCAGCAGTTAAAGATATAGCATTACCATCCCCTGTTGCACCAGTACCAATATAGGTTACAAGTTTTATCTTGGTTCTTGAGTTTGCATTAGCATTCGCTGCATCAATCAGACTTATCATTTTGGCAAACACAGCATCTGGCACGGCATCCGCGCCAAGGCCGACCAGTGCAGCCGTTCCCGCTGTCAGCGTCTGCACTTTGGTAAACGCCCCCACCTGCGCGGCGGTCACGCCGTGCGGGTTGTTCCGGTTTCCGGTGTGCGTTTCCAGCTGCCGCTGCACCGCCGCCGCGCTGCCCGACGGGTCAAAGTCCAGCTCCAGCTGGCTCTCCGGCACCTTGCCCGTCTCATCCAACCCCGCCACACCGTTCGGCTGGCCGACCATGCTCCACGGAATGCCGCCGGTAGGGTCGACCGCCACCGTCACGCTGTCCGCGTTTTTCACCGCAAACGGCATGATCGTCTCAAATTCCGTCCCCACACCGTCCACCGGCGGCTGATGCGGAACAGACGGCGCATTTGCCACGGCAAAGCAAGTCCCGTCCGACAGGAACAGCGCCAGCTCGCGCACGACAAACGCTTCGGTTTCGGCAGGCATATGCGCGTTGACAGTGAAACGGTTCCCATCCCGTGTATACGATGCGACCGCGCCGCGCCACCGCTCGTTCTTCAGGCTGGTCTGTGCGCTGTCCGGCGCATATTCCGTGCCGCCGCCGTCGCCCATCGCCAGATGCGTGATCTGCACCTGCTCGCCTGCCTGTGCCGCCGCGGCGACCGCTGCCATCCCCGCATCGGTCAAAATCGTCCTGTATTCCACGTCATTCCATACCTCCTGCCGTCAATTTAATGTGCAGCAGCGTGCCTGCCGCCGTATGCACACGCCCCTCCTGCGCCTGCTGATAGGAAAAGCGATAATCGAACACCACATGGCTGGGCATGACCTCGCGCAGCGATTCGGTCATTGCGTCCAACGCCGTTGGAAATGCGTCGGATGACGCAAACCGGAACTGCACACGGTGTTCGCGCGGGAACTCCTCCACCGTGGACACCGCGCCCGCCGCGTAAGCCGCGGCCACGTTCGCCAGCATTGCCCGCGTGGTCGTCTGCGGCGCGCGCAGCTTGGCCTTGACCCGGCTGCGCCGGTCGTCCAGCGTGTCGGTCGCCTGCGGGGTGACGCCGTATTCCCGCTCCCAGTAGACGATGCCCCATGTCGCGGTGTCGATGGTCAGCTGCGCCAGCCAGTCGAGCGCCCGCGCGCGAAACACCTCGCCCAGCACCCATATCACGCCCGCCGCCGCGCCCACCTCCGGGCTGTTTAAGTACCGCTCGGGCAGCAGGTCGGTCAGCTTACGCGCCATCGTCTGATGCCTCCTCTGCGATGCCGTTTACCGTCACCGTGCCAAGCATCGGGATTTCATTCGCGTCCAGCGGCACATTATCCGTGCCGCCGCCCACCAGCAGATCCGCGCAGTCGGTCACGCCCGGCAAGCCCATCACAAGCGCCAGCACACGGTTGTACACCACCTCTGCACCCTCGGTGAACGCGATCTCGCCCAGATATTCAGCCAGCCGTTCGGTTAACTCCTTTTCGGTGTTCAATTTGGACACCGTTCCATCCGTGGTCACCGTTACACTGACCGTAACCGGCACACCCGCCGCGCTCTCGACCGTCACCTCGGCGGTGACCGGCCGCTGCGTCTCGATGTAGGCCGCGACTTCGGCGCGCAGCTCCTCTTCCACGGGCCGCAGCGCCATGTCCGCGATGATGACCTTGACCGTGCCCGGCCCGTCCCAGCAACGGATGACCGATGCCGCGCCCACACCGTTGACCGCAAGCGCCCACTGGTGATAGTGCCGGTCGTTCCCCGAGGTCGGCGGCGTCTTTTTGTATGCGTCCAGACGGGCAAACAGTGCCGCGTCCGTCTCCGGATCGGTGCCGCCCGCGGCGGCTTCTTCGTTGGTGAGGGCGGTCACACCGCTCACTGCCTGCTGCATGCTGACAATCGCGCCCGCGGGGACGTTATACGCCGTGCCGACCGCGTCCGCCGTCGCCGTGACCGTGCCGCGGCCGTCCTCGTCCAGCGTCAGCGCTTCGTCGGTCGCAAAGCCCAGCCCGTCCTGCGTGACGCACAGCGTGCCCGCCGGAACGGTCGTACCCGCAGAGCCGGTGAAAGTCAGCAGAACACTCGCCACCGTGCCGGGCTTGCGCGTGATGCCGTAGCCCGCCGCGTTTTTGTCGATGAAGCGCCCGCTCGTCTCGTCCACAAACGAAATCGGCACCTGCGCGCGCAGCGCCTGCAAGCCCTCCCAGAACACATACGCGCCGGGTGCAAGGATGATTTGCAGCAGACTTCCCTCGCCCGTGTACAGCCCCAGCTCGTCCGAGAGAAAGGCGCGCAGCATGTCTTGGATGCTCTCGGGCGTCAGGCTGTCGAAGTCCTGCGCAAGCAGGGTCGCTTTCAGCGCGTCCAGCTGCGTTTGCAGCGTTTCGGTTTTATCCGACATCGGTTTCCACCTCCATTTTCACCTCACCGTACACGCTTTGGATGGCAAAGCCGGCCGTGAGCCGGTCGCCCACCACGGCGATCGTCGTGCCGGTCACCGCTGTGATATAAGGACAGGCGAGCAAGCACTCTTCGATGTAGCGCTGCACCTCGGCGCGCTTGGTCTCCGCCTGATAGCCCTGCCCAATCAGCATGTAGGTTTCGTTGCCGTAGTTCGACGAAAAGCATGGCCAGAGAAACCGCTCGGTGTGCAGCGCGTTCCACGCCCACACCGCAACCGCCTCCGCCCGCTCGACCACGACCGGCACGCCCTGCCGCAAGATGGGAACGTCGTTTGCAAAATCCCACGCGCACTCGCGCAGCACGGGCAGCTCTGCTGCCGGGGCGGCTGCCGTCGGCTGCAAAAACGGGAAAATACTTTCCTCGGCCATGGCTTACCCTCCTTCCATGATGAGCAGCACATCGTAGTGCTGCCGGTCTGCCGAGCGCAGCAGCAGCACACGGTCGCCGCGCGAAACGCCGCGCCGCAAGCCAGCTGCAAAGCCCAAATCGTCCTCATCGAGGGGCAAACCGTCCGCCTGCACCGCGACCTCACCGTCGTGCTGGGTGTCCTTTGTCACGTGGCCGAACATCAGCGCCGCGCCCGTGCCATTGGCCTTCGCTGCGTTTGGGTCGGGCAGGCAGCGTGCCAACTCGGCTACCTGGCTCATGTCTCCACCTCGCTTCCGCTCTCGCTCTCGCGCATCTCGTTCTTGAAATTCAGCGTCAGGCGGCAGGTGTACACCCCGTTTTGCCAGACGTGCGTGTCCTCGTCGATCCAGCAGGTGTTCGCAAGGCCAGTGTAAGGCTCGACAATATAAATCGTGTTGCCGGTGATGAGTTTGGTATGCCCAAGACAGGTCACGCTGGCGCGCCGCTCGACGCCATTGTCCGCGAGGATTTCTTTTGCCTCGGCGGTCGCGTCCTCGCCGTCCGACTGCGTCAGCACGTCGGCCAGCAGGCCGTACCGTTTGACCGCTGGGTTGTCGGAAATCTCACGCACAAAGTTGCCGTCGCTGTTCACGATGATGACGCGGTTTTTCATGTTCTCGATGCTCTCACCGTAGGTCGCGGTCTGCAAATTCGTCCCGCGCTGCAAAATCACGGATTGCGGCGTCACCGTGCGCTCGATGACATTCAGCCGCAGCCCGGAAAACCGCAGCAGATACTTCTTGCCGGTTTGCTGGCTCGCCAGCGTGTAGGCCGTGTCGATGATGCGGTAAACCTCGGTGGCCGAAAACTTGCGCCGAATGGCGACGCCCGTCTGCGCCAGCGACCCGACCGGCACGCCATAAGTGCTGCACAGCTGCCGTGTGATGGTTTCGGGCGTCTCGCCCGTGTACTTGCGGCTCGCGCGGCTGTTCTTCAGATAAAAACCGAAGTCGTAGCAGGTGACCGACATCGTGGATGCGTCGGTTGATTTGTCCTTGCTGGCCACCACCCCGGCAAACAGCGTCTGATCGCCCACGCCCATCGAAATGCCGCCCGCAAGCGGCAGATAGACGTAGGGCAAACGCGGGTCGGTGGCCGAGACAATCATCTCCAGTTCGAGTGACCGGCACACGCTGTCCACGTCGCCCGACCATGCGATGCGCCGGAACATGTGCGACACGTCCCACTCGCCCTGGTCATTGCGAACATGCACCCACGGGTGCACATATTGGTATTGCTCCATAGTTCCCGCCCCCTTTACAGCGCCGACGCGGGCGGGATTTTGAGAACGCTCCCGTCGTAGATGAGGTTGGGATTGGGGATGCCGTTATAGGCGGCGAGTTTGGGGTATAGGTTCGCGTTGCCGTAATACTTGCGGCAGATGCCGGAAAGTGTGTCCCCCGGCTGCACCGTGTGGTTCTGCACCGCAGTCTGCGCGGGCGTTGTGGTTGCGCGGGCGGGTGTGGACACGGTCGCCGTTTGTCCGGAGGACGTGCCCTCGTCACCCACCAGTCGCACGGGGTTCGGCTGACGGTGCCGCCGCATGGTCAACACGCAGTAGTAATCACCCGTGCCCTCCTGCTGGCGGTATTGCAGGTTTTCCAGCAGCACCTCGCACTGCGTGCGGCTGTCCGAGACGATGAACCGGCACACCTGCTTGTTGTCGCTCGTCAGCTCGAAAAAGTCGATATAATGGAACGGCTCCAGCACCGTGGTCGGGTCGTTAAAGGGGTACGCCTGCACGGGCAGCATGAACTCCAGCCGCTCGGTGAACAGCGTGCGGTCGCCCGCGAGATGCACGTCCCCGAAGCCGGTGAGGTTGACCGTCTCGATGTTCACGCCGCGGTCGATGATATATTCCTTGGGCGTGACCGGCAGCACGACCTCCTGTCCGGTGGTCAGGTTAACGAAAATGATGCGGCGCTTGCGGGGGCGATAGGCTGCCGCCTGTTGGGCGGCCAGCGTGCCGACCATATTGCCGATGACGGCGCCGCCGATGATGATGCCGCCTGTGATGGACATAGGGGCGTTCCTCCTTTCCCGATGTGATCAGCGCAGAATACGCACCTGCGCCATGATACGCGCCGCGACCGCCTCGGCGATCGCGCCGATGTCGCTGTCCTGCCGAACGGTGTAGTTGCCGCCCATGTAGATGTTGACGCCGCCCGTGCCGCCCTGATCCTGCGCCCGCACTTCGCGCGCGGTCAGCACGCGCTCGCCCTCGTGCAGCAGATAGAGCATGTTGTCACGCGGCACGCGGTCTTCGCCGATGGCACGATAGGGCGAGGTCGCGCCGGTCAGGTGCGAGCCTGTGGTTGTGCCGGTCAGGTGCGAGCTGGTGATTGTGCCGCTAGACGTACCGATCGACGTGCGAGCAGATGCGCCCGCAGCAATACCGCCGCTGGTAGATACACTTTCGTACAGCACCGGCACTTTAATCGGTGGCGGTGTATAGCTGTTAATGTGACGGGTGATGCCTTGCGTCAGCTTTTCGCTAACCGAATAGCCCGCATTTTCATATGCATCCCCAGCACTGGCGGCGATACTATCTGCCAAAGCGATATTAGCGGCTGTCATCGTGTCAGCTGCGTCGGAAGTCATATAAGTATTGTAAGCAAGCTCCTCTGCCGCACCCTTGAGCGTGGCTAATTCTTCGCTTGCTGCAAACACCTCTTCATTGGATGATACTGAACTTTCGATGGTAGCCATTGCATTCATGTATCGCTGGTGCAAATCTTCGACCTGCGCCGCAATTCGGGCATCCATATCCGCAGGAATTTCGCCGTTGAACATACCGTTGAACACATCCTGATACATTTGCTGCTGGAGATTTTCCGCCTCAGCTTTTGCCCGGCCTATCTGCTCGTTCATCTCCATCATCTTCTGCCCGGCTTCGCCTTCGAGCCAGTCGATCTGGTCGGACATGCCGATTTTCTTTTCCTCGTTATAACCTCTACCCGCCGCATTTTGCAGTTCAGCATTTGCATCCTCTAACGTAGACGCTAAACCCTCAAAGGTCTTGGATTGGATATCCATTGCACCTTGATAAGTTTCTTCCATATACTTTGTCAGAATTTCAGATATTTCCACACCGCCTAAGTCGCCCCGCGTAATCGCAGAGTACACTTCGTCAATGCTCATACCCTTTGCCTCTGCCACGGCACCTGCCGCATCAACGCCTCGACGCTGGAAAATGCCCAATTGCTCACGATAAACCAAATTAGATGACCGCATATAGCCAAGTGCTTGCGCCATTTCGTTTATCGCATCCGTAGTCATTCCATTTGCAGAACCGGCATCACCAAGTGCTGTCATGGTTGGAATTAGTTCGTCCACAGAATATCCAAACGCAGTTAAGGTTCGACTGATTTGTGTCAAATCCTCATACTGAAATGGCGTTTCAGCGCCCATCACTCTAACTTGTTCCAAATAGTTTTGCGCTGTATCAGCATTGCCGAATAGCGTTGTAAAAGCCATTTGATCCATCTCACGCTGACCTGCAATCGAGCTTCCGCCGGATAATTCTTCGTCACGACGCTCCTGCACGGCGTTGTACCGATCCTGCACATAGCTTTTGAACGCCTCGTCGCGGCTTTCAAATTTCTGTGTTGCGGCCTCGATGCCGCCGGACACCGCGCCAACTAACCCACCGACTGCCGCACCAATCCCGGCTGCCGCTGGGCCGCCTACCATCATGCCTGCGGACGCACCCATGGTAGCACCCGAGATTGCACTGCCCAGCACAGACTGAATCGCCGCACCATCGGTCGTGCCGTAGTATGAGCCGAAGAACGCTCCCGCCGCACCGGACAGGCTATTGCTCAGCATGTCGCCAAAGCCCGCAGTCGCCAGCGCCGAGCCAACCGTGCCCAGCATTGAGCCGGAGCTGCCGCCCGCTTCGCGGTTGGACAGCTTGCTGCGCGTACCCGCAAGCGAGGTTTCCTCGTTTTCCACCATGCGGATGCTCTTGGACACCGCATAATACTGCTGCTCGAGCTTTTCCAGCTCGGACAGCTTATCCTTGTAATTCTGCTCGCTGACCGAGTCGCCCAGCTTGCGGAACTCCTTGCGCGCCTCGCTCACCTGCTGGCGAACCTTGTCCAGATTGGTTTTCAGGTCTACCTTTGCGCTCGAAAGCGTGTCCAGGCTGTCCTGCAGCTTATCGATCTCGTCGGCGGTTTCGCCCGAAATCTGGCCGACCTTTTTCAGAATGGATGAAACCTTGTCCTTCGCGCTCAGCGCAATCGAAACGTCAGGCATGGGCGGCGGCCTCCTCCCGGTGCAGTTTTTCGCTCTCCGCCCGCCAGCGGATGCCCTCGAGCGCCTTGGGCAGGCACTCGGCCATGACAAACGCTTGCAGCACCAGCTTCTCGCCGGGCGGGAGCTTCAGATAGTCGGACGGCAAGACGTGATGCTGCCGAAAGAGCAGGTACATCAAAAACGTCTCGTCGTCCTCTCTCAGTTTTTTTCGATGTCCGCCAAGATCTGCAGCGTAGAGCCGCGGTAACCGGACAGCTTCTCGATCGCGGCCTGCAAGTCCTCGATCTCACCCGCGCGCAGCATCTTACGCACCACCTCGTATGGCGTTACTGCGCCGCACGCCTGCTGCAAACGCTCGTCGCGCAGGTTGGGTTCGACCACGCCCGCCGTGATGATCGCCGCGGCAAAATCTGCGCCGCTCGACATCTGCTGGATCTCGCGCACCTTGTTAAAGTTCAGCTCGCGGATGCGGAACACGACCGGATTGCCGTCCGCGTCCGTCCAGCTCTTAAACTGTAAAAGCTGCTCAACGGGTGCACGCTTGCATGCGCCCAGCAGGCGTTCGACCGTGGTCGGGTTAGGATTTTGCTTTTTCTCTGTCATAATCGTTTCCTCCTGTTATCGTGGCTGAATCAAATCAAGAAAATCCCATTTGGTGAACGTAAACGGACACTCGATCTGACCCTTAGAAGCCAGCTCCCAGTCCGCGAGCGTCAGGTCATCAAACGATGCGTCGTAAATGACCACGCGCTCTGCGCCGTAGGAATCCGGGTCGTCGAGCAACGAGATCAGCTTGACGCGCGTGTCCTTGCCCGCTTTCAGGTTGTCGCTCATCTTGATCGCCATGCGGGAATTGACCTTGTGGAAACGAATCGTGCCCGTGCCCTTGGCGCTCATCAGCTTGGTATCTACCATGAACTGGCAGCACATCGGCACTTCCTCTTTGTTTGCTGCGACCTTGGCCTGCATACCGAGCGTCTCGCCGCACAGCTCATCGTCCATCCACGCCTGCCCGTGCGTACCCGAAATGACGCGCGAAGCAGAATCCATGCTTGCACTCATGTCTGCACCTCCCCTTTATACCGTGATATGCATCGTGACATCTTCGATCGCGTCCACGATCGTGAACTTGCCCACGAGGAACACATGCGAGCCGGTGTCCGCGTGTCGCAGCTCGTCATCGCTCATCTCCTCGCCCGCGTCTCCCAGATAATCGCGCACGGCCTCGGTGTCGATGTCGAGCGACGAGCCGCCCTCAAGCAGAATGCCCGCCGCCTCCAGCGTCTGGAAATAGCTGCGGCCTGCCGTCACGAGCAGCATGCGGTTGTCGTAGGTGTTGGCGAACTTGCCGATAAAGGTGTCCTCGATGGTCGCGCGGAAGTCCGCGTCCACGCGGTCGATGACCTCCAGCGCCTTGATCTTCTGAAAAATCGCGCCGTGGTCAAGCAGGGTCGTGGTTAGTGAGTTAACCGCTCGCGCGATTTTAACCTGCCGCCCGTCGTGGATGAGGATCAGCTTGCCCGCGTCAATGGCGGCGTCCGCTGTCTCCTTGTCCAGCCGGGTGATGTCGGTCAGCTCGGGCAGCGGCGCGTAGGTCGCGCTCATCGTCCACGGCGTGCCCGCAATCAGGCCCGCCATGCGCGAGCAGTACTGCGCCGCCGTGAAATCGTCCTCGCCGTCGGTCATGCCGTCCGCGTCGAAGTTGATGACCGGGTCATAGTCCGCCACCGTCTTGGGCAGCACGCACTTGATATGGCTGTGCGCCGCGCGCACCTCCTTGAGCCACATCACCATCGCCTGCGCTTCGTCCTCGGTCAGATCGGGCGGGCCGACCAGATAATCGACCTCCTGCGTCTCAAAGTACGCGAGCGCCTTGGCGAGGTTTGTATCCTCCGCGTCGGTGACATACAGATACACCGCCTTGGGCGGGTTGATGTAGCCGAGGAAGGTGCGCGTCAGGTAGGCGCGGTTTTCCTCGCTGAGCGCTTCGGGGATTTTGCCCACGCGCGGCAGGTAGTGCGCGCCCGTCTGCGTGGTGTCGCGCACGATCACGCCGACATAGCCCTTGTCGCCCATGGCGATCGTCAGCTGCGCGGCGGTCTGGAATGAAATATCAATCGAAGGCAGTCCCATGCCTTATTCCTCCTTTGTCTGGCTCGGCTGCGCGCCGAAAGCCACGTCCGTGATGAGCGGCTGCGTGATGGGCGCTGCCGGGCGGTCATCCTCGTAAATCACGGTGATTGTCACATCCGCGATGTCAAGCGACCGCGACACATCGACGCGGTCGGCGGTCAGATGCCGGTCGCCGCAATGAAGCGCGCCGCGCTGCAAAAACGCAGCGGTCAGCGTTTCGGTCACGTCGTACAGGCGGGCGGTTTGGGTTTCGTACCGGTCGCCTACCTCATCGGCGCACTGTACCGTGATCATCTGCTCGACCTCGACCACCGCCGCCGTGCGCGAGGTGATCTTGCGCCCCTCCGGACGCAGGAAAAAGCTCGGCCGCTCGAACTGCTCGGGCAGCACATCGACGTACACCGCGCGGTCAGGGTAGAGCCGGACGAGGATAGCGTTGATCCCGTCCATGATCTCTTTGATTTTCAGCATTTATCGTCCCTCCAGTCTTGCAGCCATCTCGTCGCCCCAGCGCTCGACCTCGTCTTGCAGCAAATGCAAAGAACCAAATCGGTAACTGTGTACCACTTGGTCTGATCGCGTCCATCCTCGTTATAGCAAGCTGTCTCGATCAATCCTTTCGCAACGCAGTTGCGTATGATCCGCTCTATCTGGCGTGGGGTGAGATAATCGAACAAACCATCTTTACAAAAGTCCTGCAAGCTGGAATATGTCCAATACTTTCCGTCCCGCAGATTTTTCTCCCGCGCACGATTCCATACAACCCAGTACCAAATATGGTGTACGAATGCCGCCTCATCCCCGTTTCCGGTGATGCTGGCGATAGCTGTATTAAACTGGAACATCATGGCGCGCCGCCTCCCTTCTCGGCCAGAACGCGCAGTGCATAAACCAATGCCGCGGCACGGGTGAGAAGTTGATCCAGCTCAAACAGTGCATGCGGAACTGACGGGAAATTGCAATCGTCAGCCGTTGACGGTTCTCCAATGCGAGAGAAGTAATCCTGCAACAGCACGTGCACGTCGCTGCTGCGCTCCTCCGCACCCGATGCCGTCACAAGCTGCGTCTCACGCTGTTTTTCCTGTCGGTTCTGCTCCGTCGGCACTTTCTGCGGTTTCGACTTTTGCCGATGCGACCGCAGCGTCAGCTGGCCTGCAGTCCCCATATTGAACACCTTCTTTTTTACGCGCTCCAACGGAATGCCCAGCATATCGGCAATGTCCACCAGCTTATAGCCCTTCTCGTACAGCTCACACAGCTGCGCTACCTGATCTTTCTGCCACTGCACATACGCCCGCTTTTTCTTTCTACCCGTTGAGGGCTTGGGCTTGGCCGGTGTCACCGGCAGGCCAAGCGCCTGCTGGATGTCCTGCTCGGCGCAGTCGTACAAATCGGAAAGGATGCCAATCTGCTTTTTAGGATTTGCCGCATTGCGATAGCTGTCCCGAATCTCTGCCATTTCATCCGGTGTAAACCGTCTCACCTGCGCCACCGCCTTTCCATCGGCTGGGTGAGCCTGTCCACCAGCATGCCAAGGGCGAGGTAGGCGCAGCCCACCCCGAGCATAGCGAGGATGGCGTAGATCATACCGCCACCTCCCCTGTCAATTGCTCTCGCAGTTCTCTTTCCGCCCGCTCGATCGAGCTGCGCAAGTGCGTGGCATATCCATCCCACAGCAGCAGTTGCGCGGCCAAATCAAAAGATAGCCCCATTTCCGCAGCTAACGCCGCAATGCGCGGCTCCAGATCCTCCGGGATCTCAAATTTCACCTCTACGAGTTTCATACTTTCCCTTTCCCCCGGCGCGGCCCTCTTGACAGCGCCGGGCTTTTCCGGTATCCTGTAAGTAGTCTAATTTGATTTGCGCTCAGTCGCGGTTGCCGCCGCACTGGGCGCTTTCCTTTTGCTGTTTTGCCATTTCCGCGCGCATGAAGATATTCGCGGCGACCTCCTTCATGTGATCGACGCACTTCTTGTGCTCTTCGACGTTGGACTTCGGCACGGTATCCTCGGTATCGTAGATCTGGCAGACGGCTTTGCGGCCGCTTTTCAGCGTGAATTCCTGCTCCATGACCAGCCTACGTGTTTTGTTTGCCATAAGCACACCTCCTCTGGGTATTGTATTCATCAGGGCTTGGTCACTTTTCCACTTGCGTCAGACTGGCAATCCACGCCATTTCGGTCAAGTAAGCCCGGCGCAGCATACGGCCAAGAATAGCCTGAAACTTTGGGAACTCCTCGTCGTCAATCTTGCGGTCGAGCGCGATCCGCGCCAGCTCGTGTGCGTCCCGGTGCTCCTGTTCCCCGTCTTCGGCCTCTAATCCTACCTCAAGCGCCAGCTGCTGCAATTCCACATCGCTCTCCGGGCGATGCCATACACAGCCCAACGGACAGCGGTTGCAATAATACCCATGCAGCCATGGCGCACGGTACACTTCGGACATCTGCGCCACTTTCTCCGGCGACGGCTCCCGGCTCTCCTGCTCGATGTCCTGCAAACAACGCACCGACCAGCCCAAACGCTCCGCTGCGGCTTCCTGCGTCAGACCCGCACCCTCACGGGCAGCCTGATACTTATTCTGGTATTCCTTCATCGTGGTACTTTCCTCCTTTTCGTGATATAATGCGGGCATAGCAGATCAATCCCTGCTTTGCGGCTCAAACCCGCCGAATGACGGCCCGGACTCCAAAAGCCGCCGGATATAGTCCACCACAGCAATCGTTTGCAGGTGGGTAAAGCCTGCTTTTTTCGCCTGCTCCAGCAGAGACTGCGCAATCAGTGCGACGCGGTCACGGCCTGCCGTATCCAGCAGCGCGTTTCGCTCAGCATGCGACAGCTCGAGCTTCATGCCGCATCCACCTTTCTTTCCAGTAAGACAGCTCCTCTTCCATAAAGGCTGGGTTATCCGAGATCCAAGAAACCACTTCCAACATAACAAGAGCTTCTCCATCAGGTACATCCTCAAGAATATCAGCTATCCCCTGCATAATCTCAAACACATCTTGCGAGGGATAAGTGTCCCCACCATTTCTTTCGACCAATTCCATCGCAACGGCTTCCTCTGTGTGTTCACCGTCGCACAGCAGATCATACAGATCGTACATTTCCTTCGGGTGCGTATCGCAAACGCCCAGCGCGTAATCTTTCATTGCACTCATGATTTTTCTTCCTTTCCAGTTTCGCAATTGTGGTTGGCGAAATGTTCATTTAGAACTACGCCTCGCAAACCCTCGATAAGTGCTATTGCCTGCACTTCTGAAATCTCTTTATTCCGAAATGCAGTCATTAGAGGTTTGACTACTGATGACTGAATCTCTCTCGGAATAGTTTTACAGATCTCGATGATATCACTATCCGTTAACTCAATTCTCATTATCTGCCTCCTTTCTGGCGTTTTTCTTTCCCCTGTGGTAAAATCAGTTGGAAAGGACGTGTTACAAATGGATGCTAATATAGATATAATTGTATGCTGTATTACTGTTTTGGGGTCTATTGCCATTGCCTGCTATACGGCACAAAAAACAGTAAAATTAAAATTTTTCGATGCTTATTTTTCTGAAAAAGTAAATGCATACAACGCATATCTTGAATCGATTTTTAATTTCTACAGTAAAAAAAGCATTTCACATGCAGATGTCGCTTTATCTCTTGCAAAAGCATCTCTTTTTTGCAGTAGTGAAAACATTAAAACGCTGATACAACTTGATTCTGCATGCAAAGAGTACCTGTTAAAAAAGCATCCCGATATTCATGATGAAGAATTATTTAACTTCATAATGAATGCATCACTTGATTTAATCCGGCTCGATATCCAGTCTTGCAGACAATTTAAGTTTTAATGCCGCAGCATATCAATCATCATCAAAATAAAAACTATGCATATTAAAATGAAAAACAGCTTTATTGCAACGGCAAACATTACCCCGCCTCCTTTTCCGGCTCGGCCGAATTTTCACGAATTGCAAATTTTACAGGTAAAAAAATTTCATCGCGCGGAAATTCAAGAATCTTAGAAATCGAATCAGCAATATTTTTCGGTATTAGCCTTTGCCCTTTTTCATATTGGCAATAAGTCGGTGTAGCAATTTCGAGCAATTTCGCAAGATTTTCTTGCGTGTACCCTTTCTCTATCCGTAATTTATCCAGCGATTTCATTTTGCACCTCCTTTCACAATTCGCAAAACTTATTATGCTCATATTATAATTTCACATTTTGCAAAAGTCAACATGTATTTTTACGTTTTGCAAAATTTTATTTTCAATGTGCAAATCTGGTGGTATACTTTTTGCATATTGAGAATTGGAGGTATGTGCTTTGACTACTGGAGAGCGTATTTCCGCGCTGCGAAGCGAACATGGATTAACCCAACTTGAATTGGCTCAAGCATTGCATATCAGTAATAGCGCTCTTTCTCAGTATGAATCAGGCGCACGTACCGTAAGTGATGATTTAAAATTCAAGTTTGCATCATATTTTGACGTTTCTTTAGACTATCTCATGGGGAAAACGAATATTAGAAAAGCGCCCACTCCCGAGGAAGTGAGCGCATTGCCAGAAGCGCAAGAACTGCGCGCCGTTATGGAGACACTATCGCCTGAGGATCGGCAACGATTACTTGCGTTTGGTCGCGGCCTTGCAGCGACTGCGCAAGCGCCAGAAGGGAAGAAATAAAGGCGGACGGCAGTTCAGACTGCGCAGCCAATGCCATGAGTTCGTCATATTCTTTCATCTGTCGCCCTCCCAAAAACCGAACAAGTGTTTGTTTTTTAATAATACACCACATGTCGGGTTTTGGCAAGGGGCAATGCAAGATATTGTAATTATTTTATAAAATGCTGGTGTTCAAATTGGACACAAGGGGGATTGTATTATGGGGCTTTTCTCTTTTCTGTTTCCTCGCGAAACCGATGTGCGGCGCGGTACAAAAACTGTTATTTGTCCCGTCTGTATGCAGGAGCATCCTGTCAGCTATGTTTCTTGGAGCGGAATATGCAATAACTGCTCTGCACTCTTACGGGTTCCACTTGAAACACGCGAAGAGAGAGACCCTTCCATTCGTAAAAAATTCGATTGGGAAAATATGTGGTTGGTTTCTCCTACGGGCATTACCTATCCACATGACAAATGCGATCCGCAACAAATCATCCCACACCTCTATGTAACACAACAAGTATTTTTCCATTGGGACAAAAACAATGCTGTTGACCCCACTGCATTAAAAATATTTACTGCTGATGAAAAATACATCGGCTGGTATCCGAAAACCGGTTACCGAAAAGCCGAAGTGCTACAAATGATCGAGCAGCGTAAACCTTTTGGCGTGTTTATCATCAAAACCTATCAGCATCAGGACGGAGTTTGGGGATACGATATTGTAATCGCACCCCCACGCCCCAATATTACCCCAGAAACACTTCCCATTCCTGCATTCCGCTATGAACAATCCAAGCCTTACTATGATGCTTTTATGCAAGCCCTCTATCAGAGCGGTGTTATTCATCTGGATTGGATTACATTCACAGAAAGCAGCGATTCTATCACTTTTCAAATTGGTAAAACCGCATTTTGTATGGTAAAATATGCGGGACGGCTTACATACTGTACAAGTCTGCGTCCTGTCGAGCAATGCGCCAAAGAACTGCCCAACTATATCGTTGAGCAATCCCCAAAATCGTTTGGAATTTTCAAAAGCCGTATCTCGATCCAAAGCCCAGATGATGTGATAAAACTTAAAGATTCTATCTTTCGTGATTTTCAGACAGTCGTTGATGAACTACGCGCCCACGGAAAAGGAATCCGACCGAATTGAACCCGCAGACCACAACCGAACACTGTTTTGTTGTGGTCTGCATTTTTACACCCACTTGTACCGAACAAATGTTCTGTTTTTATCCATTTTCCCACCCCATATACTGAAAAAAGGTGATTTTATGGCATATCTAATATACCTCCGAAAATCGCGCGCGGACGCCGAAGCCGAAGCCCGCGGCGAGGGCGAAACCCTTGCCCGACATCGTGCCACGCTGCTCGCACTCGCACGCCGCATGGGGCTGGAGATCGGCGGGATTTACGAAGAGATCGTCTCGGGCGAAACCATCGCCGCACGGCCGCAAATGCAGCGGCTGCTGACCGAAGTCGAGGCCGGTCAGTGGGACGGCGTGCTGGTCATGGAGATCGAGCGTCTCGCCCGCGGCGACAGCATCGACCAAGGCATCGTCGCGCAGGCGTTCAAATACTCGGGCACGCGCATCATCACGCCAGCCAAAACCTACGACCCCGCCAACGAGTTCGACGAGGAATACTTCGAGTTCGGCCTGTTCATGTCACGCCGCGAATATAAGACCATCAAGCGCCGCATGATCGCGGGGCGCATCGCCTCGGTCAAAGAGGGCAAATACATGGGCAAGACCGACCCCTACGGTTATTTCCGCATCAAGGTGCGGGACGGTAAGGGCTACACGCTCGAGCCAAACCCGCCGCAGGCCGCAATCGTGCGCGAGATCTTCGACTTGCGCCTGCAAGGTGTCGGCTGCTATGTCATTGCCTGCCGTCTCAACGCACGCGGTGAGCGCACCTCTGCCGGTATCGCGTGGAGTTCGCAATCCGTGCACAACGTGCTGCGCAATTGCCTGTACGCGGGCTATGTGACATGGGGACGCAAGGCCGCGCAGCCCACCGTGCGCGACGGCGTGCTGACCAAGCCGCGCCGGTATGTAGATGACTACGTCAAGGCGCGCGGTCTGCATGAAGCACTCGTCAGTGACGAAGATTTTGATACCGTGCAGCGTCTGCTGGACAACACACCCGGCTTGCCGCTCAAGAAAAACCACGAACTCAAAAACCCGTTTGTCGGCCTGCTGTACTGCGCCAAGTGCGGTCATGTGATGACCTACGGCGCACCGGCCGCTGCCCTACCCTGCACCGGGCGGCTGGACTGCCGCTGGGCGGATTGCAGCAATGTCAGCTCATTCTGCGCCGACGTGGAGGACGCGGTGCTGCACGCGCTGCGGCTGTGGCTGGCCGAGTACGAAGTGGACATCGACCATCAGAATACGGTCGAGCGCGAACTGGACGCACGCGCCGCGCAGGCACACGAAGAGATCCGCGCGATTCACGCCGCCCAGCGTAAGCTGCGCGCACAGCTTGACCGTGCCGCCGAGCTGGTCGAGCAGGAGGTTTACACGCCGGAGTATTTTGTCTCACGCCGCCGCCAACTGGACAGCCAGCTCGCCGAGCTGGATCGCGCACTCGCCAAGGCCAGCGCCCGGGCGCTGACAATCGACCAAGAGCGCCGCGGCGCGCCTGCCATGCGGCCGCGTCTGGAGCATGTGATCGAAGCCTATCCCAACGCCGCGACCGCACGGGAACGAAACGGCCTGCTGAAAAGCGTAGTCAGCCGCATCACATACGAAAAAAACGCCGCCGAACGCAGTGCTGGCGACGCAACCATCTATATCCAGATTGAACGGCGGTTTGAATAGCAAACCTTAGCCGGTCAATTGTATGTATCATAAAATAACTTATTCATAGGTCATCAGCAGTACATCGTCCGCCGCTGTGCCGAGCGCGGCATAGTTGTGCGACTCATACAGCAGACCCGGCTGGTTTGCTGAGGTCTTGGGTGCAAGCGCCACCATCACCGTCAGCCCCGACGGCTCCAGCCGCGTGCGCACCGCACGGACAAAGTCGGCGTAGGCGGCCGCGTCCTCGGACGGGATATACTCAAAGTCGATGTCCACGCCTGCAAAGCCCTGCGCCGCGATGGTCTGCGCTAAATTCTCAATCAGCGCACCGCGCGCGACCGGGTCGCGCAGCAGCTGCTGCGCCCGCTCTCCTGAAAATTGTCCATCCTCGCCAAGCGTTGTCAGCACCAGCAGCGGCAGCACGCCGTACTGCCGCGCCATGCGCGTGAGCATCTCCGCATTCTGCGGCAAAATGCGCCCCAGACTGTCAAAACCATAAGAAAACACCGATAAGTACGTCAGATAGGGCAGCGTCTTGCGCAGCACCCGCTGATCGATATTGGGATAAGCATACCCATTGACCGCAAACGTGCCCAGCTTTGGCCCGTAAGAGATCACCAGCGTCTGCCCCGGCCAGATACGGTCGCCGCCGCCCAGCTGCGGATTGTTTTGCAGGAGCGCCAGCACGGTTGTATTGTGCTGCGCGGCAATACCGGAAAGCGTCTCCCCCTGCCGAACGGTATGTACCTGCACAGGCTGCGGCACGACGATCGTCTGCCCGGGCGTTAACCGGTACGGCTCGCGCAGCTCGTTTTGCTGAATGAGCAGCTGCAACGGCGTCTGGTACGTCTGCGAGATCCGATACAGGGAATCTCCCGGCTGAACAACATGGATCACCATAGAAAAACCACCTTTCTCCCCAGTCTATGCCGCACATCGGTCACCCGTGACCATCTGCACACATAGAAAAGCCGTCCGACGCTTTACGCGCCGAACGGCAAAGAAGAAAAGGTTATTTTATTTGCTCTCTTTGGGAGGCGTGTCGACATGGCAGCCGCAGCTTCCGCCGCAGCCCGCACAGCCACCGCTGCATCCGCTGCACCCGCCCGTCTTGGACTGACGTACCACCGAGCGCGCAGCGAAAAACACCAGCGCCGCCACCAACAGACCTACTATCAGGGTTGACATCTGTTTCGCCTCCTTTTGCTTTCATTGTAAAACAGAATTTGTTTGCGGACAAGCCCTAAATCAGCCGTTTGCCTGCACGCTCATACGGCGCAGATCCGCCGTATCCTCCGCCTGCGCCGGCTTGCGCACCAGCAGATAGATCATCAGGGCAAGCACCAGAATCGCCGCGACCGTACCGAGGCCAAATGTGACCTCACCGGTGAGCAACCCACCGAACTGGTACACCATCAGCGCCACGCAGTAAGCGAACACGCACATATAGCCGATGGCGAACGCCGTCCACTTGGCGTTGTTCATCTCGCGCTTGATCGCGCCCATCGCCGCGAAGCACGGCGCGCACAGCAGGTTAAAGCACATGAACGAGAACGCGCTAACCGGAGTGAAAGAAGCTGCCAGCTGGCTCCAAATCTCCACACCATCCTCAGCAACCTCGGCAAAGCCAAGCGTCTGGCCAAAGGTGGCAACCACATTTTCCTTGGCAATCAGGCCAGTGACCGACGCGACTGCATTCTGCCAGTTGCCCCAGCCGAGCGGCGCAAACAGCGGCGCAATTCCGTTGCCGATCGCGGCAAGCACGCTGTTGTTGATGTCGGAAACCGCACCGAACGCGCCGTTTTCCCAGCCGTAAGCCTGCAAAAACCACAGCACGACCGTGCTGAGCAGAATAACGGTGCCTGCCTTACGGATGAACGACCAACCACGCTCGCCCATCGAGCGGAGCACGTTACGCGCGGTCGGCGTGTGGTAGTTCGGCAGCTCCATGACGAACGGAGCAGGTTCGCCCGCGAACATCCGGAACTTCTTGAGCATGATGCCGGACAGGATGATCGCCAGCACGCCGATGAAGTAGGCGGAGAACGCCACCCAGCCCGCATTGTCGAAAATCGCGCCCGCAATCAGTGCAATGATCGGCAGCTTCGCGCTGCACGGAATAAAGGTCGTGGTCATGATGGTCATGCGGCGGTCGCGCTCCTGCTCAATGGTGCGCGAGGCCATGATGCCCGGCACGCCGCAGCCCGTGCCGATCAGCATCGGGATAAAGCTCTTGCCCGACAGACCGAACTTGCGGAAAATGCGGTCCATGATGAACGCCACGCGCGCCATATAGCCGCAATCCTCCAAAATGGCGAGGAACAGGAACAGCACCAGAATCTGCGGCACAAAGCCCAGCACCGCACCGACACCGGCCACAATGCCGTCCATAATCAGGCTGTACAGCCAGTCCGCAATGCCCAGCGTGCTCAGTGCGCCGCCCAGAAGGGTCGGGATGCCCGGAATCCATGCACCGAACAGCTCCCAGCCCTCATCGAACACGCCTTCGTTGGCCCAGTCGGTCAGCGCTGCACCGACTGTGGTGACCGAAACATAGTACACGATGAACATGACCAGCGCAAAGATCGGCAGCGCCAGAATGCGGTTGGTCACAATGCGGTCGATCTTGTCGGACACCGTCATGCCACTTTTCTGCTTTTTGACGCAGGGTTTGACGATTTCCGTAATGTACTGATAGCGCGCGTCGGTGATGATGGACTCTGCGTCGTCATCCAGCTCGTCCTCAACCGCGGTGATGATGGTTTCGAGCTTTTCCAGCGTGTCCTTGCCGAAGTGGAAGCGCGCCAGCACCTTTTCGTCGCGCTCAAACAGCTTGACCGCGAACCAGCGGCGCTGGTCTTGCTCGGTCACGTCCGCAATCATCGACGTGATTTGACCCAGCGCTTGCTCGATGGCATCGGAAAACGCCGGTGCTGCCGGTTTGGTACCCGACTGCGCAGCGCGCTTTGCCGCTTCGACCAGCTCCTTTGTGCCCTTGCCCTTGAGCGCCGTGGTTTCAACCACGGGCACGCCCAGCTTTGCGGACAGCTTCGCCGTGTCGATCGTGTCGCCGCGCTTTTCTACAATATCCATCATATTGAGCGCCACGACCACCGGAATACCCATTTCAAGCAGCTGCGTGGTCAGATACAGATTGCGCTCGATGTTGGACGCATCCACCAGATTGAGGATTGCATCCGGCTTTTCCCCAACCAGATAATCGCGGGTGATGACCTCTTCCAGCGTATAGGGGGAAAGCGAATAAATACCCGGCAGGTCGGTGATAAAGACTTCCTTATTCGCCTTATAACGGCCCTCTTTTTTCTCCACAGTGACGCCCGGCCAGTTGCCGACGTACTGCGTCGCGCCGGTCAGGTCGTTGAACATCGTGGTCTTGCCGCAGTTCGGGTTGCCGGCAAGCGCCAAACGAATCGACATGTTGTTGCCCCTTTCCTGAGATTAGCTTTTGCTAACTCCTGTGTAAAAAAATTTGATTACTCCACCAGAATTTTTTCCGCGTCCGCTTTGCGCAGCGAAAGCTCGTAACCGCGCACGGTCACCTCGATCGGATCGCCCAGCGGTGCGACCTTGCGCACAAACACCTCTGCCCCGCGCGTGATACCCATATCCATAATACGGCGGCGGGTCGCGCCTTCGCCCTCGACCCGGCGCACGGTCACCGTTTTGCCGCAGGGTGTGTTCCTGAGATTGCTCACTTCTTTTTCCCCCTTTATACCATGATGCGCGAGGCCATCTGCTGCGAGATCGCAACGCGTGTATCCTTAACCGAAACGATCAGGTTTCCCGCCAGCGAGGAAACGACCGAAACCGACGCCCCCTCGACAAACCCGAGGTTTTGCAGGAAGCGTCTGGTCTGATCCTTTCCTCGAATGGCTTTGATCGTGGTCATCACGCCGGTATCTGCCAATGTCAACGGCATAATAACGATCCTCTCCTTTCTGACACGGTTCATATTCGTACAATCAGAAGTTAGCTTTATCTAACCTCTATTTCGTATGCAGTTTACCATTGCTAACTTCAATTGTCAAGCGGCAGTCTGCAAGTTTGTCAAAACTAACCAAGAGCGTTCGAGTTAGTCCGTGCTAATTTATCTGTTTCTCCGAGAAAGGAGGAAGCCTGCGGCCGTTGTTCCGGACAGCCGCAGGCTCATGTTACGAGATACCGTACCGGTATCCCCTTTGGGGTTTCCCCCGGGACAAGAAAGGATATTTGTATCATAACCGCCGCCGTCGCAGCGGGTATGACCGGAGTGATTTCGTTTGAAGCGTACAGCTTCAAACGAGAGGGATCTGCCGCGCAAGGCGCGGACAAATCCAACCATCAATGATTGCGCGCCGCAAGCGGCACACAACATTGATGCCTTGTATAAAAAGTGTGGCAGAGCACACACTTTTTATGATTTTCTGCCATTTTTGCAGAAAATCTATCGAATGGCGCGTGATGCGCGCAGGATAGTGTCAAATTTAATAGGCGGCAAAGCCCTTGCCGAACTCGCGGCACTGGTCGAGCACGGCCTCGTCCGGCGTTTCATGCGCCATCAGGCCCTCTCCGGTGTAAATGTTGGCGTTTGCGTCGTCTGCGCGCTGTACCCAGTCGCGCATCCATTGACCGTCACCCCAGCCGTACGAGCCAAACAGCGCCACCTTGCGGCCGCCCAGCTTACCTTCCAGTTCGGTGAAGAACGGGTCAAATTCCGCCTCTTCCAGCACTTCCGCGCCCATCGCCGGGCAGCCCAGCGCCAGCTTATCATACTTCGCAGCATCGGCGGCATTTGTCTCCGCCACGTTCATCAAATCGCATTCCAAACCGCCCGCACGGATGCCGTCCGCAATGGCGCTTGCCATCTGTTCGGTGTTGCCGGTCTGGCTCCAGAAAATTACTGCTGCCTTGCTCATATGGTTCAAAACCTCCTCAAGTGGATCATGATAAAAATAGAAACGCTTTATGCCGCGGCAAACACTTGCAGCAGGGTTTCGCCCTGTTCCACGCGTGCTTTTACCGCATGGCATACCCGCGATAAGCGGTCAAACAACCGGGATGCGGCTTCCGCGTCACCGTAGACCTTCCAATAGCCGCACAGCTTGCAGCCACGGCCTTCGTTGCGGATAAAACCGATGACATCCTCGATCGGATAGCCCAGAAACAACCCGATTTCATGTGGAAACCCGGACTGAGCCGCGATCCGCCGCCGCAAACCATCCAGCAGCTCTTTGAGCGGCGCATCAGCCGGATAACCAAACTTCGTCAGCACCCGCTGCACCCGCACATCCGTCATGTGCTGTTCCAGCTGCTTCTTCTGATAGACCAGCAGCAGAAAACGTCCGCGACAGGCGCACAGGATTTCAAACCGGATGCCGCGCCCGGCAAATGCCGTTTGATAGGCATGTAACTGCTGCGGCAGATCGGGATACTGCACACGGTCAAAGGAAACCAGACTCGCGGGCTTGATCCCGGCAAGGGTTGGCGAACAATAAGCCGCCAGCAAACGATCGAGCTGATGATTCATGCGCAAATGCCTCCTCCCGTGTCCTCCGCCCCACGCTTATCCGACCGGCGGGCGTGGCTGCGGTTAGCCATTCGGCCACGCCCTTGCACCAGTCGTTTCTGTTCAGATGATGCGCAAAATGCAGAGGAAACTGTGTATGTGATACCGGTTCATCCCGTTCCGCGTGGATGTTCCGGTCGGTCTGCCTTTCAGTAAGCCTTGGCTAACCTGTATATAAGTTAGCATATGCTAACCAATATGTCAAGCGTTTTTTCTATCTTTTTTTCGTAATGCTTTTTCCATGCAAGAACGGATAAAAAACCTTGATTTTCATCAAGGAGATAGGATCTATCCCTCTGCGGCCATCCTTTTTGTATCGATTTGGCTGCGCGATTGCCATATCATGCGTGAAATACTGTCGCTCCAGCCTCCTTCCCGGCCGGCAGGCGATGGGGGAAAGCGTCATGCTTTGGTGAAACTGAGGAAACAAACACATGTTAGCTATGGCTTTTTTGTGCCAATTTGATATAATACTAAATATAAGGATAGTGAAACATTGGGATGGAATGAGAAATGATGTGGGGAGGAACGCTTTCACGCGCTGTATGCGATGGGGAAAGCGGCATACTATGAAAGAACGAGTCAAGAACGGAAGTTTGCTGGTTCTGGCAATCATCGGGATTCTTCTGATCGCGTTTTCCCTTTACGGATTGTTTTCGCAGCTTTGGGTGAAGTGGATTGACGGCAACGAAGAGCCAACCGCCCAAACAGAAACAACGCCGGAAGCGGCATTGCCGGAGGAGGAAATGCAGGCACAGCCGGTTGCACCGACGGACAACACAGACGTGCCGACGCCGGAGGAAGAGCTGTATGAGCCGGGCGATAATCCGGATATTGATGAGGCGATCCGCGAGGAACTCAACCGAATCCTAAACGAAACCGCCTTTTCCTATCACCATGATACGGGCAGGAACAAGGGATATGCGGGCGAGCACCGCGCCAGCTTCACCAATCAGACCGGTGTAGATTTCGGCACGATCCAGCTGGAGATTTCGCTTTACAAGCTGGATAATCCGCGTCAGTACGGGGACGATCCGACGATTCCGGATGAACCACTGGAGGTACATAATGCCTATGTCGGGCCGCTGGCCGCAGGGGAAACCGTTCCCCTTTCCTTTACTTCGGATGCGGACGACTATAATTACTTTTTGTTCGGTTACAGCTATACCTTAGAGGAGTAGACAGCAGCATGCCGGATGGCAAAAATCAGACAAGTGCAAAAAACCGCGAAAAAAAGCTATACAGTGCGCGCGAAAAATGGTATGCTTTTAAAAAGAACAAATGAGGATGAAACGGACAAGGAAGAGCGAGAGCATGGAACTGTTGAAAGAACGAATCAGGAAAGACGGCGTTATTAAAGAGGGAAATGTGCTGAAAGTGGACAATTTCCTCAATCACCAGATGGACATTACGTTGTTCAACGAGATCGGCAAGGAATTCAAACGGCGCTTTGCTGATGTCAGGATCGACAAGATCCTGACCATCGAAGCCTCCGGCATCGGCATTGCGGCAATTGCGGCGCAGTATTTCGGTGTGCCGGTGGTGTTCGCCAAAAAGTCGCAGTCGATCAATCTGGACGGCACCATGCTGTCCGCACCAATCGAATCATTTACCCACAAGCGCAAATATGAAGTCATTGTGGCCAGCCGCTTCCTCAAGCCGGATGAGAATGTGCTCATCATCGACGATTTTCTCGCCAACGGCTGCGCGGCGCTCGGTCTGTGCCAGATTATCGAAGCGGCGCACGCCAATGTTGCGGGCATCGGCATCGTGATCGAAAAAGGCTTCCAGTGCGGCGGCAAGATGCTGCGCGAGAAGGGCTTGCGCGTCGAGTCGCTGGCGATCGTGGACGGCATGGATGCCGCCACGCAAACCGTGCGCTTCCGGGACGACTGAAAACCTACAAAACCGGCTGATGCAGCCGGTTTTGTCTTTTGCAGCGATGCAATACGGCGGCGGCTTGCGTCAAACAAGACAAGAGAAGCCGTCCGGATGCGCAGGATGTTGGCTTATTTGTAGAAAATGCGGGTTTGTAGCAAAAAAACAGCAAAAGCAGGTGGGAGCATGCGTCTGTTTTTGTTATAATAAAAGCGATTCATTTCACAAAACGGTAAGCAGGGAGGATAAAATGGAAAAAGAAAAGCAGAAAAACGGTACGGCGCCGGAAAAAGAGTTTTTCGGGCCGTATGACTTTCATGCCAGGCTGCCGCTGGGGCAGGCGATTCCGCTGGGCTTGCAGCATGTGCTGGCAATGTTTGTGGGTAACTTGACGCCCATCCTGATCATCACGAGCGCATGCGCCGCGATGAGCGACGCGGAGCAGTTCGCGGCGATTCAGGTATCACTGCTGCAAAACGCCATGCTGATTGCGGGCATCGTCACGCTGGTGCAGCTGTTCGCCATCGGGCCGATCGGCGGCAAGGTGCCGATCATCATGGGCACCAGCTCGGGCTTTATCGGCGTGTTCCAGAGCGTAGCCAACGTCATGGGCGGCGGTATTCTGGCCTATGGCGCGATCATGGGCGCATCCATCATCGGCGGCCTGTTTGAGGGCGTGTTGGGCTTCTTCCTCAAGCCGCTGCGCCGCTTTTTCCCCGCGGTCGTGACCGGCACGGTCGTGCTGTCCATCGGCCTGTCGCTTATCAGCGTGGGCGTTGCCTCGTTTGGCGGCGGTTCGGGCGCGAAGGATTACGGCTCGATTGAAAACCTGCTGATCGCGCTGGCAGTGCTGGTCGTTATTTTGATTTTCAAGCATTTCACCAAGGGCGTTTTGAGCTATTCCTGCATCCTGCTCGGCATCATCTTCGGCTATGTGCTGTGCGCGGTACTGCCGCTGTTCCTGTCGCCCACCGGTGTGACCGCCGATGGCGTTGAGTACACCAAGGCATGGGTGCTCAACTGGGACAAGGTTGCCGAGGCAAGCTGGTTTGCCGTGCCGGAGATCCTGCCGGTCAAGCCGGTGTTTGACGTGCGCGCGATTGCACCGGTTATGATTATGTTCATCGTTACTGCGGTCGAGACCGTGGGCGATATCTCGGGCGTAATGGAAGGCGGTATGGGCCGCGAGGCAACCGACAAGGAACTGTCCGGCGGTATCATCTGCGACGGTCTCGGTTCCTCCTTTGCTGCTGTGTTCGGTGTGCTGCCCAACACTTCGTTCAGCCAGAACGTTGGCCTGGTCACGATGACCAAGGTCGTCAACCGCTTTGCGCTGGCATGCGGCGCGGTGTTCCTCATTCTGTGCGGCCTGTTCCCCAAGCTGGCGGCGATCGTTTCCATCATGCCGCAGAGCGTGCTCGGCGGCGCGGCGGTTATCATGTTCTCGTCCATCGTTATGAGCGGTATCCAGCTCATCACCCGCGAGCCGCTGACCGCGCGCAGCATGACCATCGTCTCGGTCGCGCTCGGTCTGGGCTACGGCCTCGGCGCGAACAGCGCCGTGCTGGCTGGTCTGCCGCAGGCAGTACAGCTGGTGTTCGGCGGTTCCGGCATCGTTCCGGCGGCGTTCGTTGCGATTCTCCTGAACGTGCTGCTGCCCAAGGAAAAACCGGCAGAAAACTGAAAATGAGATTCAAAAAACTCCTCTGCGTGACGCAGAGGAGTTTTTTGTTATTCGGGTTTTCCGTAGTGATAAACGCCGCGCAGTCGGACAAGATAACCGATAGAGACCATAATGCCGAGCAATTCGGCAGCGGGAACAGCCAGCCACACACCGATCTCGCCCAGCAGGAAGGGCAACAACAACAGCATGCCGACCAGAAACACCAACGTGCGGGCAAAGGAGATAATCGCGGACACGCGTCCGTCGGAAAAGGCGGTAAACAGCGAGGATGCGAAAATGCTCACGCCCATGAACAGGAAGGACACAGCATAAATCGGGAAGCCTTCGATCGTGATGGAAAACACGCGGCTGCCCGCGTCAGTGAACAGCGCAAGACTCGGTCGGATAACCGCGAGCGAGAGCGCGGTGCAGAACACCGAGCAAAGGATAACAAAACCGATACAATAGCGGAACAGCCGTCGCAGCTGCGCTGTGTCCTGCGCACCGTATTTGTAACTGAATACGGGCGCGACACCCATGGAAAAGCCGAAAAACACAGCGGTGAACACAAACTGGAAATACAGCACAATCGTGATGGACGCGACGCCGTCCTCGCCCCAGTAGTGCAGGAAAATCAGGTTGAACAGATAAGTCGTGATGGCGTTTGCAATGTTGGTGACCATTTCAGATGAGCCGTTGGCACAGGCGAACAGCAGCATGCGCCAGTCCGTGCGCGGACGGACGAAAAACAGCGTGCCGCGCCGGTTCCATGTGAAGAAGATCAGCCCGACCACGGCAGGGACAAGATAGCCCAGCCCCGTGGCGACGGCTGCGCCCGCGATGCCCCAGTGCAAGCGCGCGATGAACACATAGTCCAGCACAATGTTGGTCAGGCCGCCGCCTACGGTCGCAGCAAGGCCCAGTCCGGGGCGTCCCGCGGTGATGAACAGCGTCTGGAACGCGGTTTGCAGGAAAAACGCGGGCGAAAACAGCATCAGCACCCGCGCATAGGTGCGGCACAGGTCAAACTGCGCCTCGCTTGCCCCGAGCGCAGCAATGATCGGGTCGAGGAAAAAGATGGCCGCCAGCAAAAACACCAGACTGACCGCGACCGACACCGTAATCAGAAACGAGAAGTTGTGCCGCGCCTTGTCCTCGTCACCCTCACCCAGCTGCCGCGCAATGACCGCGCTGCCGCCTGAAGCGAGCATGATGCCCAACGCCATCTCCAAGCAGTTAAGCGGATAGGTCATGTTGACAGCCGATAGCGCGAGCGTGCCGACATAGTGGGAAATAAACATGCCGTCCACGATGGTATACATGGAGAGGAATACCATCATAATGATATTGGGCAGCGCAAAGCGCATCAGCGAAGGCAGGGTAAACTGCCGCGCGAGCGCATTATTCTCCGGCATGACTGCGCACCTCCTCGTCCAGCCGTTCCACAAAGGCGAGATTGCATTGCACAAAAATATCGGTCAGCGGCTGCCCGAGCGAACGCAACGCGCGCGTTTCCATTTCGTACAGCTCGTGCAGGCAGCTGTTCGCGTAGGCGCGGCCGGACTCGGTCAGGCACACGACCTTTTGCTTGCTGCCGGGCAGCGGCTCAAAGCTGATGTAGCCCAGCCGCTCCAGCTCCTTGATGACGGTGTTGACCGTCTGCTTGGGGATGAGCCATTCGTCCGCAATCTGCTTTTGTGTGCATTTGCGCGATTGGCCGAGTGCGTAAAGCGTCATCATGGTGTTGTAGCTCATGCCGTGCCGCTTGGCCCAGGTGCGGTACAGTTCGGTCATCTTGCAGATGCAGGTGTTGAGCTGCTCCATTTTGGCGCGCAATTCCATAAATGCTTTCCTCCATAGTCCGAATTCGGATTATAGTATAGTACGGTTTCGGACTAAAGTCAAGCGCGCAAAATAGAAAAGCGGTTTCTGTGGAAAAATAGTGGAAACCGCTTTGGAAAAGCGGCCCGATATGATATAATGACTGCAAAGAGACCGGAAATTGTATGGCAGAGACCAAGTGCCGGACGCTGGAAAACACCCAAAAGTGAGCAAGCGCTTACACGGCAAAAGACGGAAACTGAGGACGGAAGGATGGGAAAGGTGCTTTCGATCAATCAATATGTACGGGCGCAAAGTCTGGACGAGGCTTACGCGCTTTGTCAAAAGAAAAATAATGTGGTGCTGGGCGGCATGCTGTGGCTCAAGATGCACAAGCGGCAGGTCGGCACGGCGATCGACCTGTGCGATCTGGGACTGGACAAAATTGAGGAAACCGATACCGAATACCGCATCGGCGCGATGGTGCCGCTGCGCGCGCTCGAGCTGCACAAGGGATTCGCAAAACTCACGCAGGGCGCCATGGAGGAAGCGGTCAAGCACATCGTCGGCGTGCAGTTCCGCAACTGCGCGACGCTCGGCGGCAGCCTGTGGGGCCGGTTCGGCTTTTCCGATGTGCTGACTCTGTTCCTTGCGCTGGATGCGCGGGTCGCGCTGCACCACGCGGGCGAGATGCCGCTGGCAGATTTTGCGGCGCTGCCGCGCACGACGCGCGACATCCTCACCGAGGTGATCGTGCCTAAGACAGCGCGGCGGGTCGTGTACCTGTCGCAGCGCAACATTTCGACCGATTTCCCCGTGCTGACCGTGGCGCTTGCCGCGCTGGACGGGAAATATACTTGCGTCGTTGGCGCACGCCCCATGCCCGCAGCCGTGTTCACGGACGAAAAGGGCATCCTCGCGCAGGGCATCACCGAGGACAGCGCGCGCCTTCGCGGAGGATATCGCATCCCGCGCGGTGCTGGGCGGCAACATGCGCGGCAGCGCGGACTACCGGCGCGAGATCTGCAAGGTGCTGGTGCGCCGCGCGGCGCTGGCGCTGGCAAAGGAGGGATAAGGCATGGAGATCAAACTGACACTCAACGGCAAGCCGCTGACCGCGGAAATCGACGCGGACACGCTGCTGATCGACTTTGTACGCGCGCATGGCTGCGATTCGGTCAAGCGCGGCTGTGAAACCGCAAACTGCGGCCTGTGCACGGTGCTGATGGACGGCACGCCGGTGCTGTCGTGCAGCGTGCTGGCGGCGCGTGCAGCGGGCCATCACGTGCAGACACTCGAGGGCTTGCAGGCCGAGGCCGAGGACTTTGTCGGCTTTATTGCCGATCAGGGCGCGGAGCAGTGCGGCTTCTGCAACCCCGGCTTTGTGATGAATACGATCGCGCTGCTGCGCGAGAACCCTGACCCGACCGACGACGAGATCCGCGCCTACCTCGCGGGCAATCTGTGCCGCTGCTCGGGCTATGAGGGACAGCTGCGCGGCATCCGCGCTTATCTGGACAGCCGAAAGGGGGATGCGTGATGGCGGAGACGAATTTTCGCGTGGTCAATCAGCCTGTGCGCAAAAAGGACGCGATGCAGTTGCTGCTGGGCAAGCCTGCCTATGTGGACGACGTGACCCCACATGATTGTCTGGTCGTTAAGGTGCTGCGTTCCCCGCACGCGCATGCGCTGATTGAGGAGATCAACACGGATATCGCGTGCAAGGTGCCGGGCATCGAGTGCATTTTCACCTATAAGGACGTGCCGCAGAAGCGGTTCACCATGGCGGGGCAGACCTTCCCCGAGCCGTCGCCCTACGACCGGCTGATCCTCGACCAGCGCGTGCGCTTTGTGGGCGACGCAGTGGCGATCGTCGCGGGCGAGACCGAAAAGGCGGTCGATAAGGCGTTAAAGCTCATCAAAATGAAATATCAGGTGCTCGAGCCGGTGCTGGACTTCCACACGGCGAAGGATAACAAGATTCTGGTGCATCCGGAGGACAACTGGCGTTCGCTCTGCCCGGTCGGTGCAGACAACCAGCGCAACCTGTGTGCAAGCGAATGCGGCAGCCACGGCGATGTGGATGCGGTGTTGGCGGACTGCGATGAGGTCGTGGAGCACACCTATCACACCAAGGCTTGCCAGCAGGCGATGATGGAAACCTTCCGCACCTATACCGAGATCGACCACTATGGGCGGCTGCACATCATTTCTTCGACGCAGATCGTGTTCCATGTGCGCCGCATCATTGCAAACGCGCTGGATATTCCGAAGAGCAAGATCCATGTCGAAAAAACGCGCATCGGCGGCGGCTTCGGTGCGAAGCAGACGGTCGTGGCCGAGGTGTATCCCGCACTGGTAACGTGGAAAACCGGCAAGGCGGCCAAGATGATCTATTCCCGCGAGGAATGCCAGATCGCGGGCTCGCCGCGCCATGAAATGGAAGTGAAAGTGCGCGTCGGCGCGAACAAGGACGGTGTCATCCGCGCGATCGACGTATATACACTGTCCAACACGGGCGCATTCGGTGAACACGGCCCGACCACGGTCGGCCTGTCCGGCCACAAGTCCATCCCGCTTTATACCGGTAACCTTGAGGCGCACCGCTTTGCTTATGACGTGGTTTATACCAACGTGCAGGCGGCGGGTGCGTATCGCGGCTATGGTGCGACACAGGGCATTTTCGCGGTCGAAAGCGCGGTTTCCGAGCTGGCCGATCGCTTGGGTATTGACCCAGTCGCCATCCGTGAGCGCAACATGGTGCGCGAGGGACAGATCATGCACGCGTATTATAATGAACTCGCCAGCGCCTGTGCGCTTGACCGCTGCATGGCACGCTGCAAGGAACTGTTCGGCTGGAATGAGAAGTATCCCGTGCGCGACATGGGGAACGGCAAGGTGCGTACCGCGGGCGTGGCAATGGCGATGCAAGGCTCAGGTATTTCGGGCGTGGACGTCGGCTCCGCGACCATCAAGCTGAGCGACGAGGGCTTCTACAACCTGTCCATCGGCGCGGCGGATATGGGCACGGGCTGCGACACCATTCTCGCGCAGATGGCGGCGGAATGTCTGGACTGCTCGGTGGATGATATCGCGGTGTTCGGCGCGGATTCAGACGCATCGCCCTATGATTCCGGCTCGTATGCATCCTCGACGACTTATATCACCGGCAAGGCAGTCGAAAAGGCGTGCGCGCAGCTGAAAGAAAACCTGTGCAAGATCGCGGCAGGTATGCTGGACTGCGGTGTAGACGAAGTCGAATTTGCTGGCCGTGCGGTGCGCAAACTCGACGGCACGGGTGAGGTTTCGCTGTTTGACATCGCCACCAAGTCGATGTGCGGCAATGAGACCTCCGTGCAGGCGACTGCTTCGCATACGTCGCCTGTCTCGCCGCCGCCGTTCATGGTCGGCATGGTCGAAATCGAGCTGGACAAGGAAACCGGACAGGTCGATGTACTGGATTATGTCGCGGTCGTAGACTGCGGCACGCCGGTCAACCCCAACCTTGCCCGCGTGCAGACCGAGGGCGGCATCGTGCAGGGCATTGGCATGGCGCTGTTCGAAGACGTGACCTACGAGCCGACCGGACGCATCGCGGAAAACTCCTTTATGCAGTACAAAATCCCGACGCGGCTCGATATGGGCAAACTGCGGGTGGAATTTGAGTCGAGTTATGAGCAGAGCGGCCCGTTTGGTGCAAAATCCATTGGCGAAATCGTCATCAACACGCCTTCGCCCGCGCTGGCGCATGCCATCGCGCACGCGACTGGTGTTTGGCACCGTGAATTGCCGATCACGCCGGAAAAGGTGCTTTGGGGCATCAAAAAGGGGCAGGCATGAAGCATATCCTGTTTTTAGCTTCGGGCAACAGCCGCCGCTTCGGGGAAAATAAACTGCTGCATGAGCTGAACGGCAAGCCGCTTTACCGGCACGGGCTGGACATGCTGGCAGAACTGGCACATGAGCGGACGGATTGCACGCTGACCGTAGTTTCCCGCTATGCGGCAGTGCGCGCCGGTGCGCAGGCGCTCGGCGTGCGCGCGGTGGACAGCCCGGAGAGCGAAAAGGGACTGTCCTACACCATCCGTGCGGGACTGGATGCGCTCGATTTACAGGACGGCGACTTTATCGTGTTTGTCGTGGCGGATCAGCCGTATCTGACGAAGGAGACGGTTGCGCGGCTGCTGGATGCGGCAGCACCTGATGTGCGCATGGCGCGCGTAGCATTTGGCGAGCGGCGCGGCAATCCCAACCTGTTTTGTGCAGCGCTGGCACCCGCCTTGCGTGCGCTTGAAGGCGACGAGGGCGGCCGCGAACTTCTACGCGGCGCGGACTGCGTGCTGGTGCAGGCGGGAAGCGAACAGGAACTGTACGATGTGGATACTTGGTCAGATCTGAACCAATAAAACAGGTCTGCCGCAGAAGAGAGTGCAACTGCTATCCGGCAAGGTAATCGCATAACAAAATGCAAAGCAGCTATCACGAAATAAGCATAATGCTTACTTGTGATAGCTGCTTGATTTGTTTTTGCACTGGGTTTTAATGAGATGGTTCATCCAGAGCGCATAGTATCTTATTTTTGGGCAGTCTTTTGCTGACCGCACCCAACTGCTTGCATGCTTATTCGCTCAGCAGCATGCGGTCGTTTTCGATGTTGAACTTCTCGAGCAGGTCGCGCACGGTGAGGTTTTTCTTTTCCTCGCCGCGGATATCGACCACCACGCGGCCTGCGTCCATCATAATCAGACGGTTGCCGTATTGAATCGCATGCTTCATGTTGTGCGTAACCATGAGCGTGGTCAAGTTGTCACGCGCGACGATTTCCTCGGTAATTTGCAGCACCTTGTCAGCCGTCTTGGGGTCGAGCGCGGCGGTGTGCTCGTCCAGCAGCAGCAGATCGGGTTTTTGCAGCGTTGCCATCAGCAGCGTCAGCGCCTGACGCTGTCCGCCGGACAACAGGCCGACCTTGCTGGTCATGCGGTCCTCAAGGCCAAGGCCGAGCGTTGCCAGCTTTTCACGGTAGATCTTGCGCTCGTCGTTGGTGATGCCGTAGCTCAGGCCGCGCCGTTTGCCGCGACGATAGGCGAGCGCGAGGTTTTCCTCGATGCCCATGGTGGCGGCCGTGCCCATCATCGGGTCCTGAAACACGCGGCCGAGGAAGCGTGCACGCTTGTGCTCAGGCATACCGGTCAGGTTGAAGCCGTTGAGACGGATCAGACCCGCATCCACCGGATACACGCCCGCGATCAGGTTGAGCATGGTGGACTTGCCTGCGCCGTTGCCGCCGATAACGGTGACGAAATCACCGTTTTCCAGCGTCAGGTCAAGGCCGTCGATCGCGCGCTTCTCGTTGACCGTTCCCGCGTTAAACGTCTTATAAATCCCTTTCAGTTCAAGCATTGTCCTCGCCTCCCTTCGCTTGCGCACCGGCTTTTGCAATCGCCTTGCCTGCACCCTTGAAGTATTTGCTCTTCCAGTAGGGGATAGCCAGAAAAATCGCCACAACCGCCGCAGTGATCAGCTTGAGGTCGTTGGTGTCCAGACCAAGCGTGAGTACAAACTGGATAACGATATAGTAAATGACCGCGCCCAGCGCAACCGACAAAAGCTTGAGCGCAAAGTTGCGGAAAATACGGCTGAACAGCACTTCGCCGATGATAACCGCCGCCAGACCGATAACGATTGCGCCGCGGCCCGCGTTGACGTCGGCAAAGCCCTGATACTGGCAGTACAGCGCACTCGACAGCGCGACAATGCCGTTGGAGATCATCAGGCCGAGCACCTTATTGAAATCGACATTGATGCCCTGCGCACGGCTCATGTTCGGGTTCGCGCCGGTCGCGCGGATCGAGCAGCCAAGCGAGGTGCCGAAAAACCAATACAGCACCGCAATCAGCACAATCGTGAACACCGCTGCGACGAAAATCGGGTTTTCCAGCGTCATCTTTTTGACGTTGCGCAACGAAACCAGCAGATCGTAGTTATCCGGATTGATGGCCATATTGGCCTTTTTGCCCATGATGCGCAGGTTGATCGAGAACAGCGCAAGCTGCGTCAAAATACCGGCCAGAATCGCCGGGATGCCCATGAAGGTATGCAGCACGCCGGTGACCAGTCCCGCCAGCATGCCCGCGAGAAATGCGCACAGCAGCGCCACCCAGACGTTTACACCGCTCGTCATCAGCACGATGCACACCGCGCCGCCCGTTGCCATGGTGCCGTCCACGGTCAAATCCGCCAGATCGAGCACCTTAAAGGTGATAAATACACCGATCGCCATCAGGCCCCAAATCAGGCCTTGTGCCACCGCGCCTGGCAGCGCGGCCAGCAGGTTGGAGAAGAAATCCACTTTTCCATGCCCCCAATAATAATATCATCTGATAAAGTGCGAAAGCACATTCATTAGTATAGCAAAATAAAGCGGAAAAGGAAAGCCCTTTCCCGCTCTTTTTTGTCTTTTGGATATTGATTAACCCTCGATGGCGGTATAACCCTCCGGCACGGTGATGCCGAGCGCCTCACAGTTGGCAGCATTGTACATCTTAGTGAAGTTCGGCGCGGGCTGGACTTCCATTTCGCCCGGGTTGGAACCGTTCACCAGAATGTCATACGCCATTTCGCCGGTGATCTGGCCCAGTTCGTAGTAGTCGATCGACAGGGTCGCCACGCCGCAGCCCGCGCAGATGCCCTGCTCGCCCGCGATGACCGGAACCTTGGCCGGCAGAACTACGTTTGCGATCGCTTCCGTGCAGGAAGCTGCGGTGTTATCGGTCGGGATATAGATCACGTCACTCGCGGAAGCTGCGTTCTGTGCAACAGAGGCAACGTCGTTGGAGTCGGTGAAAGCGTACTCGGTGCAGGTGTAGCCCATGCCTTCCAGAATCGGCTTGATGGTGTTGATCTGGTAAGCGGAGTTCGGCTCACCCGAGCAGTACAGCAGGCCGACGTTCTTCGCATCCGGGAACAGCTCCTGCAGCATCTCCGCCTGACCGTCGAGCGGCGCAAGGTCGGTCGTACCCGAGATGTTGGTACCAGTCTTGCCGGTCCACTCGGAAAGGCCCAGCGCGGTGCCGTAGTCCGAAACCGAGGTGCCGAGGATCGGAATATCTGCCGTGCCCGCCTGCGCTGCCTGCAGCGCGGGCGTTGCATTTGCCATGATCAGATCTACACCGGAAGAAACAAAGCTGTTGACAATTGTCGTGCAGTTAGCCGAATCATTGGAGGCGTTCTGTACCTGCACGTCAACCGTGCCGCCGGCCTCCGAGATCATTTCTTCCAGCTTGTCTTTAAAGCCCTGTGATGCAGCGTCGAGCGCTTCGTGCTGCACCAGCTGCACCACGCCGACCTTGTAGTCACCGACGCCGCCGCCATTGGCTGTGTCGTTCGCATCCGAATTTGCAGTATCGCTGTTCGTGCCGCCGCAAGCGGTCATGGTCAGGGCCATTGCGCCGGCCATCAACGCGGCGAGTAATCTCTTCTTCATGTGAAAACTCCTTTTCTGCGTAAAATGCATAGTAAGGAATGGAAAAACCCATCCCGCTTTTACAGTTTATCAGTTCAAAGCGTTTTCGTCAAGCCCATTGCTTACTTTTTTCTAAAAAGCTCGTCTTTTCCGTCAAAACAGATAAGAAGCAGCGAATCAATTGTTAATAAATTGTTAGTATTGACCAGAATCAGTTGACCAATATAAAACCGCATCGTAAAATAGAATTAGAATCCACAAGGAGGATATGCAATGAATATCTCTTTTTTCCTCAAGCCCAAGGCGGAGGTTTCATACTTGACAGAGGACTGCCCGGTGCGGCAGGCACTGCGCGATATGATGGAAAGCGGCTTTACTGCCATTCCGGTGGTTGACCCAAAGGGGCGCTATACCGGCACGATCACAGAGGGTGACTTTTTGCGCTTGCTGCTCGAGCATCCAGCCGAACAGATCGACCGGATGACAGCAGGGGAGGTGCCCCGCCGCGTGCGGCACCGCTCGGTCGGCATTGATGCGCGTATGGAGAACCTGATCGAACTGGTTTCTGCACAGAATTTTGTTCCTGTGACCGACGGGCGCGGCATGTTCTGCGGCATCATCACCCGGCGCGATGTCATCCAGTTTCTGCGGGACTCCTGTAAAAAAAATTAAGTACATCGTTTCGTAAAAAAAGCCGTCCGGCATAAACCGGACGGCTTTTTTATTCTGGTTTAAGAAAGCTGCACACGTTCGCGTACCGTGCCGCTGACAGACAGGGGCAGGGTCTGCGTCTTATAGCCGTTGCAGACGACTTGCGCCATATAACTGCCGCGGCGCAGGCTGAAGGAAGCCGTACCGTCCGCGCCGGTGGTGATGCTCTGGCCGCCGACCGTGACGATCGCACCCGACAGGGGAGCACCATACACATTGGTGACCACGATCTGAACGTTCTCGAGGATCTCACCCGTCAACTTGGCCGTATAAGCTCCGCTGACGCTTGCAATCGCGGAAACCGCCTGCGTAAAGCGAGTATGGGTCGCGGTTACCCTGTAAGAGCCGCGCTTGACGTATACTGTCGCTTTACCGGTCGAATCCGTGTAAGCGGTCTGGGTCGCGCTGCTGTCCGGATCGTTTTCCGGCTCGAACGTCACCGTTGCGCCCTCGACCGGCAGGCCGAGATCGTCCGTCACGCTCGCGGTCAACGGATATGTGGTCACATAGTTGACGCGCAGCACCGGATTTACGCCATTGGACATCACAAAGGTAAAATCGACATATGTCGCCTTTTGCTCATTGACATCCGAGATCGCGGATTTGCTGATAACAACCGAATTGCCGTCGATGCGGTACTGCCAGCCCTCTTCCAGCTTTTTGCCCTGCGCGCGGATGTACTGCAGCGAAGCGCCTTCCGCCGTGTTGAGGGTGACGGCCAAATCCATATAGCCGCTTGAGCTGGTGTTGGCATCAAAATCCAGCTCTGCGGGCGAAATCTCATTGATCGGCTCGGAATTGACAATCGTCAACGTGCACGAGCCTGCAGCTCCCTTATTCGGCGCTAAGGTAACCGAATAGACGCCCGTGCTCCGTTTTGCCAGCGCTTCACGCAGCAGCGTGACCGTGCCGTTTGTGGCGTTATACAGATACTCCGTGCCGCGCTCCAGCACCGTGCTGCCCACTTTGACCGTATCCAGCCATGTGCCGGACGGCAGCACAACGGTCAGGGTCAGATCGGTATAACCGGTGGATTGATCGAACTTATCAAAAGTAAGCTGCGCCGGGCTGACCGAGCTCTGCGCCGAGTCTCCGACCAGAATGCCAATTGCCGCCTTGGAACCGTCCACAAACAGCAATTCAACGGTGTAAGCGCCCTCTTTCAGCGTGGAAAGATAGGTCTTATAGATACGGATGCCGTTTTTGTCGGCCAGCATATTATAATCCGTGCCTTGACTCAGTATTTTGTTGTCCACCGAGACGCGCATCAGATCGTTCTTGTCCGCATTGAAGGTAAAGTCATAATAATGCGCGATCGCATTCTGGTTGTTGACGTCCAGCGAGATCGTGGACGGGGAAACCGACACACTTGTGGATGAAGAAACCGACTGACCAGCGATGACCGCAGTCACGCCGCCGCCCAGAGAATAGGTATCAGGCTGCATCATCAGATCGCAGCCGGACACGGTGAGCACCGCAGACTGGATGGAACCGCCGCCGGTGACGGTCGTTTCTGCGTTTGCAGTCAGTTCACTGATAGACGTGCTGCCCGTGGTCAGGATCGAGGCCTTGCCGGATGTGGTCACATCCCAAACCGCCGCATCCAGCGTCAGCGACAGGTTGTTGCCGGTCACGAGCAGATCGGCAAAACCGCCGGCCAATGCGCTAAGATAGGATTCGGTCAGCGACGCGGAAGTCTGCACCTCGGTTTCACCGATATTGCTGTTGCCTGTGCAGGTGACCTGCGGTGTCAGGCCCAGCGAATTGGACACCGTCATGTTCAGCGTAGAAACACCGTCCAGCGTGACATTGCCGCTGCTGACGATGATATCGCCCCTTACCGTGACGTTGGTCAGGTTGACATTGTCAGAAAGCACGCCCTCAGTGATGAACAGGTTACCGTCGATCGTCGCATTGGACAACGAGCAGGGCGCGGAGATCGTTACATTCTTGGTGTCAGTGTTCAGATCATCCCCGGTATAAGACTTGCCCGAGGTGTTCAGCGAAGAGCCGAGGAAATAATACAGGATCTTGGCAATCTCACCGCGGGTAATCTTGCCCTGCGGCTTGAAGGTGCCGTCGGTATAACCATTGATATAGCCTTGCGCAACCGCTTCCGCTACATAGGGCTTGCTGTAATCGCTCAGCATCTCTCTGTCCGTAAAGCTGTTCAACTCGGACAGGTCGGCGCTCGGCGTATACTTGTGCAGACGACCGAGAATGGTTGCCGCCTGCTCGCGCGTCAGCGTGCCCTCCGGGTCCATCTTATCGTTGCCGACGCCGTTGATGTAGCCATACTTAACGGCAATCTGCACGGTCTCATAATAGAGCGAATCGCTGCTGACGTCGGAAAAACTGATCGAAGCCTTTTCCGTAAACCCGAAAGCACGGTTTATATAGCGCATAAACTCCCATCGCCGGATCACCTGATCGGGCGTATATTTGCCTTCCGAAGATGGGTTGATTACTCCAAGCTCATTGAGTCCCAGCAGGTATGGTTTCGCCCAGTGCTTTTCGATGTCGGAAGCAGCAAACGCCGCCGGCAGCGTGCACAAAAGCAGGGCAACCGCCAGCACGGCGGATAGAAATCTTTTCACAGCTATCACCTCTTTGGTTTCATTATCCCTATTTTACCATTGTTTTCGTCATTTGTGTACTGTTTTTTTAGGAAAGGCGGCAAAGAACTGCCACAATCCGGTACATCTTTCCGGAATACGGCATTTCCGGTCAGTTTTTCCGTGCCTGATGGGAAAGAAAAGGGGCTGCAAATTCCGTTTTCCCGGATTCGCAGCCCGAAACGCCGCTCAGATCAGCGTCAGCAGCTTGGCAAACTCTGCGCGGGTAAAGCTGTTCTCCGGCCGGAAATAGCCATCCGTATAACCCTTGATCAGCCCTTTCTGCATGCACAGCACCACCGCCGCACGGCGCTCCTGCGGAATTTCCGCTGCATCCTTGAACGAAGCCAGCGTTTCCTCCGTGGTCTTTTCATCCGGCAGCGCAGCGCCCTGCTGCACCAGCACGTTGGCAAACAGCTGCGCCGCATCCACCCGCATCATCACGCTGTTCGGCTGAAAATCTGTTTCCAGCCCATCGAGCAGGCCCGCAGCCCAGACTGCATTGACCTCACCGGCGTACCATGCCGTTTCGTCGATGCCCTCCATGCTGCTTTCGCCGTCTTTCTCCAGCGACAGGCTGCGCGCGATCGTGGCACAGACTTCAGCCTGTGTGATGTGCTCATCCGGACGGAATTTGCCGCCCGCGCCTTGCATCAGACCCTTTTCCGCAACCGTGCGGATATAGTCCGCCGCCCAGTGGTTGACATGCACATCGGAAAAACCCGCCACCGTAACCGTTGGCTTGACCAGCGAGGTATTCAGCGCCTGATAGCATGCACTTTCTTTGTCCACCACATCGCCCAGTTGCTCAAATGTGAGCAGATAGCTCTCGGTATAAGCGCGGCTTGTCTCGCTTTCATATTCATTATAGTAAAAGGTTACGCCTTTCTTGCTCATGCGTGGGAAACTGTACAGGTAAATCTCATGTTCCTCGGGCAGCAACTGCTTGACCGTATCCATATAGCCGCTGACCAGCAGATCGCTGATTTTATATTGCTCGCCTGTACGCAGATCGAAGGCCAGAGAGTCGTTCCACACCGATGCACCTGCGCCCCGTCCGCTGATGCAGCTCGCCCAGACAACCAGCACCGCCCCCTCTACCGAAGCGCCGTAGCTACCCTCCAGTGCTTCGTACTCTGCACTGACCGAAGGACCCTTGAGGAAAAACGCCCGGATGGCATCGTTGATGGTTTTCTGCATCTTTTCGTCGGAAAGACCACTGATTTCCGGAAAGTCCACGTTCCAGCCGTGCTCCGTACCATCTGCCTGATAACCCATGAACTTCTGATAATGCACGGTTTTTGCTGTAATGCCGCTGCCCAGATCAAAGGTTTTGGGCTGCTCCAGCAGCGTGTTTCCCGTGGACAGGTTGATGTATTTGAGCGTGCCGTCCTGCGTCACCCGCACGACGTTTTCGCTGAGTAGCGTCGGATTTTCCGCATTTTTCAGGCTGGCGAAATAGCCGCCGTTCTTTTTGAAAAAGATCAGGCTGCCATCTGCCGTGCCGTGCCAGGAAAGGCCGTAATGCAGTTCGTTAAAACCGCCGACATAGCTGGTCACGCGATAGGCGATCGCGCCGGTCGCATCAACTGCCGCCACCGAACCGTCCGCGCTGCGGGCGGCATACAGCCCTTCGCCCATATAAGACAGATAATAATACGTCGGCTCGATCAGCAGCTTGCCGGTCGTATCAATCAGGCCCCACCGATTGCTTTCGCGGACCATTGCCACCCCGTCATGAAACTCACTGACCTCGCTGTACCGGAAGATCGTCAGATACTCGTTCCGGGAAAGCGAATACAGCGCCTTGGTCGTGCCATTGGAGAGAACGATGGTATCCTCCCCGAAGATCGTCATATAACACGGCTCTGTATCGCTTTCCAGCGTGTACAGCGTCTGCCCCGCGGTGTCGATGGCCAGATACTGCCCATCGGTCGTATAAACCAGCGCACGGCCGCTGGAAAAAGCGCCCGCATTTTTATATTCGCCCTCAAATGCACGGCTGCCGTCTTCGGTGAGGTAGGAGTACAGGCCGGACGCCGCACTTTTGCACAACAGCAGCCCATCCCCAAAGAAGCCCACAGCCCCTGCGTAAGAGCCAATTTTCTCGCCCTCGAGCGTGTAATATACGCTGTGGTCAGCATAACGGTAAGCGATTGCGTCGTCCGAAAACTCGACCGAAACCGGTGCGTCCGTGTAATCCACGATCACATAACCCGTGCGGTCAATCACCGCGGTCTGGTTTTTGTCGTCCTCGACCGCTGCCAGCCCGCATTCGGCAAACTCGCCAGCCTGCCGATAGGCAAACGCCAGCACCGTGCGGCCCTCTTCATCCAGATAGCCGTACCGGGTCACGCCGTCAACATCCGTACGCTGCGCCGGGAAAATCGTTCCCTCGGCAGAAGCGCCTATTATCATGAGAAACGCCACAAACAAGGCGGATATGGTTTTCTTGAGCATAGATTTTTCCATCCTTGGATTATTGATATATAAATTATATCCTTTTCCTGCATGCCGCTCAATAGCAGGCGGAAAAGTGTAACATTTGTGACACAAGTGCGCCCAATATTACATTTTTATTGCAATTGAAGCATGCAAAAAAGCCGTCCCCTGACCGGCAGGGGACAGCATTTTGCATATTTTTCCGATGAAACCAGATTGTTGGTCATTCCTGACCGGCAGGCGCATGCTCCTGCGCGGGTGCTTGCTCGGCACCGCCCGCATTTTCCGCATTCTGCGGCTTATGGCGGCGACGCCCACCTCGACGACGGCGGCGGCGCGGCGCGCCTTCTGCAGGTGCAGCGCCTTCGGCGTGCTGCTCGTCCTGCGCCTCTTCCGGCGCATCCTCGGCATCAGCCTGCTGCTTTTTTTGCTGTTTTGCGGCTTCCTGCTCCATGCGGCGGCGCTCTTCCGCCATAGCGGCAGCGTTCTGCCGGTTGCGACACGCACCCTTGACCACACAGCAGTCCGTGCACTGGAATTCGGTCAGCGAATGCTCAGGGCTGTCATCCAACTGCACCTTGCAGGTGCCGCGCAGCATCTGGGTCGTGATGACCTTGCCGCGCCCTTCCGGCGTATCGACAACGCTGCCCTGCTTGGGGGTCACCTTTTGCAGCTCGGCATAGGCTTCGTGCTCATATTTCAGGCAGCACATCAGTCGGCCGCACACGCCCGAAATCTTCGCCGGATTGAGCGACAAATTCTGATCCTTTGCCATATTGATCGAAACCGGGTGAAAATCCTCCAGATACGAGCAGCAGCACAGCTCGCGTCCGCAGGTGCCCAGTCCGCCGATCATCTTCGCTTCATCGCGCACGCCGATCTGACGCAATTCGATGCGCGTGCGGAACACGCTGGCCAGATCCTTGACCAGCTCGCGGAAGTCCACACGACCGTCCGCAGTGAAGTAAAACAGCATTTTGTTCATGTCGAACGTGCATTCTGCCGTGACCAGATTCATTTCCAGCCCGCGCTCTTCGATCTTGCGCTTGCAAATGATAAACGCTTCGTCCGCACGCTTTTTGTTTCGCTCGAGCGTCTTTTTGTCCGCATCGGTCGCCACGCGCACCATACGCTTGAGCGGCTGCACAACCGTCTGGTCGGGCACATCCGTGTTGCCCTGCACGCATTGGCCGTATTCCAGCCCGCGCGTCGTCTCCACGATCACATCCTCGCCCGCGGACACCGGCGTGCCCTGCGGATCAAAATAATACACTTTTCCGCCCGCTTTGAAGCGGACTCCAATAATCGTTGTCAAAAATTGATCCTCCTACATTATAAAAAGCAGATGCGGTATGCATCGCTTGTCAGCGCGCAAGTCACCGCTGCGGCCGCCGCATTACGGGAGACGCGGTCGGTCAGCACGCTCAAAAAATCATATAGCTCCAGCAGTCGTGCAGCGCTCACAGCGCCTGCCAGCGCCTGTGTCTGCCCACGCAGCGCCGCCACAACCGGCGGCTGCGGCAATCCCTTTGCGGCAAAAATCGCGTCACGCAGCGCGCTTTGCAGCACACCGATCACACCCAGCAGAGCCCGGCGCGGCGTTTTTTCCAGCGCAAGCGCGGCGAGCATCATCCGATCCTCGCGGCGCTGGGCGATCGCCTCCAGATAGGGCGCAAGGAGCGCAGCAGCTTCGCCGTCCCCGGCTGCTTCCTCCTGCGGGACGAGCGCGAATTTGGTGCAGCGCGAGCGGACGGTCTGCAATAAGGTGTCCGGCTGCTCGGCGGTGAGCACGAAAAAGGCATAGGACGGCGGCTCTTCCAGCTCTTTGAGCAGGGCGTTCTGCGCCATGGGGTTGAGGTTCTGCGCATGCCGAATGATGGTCACGCGGCGCTCGCCGTCGTTCGGTATAATGGCGTTTTCCGCCTTGAGGCGGCGCGCCAGATCGACCTTCAGCTCGTTTTCCCCTTCGTCAATCAGGGTCAGGTCGGGGTGCACGCCCTCACTTACCTTGCGGCAGGAAAGGCATGTCCCGCACGGGCGCGATCCCGCGCTTTCGCATAGGATGCCTGCGGCCAATGTGTCCGACCATGCCGCCAGCGCTGCGGAATCGTCCCCGGAAAGCAGAACAGCCTGCGGAAAACGGTCAGCCAGCGCGTTTTGCAGCGCGCGTTTGAGCGCCGCGTTACCCGGCAGTGCGTCAAATGAGATCACAGCTTTTCAAAGCGCTCAACGTTCAAAACGAACACAGTCGCGCCGCCAACCTCGACTTGCACGGGTGTGGACGGGAAGAAGCCCATGCCCAACTCGGCCGTGGTAGGGATGATCTGCTTGCGCGAGGAAGAATGCTCGCGGATGATGTCGAAGCATTCGTCCAGCTTGGATTCATCCAGACCGATCAAAATGGTCACGTTGCCGGCCTTGAGAAAACCGCCGGTGGTCGCCAGCTTGGTGATCTGGAAACCGGCTTTCATCAGATTATTGATTACGTCCTGAGCATCATCATAATTGATGATCGCAAGTACCATTTTCATGGAAAAATTCCTCCTTTGAGGTAAATCAGCCGATTACAACCGTAATCTCGCCGATTTCATTGTACCATCTTTCGCGGATAAGTTCAATGTGCGCGCGGGTAATTTTCTCCCCCGGCCACAGCAGCGGCACCCCCGGCGGATAAGGGGTGACCGGACGGGCGCACACCAGCCCTTCGGCAGCAGCCGGTTCAACACGTCCCGTCTTGGCAAACCATGCGTCTCGCACGGACATCACCCGCTCTGCAATCGGGAAGGGAACACAGGCGGACGGCAGCAGCGTCTCGCTGCGGCGGCGGGAAATGCGGCGCAGCCCGCGTCGCAGCCGATACAACGCCGTGCCGGAATCCGCACAGGTCAGGATAAACACCACGTTGCGGTCATCCGCCATCTCGCAGGCGACCCCGTACTCGCTCCACAGCATGTCGGCCAGCCGATGCCCGGTCACATCCGTGCCCGCAGTGCACACCGTCAGGCGGCAGGAATCGAGCGCGGGGTAGTCGTCCATCGTCAGCGGCGTAAAGCCCGTGCGGCGCAGCACATATTCCCGCAGCTCGCCGCAGGTTTCGGCAGCGCGGCGATAGGCGGCGCGGCCCGGTCCCTCGGTATAAGCGCGCGCAAGGTCGATGGATGCCATAATGGGGTAGGAGGGGCTGGACGTACCGAATAAAGCGGTATTTTCACGCAGCGCACGCTTGTCCACACCCGAACTGCTCAAAACCACCGCGCCCTGTCCCAGACAGGGGAGCGTTTTGTGGATGGACAGCACCGCAAGATCTGCGCCCTCGGCAACCGGGGTCGGCAGACCGACGGCGGGGAAGTGCGCGCCGTGCGCCGCATCCACCAGCAGCAGCTTGCCGTAAGCGCGGCACAGGTCGGCAAACGCCGGAATCGCGCGGCGCACCCCATAATAGGTGGGGGAGGTGAGCAGTACGGCACGGATCTCAGGATGTTCGATCAACTGCTGCTCGGCATCCCCGGGCGCGAGCGCGCCTGAGATGCCGAACGGCTCCAGTACCGGCGCAGAAATAAAATACGGGGTAATGTCCAGCAGCGCGCAGGCATGGCAGACCGATTTGTGGCATTCCCGGTCGAGCAGCACCGCGCCGCCGCGCCCGGCCGCCGTGGCCAGCATGGACAGGATGCCCTGCGTTGAGCCGCCGGTCAGGAAAAAGCAGTCGGACGCGCCGAAATACCGCGCCGCGGCAACTTCCGCATCACGGATCGGGCCGTCGCCCAGATACAGGTTGCCCGTGCCGTAGGTTTCGGTGAAGTCGATCGAAAAAACCTCGGAAAAACTGTTGAACAGCGGCTCGCCCTTGTGCCCGGGCATATGGAAGCGCGCGGAATCGCCGGTCGCAAGCAATTGCAGCGCGTGAAACAGCGGCGCATTGGTAAACGGCAGCAAACGGTTGATCTGCCGGTGGCTGAGCTGGGTGCGCTGGTTCGGCTGGCGGTGCCGAAACATAGCCGTCCTCTCCTTTCGTATCGCGTGTTTTTCCACAGTCTTGTGTGAAAATACGCGGCATTCCTTTGTCATTTCTGCCTTAGTATACCATATCCGCCCAAGCGCTTGCAATCGGATGCGCTTTCGGTAATGCCGCAATATCTGTCCATAATGTGCAGACATTCGTCTTTTTGCGGCGGAATTTTGGTTTAATTTCCCGTAGTAAAACCCTAATGCTTATATTATAATGAATATTGCATTCCTACACGGAATAGCACGCTGATTTATTGAAAGGCAGGTTACTATCACTATGGCTGACAATCGTATCTACAACTTTTCCGCAGGCCCCTCTATGCTTCCGGTTCCCGTGCTCGAGCGCTGTGCATCCGAAATGCTGAACTACAAGGGCTCAGGCATGTCTGTCATGGAGATGAGTCACCGATCTAAGGTATATGACGGCATCATCAAGGAGACCGAGGCTGCGCTGCGCCGTGTGCTTTCCATTCCGGAGAATTACAAGGTCCTGTTCCTGCAGGGCGGCGCGACGACCCAGTTCGCGGCGATCCCGATGAACCTGATGAAGACCGGCAAGGCGGATTACGCCATCACCGGCAACTTTGCAAACAATGCATATAAGGAAGCAGTCAAGTTCGGCGACATTCACGTTGCATTCTCCTCCAAGGAGGGCGGCTTCGACCGCGTGCCGACGCAGGGCGAGCTGGACATCCGTCCGGATGCGGACTACTTCTACATCTGCGCAAACAACACCATCTACGGCACTGAGTACCAGTACGACCCCGAGACCCCGGCAGGCGTGCCGCTGGTAGCGGATATGTCCTCGAACATCCTCTCCAAGCCGGTTGACGTGTCGAGGTACGGCGTGATCTACGCGGGCGCACAGAAGAACATGGGTCCTGCGGGCGTTACGGTCGTGATCGTGCGCGAGAATCTGCTGGGGGGCTACCCGCTCGAGAAGTACCCGGTCATGCTGGACTGGAAGACCATGGCGGATAAGGATTCCATGTACAACACGCCCCCCACGTACGGCATCTATGTGCTGGGCCTTGTGCTCGAGTGGGTCGAGCAGATGGGCGGCGTGAAGGCCATGCAGGAACGCGCCGCAAAGCGTTCCGGCCTGCTGTATGACTATCTCGACAGCCAGGATTTCTACAAGTCGGTTGCCGAAAAGGCGTCCCGCAGCCACATGAACGTCACCTTCCGCACCGGAAACGACGAGCTGGACGCGAAGTTTGCCAAGGAGTCCGCGGCGGCAGGCATGTCCAACCTCAAGGGCCACCGTTCGGTCGGCGGCATGCGCGCATCCATCTACAACGCGATGCCGATCGAGGGCGTGGAGTACCTGATCGACTTCATGAAGAAGTTCGCAGCAGAAAACGTGTAAAATACTTATAGGGGGTATCCAATACCCCCTTCGCTCTTTCCGAGCGAAAACACAAGATAAGAGGAGTGCTTCCCATGTATAATGTAAAGCTTTACAATAAAATTTCCAAGGTCGGTCTGGAAAAGCTGGACTCTTCCAAATACACCTGCTCGGAAGATTTTACCGACTATGATGCTGTTCTTGTCCGTTCGGCCAAGCTGCACGACGTCGAATTCCCGAAAAACCTCAAGTGCATCGCGCGCGCGGGCGCGGGCGTGAACAACATCCCGCTTGACCGCTGCGCACAGGAAGGCATCGTTGTATTCAACACGCCGGGCGCAAACGCAAACGCCGTCAAGGAGCTGGTTGTCTGCGCACTGATGCTGGCTTCCCGTAAGATCGTGCAGGGCGCAAACTGGGTGCAGTCCCTCGCCGGCACGCCGGACATTGGCCCGGCCGCCGAAAAGGGCAAGGCGACCTATGCCGGCCCGGAAATCGCGGGCAAAAAGCTGGGCGTTATCGGCCTGGGCGCAATCGGCGTCAAGGTCGCAAACGCTGCGGTCGGTCTGGATATGGAAGTCTGGGGCTACGACCCATATCTGTCGGTTGACGGCGCACTGGCTCTGTCCCGTTCGGTCAAGCACGTTACCGAACTCGATCAGATCTTCGCAAACTGCGACTATATCACCATTCATGTGCCGCTGACCCCGGACACCAAGAACACCATCTGCGAGGAGAGCATCGCCAAGATGAAGGACGGCGTGCGCGTCATCAACCTCGCCCGCGGCGAACTGGTGGACACCAAGGCCATGGCTGCGGCACTCGAAAGCGGCAAGGTTGCGGCATATGTGTCCGACTTTGCGTCCGACGAGATCCTTGCACAGCCCAACGCGATCACGCTGCCGCACCTCGGCGCATCCACACCGGAGAGCGAGGACAACTGCGCGCAGATGGCAGTAAAGGAGATCGCGGATTATCTGGAAACCGGCACCATCCGCAACTCGGTCAACTTCCCGACCCTCAAGGTGCCCTATGAAGGCGGCTACCGCGTCTGCATGATTCACAAGAACATCCCGAACATGATCGCATCCATCACTGCTGCGGTCAAGTGCAACATCGAAAACATGGGCAACCGTTCCAAGGGCGACTACGCATACACCATCGTAGACCTTGCCGAGCAGCCCACCGAAGCCAACCTCGACTCGCTGCGCGCGATCGACGGCATGATCTCGGTTCGTGCCCTCTAATCTCTGTATATGGTATATGAAAAAATGCCTTCCGCTTGAAGCGGAAGGCAGTTTTGTTTGCCAATCAGTCGTAGATGGACTCTACATCCCAGTCGGTGATGGTTCCGTTGGAAGCGTCGATGGTGAATTCATACTCCATGCTGTTATAGATGATCTTGCCCTCATATTCCAGACGGCCATCATCGCGGTCCAGCTTGAATTCATAAATATTAGCCGTGCTTGCACCCGGTACCTTGTTGAGGGCGATTTCCTTGGCACGCGCTTCGGTGATGGTCGCCGTCTGGCTGCCGCTATTGCCGCCGGTCGACGGGACATAGCCCTCTGCATCATGGTCATAGCTTACGATCTTGCCGGTCGTAGCATCGATCTCGTAGTCATACTCCAGATAGCTTGTGCCGGAACGGTAAATAAACTCGATCTCGTAAACCTTGCGGCCGTCGTCCCAATCCGACTTCGCCTTAACAAAAGTCACCTGAGAGGCGGTTTTGCCCGCGTGATCGAGAGCGGTCTGCTTGGCCTGCTCAAGCGTTACCGAACCGGTGGTCGTGCCGGTGTTGCCCGTATTGCCGCCAGTATTGCCGGAGGGATTGTTCGTGTCAAAATCGGTCACGCCGCCGCCCGAAGTATTACCGGAGAGCAGCACGGTCTGGGTCGCGCCGTCCCACGAGACGGTTTTGCCCATGATCTCGCCAATCGCGCGGATCGGCAGGTAAATCGAGCCGTTATACAGCGCGGGGTCGACCTTTTGGCCGTTTGCGTTATAGAACGTGCGTGCTGTGCCGTCGATCACGATGGTGATGCCCGGTTCAATGTCCATCTTGATATCCTGCGTCACCGCGTTTTTGTCTGGCGTGCCGGTTGCGTCGGGTGTGACACGCGCGCCGCCGATGGTGGCGGTATTGGTCGTGCCGTCCCAGTTGACGTTTTTATCCATCAACTCACCGATCGAGCGGATCGGCACATAGGTCGTGCCCGCGTAGCTGATCGGGTGCACTTCCTGACCCTGCACGTTGTAGAAAATGCGCTCCGCGCCGTCAATCTTTACCGTAATATCCGGGCTCAGTTCCGCCGTTACCGTGTAGGAGCCGTTCGCCGCTCCCGCCGCGCCGCACAGCAGTGCAGCCAGTGCCATTGTGCAAACCAGTTTTTTCATTTTGTCTTCCTCCTTTTATGCTTATCAATCAAATACGGATTCCGCGTCCCATTCTTGAATGGCGCCGCTGTATGCGTCGATCTCGAAATCGTATTCCATTCCTTCGTAGATGATCTGGCCCTCGTATCTGAGCTTGCCGTCATCGCGATCCAGATTCATGCGGATGTCGTTTTCGGTCGCGCCCGGCACTTTTGCCAGTGCAATAGCGCGAATGTCCGCTTCGCTCATGGTCTTATCCGAAGTGGAACCCGTGTTCTGCTGCGACGGGTTGTAATTTTCCGCATCATAATCGTAGCTGCGGATCTCGCCGGTCGCGGCGTCGATCTCGTAATCGTATTCCGAGCCGGTTGCGGCGACGTAAAACTCCACATCGTATACCTGAACGCCGTCGTCACGATCCAACTTTGCCATCAGGAAGCTGGTGTCGCTCTCGCTCACGCCCGCATGGTCGAGCGCGATCTGCTTGGCCTTTGCTTCATCGACTGCACCCGTCTGGGTCGTGGCGTTCGCGGTATTGGCGGTATTCGTGCTGTCCGTCTGCGCCGCGCCGCTGTTCGATTCGATCACCGCACCGGTCATCGCGTCGATCGCGTAGCGGTAATCCATACCGTCCGCGGTGAAATCCACCTCATAATACACGATGCCGTCCTTCTCATCGAGCGAAGCCGTCGTAAAGGTTGCGTTTGCGGCATCGACCTGCGCAGCGGTGACTGCCATATTCTTGGCGGCATCCTCACCGATATATCCCATCTGCGCACTGCTTTTCTGCGTGGACTGACCGCATCCTGCCAACGCAGCGGCCAACATCGCCGCAGCGGTAAACATCAAAAACTGTTTTTTCATGTTGCTCACACCTTTCGTTTGAGTTCATATACAGGATACCAGCCCAACATTAAAAAAATATTAAAAAAGTAAATTTTCAAAAAATTATTTTTACACAGGGGGTTGCGGCTCATCCGGATGCTGTCCGACGGGGAAGCGGAAGGTGAAGCAACTGCCCACACCGATGGCACTGTCCAACGTGACCGTGCCGCCGTGCAGCGCGGCAATCTGGCGCACCATGGTCAGGCCCAATCCCGTGCCGGCCTGTCCGCTGCGTGACGGCTCGACCTGATAGAACCGCTGCCAGATCTTTTCCTGCTGCTCCTTTGCAATGCCGATGCCGTCATCCCGCACCGCAAGCACAGCGTCCCCCTGCTCCCGTCGCAGGGAAACCCAGATATGCCCATCCTGCCGACCATACCGCGCGGCGTTGCCGATCAGGTTTTGCAGCAGACGGCTCATCAGCGTGACGTCGAAGCGGGCTTCCACCTCAGGTTGGATATCGGTTTGCAGCGTGATATTCTTGGGAAATGCGGGCTGCTCTGCGCAAATGACTTCCACTAAACCGCTGAGATCCGCCCATTCAAAGGACGCACGCTGCGTGCCCTGCTCCAGACGGGTCATTTGCAGCAGCTGCGCGATCAGGTCGGACATTTTGCCCGCCTGCCGCTCAATTACTTCAATTGCCTGCGCATATTGCTCCGGGGTTTCGGCATGCCGCCGCGCGTCCTCGCATTGGGCGAGAATAACTGCGGTCGGCGTGCGCAGCTCATGCGATGCATCCGATGTAAACTGCTTTTCCGACTCGAAAGACGCTTCCAGCCGCATGAACATATTGTCGAACGCCTGTCCCAGACGGCTGATCTCATCCCGTCCCGCGGGCAGGCCGATACGGCGGGACAGGTCGCGCCCCTCTCCGATATTCTCAGCCGCACGGATGATGCGATCGATCGGGCGGAAGGTGGAACGCGCCAGCAAATACGCCCCCAGACCGCTGAACACCACCATCAAAGGCAAAATCAGCAGCGCCAACCCCACCATATCGTCCAGCACATCGGCAACATCGGGGGCAGAAATGATGCCGCGTACCCAAACGCCGTCCCCCCAGCTAAACGGCAGCCAGAAATCCAGCACATAATAGTTGCCGTTCACTCCCTCTTCCATGCGGATCGCGCCGTTTTCAAACGCCAGCGTATCCGGAAAGGACAGCGGGAGCTGTCCAGCAAGCAGCGCGCCACTGCTGCTGTAAACGACGGTATGCACACCGTTGTGCGTAAACGTGAAATCCTCGCTGAACGTGAGATTACCGTTTTCCTTGGAAATACCGCTCAGGTTGGTGCGCACGGTGTTGGTCAGCTGCTCATAGGCGTTTTCGGAAACGACCGAACTGCTCACCGCCACCATAAATACCAGCACCATCGTGGTGAGCAGCAGCATAAGCAGAGTGATCCACAGGGTCAGCTTCAGTTTGACGGAAAATCGCTTCACGGCTCCTCCTTTAAGATCCAGCCCGCGCCGCGAACCGTATGCAGCAGCTTTTTGTCAAAGCCGCTGTCGATCTTTTTGCGCAGATAGGTGATATAGACATCGACCACATTCGAGCCGCCTGCATAATCATAATTCCAGATGTGATCTTCCAGCCGGGCACGGGAAATGACCGTGCCCTTGTGCTGCATCATATATTGCAGGATGGCGTATTCCTTGGCAGACAGGCGAATCTCCTTGCCGCCGCGCGTCACCGCATGACTGCCGGTATCCACGGTCAGATCAGCCAGCGTCAGCACGCTGGTCTTTTGCGTGCCGTATTTGCGCGTCGCCGCGCGGATGCGGGCAAGCAGCTCGTCAAAATCAAAGGGCTTGACCAGATAATCGTCCGCACCAAGGTCGAGTCCTTCGATGCGGTCCTGCACACTGTCGCGTGCGGTCAGGAAAATCACCGGCACGGCGCTGCCCTGTGCGCGCACCGCGCGCAGCACATCGCGCCCGTCCTTCTTGGGCATCATGATATCCAGCAGCAGGCAGTCATATTCCGCCCCCAGCAGATAATCGAGCGCAGCTTCTCCGTCAAAACAGGCATCCACGCTGTATCCCGCGCGTTCCAGCGTCCGGCAGATCAGCCGATTGAGGTCGCGCTCATCCTCTGCCACCAATATCCGCATAGAAACCAACTCCTTTTCTTCATTATAAATCAGTGGTACGCCGTTCGGCAAGCGAAGTATTGCGGGCGGCGCTTGCGTTTATTCCGCCAGTCAGCTATAATAAAAGCAACATAACCGGTTGGCGGCAGGCTGCCGGTACGGAAATCAGGAGGAACCACCCCATGAAAAAGATCATCACCATCAGCCGGCAGTTTGGCGCGGGCGGCGGCGAGCTGGGCCGGCGCACGGCTGACGCACTGGGTATCCCGTTATACAATAAGGATCTGATCCTGTTCACCGCCAAGGCATCTGCGGGACTGACGCCTGCACAGGTGCGCAAGTGGGACGAGCGCGTGCCGACCAGCTTCGGCCTGACGCAGAGCCTGTTCGATTTTTATAACCGTCCGCTCAGCGACAAGCTGTGGGAGGCACAGGTCAAGGCCATCCGCGAGATCGCAGACCGCGAAAGCTGCGTGATCGTTGGCCGAAACGCGGATTATATCCTGCGAGAGTTCGACCACTGCCTGCGTGTGTTCGTCCATGCGGATTTTGAATGGCGTTATGAGCGCATGCGCGACATGATGGAGGACACCGAGCCGGAAAAGCTCCGCGCCAACATCAAGGCAGTAGACAAGGCGCGCAACGCATATTGCACGCATTACACCGGCCGCCACTATGCCGACGCGACCAATTATGACCTGACGCTGTGCACCAGCCGTCTGGGCATCGACTTTGCGCTTCAGGAGATTTTACAGGCGGCAGAGCGGATTTGACTGGCTTTTTTGTCAAAAAGAGGCGGTTGTAGGTTTGTCAAACATATTGGACAGAGAACTCTGCAGGAGAAAGCCAGCCAAGAGGCCTCATAGGGAAGTTG
>CALWUJ010000010.1 GCA_944384725.1 uncultured Agathobaculum sp. | reverse complement strand
TCCGGGCAGAGCACATCCTCGCCAACGTGGAACATTTCATCAAGCGGGTGGACAGCTCCGCAGTTATCACAGGTGTAAGTTTCTTGCATAGCATTTTCCTCCTCTAGTATTCGTCGGCCAGCAACATGGTGCTGTGGGTTTGGTCATCGATGACGAAGATTTTTGCGTTGAGTGCGTCTTTGCACGGTATGTCCATCTCATAGCGGTAGGGCGGTTGTTCCTGTGAATGGGCGATGTGCTGGCCGTTGCCGGTGCGCGTTAACCGAAATACTTGTAAGTAGTCCCGCTGCTCGTTTGGGATGCGGTCGATCAGGTGCCAGAGCAGGATTACAAGCCAAGCGGGCAGGGTACATTGAATGCCGCGGGTCAGATATTTGGGGTTTTGAAACATAAGCAATTCTCCTTTAGGCAGAAAAATAGCCACTGGAACAATCGTTCCAGTGGCTTCTATTTATATAGTATGTGTGTAATTTTACCGCATGGTCAGATGCGGACATGTGCAGAATCATCGCTCAAGAGACAGAATGTTCTGCAAAATAACGGTGATTTTACGCAGACTTTCGGCTGAGAGTCCTTGAAGCAGATCGCGCAGTTCCGTCAGTAGTGCTTCCTTTTCGTCACTGATCGGCTGCGGTTCAGAGAACAGTTCTGCCATCGAAATATCCAGCGCAGCGGCGATCTTTTCCAGCGTTTTCACGGTCGGACTCTTGAGGCCGCGCTCCAAATGCCCAAGAAAAGCAGGATTCATATCAGCTTGCAGCGCTAAGGTTTCCTGACTCCAGCCCTTTAGTTTTCGAAAGTATCGGATGCGGCCTCCGATATCAATTGCACAATACATGAGTTCACCTATCCTTAGGTATTAGAATATCTTTACAATTAGTATTGCGCAAATCTTTAAAAGTATTGTATAATAATACCTATAAAGATTAAAACTAGAGGAGGGGTTGAAATGAGCAAAAGATGTATAAAATGCGGTGCTGAATTGCCGGATCATGCGAAATTCTGTAACAAATGCGGTACTCCAACGCCGGAGCAGAAAAGCGAGCTGTTTTGCTCTAAATGCGGTGAAAAATTGGAAGTAGGAACGAAATTCTGCAGCCGTTGTGGCGCACCGGTTGGAGAAACTTCGGATACCGGTTCAGCGGGCACAGGTGCATATACACAATATCAAACTGGAAACCCGCAACCAATAACCGATTTCAGCAGGGTAAGTCCCAAGAAACAGAATCTATCCAAATTGCTCGAGGGAATTGGTATTGTAGTTGTTATCCTGGTTGCACTTGGAATACTATTTGGGGGCGGAGCCAGCAGTGTTGTTCAAAGCGGTGCGCTGGAGGATTATCCGGATAAAACGGTAGGAGAAGCATTTGAAGAACGGTTTTCAAAAGGCTCATGGTCCTCAGAAGATCGCGGGGATGTAACGTATGTGACGTTCACTGGCTATGATTCTGATACGGTCACGAATTGGGAAATTGTATTCATAGTTTTAGATAATCGGTTCCGCGTGGAATCCATTTCCGTCGATGGGGAGTATTATACGGATGCGCTATCGGTTTCAGCGCTGCTGGAGTACATCTATACGGGGAATACAGATCTTTTGTTAGGATACGCTTTCTTACAGGCGCTATTCTCATAAAAAGTAAGGGGTAATACTTATGTTTTGTACGAATTGTGGCAAAGAATTGCCGGACGGGAGCGCTTTTTGCACCAACTGCGGCATGAAAATCTCTTCTGATCCTGCAAAAAAACAAGATTACACAACTCAAGCACCGCAGTCGGAAGCGTCTGCCACTGCGAAACCGTATGCAACGACCCAAGCGCAGGATGAAGCAAATTGGAAAGGGCAGCAGGCATCGGAGAAATCCACTGCGGCTTTTTCAAGCGAAAAGAAGAGAGAAGACGATGCGAATGACATTGCGCGGCAAATCATTGGGAAAAATACAGAGTATTATTTGACCCAGTTTGGGCAGATGCAGCAAGGTGCCAAAAGCAAAATGAATTGGGCATCGTTCTTTTTCAGCTTGTGGCACGCGAGCTATCGAAATATGTGGCGCACATGGCTGCGGGCGGTTCGGCTGCCGTTGATTATCGATTTTTGCGCATGGGCATTGGCAGGTGTTTTTCTTTTTATTCAGCCGGTTGCCAGCGTGATTTTGCTTATGGTGGCTATGGTTGCTGGCATCTGGCAGATTATTGCACAGATCTTGTTCGCTAAACGCTTTAATCAGTGTTATATGAAACATGTGGAGCAGAAATTAGCGAAACATGATCATAGTCCCGATCCTTCCGGAGGCCGTGTTGTTGTCTCCTATCTGATAACGGCAGGCATTGGTGCCATCATTGCTTCCATTTTGTCTGCGGTCATGCTAGGCGGTGCGATGATGGCATTCAGTGGAATGAACATGCAAGAAGATGCGTTACCTGATACATCGGTTGAAGTACCGGAATTTCCGGAAGTCTCCCAAACTGACCCGGAGACAACGACAACTATAAACGCCGTAAACATGAATGATTATGTTGGCTCTTGGATGGTAGATCGGTATAACAGCTATATGGACGGTTATGTCGGCTTTGTCATTGAAAACAACAATGACCAGTTTTACTTCTCTGCAAATGGTGTCTGGAATCAAGGCGATCGCGTAACCAATATTGAATATGCTAAGATCGAACTCAATTATGATGGAACCAAAGCAGGTGGTTATTATGAAGATGATCGCGGTAGCACGGGTGACATTATTTTGGACTTCGAAAATGGAGAACTATATTTGACGATCACTGCGGACGGTAACGGTGATTATAGCTTGTCTATGTCACATGAGCATTGCACACGGGACAACACTGCGGAGGAGGGATCGTTATACGAGCCTGCAAGTGCGCCGGAGACGCAATCCTACAGGTTTTATCATGAAGATCATACCTATTCCAATGGGATGGATAGCCTGAGCGGATATATAATCGGCGAGGATTATCTTTGGCCGACGGATACGCTGACGATTACGGACGGAGATCTGAATGAATTGACACGCATGGAGGTCGCTGCAATCCGTAATGAAATCTATGCGCGTTATGGTTACACATTCTCTTCGCAGGAATGGGCCAATTTCTTTGCCACAGCCACATGGTATGTACCAAACGCTGCATTCTCTAACGATATGCTAAATACAACAGAGAAACAGAATGCTGAAACCATTCTTGCCTATGAAAAAGCACGCGGATGGAATCAATGAAGCAAATACATTGCTGGTTGCTGGCTATTATTTGTTTGCGTAGTTGTGGATTTTGTACGAACAATGAATGAAAGAGGGGTAAAAATGATGAAAAAGAAATTGGCATTGGTATTGGCAGCACTTACTTTGTTTTGTGGTATGCTGCCTGTAGCAGGCGCTGCATTAAGTAGCTTTACGCAACAGCGTACTTATGCCGGCCAGTTTGTGGATGTTGATGCAAATGCTTGGTATTACGACAATGTAAAAACTGCCTATGAGCTTGGATTGGTTAATGGTTCGAGCAATACAACTTATTCGCCGGAGGATAATATTACAGTGGCGGAAGTACAGACATTGGTGGCACGAATTCATGCCACCTATCACGGCAACACCATCCCTCCTCAGCCGGGGACTTGGTATACGCCGTATGTGGAATATTGCATGGAGCATATTGACCGCGAGGTTTGCTCCATGGCATATATGCAGGATGGCAATGTGATTATGGCTAATACGCCAGCTTCCCGTACATATTTCGCCTACCTGATGTACGCAGCACTTCCGACCAGTGAATACACACAGATCAATATAATTGCAGATAATTCACTGTCCGACGTAGATGATATTGTGTTTAAAGACGCGAATGATCGCATTTATACATTGTATCGTGCGGGTATTTTGACGGGAAGTGATAGCCAAGGCACATTCCATCCGGACTCGAATATCACGCGCGCAGAAGTGGCTGCAATTATTGCGCGCATGATTGATCCCTCTCAGCGCAAAACTTTTGTATTGCAGGATAACGCGAGTGAAGTCTCGTTGGAAAACTATGTGGGTGAATGGTACTTTGTGAACAATCCGGATAGTGGGCTGTCGATCGAAAGAGTTGGAAATGATTATTATCTGACCTTAACGGTTGTACAGGGCACTGGCCTTCGGTTTAACGGCACATTGGAACCGGCAAAGCTTGTCAAGATGGGGGCGTATTATCAAACGGAACAGTTTGATACAATGGCGGCAACTACTGCAAAAGCGCAAATTCGCCCAGAAGGATCGCAGCTGGTTATTTCCTGCACCGAGTATGGGAATAGCAGTTTGTCAATCAATATGACGGGCGTGCGTTGTAGCAGACGATAAGGCTCAAAGCCTCCCAACACATACGGTTGGGAGGCTTTTTGTGATATGTGTGTATGCTGCATCAACACTACAGTTATATAAAATAAAACAGGCACAGAGATCTGCCAGCAATTCCGGTATGTCTCTGTGCCTGTTTCACTTGCTTATAATGCTAAAACCTGAACGGCATTTTCTCGAACCTGATTGATTGTTTTCATCAAAGCGGTTCTGGTTTTGGCGTCAAACAATTTGATAAAACTGATTGGCTTGTCAAACGGCGGCTTTGCCAGTTCCGCAACATTATCCATATACCCATTCAGCTCAATATGATGGATAATTTTGTGAACAAACGCAATCTGCTTCTGGTTTAAGGACTGGTCATTGATGAACACCGAAAATGCCTGCATGGCGGCTTCATGGTCCAACTTGGCAATCTTGCGAACGAGCAATCCAAAGGGTGTATCGCCAAATTCTCGGGCATAATCCTCTTTGCTTCCCAGTTCGCTGGTGAGCACCCGCTCCAGTTCCTGATAATCGCCCACGCCCAGCGGGATATTGTGGGTCAGCTTGTAAATTGCCAGCGTATCCCCATGCTCGTTGACATAGCGGTTGACCTTTGCGCGGTAATCCTCAAAGTCATAGGCAGCATCCATCTGAATGCCTTCCTGACTGTCAATAATCGGATCGGTAAGTTTAGTGACAATCTGCCGCTGCGCTCCGCCGCCCTCATCCAAAAACCGGATCAGATCGCGCAGTTCTTTCCGAACCTGCTCAAACCGCAAGATATCGTCCGCATCCCAAAAAGCATCGGTATGGATCTCCTTCAGTACCGGCAGCTTCGCCTTGATCTGCGGAATATTGGCCTTGCGCTCCAGCAGAGAGGCGGTGTCGCACAACTGCTTTTTGGCATACTTGAAAGCGGGCATCTGCTCGATGTGCGCCAGAATCAGGCCATACATAAAGTTGTCAAAGCGCTTGGCAAATTCATCGTCGTCATCCGAACGGACAAGCGGTGCAATCTCTTTCAGCAGTTCACTCTTGTCCCCTTCGCTAATCGAAGCGAATGCGTCCTGTTTTTGATACTTATCAACATACTGCATCCGCAATTTCACGGCGATCAGGTCAGCGTTGAGCGCTGTCACCTGCTTGTGGCAAGTATCGACGATCTCGCTGCGCCACGCCTGATAATCCTCTCCGGCAAAGGCGCTTTCCTGCAACGCCATGGCAATTCTGATCTGTTTACCGAAGATGTTTTCTGACAGTGTCTTTGTTTCTCTGGCCTCGTAGCCCTCTTTATGCTCGCGGAAGAATTCGAAGTTGCCGCAGTAGTCAAAAATCAGGAAACGGCGCTTATCCGTATAGGCTCCATCCACCTGATCCACACAGGCCAGCCCTTTGCACAGGCGGGTGCCTCGCCCAATCATCTGCCAGAATTTTGCCTTAGAACGAACCTTCTTAAAAAACACCAGATTGACGCACTCGGGCACGTCGATGCCGGTGTCCATCATATCCACAGAAACCGCGATATGCGGCTCTTTTTCCGGCTGCTTAAAGTCGTCGATCACCGTCTGGGCATAGGTATCATCGCAGATGACCCGCTGGGCGAAGGAGCCGTGATACTGCGGGTACAGCTTGTTGAACCGCTCTAGAATAAATTCCGCATGGCGCTTATTCTGAGCAAAGATGATGGTTTTACCCAGCCGATCGCCGCCCGCCACTTTGATGCCCCGTTCCATCAAGTCCTGCAATACGATGTCCACCGTTATCTCGTTAAACACAAATTTATTGAGTTTTTCTGACGGAATCACTTCTGGCATGACGCCATCTTCGATGAAATCTTCCTCGTACCGTTCCTTGTCCGCATCCGACAACTCATCATAGGTGATGCCTTCTTCAAGGAACTTGGTCTTGACCTCGTAGTTATAATACGGCACCAGCACATGATCCTGATAAACCGCCGTCTCGTAATCGTAGGCATAGGTGGGCACACCGTGCTCCATCTCGAAAAATTCGTAGGTATTGCGATCTACATCGGTTTTGGGTGTCGCGGTAAGGCCAACCATCACGGCGTCGAAATACTCAAAAATCGCCCGGTATTTTTTGAAAATACTCCGATGGCTTTCGTCAATGATAATGAGATCAAAATGCGCTGGGGTAAATAACTGCCGTCCGTCTTTGGACTTGGTATCGTCGATGGCATTGAGGATGGTCGGGTAGGTGGAGAACACAATACGGGCGTTCCGGTCATCCTTGTTGGAGCACAGATTGCACAGAGACATATCCGGCAGATAGTTCTTAAAATCGTCCTTGGCCTGCTTGACCAGCGCAGTGCGGTCAGCCAGAAACAGGATATTGGTCACCCATTTGCCGCGGCTGAGCACATCGGTCAAGCTGGAAGCAGTTCGGGTTTTGCCGGTGCCGGTGGCCATCACCAGCAGGTGCTTACGGAATCCCTGCTCCATCTGCCCGCATACCGCACGGATGGCTTCCTTCTGGTAGTATCGGTCAGTGATTTTGTCGTCAATGGAAACGCTCATCAAGTCCAGCCGCTCGGTGCGGCGGTTCATCAGCTTTTGCAGGTCGTCCTTGCTGAACACGCCGCTGACCTTGCGCTGCGGGCCGCTCTGGTCGTCCCAGAAGTAGGTTTCAAAACCGTTGGTGGTGAACATCATCGGACGGCGGCCGAATTTCCATTCCAGACAGTCCGCGTACAAAGCCGCCTGCCTGCGCCCGCTATTCGGGTCCTTGCTGGCGCGCTTTGCTTCCACCACAGCCAGCGGCAGGCCGTCCTTTCCGAACAGCACATAGTCGCAGTAGCCCATCTGACCGGCTACCCCGGCCATACCCTCCACAGGGTACTCCTCCTGCACATCCGCGTCCGCGCCGGTAAATTTCCAGCCGATATTCTTCATATCCACATCAATAAACCGTTTGCGGGTTTGGAATTCGGAAAGGTCTTCGGGCTGGAAGGTGCGCTCCTGCTTGTGCTTGTCCTTTTCGGCGGTGTACTGCGCGGCCATCTGCTCGATCTGCCGGCGCAGTGCCTCGATTTGCGCATCTTTTTCATCCAGCAGGCTTTCCTGCTCCTTGATTTTCCGAGTGTCCACCACAACCTTTTCGGTAGGGATGAGGTTCTCGTCAAAGGTGCGCTCCACATAGTCTGCGCCATAGCAGTAGTCGATCCACTGGACAAACTCAAACAAGCCCCGCAGAGAAGCCAGCGCATCGCCCGGCTGTACGCTGCGCTCGGTATGTACCGCCAGATTGCCCAGCTTGATGATAAACTGAAACTTGCCCCAAGTGTTATAGTCCACGGCAAAGCGGAAGGATGGCTCGTGGACAAGGGATTGCAGATTGTCCTTGTAGGGCATTTGCATGGTCTTGTCCGCCGCGTACACCCACTTGACCGCCAGCTCCAACGCCTTGCGGCAGCCCACGGCGCACATGGCCGGGGCGGAAGCGTAGATTTTCTCGGCCTCCACGCAGGCGGGGGCAAGAAGGGCGTATTCCGGTTTGGTTTCGAGGAAGGAGAAGTTGGTCATGGTGTCACCTTCTTACATGTTGTAATCAAGAAGTAATTTTAGACTCTTCTATCTTTTTTGCCAGAGAATTAACGATATCATCAATTTGCTGATCAACATCACCGTCTGGATTAAAGGTAAGCCCACCATAATTTTTGGATTCATCAAACATTGTATCTGTATCCTTAAACCAAATTGGAATAACCGCATGTTGCCCAAAGCGATCTTTAAATGCTTTAGATTCGAACTTCGTCCAGACTCTATTGGGATAATTTTTACTTAATAATGGAACAACATATATCGCCTCGCTATTATAAATTGGATATAAGTACTCTTCCACGTTTTCAGACAAAATATTTGATTGTTCGTTTTTATCATAAAAAACACTTATTTCAAGAGTGGTCAGTCTATTGAAAATCTTTTCCGCATACTGTCGCTCGTTCCCTGCAAAAGACAATGCATAATCATACTTTCGCTCATTTATTAGTTGCAAATAACCAATATCTCTAGCAAAGTTATTCCAATTAATTGTTTTTAAATAAAAAATAAATTTGGGATCTTCAGCAACAAGCATTCGGGTATCTTTATCATAATGTACATAATCATTAACTTTTTCGTGTTTCTTTAGGAAATCTTCTAAATACCCTTTCTCCACAATTTGAGTCACACCGGCTTTAGCTTCAGGATGACGTTGCATTTCCGAAACCAATGAAATAGCCCAAGTATCACTTTCTGATAGCCATTTTAACACATGCAAATATGGAGCGCGACCCTCTCGTCGTAAGCGATTGCCAACAGCAAATTCGCGAGCAATATTGAAATAGCTTCTTGAGAGTTCGGAAGAAATTGCACTTTGAATACATGGGAACGAAACATGAATACTTAATTTCTCGATACACTCACTATCAATTTCATTTTCTATACATGCTTGATGGCACATTAGTTGAGTTAATTGAAAACTGCCATAAGAATTTTTAACTATTGTAGATTTATTATCAAATTTTATATTAAGTGCATCTTCTCCCTTTTCAATAAGTTCAAGAAGTTTATCATCTGAATTAACTTCAAATTTTATAGTAGAAATACGACTATTTAAATCTGGAGAAAATGTTATCAAAGAATCTCCTACACGGTTAATGCCGATAACAACAATTTTTTGATCTTCAATATTTTCGTCAGCAAGATATTTCATTACATCCGAAATCTTTTCTTTTGTTTCCGAATCTAAGCGATGAAAATCATCTATAATTTGAACGCCATTAAATTCTCCATTTGCAATTTGTTTAATTTTATACTCATCAGATTTTTTTCTTGCAGATAGATAAACAACATCTTTCAAATTAAGACTTTCCAGTGCCTTCTTAATTGCTGTTGTCTTTCCAATGCCAGATGGTCCCTCAACTACTACACATTTTCCACGAGTCCTCAATGCAATTTTCAATTGCAAAAATTCTTTTGGTTCAACATATGTAATTAGAGGAACTCCAGCAGTGACATATACATTTTCTAATAAATTTTTAGACATTTTTATCACCTTACTTAAAGTACATTTGCATCAGCGCCTTTTTTAGCGTTTCCAGTTTTTCAAGGCTGCGACTGATGGTGGTTTTTGTTTTTTCAGTGTGCTCAACGAAGGTAGCAAATTGATTTTGTAACTCCAAGGGGGGCACCAGTGTCGTTAACCCTTTTAATTGACGCATATTTATACTTGCTATGCCCGTTGTTTGTTTTGCACATCTCAAAAAGTATTGCTTTGCTTTTTGATGTTTCAGAAATTCTGCGAAATAACAGGGTAATAGTAGCTTCTCATTCAATCTAACACGAAAGATATGGTTTTGATGAATGCAGTTTTCGGGTGGAGTTTGAATAATAGCTCCCCGGCCCAATTTATCAGGATCGCCGCCCTCAGTCATAAGTATATCGTCGGGCAATAAACGATACTGTTCTACTTCTGATTGTGTAGCTAAAATGGTTTTTACCGTTGTCCAGTCTATATATCCGTCTTTTACATTAGAAACGGCCATATAAGGAACCTCTATCAAATCTTGTTCCTTTGTTTTTCTTCCTTTTGTAATACCGGAAACTATATCCGCCATTTCCTCAAGCTGTTGAGTAGGCCAGTTGTATGGATTATAAATCGTATCCCCAAACATCTCCACAAACCTTGCCTTGACCATCTCATCCAGCTTATCCAGCTGCTGGCGACGTTTGGCAATCAGGTCGCTTACCTTGTCCAGCAACGCCGCAATTTTGCGCTGTTCACCAAGCGATGGCAAGAGAAGTTTTTCTCTTTGATAGTCCTTAAAATAGATATGTGGAATAGTCGCTCCAGTAAAATACTTGGAGAGATTCATATGTTCCATCGCATAAGCCAAAAAGTTAATATCGACAGTATCATTCGGAATGATATACTGCATTGTTCCAATTACAGATGATTTTGCCGGTAACTTCATAATGCGCCCAATACCCGCTCCATCTTTTACAACTGCAATATAAGGCTTTTCCTGTTGATAAAAATCCACATTAGCAATAAAACCACTTGCACCATAAATAGGATAGTTGCCGCAATGTCCTTCTAAATCTTTTTGCGCAATATTTGATGTTCCCTTTTTACAGACATCTCCCAATCTCGCCATCACAGCATCCCCTCCAATTCCGCCAGCCCTGCGGTGATCTCGCTTTCCAGCGCGTGCAGGTCTGCCATAATTTCCGAGGTCGAGGGATACTCCACCGGCACATACTCCACCTTTTTGTACTTGTTGATGGACAGGTCATAGTCGTTATCCGCAATTTCCTGCTTGGGCACAAAAAAGCTCTGCTCGGTGCGCTGGCGGTCGGCTTCCTTGTCCAGATGATGGAACCGCTCGATAATGTCGGGGATGTCGTTCTCCGCGATCTCGCTGCGCTTGTCGTCCAGCGAAAAGCCGTCGGCCTTCATGTCGTAAAACCACACGTTTTGCGTGCCGCCCGCACCGGTCTTGGTGAACACCAGCACCGCCGTGGACACGCCTGCATAGGGTTTGAACACGCCGGAGGGCATGGAGATCACCGCCCGCAGCTGATGGCTTTCCACCAGTTCCTTGCGGATGGCCTTGTGCGCCTTGGAGGAGCCGAACAACACGCCGTCCGGCACGATGCACGCGCACTGACCGCCCTTTTTCAGCATCCGCAGGAACAGCGCCAGAAACAGCAGTTCGGTCTTTTTCGTGTTGGTGACGGCTTTCAGATTGTCGTTGATGCTTTCCGCGTCCACGGTGCCCTTGAAAGGCGGGTTTGCCAGACACATGGTAAACTTGTCGCTGATCTGGTTCTGCTTGGAAACGCTGTCCTTGTAGTCGATTTCCGGATGGCTGATGGAGTGCAGCATCAGGTTCATCGCGGAGATTCGCAGCATGGTGCGGTCGGTGTCGAAGCCAGTGAAAGCGTCCCCGGCAAAGTGCTCCCACTGCTCGGCAGTCATGGTGTCCTCATAGTGTTTGCGGATGTACTCCGAAGCAGACACCAGAAAGCCCGCCGTACCGCAGGCCGGGTCACAGATGGTGTCGTCCGGCGTGGGTTGCAACAGCTCCACCATCATTTCGCGAATGTGCTTCGGGGTGCGGAACTGGCCATTTTGTCCGGCAGTGGCCAGCTTGCCCAGCATATACTCGTACAGATCGCCCTGCATATCCAGATCGGCAATGTCATGCTCATACAGGTCATCCAGCCCGGTGATGATCTTTTGCAGCACCTGCGGCGTGGGGATCAGGAACATGGCGTCGCTCATGTAGCGGGCAAAGGCCGTCTCGTTCTGCACGTCGCTGCCGAAATCATCGGCAATGTCCACGAACTCGCCCTGCTCGTTGAAATCCGGCAGGCGGCCGTGCTTCATATTTTTGATCGCCGGGAAAACCCGCTGGGAAATCACGTCGTAAATCTCGCGGGGATCGTTGTTCTTGAATTTGCTCCAGCGCATGGACTGCCCCACGGCGGACTGGGGAAATATCTTTTCCATCTTCTCGCCGGTCATGTTTTCAAATTCTTCCGTTTCCAGCTCCTTCTCGTCCAGAGAGCGGATAAACATGAGGTAGGTCAGCTGCTCGATGACGGTGAGGGGGTTGGTGATGCCGCCCGCCCAGATGTCCGTCCAGATTTTATCCACTTTATTTTTAATCGCACCTGTGATCATGCGTTTGTTCCTCCGTTTGTTTTTCAGGATTGCATTCCATCCCGGCGGCTATGATATGCACCGCTGATTTTCTTCTATTTTCCAGTATACCTGATATTCCGTCAAAAGACAAATACAGTTCACACAATCCGCAACGTTCTTTCCCTTCAGCACCGTTTTACCCAAAGTTGCGCACGGCTTGACCTTGCGATGCTGCTCGCCTACATCGCTTGGAGGACGAACTTTATGTCAATCATCTGCTCCCTTTTGACAAGATGCAGACACCCGTATGCTGTCTGCATCTTTTTTGTGAGCGCTGTATTGGTAATCAGTTCACGCATTATATATTTTAACCAAATTAGGAAAATATATGAAAATATTTTTATTGCAATTAACTGTAAAAAGCGGTATACTTTTTAATAAGGTAAAGTGTGGAGCTGATGTGTCCAAAAGTCATGGCTGCAGAATGCTCTGTATGAGAAAAACATCAAACATAGCGGCTTATTTCAAAAGGAGGAAGTAGAAGCATGAAAAAACGGATCTTGTCCACTTTATTGGCTATTTGCATGGTAGTCGTGATGATCCCAGCGGCATTTGCAGTGCAGGTTTCCACTCCTGAAAACTACTATTGGGTTACAACACCTGGCAAGATTTCGATGATTGCGTCCAACGGTGTTTCCTATATGAAAGACGTGTTTCCAGGAGATATGGTATGGGATCGTGTTGAGAATGGGTCCAATGAATACTATATAGAGCTTTATCGAAATGGTCAAAAAGTAGATCAGACCAAACACATTTTCTCGCTGACAGAACAATCAAAACAGCTGTCGATTGAGATGTTCAGAGAGGTACCGCGTGAGTCCGGCACCTATACCTTTACGCTCAAGGCGCTTGGTGACGGTAAGGAATATGAGGACAGCGATGTCGTCACTTCGGATGCGTTTGAATATACCCGGCCTGCTACGCAGTTGACCGCTCCAACCAACCCGCGTTGGGACGGTGCAACGGCGCGCTGGGATGAAGTGGAAGGTGCGGACGCATATGGTATCTACTGGTATTTTTCGAAAACAGCAGATGGCGACTGGCAAGAGGCAGGCTCTACATGGGGTTTTATACAGAACTCGTGTGCGCTGGAGGATTGGGTGATTGAGGATTGCGGCGCAGGTTACTATGCGTTTGAAGTGCGGGCAATGGCAGATAATGTAACATTGACCTGCCCGAGCGAGCTGTCCACCCGCAGCGCGGTATACAGCACCGACGGTGCGACGACCAGCGTCAGCGAGAGCTTGGATCAGATTTTAGCAGACGTTGGGGATGGTTTTGATCAGGGTAAGGTCAATGCTGCAGTAGAGGCGGTTAAGGGATTAGACTCCGAAGAACTGCGTGTGGCGTTGGAAGCAGACAAGGCAGGCGACGGCGTAACGGCGCAGATTGATAAACTGGAAGATCTGACCAATGTTACATTGACCAAAAATGTAGAGCAGGGCTTTGGCATTGATGAAGATGAAATTTCCCTGACCGGCGCGAAGCTGAATGCTATGGGCAATCAAGTTACATTCAACATCACCAAGCCTTCGCAAGAAATTGTCGTGCCGGCGGCGTATGAAAACACGGTGCAGTTTGATTTTGAGTTGCAGGGGGCAACGGTAGAGACGGACGGTGATTTTTCTGTTCCGATCAAGATCACGATGCCGGTTCCAGCGAATATTGACCCCAGTCGTCTGCGCATCCTGCATTACACCGAAGCGGGGACATACGAGGAAGTGATCTTCCCGGCGATCACGGAGAAAAACGGCGTTTATTACGCGACTTTTGTTGTCAAGCATTTCAGCCCGTTTGTCTTTGCAGAGGCGACTACCGCGGCGATGATCGGTGAAACCCCGTATTATTCGCTGCAGGACGCCATTGATGCGGCAGACTCCGGTGCGAAGATCGATCTGTACCGCAATAGCGACGATACTGTGCTGAAAGTCGCCAATAAGAGCTTGACAATCAACTGCAATACGTATGAATTGCGCTCCGATGTGGATTGGCAGCTGACGAATTGCACGAAGTCGGAAACGAAGGATGAGCAGGGACATAAAGTTATTGTAATTACTTACACCAGCGGCGGTTCGTCATCCGGCGGTGGCGGCGGCTCCAACAGTTCGTCCAACAAGCCGACCGCGTCGGTCAGTGGTTCGGGCGGCAAGGTCACGGTTGCAAACGATGGTACAGTAACCATTACGCCGGATCAGGGTTATCAGATTTCCAAGATTACGGTCAATGGCAAAGAAGTAGACATCCCTACAAATGGTAAGCTGACCGGTCTGGACAAGGACGATAAGGTCGTTGTTACATTTGAAAAGATTCCAGAGGAAAAACCGGGGACAACCACAACACCGTTTACCGATATAGCAGCAAACGCATGGTATGCCGATGCGGTAGAGTATGTTTATGAAAACGGTATTATGAACGGTACCAGTGCCACTTCGTTTAGCCCGAATGAAACCACCACGCGCGGCATGATTGTAACCATGCTGCATCGTCTGGAGGATACCCCGTCGGCAGCATCGTCCGGTTTCATGGATGTCGCTGCGGGTGCGTGGTATGCGGATGCGGTTGCATGGGCAGCTGCAAACGGGGTGGTAAACGGTGTGAGCGATACTGCCTTTGCTCCTGAGACGGCAATCACCCGCGAACAGCTAGCAACAATCTTGTACCGCTACGCACAACTCAAGAGGTATGATGTGTCGGTATCCGGGAATCTAAGCGGCTATGCTGATGCATCTCAGATCAGCGATTATGCGATGACAGCTATGCAGTGGGCGAACGCTGCGGGCCTAATTACGGGCAACACCGCAACGACAATCAATCCGACTGGCAACGCCACTCGAGCGGAGGTCGCAACCATCTTGATGCGGTTTTGCGAGAAATTTGCATAAGTAACCTATAGAAGAGCCGGACTATTGTCCGGCTCTTGCCAGTTTATAAGATATAGAAATTAAAAGGAGGATTGCAATCGTGAAGCGGTATATTTGTCTGGTACTAATCAGTGTGCTTTGCATCAGTTCCGTCACTTGTGCTGCGGCATCCGGCTATACGGATGTGTCCGAAACCGCATGGTATGCCGATGCGGTGGAGTATGTGACAGACCAAGGCATTATGCAGGGAACTGGGAACGGTCGTTTTTCACCGGATGAGATTTTGACCCGCGCTCAGTTTGTCACACTCCTATATCGATTGGCTGACAGCCCACAGACCGACCTATCCATGCAGTTTGCGGATGTGGACGCGAGTGCCTATTACGCAGATGCAGTGGCATGGGCGAACGAAAATGGAATCGTGAACGGTACGACAGCTAGCACTTTTTCACCGGATAGCACGATCATCCGTGAACAACTGGCGGCGATTTTGTGTCGTTATGCGAATACATATAATCTGCAACTGCCAACTGCAAAAAATCCAGTGGATGGATTGAAGGATACTTGGTATGTATCCGTATATGCGGAGGAAGGCGTGCAGCTGGTATGGCGCACCGGCATTATGAACGGTGACAGTCAGCATAACTTTGGCCCAAAGGTGGCCGTAACCCGCGCAGAAGCGGCAGACGTATTTATGCGATTGGATCGGTGTATGTCTGGTGAGTCTTTGACGGTTTCAGTACGAAATACGACGCCTAATTATGCCGCAATGTCCACAGAAAGCAAGAATGCACAAGCATTGGCGGTGGCGCGGCAAATTGCATCTGTTATCCCGGCAGATTACACTGATTTGGAGCGCGTTTCTATGGCGGCGCAGATTGTATCGTATTACTGTTCGTTCTGCAATTATACAATGGAAGGGGCAGATTACCGCACACCGTTCGGTGTGTTTGTAAAAGGAGAATACTCCTGCGCAGGTGCGACACGGGCACTTGGTCTGGTGTTGGACTGCATGGGCTACCAATGGACACACGTCAATGAGAATCAATATGGCCATCAATGGTGTTCGCTGTATATGGATGGACAGCTTGGTTTTGCAGATGGTCAGATCGGTCTTGCAGGGTATGGTGAACATTGGGCCGCGTGATAGAATAAGCCGCTTCATGCGTACCACGAGACCGTGACACGATTGCCTCATTGAGTATGTTTGCACCATAGCTGATGCAATCTGTTTTTTGGTTCCAGTGGTATTATCCGACGATGGGTATTGGGCAAATGCCTAAGGTTTCAAATTTCTCTAACATCGTGATAAACTCTGACTTTTTGATTCTGGTTTTCTTCTGGACGGCTGCGAGCGATTCGCAGCCGTTCGCTTTTTTCACGATCCGGCGCATCTTTTTCTTGGTCTTTTCCCGAAAGCGCGAAGCATCGATGATTTCCAGCGCCTGCTCCCGCGTGACAAGCTGCATATTTTCAGGTAGATGCAGCCGGTGCAGGAATTTATCCAGCTGTGCATCTTGTTTTTCATGCAATTCCAGCAGCTGCTTGTCCCAATCGGTTTCGTGGCATAGCTTGCGGATGCGCTTGCGAGATAGCCGCAGTTCAAGTCGCAGGATGTGCGCTTTGATTTTGACTTTATGGCGTTTTTTCAGCTCATAGGCCTTGTCATACACCGAGAATGCGCAGCTCTTGTTTGCGATCGTCCACGCATGCTGATTTGCACCTTTCCACTTTCCATTGGCTTCCGAATCTTCTGGGAACGGAACGGCCGCATAGCGCGGCATGAGCCATGATTTTTGAAATATACCGAGCCAAAGCGCGACTTCGCTTGCATGGTCATAATAACGGTCGCGCGTCTGGTCGTAACGCGCCAGTCGGAACGCCTTGAGGCGCGTATCCAGTCCGACCTCGTCCAGAATGGCGCGCAGACGCGTTTTCAGCTGCTTCATCGTCTGTTCCGTTGGGCAGAACAACTCAGTCGGTTGGTATTCGTCCGCCAAAAGCGAGGATGGATTGACGATCAGCGTGACCCAACTGGGATGAACCAGCGATTGGTGCAGCAATATCTCGACGCCCTTGTCCTTGTAGTCTGCGATGCAGAAGTTCTGATTGAGCGAAAAACGGTCGCGTTTACCGTGGATGCAGGCATTCTGCACGCGGATATTCTGGATTTCCGAATAGCTGCTGCGGGTTTTCAGCGAGAAGGTATGTATTCCATCGTTGCGTTCCATGTTCAGCGCTCCTTTCTCTCTCTGGCGCAATTAGTGCAGCATTTGCAAATGATCTGCTCGTTTTGCCCTTGATAGCGCAAGACGGCATTGCGCATGCAGCTGGTATCGGACAGGAAGTCCTGCATTTGCTGATAATGCGCTTTAATCGTATCCGCGGCCTTTTTCGATGTCTGCGCAGCCTTTTTGCGCAGGCTATGGACAATTTTTTGATCGTCACCGTTTTGATCATAGAATAGGATGCAGCGTGCTTTCCTGCCGTCACGCCCGGCACGGCCGATCTGCTGGATATAGTCGGTCATGCTGATTGGCCTATTAAAGTGAATGACCAGTTCAATATCCGGCATATCGATGCCCATGCCGAAGGCCGAGGTTGCAACCATGATCTTTTTCTTGCCTTGCAGGAAGTCCATCTCCATCTGCCGTTTCAGCTTTTCCGACTGGATTTTCGCGTGATAGCGCGCTACCTGTCCGGGATAGATATCCTCCAGAAAGTTGTAGATGGCATCGACATAAGCAGTCGTCAGTGTGTAGATCATGATTGCTCCATCGCCCCGATATTTTTTAATGCAGTGTTTGAGTGCTTTCAGGCGGCTTTCCAGACGCTTTTCCAGATCCTTTTTTGAGCTAGTGACATCCTTTTTGAGCAAAATCAGGTTATTCCGCTTGAGATCGCTGCGAAACACAGCAGGATACCGCATACACAGGGACTGGGCGATCGCGTCAACATTGCCATCCAGAATCGTTGCCGAACAGGCGCAGATCACCGGTTTATGTGGCAGATTTTGAATGAAATCTCCAATGCACAGATAAGCATCCCGGAAAGTATAACCCCATTCGGTAATGCAGTGGCACTCGTCTACCACAAACATAGTAAGGTTGGTTTGTCGCATTGCAGAGATAAAAGTTTTGTTTTGCAGCCGCTCCGGGGTCACATAGAGAAAGGCCAGTTTGCCCTTTTGCGCTTTGCATAGAATCTTGTCCTCGTCCGTTTTTGAGCGTGTCGAATCAATGTAGTCAGCGGGAATGCTTTTCTGCTGCAATTCTTTCACTTGGTTATAGATTAGCGCCAGAAGTGGTTCGATCACCACAGTCAGCCCATGCAGCACCAGTCCGGCGGTCTGGTAAATCGCCGTCTTGCCAGAAGATGTCCCGGCGATGACAATGGTATCCTGTTTGTCGGTCAATGACTTGATCGGTGCCACTTGATGTTTGCGCGGTTTATCGAAACCCAGATCATGCAATGCACATTTGATATCTCGTTTGATATCCATAAAAAATTCCTCCTTTGAGAATGGATTTATTCTCATGTTGGAGGATGGTAAAAAGATAATGCCCGATCGTTACGAAAAAACAAAAAAATTCTGCAATTCATTTGATGCAAAATATCAGGAGAAGGCTGCTGTACAACAGTGTTTAGACAAGATTTTAATGGATTGAGTTATAAAAAGTGTAAAAAAGTGCAAATAGATAGGAACGTTTTCTGATTAACGTTTAAGCTCTGCTGCGCCTGATCACATTCTCACTAAAGCAAATCCTCCCCATTGCACAGTTGCCACGTTCGCTTGAACCGATTCGTTATATGTGCTATCATCAAAACGAACTCTTTGATTTACAAATTGCTATCGCATCCACTTTTCACCCATGCATGTGCATGGGCTTCGGATGCAATGCCTGCGGCGTGACCGGCTGCCGCATCATCGACTCACCCCGTGAACGGCTGATCGCCATCCTAACCAACACCTTCGCCCCCTGCAACGGACGCTTCCCGCTGCTGATCTTCCTGTGCGCTACCTTTTTCGCGGGCAATTCGATTGGCGGCGCGCTGCTGCTCACCGCCGTGATTGCGGGCAGTGTCGTACTGACCCTCGCCGCCTCGCGTCTGCTGTCTGCGACCGTACTGAAAGGTGTACCGTCCTCGTTTACACTCGAATTGCCGCCCTACCGCGCCCCGCAGCTTGGGCAGGTCATTGTGCGCAGCGTGCTTGACCGGACGCTGTTTGTACTCGGCCGCGCGGCAGCAGTGGCTGCGCCTGCGGGCGCGCTGATCTGGCTGCTGGCCAATCTTGACATTGGCGGTATATCGGTATTCTCCCACCTGACTGCTTTTCTCGACCCTGCGGGTCGCCTGTTCGGACTGGACGGCGTGATCCTACTCGCTTTCGTCCTTGCCTTTCCGGCAAATGAGCTGGTGATGCCGCTCATCGTTATGGGCTATCTTGCCACCGGTACGATTGCAGACGTTTCTGATTTCGCGGCTTTCCGCACGTTGCTTGTGGCAAACGGCTGGACGGTCTGCACCGCGCTATGCACGCTGGTATTCACCGTCGCGCACTGGCCCTGCTCAACCACTTGCCTGACCATCTGGAAAGAAACGCACAGCGTCCGCTGGACGCTCGCCGCCGTCGCGCTGCCGACAGCGTTCGGCCTTGCGCTTTGCCTTGCCGTACATGGTATATGCACACTCGTCGGTCTTGCCTGAAAAAAAGCCGCCCTGCCGGGCGGCTTTTTTATACGCGCACATCACAAGAACATTTGTTTTCTTTCGCGGTTTATGCTATACTGATTTCGTATCTCCAAAATGAAACGAGGAACCCCATGGAACCGACCAAATTTGACATAAAATATGCCGCTGTACGGCGCGCAATCATCGAACAATCCTTTGCCCACTTAAACGACCGCCAGCGCGAAGCGGTGTTCACCACCGAAGGTCCGCTTCTCATCCTCGCGGGCGCGGGCAGCGGCAAAACCACCGTGCTCATCAACCGTATCGTCAACATCCTGCGCTTCGGACAGGGGCTGACGAGCGAGTTCGCCCCCGAGGGCGCGACTGAAGAGGACTTGCTGTTCCTGACCGAATATCTGACCGCACCCAAGCCGGAAAACCGCGCACGCGCCGAAAAGCTGTGTGCGGTCGATGCCGCGCGCCCGTGGCAGGTGATCGCCATCACGTTCACCAACAAGGCTGCGCGCGAACTGCGCGACCGTCTGCTGGCGGCGCTGCCCGACGAACAGGCGGCAAGCGACGTTTGGGCCTATACCTTCCACACCGCCTGTCTTCGCATCCTGCGGCGCTATAATGAGCTGCTCGGCTTTGACAGTCCGTTCACCATCTATGACGAGGACGACAAAAAGCGTGTCATCACGAACATACTCAAGCAGTTAAACCTCGATCCCAAAGCCTTTGACCCGCGCACGGTCATCAGCATGATCAGCCGCGCCAAAGACAAACTGATGACGCCCAAGCAGTTTGCCGCGGATGCTGCGGGTGACTATTTCCGCGAAAAGGTCGCGGATGTCTACAAGCTGTACGAAAAGGAGATGCGCAAGGCGTGTGCACTCGACTTTGACGACATCATTATGAAAACTGTCCTGCTGCTGCAAAGCAATCCGGATGTGCTGGAATTATACCAGCGACAGTTCCGCTATGTGCTGGTGGACGAATATCAGGACACCAACTATGCCCAGTATGTGCTGACCAGCCTGCTGGCGGGGCACTATGAGAACATCTGCGTGGTCGGTGACGATGACCAGAGTATCTACAAATTCCGCGGCGCGACAATCGCCAATATTCTGGAATTTGAAAAGCAGTTCAAAAACGCCAAAACCATCCGTCTCGAGCAGAATTACCGCTCGACCGGCAACATCTTGAGCGCGGCCAACGAGGTCATCCGCAACAACGTCGGCCGAAAAGGCAAAGAACTCTGGACCGATCAGGCGGGCGGCTCGAAAATCCATCTGCACCGCTCGGACAGTCAGGAGGGCGAAGCCGCTTACATCGCGGACACCATCCGTGAAGGCGTGGAATCCGGCCGTCGGTGGAGTGATTTTGCGATTTTATACCGCAACAACGTCCTTTCGGATAATATCGCCGCCGCCTTTATCCGCGCAGGCATCCCCTACCGCGTCTATAAGGGCCGCGACTTCTTCTCGCGTGCCGAGGTGCGTGACATGTTCGCTTATCTGTGGGTGCTGGAAAACCCGGCGGACGAGCTGCGTCTGCGCCGCATTATCAACGTGCCCGCGCGCAAGATCGGAGACAAATCGGTGGAAACCGCGTCGCAAATCGCATTGGAAAATGGCATGCTGCTGTATGATGTAGTGCGGAACGCTTCGCAGTTTGCGCCGCTCTCGCGCAGCGCAGCAGCCATGGAGAAGTTCGGCACGATGATGGAGAACCTGCGGCAGCAGCGGGAATTTCTTTCGCTCTCCGAGCTATACGATGAACTGCTCAATCAAAGCGGCTATCTGCGTGCTCTCATGGAAAAGGGCGGCACAGAGGAACAGGGACGCATTGAGCACATCGAAGAGCTGAAATCCTACCTTGTCGACTATGAGGAGAAGAACGAAGCGCCCACGCTGGGCGGCTTCCTCGAAGATATGGCGCTCTACACCGACGCTGACCAAACCGAAGAGGACGAGGACGCGGTACTGATGATGACCATGCACTCCGCTAAGGGACTGGAATTCCCCATTGTGTTCCTCGCAGGCATGGAGGACGGCCTGTTCCCCGGCTTCCGCGCCATGGAGCGCGAAGAAGATATGGAGGAAGAACGTCGGCTGTGCTATGTTGCAGTTACACGCGCGCGGGAACAGCTTTATCTCACTTGTGCCGAGCGCCGCCTGCTGTACGGCCGCACGCAGTACGCGCATCCCTCGCGCTTTATTGACGAAATGCCGCGCGAGCTGCTGGACAGCAATATCGTCGAAAGCCGTATGTTCGGTTCTGCCACCCAGCCCGAACCCGGCCTGCCCCGCGCGCAGATCACCCGCGCGCGTTCGTTCTCGGCTGCGTCCTCTGTCACTGCTGCACCCAAGGCGGCGGGTGCTCCGCTGCCGGACTTTCCGGCAGGCTGCCGCGTGCATCACAAGGCATTTGGCGATGGCATGATCGTATCCGTCAAGCCAATGGGCAACGATGCGCTGCTTGAAATTGCCTTTGATCAGAAGGGCACCAAGCGGCTCATGGCCAAGGCTGCGGCAAACTTCATGCAGAAAATCTAAAAAAACGCAAGGATAAAAAGGCGACTGCCAACCGGCAGCCGCCTTTTTCCGTTCTTTTTTACACTTTATCCGACCCGCGCACGGGAAATGCTGCGCGGAACCACAGAAAGCCCAGTATCAACGCTGCAACGCCCAGCACAGCCACAACAAGGAACCAAAGATCACGCCGCATAACGTACCAGCCCTCGCCGCCAAGCTGAAACAGCAGCATCACTGCCATCAGACCCAGCAGTCCCAGCGTGATTACCAGTACCCCACCGTTGATGACCGCAAGCATATACTTTGCCCAATGCTGTCCCACGCAATACAGCACGGCAGGCAGCAGGTATACCGCCGCAGCAATCCCCGCGGCCAGCCACATCGTGCGGCTGCCAAAGCCGCCGAAATACGGGACACTGCCTTGCATCGTGGGGGAAAGCGAAATAGCAAGCACGATCATCACCCAAATCACAGCCAGACCAACTGCCCAGCCAACCACCGACTTCCGTATCGTTTTCGGCATCACTTTCCACTCCTTTCCAGTATCTGCTTTCAGTTTAACCCAGCTTGCGCAGCCTGTCAACGCCAACCTACCTATGCAAAAGCGGGCTGTTCCGAACGGACAGCCCGCTTATTCCATCAGTTTTTTCCTGAGTGCCGCGATTGCGCGCTTTTCGATACGCGACACCTGCACCTGTGACACCCCGATGATTTTGGACACCTGCTGCTGGGTCAGGTCGCGCGAAAACCGCAGCGCAAGCACCTGCTGCTCGCGCTCGGGCAGCGCCTGCATCGCCTCTCCCAGCGACAGATACAGGCAGGTGCGCTCCTCCATGCCCTCGTCGCCCACCAGATCGCCCAGCCGTCCGCCGCCGGACAGTTCGCGCTCAAACGAATCCACTGTCACGTCCGCCTGCTCGCAGGCGGCCACCTCTTCCACGGTCAGCCCTGCTGCCGCCGCAACCTCGGTCACCGTGGGAGAGCGACCGGTTCGCCCCTCCAGCTCAGCCTGAATGCGCCGCACACGCACCGAACGCTCCTTGACCGCGCGCCCGACCTTGACCGCGCCGTCGTCCCGCAAAAAGCGCCGGATTTCGCCCGCGATTTTGGGCACTGCATAAGTAGAAAACTCGTTGCCGAGCGCCGCATCAAAGCCGCGCACCGCCTTGATAAAGCCCACGCAAGCCAGCTGGTACAGGTCATCCGGCTCCACACCGCGCCCGTAATACCGTCGCGCGATCGACCAGATGAGCCCGCTGTTTTCCTCGATCAGCTGCGCTTCCGCGTCGCGGTCGCCCGCCGCAGCCCGCTCGAGCAGACCGCGCATCGTACCGGTCACGCGCTGCGCTCCTGCAACAGCTTAATCATGGTCACCATCGTCCCTTTGCCGGGCATGGAGCGCACGCGCAGCTTGTCCGTGAACGATTCCATGATAGTGAAGCCCATGCCGCTGCGGGTGTCGTCTCCGGTGGTGAACATGGGCTGGCGCGCCTGCTCGACGTTCTCAATCCCGCGTCCGGTATCCTTGACCTTGATTTCCAATATACGCCCTTCCAGCAGCCGCACCGTGACCGTGATAAACCCGGTTTTATCTGCGTAGCCGTGGACAATTGCGTTTGTGACCGCTTCAGACACGATGGTTTTGATATCGCCCAGCTCCTCCATCGTCGGATCGAGCTGCGCCACAAATGCGCCGACCGCCTGCCGCGCGAACGCCTCGTTTACCGACCGGCTTTCAAATTTCAAGCTCATTTTGTTGATGACCGCGCGCAAATTACTCCCCCCTCTCGAAAATCATGACCTGCGGCAACCCGGCCGCCTCAAACACGCGCATGGGCTGCGGCGGCGTGCCGCGCACCACAAAATCGCAGCCGCTGCGCGCGCAGGTGCGGTGCAGGTGCAGCACAACCGCAAGACCCGAACTGTCCATAAACGTCAGCCCAGCCAAATTCAAAACCAGCTTTTCGCAGGGGTAGAGCGCCATCAAATCCTCGCTTTGCTCAATGGCTTCGCGCGCGGCATGATGATCCAGCTCGCCCGACAGCGAAACCGTCAGCACGCCGTCACTCTCCGCCTGTGTGATATGCAGCATATCTGTTTTCACCTCATTTTTCTGACAAACAAAAAAGGCTTGTACCTTTCCGGTACAAGCCTTACTTTACCATTTTTTACCTATTTATTCTGCCGTTTTCTGTCGTGTGCGCAGGATTTTTTCCGTCTCTCCGATCAAATACAGTGACCCGCAAACCAGCACGCAATCGCGCGGTGCGGCCTTTTCCAGCGCCTGCCCCAGCGCGCGCTCAACCGTGTGGCAGTCGTATACCTCCCCACAGTGCTGCTCGGCAATGGCGGCGGCTGTCTGCGCCGGCAGGGCGCGCGCATCCGCCTCAGGCGAACAGGCATAGAACACATCCGCGCGGCGCGCCATCTCATAGATACATTCCGCGTATTCCTTGTCCTTTACCATCCCCATCACGACCAGCAAGCGGCGCATTTTGAGCATTTCGTCCACCATTCGGGTCAGTGCTGCCACGCCTGCGGCATTATGCGCCCCATCAAGCAGCACCAGCGGCTGGTCGGACATGCGTTCCAACCGTCCGGGCATGCGTGCGCGCGCCAGTCCGCGCACCTCGGCCTCGGTCGGGATGTTCCAGCCGCGCTCCCGCAGCGCGGCAAGCGTGCGCAGCGCGGTCTGCGCATTTTGCAGCTGATGACGGCCCGGCATCGGGATGGTGTAGCCCTGTCCCCCGCGCACAAACGCCGAACCCATGATATCACACCGCAGCAGCTGCATGTCCTGCACGCCGTCATACCAGACCGCGCCCGCCGCATCACATGCACGCCGGATAACCGGCAGCGTCTCGTCTGGTTGCCCATCCGCGCAGACCACCGCACAGGCTGGCTTGATGATCGCAGCCTTTTCCGCCGCAATTTTGGCAACCGTATCACCGAGTACGGCCATATGGTCGCGTGAAATCGGGGTAATCACACACGCTTCGGCCGCACGGATGACATTGGTTGCGTCATACCGGCCGCCCAGACCGGTTTCCAGTACGACAATGTCGCACTGCTGTTCGGCAAAGTACAAAAATGCCAGCGCGGTGGTAAATTCAAACTCCCCGATCTGCTCGCCCTCGGGCAACGTCAATTCCTTGCACACCTGTGCCACGCGCGCAGACAGGCGCGTCAAGTCCGCATCCGGAATCATGGCGCCATCCACACGGATGCGCTCATGGAACTGCACCAGATAAGGTGACGTGTACAGCCCGACATGATATCCTGCCGCGCGCAGCACGGAGTCCAACATGCACGCGGTTGAGCCTTTGCCGTTCGTGCCCGCCAGATGCACGAATTTCAGCCCGTCCTGCGGATCACCCAGCGCCGCGCACAAAGCGCGGATGCGATGCAAGCCGGGCTTGCCGGAAAAACGCCCAAGCGAATGAATATAATCAACGGCGGTTTTGGGAATTGCGGTATCCATAATAAACCCTTTCCTGAAAAACGATATGCACCATTATACCATGCTCTGCCAAAAAGAAAAAGGAGAAACCGCAGTTTCCCCTTTTTCCATTCTCCGATTGACCTAAAGAGCGATCTCCGGTCCCAGTTCGACCGTACCACCCGCAGCGTCCCCTGCGCCGCCCATATCGCCCGCAGAAACCGAGGGCAGCGGACAGGCCGGCGCAGCGACTGCCGCAAATTGGTCATAACCGGGATGCTTTCCGCGCTTGTTTTGCGTCGGCGTCTGTACGATGCCGCCGTTCGCCGTTGTCGTATCCGCCCGCATCCGCTTGGAGCGCTGCTCCTTCTGCGCGCGGCGCAGCCGGTTGGCCTCTTCCTGCTTTTGCTCGCGCTCGGCGCGCTTTTTCTTCGCGCTGAGCAATTGCTCTGCTTGCAGACGGCTGATTTTGCGCGTGGCCCGCTGCAAAAGTGTACGCAGCGACCGAATGGCGCGGCGCGCCTTGGCGGCGTTCTCGCCCGAGGTCATAGCCTCGCCTTGCAAATTGTTGATGGCGCTGTTGATATCCGAAATGAGCATATTGACCTGCCCCACACTCGCCGCACGCGCCAATCGGTGATACTTTCCTTTGGTCGAATAGTTGCGCGGATTGGTGACAATGATCGGTTTTTTTCGCTCCTTCGGTTTGTTCATCTCGGCAAACCAGTGCAGCAGCTGTTTTGCCTTTTCCATCTGTTCGGCTGCCGGAGATTTCTCAAAATATTTCCACGTCTGCGCTTTCTCCTCACCAACATACACGCCCGAGATATCCGTGGCGTTCAGCGTGCGCAGCAATCGCAGCAGCGTATCGCAGCCCTCCTGGAATTCTTCCGGCCCCTGCGCCATTTTTTCGAGAAAGGATTGGTCGATCACCAGATGCTTGCCGCCGCCCAGCCCGATGGCAAGCTTTTTCAGCTCTTCCGCATCCTTTGCGCTGCCGGTCACGATCTCGATGCCGGGAAAGCTATCGCGCAGGCTTTCCAGCACCTCGTTGACCGCGCGCGTCCAATCGGTTCCCTGCCAATTGCCGTCCAACTTCACGGTATCCTGCGGCTCTGTCTGTCCTGCGGCATAGCGTGTATCCATGCTGGTATTCTGGCTTTGCTGCCCTGCCGCCCGGTAAAGCGCCATAACCCGTTCAATCCGTTCCACCATCATCTGTCCCTCCATCCCTTGCCGTGGTTCGATCCCCTTATATGTAAATATCCGACCAAAACGGCAAAAAAGTAATGGACAGTTTCAACAATCTTTCAAGCTTTGTTTCGTCTATCACACAAAGGAAGCAGGCGCCACAGACCAGAGCCTGAAGCGCCTGCTTCCACGCAACCGCGCATATCCGTCAATCTTTTTTGACCTGCACAGCAGAAGCACGCAGCGCTGCCCGCTTGCGGCGGAAGCGGCCGTGAATCCTGCCCACCGTATCACGCGCCGATACCGGCAGCTGCACACCAAAAATCAGCTTGGTCACCCACAGGAAGAACAGCAGCACCGCGATTGGCAATACACAATTGGTAATAATCAATACTGCAATCGCATCAATAAACTCACTGAGCATTTGCTCCGCCTTTTGCTTGAGATCGGTTACGCCCGAAGTGATGCTCTCACCAATGCCACTGACCCAATCAAACAGGCCGCTGTCCTCGTTCTCGGTTTCCTGCCCTGCATCAGCCTGCCCAATCTCATCCACGGACTGCTGTACCACGTCAACCGTCTGCTGGATATCAAATGTTTCTTCCACCAGCGTACTCATCTGCACACTGGCCGGAACGATCAGGCAGATAATCACGCCGAATACTGCCAACCGCACAGCCAGCTGCACCAGCACCGTCCGATTGGTGAACAGCCAGATGCCGGTCAGCACACAGGCAATTGGAATGAGATACTGGAAAGTCACCAGAAAAGTCATGGTGAGCAGGAATTTTTCCAGCATAATCGCGCCAACGATAATCAACAGATAGGTTGCCATCTCAGCGACCTGATTGGCGATGGGTGTGGTCGCATCACCTGGAACGGCTGAGATGATGACCGATCCGGCTGCGACCGCTGCCGTCAGTTCGGTGACTGTTACCTTTTTCTCGTCCAGCGCTGCGATCGAAGCCGCGTGGAATGTCGGGTCGGACAGCCGTCCTGCCAGCACAAATACGGACAACAGCGCAATCACGACCAGCGCCGCCACGGCGATCCACCGTCTCACATTCGGATTCATTGTTTTCATAGGGAATCTCTCCTCTCCGTTTTTTGCATCTCTGCATAAGAGATCCTATTTTTTTCGCGCATTGATTCCGGTTTTTTTTACAATCGTCGACATTATATCACATCTTGGGACAAAAGAAAAACGGTATGGCTGCGCCATACCGTTTTCACATTACTCTATTGCTTGTATTTATCCGAGTGCTGCGATGGATTCCTCCAGCTTTGCGAGGTGCTCACGCAGCTTTTCGGCCTTCTCGCGTTCGACCGCGACGACCTTTTCAGGCGCCTTGTCGACAAACTTCGGATTGTTCAGCTTCTTCATAACGAACTCGATATCGTCCTCGACCTTTGCCTTCTCCTTTTCGAGACGCGCACGCTCGGCGGCGAAGTCGATGAGGTCACCCATCGGCATATACAGCTGTGCGTCGCCCGTGACAACAGACGCCATCTTGGCCGCATCTGCGGGCACCGCGTCGATCAGCTCAATGCCGGACGCATACGCCAGCTTCGGGAAGAAGCCTTCGCCAGCGGCAAAGGTGTCCTTCTTCTCGGTCAGGATCAGCACCTTGGCCTTCTTGGACGGCGGGACGTTCATCTCGCTGCGGCGGTTGCGGATCGCGCGCACCGCGTCCATCAGCGTCTCCATCTGCGCCTCTTCCGCGGCGAAATGCAGCTTTTCGTCATACTCCGGCCACTGGGATACCATGACCGACGGGCCTTCGTGCGGCAGCGCCTGCCAGATGGTCTCGGTGATGAACGGCATGAACGGATGCAGCAGCTGCATCGCGCCCGACAGCACATAGCACAGCACCTTCTGCACGTTCTCGTCACCCGCCTGCAAACGGGTCTTGGCGATCTCGATATACCAGTCGCAGAAGTTGTCCCAGATAAAGTCGTTGAGCTTGGCGGCAGCCAGACCCAGCTCGTACTGGTCGATGTTGCGGGTGACCTCGGAAACCAGCGTGTTGTACTTGGACACGATCCACTTATCCTCAAGCGCAAGCGTCTCAGGCAGCTCGGCGGCCTTGTCTTTGCCGATGGTCAGATTCATCTGGATGAAACGCGACGCATTCCAGATCTTGTTGCAGAAGTTACGCGACGCCTGCACGCGCTCGTCCGAGAAACGCATGTCATTTCCGGGGCTGTTGCCGGTTGCCAGCGTGAAGCGCAGCGCGTCCGCGCCGTACTGGTCGATGATCTCCAGCGGGTCGATGCCGTTGCCGAGCGACTTGGACATCTTGCGTCCCTGCGCGTCGCGCACCAGACCGTGGATATACACGGTGTCGAACGGGGTCTGTCCCATGTGCTCGACGCCCGAGAAGATCATGCGTGCGACCCAGAAGAAAATGATATCGTAGCCGGTGACCAGCGTCGAAGTCGGATAGAAATACTCCAGCTCCTTGGTCTTTTCCGGCCAGCCGAGCGTGGAGAACGGCCACAGCGCGGAGGAGAACCAAGTATCCAGCACGTCCTCTTCCTGCCGGACGTTCTTGGAGCCGCACTTCGGGCAAACGTGAATATCTTCCTTGGAAACGGTCATTTCGCCGCAGTCGTCACAGTAGAATGCCGGGATGCGGTGACCCCACCACAGCTGACGCGAAATGCACCAGTCGTGGACGTTTTCCATCCAGCGCAGGTAGGTCTTGGAGAAGCGGTCGGGCACGAACTTAGTCTTGCCCTCGGTGACGACGTCCATCGCGGGCTTGGCGAGCGGCGCCATCTTGACAAACCACTGCGCCGAGGTCATCGGCTCAACGGTCGTGCCGCAGCGGTAGCAGGTGCCGACGTTGTGCTCGTGATCCTCGATCTTGACGAGGTAGCCGCCCTCTTCGAGATCCTTGATGACCGCCTTGCGGCACTCGTAGCGGTCCATACCCTCGTACTTGCCGCCGTTTTCGTTGACGGTCGCGTCCTCGTTGAACACAAGGATCTGCTCGAGGTTGTGGCGCTGACCCATCTCGAAGTCGTTCGGGTCGTGGCAGGGCGTGACCTTAACGCAGCCCGTGCCGAATTCCATATCGACGTACTCGTCGCCGAAAATCGGGATTTCGCGGTTCATAATCGGCAGGATGCAGGTCTTGCCAATCAGGTGCTTGTAGCGCTCGTCATTCGGGTTGACCGCAACGCCGGTGTCACCCATGAAGGTCTCCGGACGGGTGGTCGCAACAACCAGATCGCCCGAGCCGTCAGCGAGCGGGTAGCGGATGTGCCACAGCTTGCCCGGCTGGGTTTCGTACTCAACCTCGGCGTCCGAGAGCGCGGTCGTGCAGTGCGGGCACCAATTGATGATGCGGTGACCCTTGTAGATCAGACCCTTGTTATAGAGGTTGACGAACACCTCGCGGACTGCCTTGGAGCAGCCCTCGTCCATCGTGAAGCGCTCGCGCTCCCAGTCGCAGGACGAACCGAGCTTTTTCAGCTGGCTGATGATGCGGTCGCCGTACTTGTTCTTCCAGTCCCAAACGCGCTCGAGGAACTTCTCACGGCCAAGGTCGTAACGGGTCAGACCCTCTTCCTTACGCAGGTTCTCCTCTACCTTGATCTGGGTCGCAATGCCCGCGTGGTCAGTGCCGGGCATCCACAGCGCTTCATAGCCCTGCATGCGCTTGGTGCGGATGAGGATATCCTGCAAGGTCTCGTCAAACGCGTGACCCATGTGCAGCTGGCCGGTCACGTTCGGGGGCGGAATAACGATGGTATAGGGTTTCTTGTCCGGGTTGACCTCGGCATGGAAAAAGCCGGAGTCATTCCAGAAGCTGTACAGCTTGTCTTCGACCGCTTTTGGGTCGTAAGTCTTGGGCAGTTCGCTCATTGGCTCTATCTCCTTTTTGGTTTTTGATAACAAAAATAAAGCACGCCGTCCGTATAGGACGAAGCGTGCTCCGTGGTACCACCTAAATTCGCGGCAAAGACTGCCGCGCACTCGTTGACCCGTAACGTGGGCGGGACGGGACGGCCTACTGTTTTCAGCCCTCCTGCTCCAAAGCGACCTTCTTCCTGCCTGCCGAAGGGCTTGCACCGAACCGCCCTCTCTCTTGACGCACAGGGACAGGAATACTCCTCTTTGTCATTGCATTTTGCGTATTAACTTAATCAGTATATCCACAAAAACAGGGTTTGTCAAGGTTTTTGCGCCTCGGAAATGTCGATTTTGCCGTTTTTCTCTTCGTAGTCACGAATACAGCCGTAAATCAAGTGCATGACCTGTCCATTGATCGACCTGCCCTCATATTTGGCAATATACCGCAGCTTGAGACGGGTTTCATCCTCCAGCCGCAGGGATAGATGTTTTTTCTTTTCCACACATAGCACCCATTTCGCATTTATTATGGGTTCATTTTAAGTGTATTATGTGTTAGAATGAGATTAAGAACCCATAATGGGTTCTTAATAATTCACCATATGGAGGTACTGCTATGGACGAACTCAACTACAAAGACGCTTACCTGTATTTGGTGCGCGCGGTGGACGATCTTGTGCGCTACATGGAGCTGTCAGACGAAACCGCCGACCGTACCACCGTCCTTTCCGGGCTGCGGCAGGCGCTCTCCGGCGCGGAGGAGCGCGCAATCGGCTGAAATCCGTCCTGTAACTTGTGCTTTCCCACGCCTTTGGTATAATGAAAGCATCTAAACACAGGGAGGCGATCGCCATGCGTTAAAAGCTCCGTTCTGTTCTCTGCCTGTTTGCTTTGCTCCTTGTTCTGCTGCCCGTGACCGCGAGCGCCAACGGCCTGCCGACCTCATCCATTTACGTCAGCATCGCGGGGCTGGATGATGGTATCACGCACGTCGCCCTGCTTGGCAGCGAGCCGTACCCCAGGTCCTTGAGTTCCCCGCCCGAAGCGCTCACCGCCGCCCTGCCGAACGGCTGGTATGTGTGGAACTGGACATCATACGACCCCATCGAGCAGCCCATGCTTTTTACAAACGTCCCCTACCCAAGGCCGTTCCGCGTGGCCGTGCTGCACGAGGACAACACGCTGCTGGTTACGGACGAGGCCGAACGCACCGTTGGGATGCAGACCTTCACGGTGAACGCCGAAACCGGCGCGATCTCCACGCTGGGGCTGTGGTTCGGACTGCTCAAGCAGTTCGCGTGCACCTTTATATTCACGCTGCTCATTGAGCTGGTCGTTCTGCTGCTGTTCCGCTTCAAACTGGGTGACAACATCGGAACGTTCCTACTGGTCAACCTCGCGACACAGGCTTTTATGACACTGACCTATGGGCGTATTCTACTCGTGGGTGGCTGGGGGCAGGCGTTTTTCTGGGCGTTTGCGATCGAAGCGGTGATTTTCGTCATCGAGTCGCTTGCCTATGCGCGCTTTTTGCGCGGGCACACCCGCGCGCGCCGCGTGGCGTATGCCATCACCGCCAACCTGCTGAGTTTTGCCATCGGCACGCTGTTCATCACGCCGGTTTACAGCGCGCTGGCGCTTTGATGTAGATATATGAGAGGAGAACTTGATATGACCCGCAAACGAAACATCCTGCTCGTGCTGCTCGCCATGGCGGCGCTCGTCGCGGTGTCCGGTCTGGCATGGCAGACGGTCGGCAAGCAGCAGGCCATCCATGCCGAAGTGCGCACCGCGCGCATGACGCAGATCGAAAACACCGTGCCGGACGGCATCCTGTCGGCGCAGGAGCTGCTTGCGCAGCCCGTCGAGCAAAACGGCGTAACCCTGCACCGCGCGGTCTACTATCCGCAGGCCGAAACACTTGTGTGCTTTTTTGAAAACGAGGACCCCAACCGGAATATATATCCTGCCGCACTCCCCGACTGCAACGCGACCATACTGCCCGATACATACGGCATTACGGCCTATATTTTCGAGGATGTGCCTGCCGATGCGATCACCGGCGGCGTGGTTGTCGAAATGACTGACTGGCAGTTTGAACGCTGCGATCCTGTCACCTTTCTGTTGCACAGCTGATTTTGTGCAACTTTATATAACTTCCCCTTGCATTTGCCGGAAAACTGTGTTTTAATAGTACTGTTATCTGCGATGAACAGGGAAAGTAACGTCATCCCCCTCTTTTCAGAGAAAACGGCCTTTGGCTGCGAGCCGTTCAAAGAGACCTGACGCGAAGTTCCCCTGCGAGCACCGGCGCTGAACGGCTTTTCCAGTAGGCGCAGGCGAAGCAACGCCCCGTTACCGGCGTTCAATGAGTGCCCGGCCTGTCCGGGAATCAGGGTGGTACCACGGAAGATGTATTTTACGCCTTTCGTCCCTATTTTGTGGGACGAAAGGCTTTTTTGTTGCGTCCCTGAACGATTTTTCATAAAGGAGAGTCATCATGAAAGAAAAACTGCAAGGCATTTTGCAGGCCGCAAAAGATCAGCTTGCCGCAGCGGGCGACGCCCGTGCACTTGACGAGGCGCGCGTGCGCTTTCTCGGCAAAAAGGGCGAGCTGACCGCGCTCCTCAAGGGCATGAAGGACGTTGCCGCAGAAGAACGTCCGGTCGTCGGCCAGCTCATCAACGATGTGCGCGCTGAAATTGAAACCATCATCGACAAGCAGAAGGAAGCCATCGAGCAGGCCGCGCTGGCGCACAAGCTGGCGGCGGAGACCATCGATGTAACCCTGCCGGGCGAGGAAGTCGTCATCGGCAAAAAGCATCCGCTGAACATCGTGCTGGATGAGCTGAAGGAAATCTTCATCGGTCTGGGCTTCTCGATCGCGGAAGGCCCGGAGGTCGAACTCGACCACTATAACTTTGAAGCGCTCAATATCCCGAAGGACCATCCCGCGCGCGACACGCAGGACACGTTCTACATTTCGGATAACGTCGTGCTGCGCACGCAGACCTCGGGCATGCAAGTGCGCGTCATGGAGCAGAAAAAGCCCCCGATCCGCATCATCGCTCCCGGCCGCGTGTACCGTTCGGACGCCGTCGACGCGACGCACTCCCCGCTGTTCCATCAGATCGAGGGCTTGGTCGTTGATAAGGGCATCCGCATGAGTGACCTCAAGGGCATTCTTGAGCTGTTTGCCAAGAAGCTGTACGGCGAGGACACGGTTGTCCGCTTCCGTCCGCACCACTTCCCGTTCACCGAGCCGAGCGCCGAAATGGATATCCAGTGCTACCGCTGCCACGGCGCGGGCTGCCCGCTCTGCAAAGGCGAGGGCTGGATCGAGATTCTCGGCTGCGGCATGGTGCACCCCAAGGTGCTGGAAATGAGCGGCATTGACCCCGAGGAATATTCGGGCTATGCGTTCGGCATCGGTCTGGAGCGCACGGTCATGGGCCGCTTTAAGATCGACGATATCCGCCTGTTCTACGAGAACGACGTGCGGTTCCTGGAACAGTTCTGATAAGGAGGATCACAAACAATGAAACTGCCGCTTTCCTGGCTTTCGGATTATACCGATATTTCCGGCGTCACACCCAAGGAGTATGACGCACGGCTTACCATGTCCGGCTCCAAGGTCGAGGAGGTCTACTACCTCGGCGCAGAGATCGAAAACGTTGTGACCGGCAGAGTGCTGTCGGTTGTCGACCATCCGGACTCCGACCACCTGAAAATCTGCCAGATCGACGTCGGACAGGACGAACCCATCCAGATCGTCACCGGCGCGCCCAATGTGACCCCGGATTCGGTCGGCGAAATCTGCCCGGTCGCGCTGCATAAGTCCACGCTGCCCGGCGGCGTCAAGATCACCAAGGGCAAGCTGCGCGGCGAGGTCTCCAACGGCATGATGTGCTCGTTCCAGGAGCTGGGACTAACGCACGGCTGCGTGCCCTACGCCTGCGAGAACGGTATCCTGTTCCTGCCCGAAGGCACGCCCGTGGGCGAGGATATCAAAAAGGTGCTCGGTCTGGACGATTATGTTGCAGATTTTGAAATCACCTCTAACCGTGCTGACTGCTTCAGCGTGATCGGTCTGGCGCGCGAGACCGCCGCGACCTTCGACCGTCCGTTCAAGGTCAAGGAGCCGGTTGTCAAGAGCATCGGCGACGATATCAACAAGTATATGTCGGTTGAAGTTGTCGACACCGACCTTTGCCCGCGCTACACCGCGCGTCTGGTGAAGAACATCAAGATCGAGCCGTCCCCCGCTTGGATGCGCGAGCGTCTGCACGCCTGCGGCGTGCGCCCGATCAACAACATCGTTGATATCACCAACTACGTCATGCTTGAGTACGGCCAGCCGATGCATGCATTCGATTACTCCTGCCTGTCTGACGGCAAGATCGTTGTCCGCCGTGCACGAAACGGCGAGTCCATCCAGACCCTCGACGGACAGGACCACGACCTGACCGACAAGATGCTCGCCATCTGCGACAACGACAAGCCGGTTGCAGTCGCAGGCGTTATGGGCGGCGCGAACTCCGAAATTGAGGACGACACCAAGACAGTCGTATTCGAGTCCGCCTGCTTCCACGGCGCAACCGTGCGCGTGACGGCTAAGGCGCTCGGTATGCGCACCGAGGCATCCGGCCGCTTTGAAAAGGGACTTGACCCGTCGCTGACCATGCCCGCTGTGCAGCGCGCGTGCGAGCTGGTGGAAATGCTGGGTGCGGGCGAAGTTGTAGACGGCATTATCGATGCATGCGCCGTTGACCTGACCCCCAAGACGCTGCCCTTCGAACCGGACAAGATGAACGCGCTGCTCGGTCTTGACCTGTCGGCCGACGAGCAGAAGGCTTACCTCGAGCGCCTCGAGTTCCGCGTGGAAGATGGCAAGGTCATCATCCCGTCCTTCCGTGTGGATATCGCGCGCATGTGCGATCTGGCGGAGGAAGTTGCGCGTATGTACGGCTACGACAAGATCCCGACCACGCTGTACGCCGGTGAAATGGTGCAGGGCGAATACACCCCCAAGCAGATGGCGGAGCAGAATGTGTCGCTCACCTGCCGCGAGGCCGGTTTTGACGAGGCGATGAGCCACTCGTTCATCTCCCCGAAGTTCTACGACATGATCGGCTGGGCGCAGGACGACCCGCGCCGCATCTCCACGACCATTCTGAACCCGCTGGGCGAGGACTTCAGCATCATGCGCACCACCGTGCTGCCCTCCATGCTGCAATCGCTCGCACACAACCACGCACACCGCAATCCGACTGCGTCGCTGTTTGAGCTGGGCACGATCTACACGCCGAGCATCAAGGACGGCAAGGCTGATCCGGATGTGCTGCCGCACGAAGAGAAGGTGCTCACGCTCGGCACTTACGGCCGCCTGTCCTTCTTCCAGTTCAAGGGCGTGATCGAAGCAATCTGCCGCGAGCTGAACGTCAAGAACGTGCAGTTTGTGCCGGAAAAGAGCAATCCGTCCTATCATCCGGGCCGCTGCGCCAATATCCTGATTGACGGTCAGCCGGTCGGCGTATTCGGCACGGTGCATCCGACGGTCGCCGCTCGCTACGGCCTGTCCGGCGAGGTGCTTGCCGCCGAACTGCCGCTTGACAAGCTGTTCGACGCGATTGACCTCGTCAAACTCTATCACCCGCTGCCCAAGTTCCCGGCCTCGACCCGCGATATCGCCGTTCTGGTCGATGATGAGGTGCCGGCGGCTTCCATGCAGGCCGCGATCGAAAAGGCTGCAGGCCACATTCTGGAAAACGTCAAGCTGTTCGACGTATACAAGGGCAAGGGCATCCCGGAGGGCAAAAAGTCGGTTGCTTACTCACTGAGCCTGCGCGCGCCTGACCGCACACTGACCGACGAGGAATGCGACAAGGCCATGAAGCAGGCACTGGCAGCGTTGGAAAAAGATTTCGGCGCGGTTTTGCGCGGATAAGGCTTTACTTTTCGGCCGTTTTGTATTATGCTGTTTATAGCAAAAAACCACCGGTAGGATCGGAAAGGAGACAGACATGCTTGACGGCACGAGAAAATTCAGCCTTGTAGATGAGTCCAACAAGGAGATGAAGCGCACGCTGACTGCGGTTTATGACGCGCTAAAGGAGAAAGGGTATAACCCGATCAACCAGATCGTGGGCTATCTCCTCTCTGAGGACCCGACGTACATCACCAACCACAACAACGCGCGCAGCCTGATCTGCAAGATCGACCGCGACGAGCTGATGCAGGAGTTGGTACAGTTCTACCTCGATAACTGAGGCTGGGCTTGACAAACGGAGCAGATCCGTTATAATGAGGATAGTATGAGAGGCGCTGTCGACAGATGGTTGACCTCAGAAACGTGTTATCTTACGAAAAAATAACCGCAATCTTTGGTCGGAGAGCGGTTATTTTTTTATGGTTTTAGCGAAAGGGAAATTATGAACGGTTTTCTCCCAATCAGTAAACAGGATATGGTCGATCGCGGCTGGTACTACTGCGATTTTCTGCTCGTCACGGGCGACGCATACGTTGACCATCCCTCGTTCGGCACCGCGATCATCTCGCGCGTTTTGGAGGATGCGGGCTACAAAGTCGCCATCCTCAGCCAGCCGGATTTTCACGACGAGCGAGACTTTGTCGCCATGGGCCGACCGCGCTACGCAGTGCTGATCAACGGCGGCAATATCGACTCGATGGTGGCGCACTACACCGCTGCCAAAAAGCGCCGCTCGGACGACGCTTACACCCCCGGCGGCAAGGCGGGCAAACGCCCCGACCGTGCGGTAACCGTGTATTCCATGCTCGCCCGGCGCGCGTTTCCGGACACACCGATTTACCTCGGCGGCATCGAAGCCAGCCTGCGCCGTTTCGCGCATTACGACTACTGGGCTGACCGTGTCATGCCCTCGATTCTCGAATCGACCGGCGCGGACGGACTGATGTTCGGCATGAGCGAGCACTCGGTCGTGGAGCTTGCCAACAACTTAAAGCACGGCAAAAAAGGGGCGGACGCCTGCGTCGGTGTGCGCGGCACAGCCTATATGGCGCACGACGCGACCGGCATCGAAAATGCGGTCGAGTGCCCGTCCTATGAGGATGTGTGCGCCAGCAAGCCGGACTATGCCCGCTCGGTCAAGCTGCAATATGACGAGCAGGACGCGGTGCGCGGCAAAGCACTTTTGCAGCGCCACGGCAAGCGCGTACTCATCCAGAACCCGCCCGCGCGGCCGCTGACCACCGAAGAGATGGATCATGTCTATGCCCTGCCCTATATGCGCACCTATCATCCGTCGTATGAAGCGCTCGGCGGTGTGCCTGCGATTCAGGAAGTGCAATTCTCCATCATCCACAACCGCGGCTGCTTCGGCGCGTGCAACTTCTGCGCGCTCGCCTTCCATCAGGGGCGTTATATTCAAGCGCGCAGCCACGAAAGCGTAATTGAAGAAGCCAAACAGATCGTCCAGATGCCCGGCTTCAAGGGCTATATTCACGATGTCGGCGGGCCGACCGCCAATTTCCGTTTTCCGTCCTGCAAAATACAGGAGGATCACGGTTTGTGCAAAAACAAGCGCTGCCTGTTCCCCTCTGCGTGCAAAAACCTCGAAGCCGACCACACGGATTACCTCGAACTGCTGCGCGAGCTGCGCCAGATCGAGGGCATCAAGAAGGTTTTCGTGCGCTCCGGTCTGCGCTATGACTATATGATGGCTGACCGCAACGACGCATTCTTCCGCGAACTGGTCGAGCACCATATTTCGGGTCAGCTCAAGGTAGCACCCGAGCACATGAGTGATAACGCTCTGTATTATATGGGCAAACCATCATTTTCTGTATACGAGCAGTTCCGCGAACGCTATGCCCGTATCAACCAGAAGCTCGGCCGCAAGCAGTATCTCGTTCCCTACCTGATGAGTTCGCACCCCGGCGCAACGCTGGATGATGCAATCCTGCTGGCAGAGTATCTCAACCGCGTCGGCTACATGCCCGAACAGGTGCAGGACTTCTACCCCACCCCGGGCACGCTGTCGACCGCGATGTATTACACCGAAATCGACCCGCGCACAATGAAGCCGGTCTATGTCGCCAAAACGCCCGAGGAAAAGGCCATGCAGCGCGCGCTGCTGCAATGGCGGCGGCCGGATAAGCGGCCGATCGTGCTGGCGGCGCTCAAAAAGGCTGGCCGAGAGGATCTGATCGGCTTCGGCAAGGAATGTCTGATCCGCCCCGCACGCGGCGAAAAGCCGCCTGCGCCATCCAGTCGCACAGGAAAAACCGGAAAGAGCGCGCGCCCTGCAGCACACCGCCCCGCCAGCCCGAAGAAAAAAGGCTGGGCCAAGGCTAAGCGCAAGAAGTAATCAACAGTTACACAAAACTGCACAAGTCAGACCGCCCGCTCTGCGGGCGGTCTGCGCGTTCCGACGATTTTCCTATCGTCCCCTTGACAATGCCCCACTCTATGATAGAATTAAGTAGTAAGCTACTTAAATGAAATGGAGGCGCGCTGTATGCACGGCCTGCTTTTCCCCGGCGAATATTTCAAAATGATCAACATCCAGTTTATGGCACACGCAGATGCCGCGCTGCGCCCGCTCGGTCTGACTTGCGCGCAAAGCGATGTACTGCAATTTCTGGCGGATCGCGGCGAGCAGGAAACCACCGTGCAGGACATCGGACAGCATTTCCATCTGAAACACCCGACGGTAATCGGCTTTATTCAGCGGCTGGAACAGAAAGGATTTGTCACCACTTCGGTTTCGGAGCGCGATCGACGCTGCCGCGTTGTTCGTTTGACCGACAAATTCGACGATGTGCAGCGTGTGATGAACGAGATCCGGGTGTATCTGGACGCACAAGCCGCGCGCGGCTTTTCGGAAGAAGAAATGGCGGCATTACGCAGCTATCTTAAACGAGTCTGTGAGAATATCAGCATACGCTGATATTTTTTGTTCAATTATGTAGCTACCTACGTTTGTTTTTTATTACAGGAGGTAATATAATGAGAAATAATAACGATTCTGTGTTCCGCGATGCGCCCATCCCTAAGGCAGTTGCACAGATGGCAGTGCCAACCATGCTGAGCATGCTGGTAGTCGTACTGTACAACATGGTTGACACCTTTTTTGTCGGCCAAACGGGCGATGCCAATCAGGTGGCGGCGGTTTCGGTAGCAACGCCGGTATTCCTCATCCTGATGGCGTTCGGCAATATGTTCGGCATCGGCGGCTCGTCGCTCATTTCCCGTCTGCTGGGCGCAAACGAAGCAGACCGCGCCAAAAAGGTCAGCGCCTTCTGCTGTTATGGTTCGCTGGTCTGGGGCGTGATTATGGTTTTCGTATTCCTTGCTGCAATGCCGCTCATCCTGTCGATCATCGGCACAAGCGAATACACCATCGACTATGCCCGCGACTATTTGATCTGGATCTCGATCGGTGCGCCGTTCATCATCTTCGCCAATGCCTTCTGCAACCTGATCCGCGGCGAGGGCGCGGCAACCGCCTCCATGGTTGGCAACATGGTCGGCACGGTGGTCAATATCATCCTTGATCCGGTCATGATCCTGTGGCTCGGCTGGGGTGTCAAGGGCGCGGCGATCGCCACGGTCATCGGCAATATCTGCGCCTGCTTTTTCTATCTGTTCTATTTCCTGCGCGGCAAAACCGTGCTGTCCATCCATCCGCGCAACTTTGCCGTGCGCGGCATCATCGGGGGCGTGATCTCCATCGGTCTGCCCGCTTCGCTGAATAATATCCTGATGAGCCTGTCCAACATCCTGCTCAACAAATACCTCGCAGGATACGGTGATAACGCAGTCGCAGGCATGGGCGTTGCCATGAAAGCCAATATGCTGGTGGTGTTCGTCCAGCTCGGCCTTGCCATGGGCGTGCAGCCGCTCATCGGTTTTGCCTACGGTGCAAACAACATCCACCGCGTGCGCGGCGTGGTCAACTTCTCCGCTATCTGCACCACCATCATGGGCGTGATCCTGACCGCCGTCTATTGGTTCTCTGCGGATTCCATTATCTCGGTCTTTATCGACGATGCAGCAGTCATCGAGGCGGGCGTGCCTATGCTGCGCGCACTGATGTTCTCCGCGCCTGTGCTGGGCATTATGTTCGTGCTGCAAAACGCCTTGCAGGCAATGGGACGCGCGGCAGCGGCGCTTGTGCTGGCAGTCAGCCGCCAGGGCTTCATCTTTGTGCCCTGTGTCATCATCGCGGGCGCATACCTCGGCCTGAACGGCATCATCTTCTCTCAGCCCGCAGCCGACTTGGTTTCGGTTGTGATGAGTATCCTCATGTTTGTTTACATCACCAGACGCCTGATACGGCAGCAAGCCCAATCCGCTGCCTGACCTTTCCTCCTCAATCCGGCGCGCACTCCGCTTCTGCGGCTGTGTGCGCCGGATTTTTGCTGTTTTCGCTAAAAAGCCCTGTTTTGACAAATGTTCTTTTTGATTGCGTGCGCCGCCGTTTGGTGTTAGAATAGAAGCTGATATATTGTGTAAATCTCACACCGGAACGAGGTATGTATTATATGTGGATCGCGGACAACTGGAAAGAGTACACCGTACTCGACTGCGGCGGCGGCGAAAAGGTCGAACGCTGGGGCAATCAGGTGCTGGTGCGCCCGGACCCGCAGGCCATCTGGCCGCGCGCGGCAGACTGCCGCGCGTGGGACAAGCCGAACGCCATCTACCACCGCTCGAACGCGGGCGGCGGGCAGTGGGAAATCCGCAAGCTGCCTGAGCAATGGGCCATCCATTACGGCGACCTGACCTTCCAGCTCAAGCCCATGAGCTTCAAGCACACCGGCCTGTTCCCTGAGCAGGCCGCCAACTGGGACTTTATCGACCGCATGGTGCGCGGCGCGGGCCGTCCGGTCAGTGTCTTGAACCTGTTCGCCTACACCGGCGGCGCGACGCTGGCCGCGGCAAACGCGGGCGCGTCGGTCTGTCATGTGGACGCTTCCAAGGGCATGGTGCAGTGGGCGCGCGAAAATGCCGCATCCTCCGGTCTTTCCGACCGTCCCATCCGCTGGATCGTGGACGACTGCAAGAAGTTCGTCCAACGTGAAATCCGCCGCGGCCGCAAATACGATGCGATCATCATGGACCCGCCTTCCTACGGGCGCGGCCCATCGGGTGAAACGTGGAAAATCGAGCAGGACGTGGCCGACTTTGTCGAGCTGACCATGGGTGTTCTGTCGGACAAGCCCCTGTTCGTGCTGATTTCCAGCTACTCGACCGGACTTGCGCCGTCCGTCATGAGCTACCTGCTCGGCATCACGGCGGCAAAGCGCGCCGCGGGCAAGATTGAAGCACAGGAGCTTGGCCTGCCGGTCGAATCGACCGGGCTTGTGCTTCCCTGCGGCTCGTCTGCACGCTTCATCGCAGAAACCTAAAACGGACAACCATCAACCGGGATAGAGAGAAAAGGAGCTGACTATTATGCCTTCCATATCGTATGTAATCCCCATGTTTTTCTCCATGCTGATTGCCCTTGTGCCGATGGCTATCGGTTTGCTTCTGCTGTATTTTGTTATTAAAAAGGCGGTTAAGGATGCTATTAACGAATCCAATTGGCCGAAATTCTGATTTTTGCAAGGACGAAAACTATGTCTGAAATCATTAAAACCGAAAACCTGCAATATGCCTATCCCGTCGAGGAAGGACAACTTGCTATTCCCGTGCTGAAAGGCGTTACCCTGTCGGTGGGGCGCGGCGAGTTCGTCGCGGTGCTGGGTCACAACGGCTCGGGCAAAAGCACGCTTGCGGGCTGCTTCAATGCCATCCGTCTGCCCACCGGCGGCGTATGCTATGTTGATATGATGGACACGCGGGACGAGAACAACACCTACGAGGTACGCAAGACCGTCTCGATGGTGTTCCAGAACCCGGATAACCAGCTGGTGGCGACCGTGGTCGAAGAGGACGTAGCGTTTGCGCTGGAAAATATGGGCGTACCGCCGCAGGAGATCCGCAAGCGCGTGGACGAAGCGCTCAAGGCTGTCGGCATGTATGAATATCGCGCGCAAGCGCCGCACCGCCTGTCCGGCGGACAGAAGCAGCGTGTCGCCATTGCGGGTGTGATTGCGATGATGCCGCGCTGCGTCGTGCTTGACGAGCCAACCGCCATGCTCGACCCGCAGGGACGGCGCGAGGTCATGGCGGTAGTGCGCGAACTCAACCGCAAATTCGGCATCACGGTCATTCTTATCACCCACCACATGGACGAAGCCGTGCAGGCCGGACGCGTCGTCGTCATGCATCAGGGCAACGTGCTGATGGACGGTACGCCGCGCGAAATTTTCACGCAGGTGGACACGCTGCGCGCTGCGTCCCTGACCGTGCCGCAGACCATCGAGGTGCTGTATGACCTCGACCGACAGGACGGCGAGTCCCTGCCCATCGACGCGCTTTCGGTTGACGAATGCGCGGATATCTTAGAAAAATACTTGCAGTGAGGCTGCGCGCCCACTGATTTTGACACACAGGAGGACGAATCCTTTGTCAACCATTCTGGAAACACGGGGCCTGACCCATATCTATGGCGCAGGCACCCCTTTTGAGCGCAAAGCGCTCGACCACGTTGACCTGAAAATCGAAAAAGGCGAAATTCTGGGCGTGATCGGCCACACCGGCTCGGGAAAGAGCACGCTCATCCAGCATTTCAACGGCCTTTTGAAGCCCGACGAGGGCGAAGTGCTGCTGGACGGCCAGTCCATCTGGAACGAAAAAGGCAAATGCGCCCGTGAAACACGCTTCCGCGTCGGTCTGGTATTCCAGTACCCGGAATACCAGCTGTTTGAGGAGACAATCGCCAAGGACATCGCCTTCGGCCCGACCAACATGGGGCTTTCGGAAAGCGAAATCAACGAGCGCGTTTTGGAATCCATGCGCGCGGTCGGACTGGACGAAAGCTTGGCGAACCAGTCGCCGTTTGCGCTGTCCGGCGGCCAGAAGCGCCGCGTCGCGATTGCAGGCATCCTTGCCATGCGGCCTGAAGTGCTCGTACTTGACGAGCCGACCGCTGGCCTTGACCCGCAAGGCCGAGATGAAATTCTCGGTCTGGTAAAAGACTACCACAAGCAGTCTGGCGCGACTATTTTGATCGTGTCGCACTCGATGGAGGATATCGCAGGACTCGCCGACCGCCTGCTCGTGATGAACCATGCGAAAGTCCTGTTCTGCGACACGCCGCGCGCGGTATTCTCGCACGCAAACGAAATCATCGCGGCGGGACTGGACATTCCCATGATTACCAAAGTCATGCTCGAACTGAAAAAGCGCGGGCATGACGTGGATACTTCGGTCTATACGGTGCAGCAGGCGCTGGACGCGCTGCGCGCCTGCAAAGCGAAAGGGGGCGCGCACTGATGCTGAAGGACATTACCATCGGTCAGTTTTTCCCCGGCGACAGCGCTGTGCACCGACTTGACCCCCGTGTGAAAATCGTGCTGACGATCGCATTCATCGTGCTGCTGTTCCTTGCAGAGGGGCCGGTATCCTATGCGCTGGTACTTGCTTTTCTGGCGATCATCATCGGCATTTCGCGCATTTCGCCTAAGCTGGTCGTGCGCGGGCTCAAGCCGATCCTGTTTATCATCGTATTTACAGCAGTGCTCAATCTGTTCTATACCCCCGGTGAATATATCTGGCAGTGGGGCTTTTTGCACATCAGCCGCGAGGGCATCCGCACAGCGATCTTCATGGTTGTGCGTCTGATGCTGCTCATCATCGCAACCTCGATGCTGACTTATACGACCAGCCCCATCCAGCTGACCGACGGGCTGGAGCGGCTGCTTTCCCCTTTGAAGAAACTGCACGCTCCCGTGCATGAGCTTTCCATGATGATGTCGATCGCGCTGCGCTTCATTCCGACGCTCATTGAGGAAACCGAAAAGATCATCTCGGCACAGAAGGCGCGCGGCGCAGATTTCGAGTCCGGCAGTCTGGTGCAGCGCGCAAAAGCCATGATCCCCATTCTGGTGCCGCTGTTTATCTCGGCGTTTCGCCGTGCGGACGAACTGGCAACCGCAATGGAATGCCGCCTGTACCGCGGCGATGTGGGCCGCACCCGAATGAAGCAGCTCAAAATCACCCGTGTGGACATCTGCGCAATTTTGATCTGCGCAGCGCTGTTCGCGGCAATTCTTGTTCTCAGGCGGTACGGCCTATGAACATTGCAGTGATTTTGTCCTACGACGGAACAGCCTATCACGGCTGGCAGATTCAAAAAAACGGCCCGTCCATTCAGGAAAGCATGGAAACGACGGTTTTCCGTCTGCTCGGGCAAAAGGTGCATGTCTCGGGCGTCGGCCGCACGGATTCGGGCGTGCATGCACGCCGCTATGTGGCAAACTTCAAGGCGGACTGCACCATCCCGATGGACCGTCTGCCTTATGCGCTCAACAGTTTTTTGCCCGAGGACATTGCGGTTTCGGGCGCGGTGCAGGTGCCGGAGGACTTTGATGCGCGCTTTGACTGCACCAAAAAAGAGTACGCCTATTATATCTTCCCGTCCACCCTGCGCAACCCGTTCCACGCGCGTTACGCCTATCGCTATAACTATCCGCTCGATATAGAACGCATGCAGCAAGGCGCGCAGCGCTTTGTCGGCAAGCAGGACTTTGCCGCCGTGCGCAGTCAGGGCACGCCAGTCAAAAGCACGGTGCGCACCATCTTCTGGTGCGAGGTTGAGCCGGTGGACGACTGCATCCGCATCCGTGTATGCGGCGACGGTTTTCTCTATAACATGGTACGCGCAATTGCGGGCACACTGATCTATGTCGGCGGCGGCAAGCTGACGCCGGACGATGTTTCCGCCATCCTGCGCGCGGGCGACCGCGAGCAGGCCGGTCCGACCCTGCCCGCCTGCGGCCTGTTTATGAACCGTCTGTGGTATGAGCATACACCCGAGCTTGCCCGCTTCCGGCTGGATGCGTAAGCGGCTTTCGGATAATTTATTTTTTATTCACATTTTATGTCCCCAAACGCGATACAATGAGGAGACGGAACAACATGAGCGAACAACTGCCCACCAAATCCAAACAGAATATCATCCGTTTCCCGTCCTCACGGAAGGAGCGCCGCCGCCTGCTGCGCGAAAGCAAAGACCCGCGTGTGCGCCTGACCGCGCTGCTGCGCTCGGTGTGCGGTTGGTTGTTGGTAGTCTGCACGGTGCTGTTCCTGCTGTCCAACTACCGGCTGTTTACGCCCACCTCCATCCGCAGCCTTGCGGAATATGCCGTGGCGGGTTTCAGGCAGCATGAGGGTGATATCACCACCATCAACTATGAAAACGGCACGTTTTCGGATGCCGCGCTGCTTGAAGCAGGCATCGCCTACGCAGACAACGACTCTCTGTTCCTTGCGCGTCCCGGCAGCGTGACCACCATGAAGCACACGCTGGGATATTCCTCCCCCGTGGTGGAAACCAGCGACGATTATGTGCTGGTCTATGACCGCGGCGGCATGCAGGCAGTGCTGGCCAACTCTGCCACGGCAGTGGCGGAACTGAGCCTCGACTCCGCGATCATCACCGGCAGCATGGGACAGAACGGGCGGTTTGTCCTCGTGACCGACGAGCAGGGCTACCGCACGGCGGTCGCTGTTTACGACACCTCCGGCAAGGAGGTATTCAAATACCAGTCCTCGGAATACTATATCGTATCGGCCGATCTGTCCCCGGACGGCAAGACACTCGCTGCGCTTGCATTCCGTCAGGACGGCGTGACGCTCAACTCCCATGTGCTGTTTTACGATGTGTCCAGCGGATCGCTGGATGCGGATGTGACGCTGGAGGACACGCTCGGCATGGCGCTGTGCTATTCCGGCAATACGGCTGCGGTGCTGTGCGACGACGGCCTGTATATGATTGACCGCGGCGGCGAAGCCGAGCATACGCTGATTGTCGCTTCCAGCGATTTGATCTCGCTGACCGCGCACGATAATATGCTGGCAATTGCTACGCGCTCTTATTCCGGCGCGCGCAGTGACCTGTATACCATCCGCGGCGGCACGCTGTCCGGTCCCTATGCCCTGTCGGAGGAACCGTCTGCGCTGGCGATTTCCGCAGCGGGCACGGCCGTGTTAAGCGCCTCTGGCGTGACCGTTTACGATACGTCGTTTGCTCCCCAGTGGCGCAATACCGAAGCGGTCGGCGCGCGGCGCGTGCTGATGACCAATGACGGCACCGTATGCGCTCTTTACACCAAAAACGCGCGTCTGTTTACCGCGCGTTCCGAACATTCCGAGGAAGTTACCGATGTTAGCTGACGTTTTATCCGTACTGACCGACCTATGCAACCTGCCCGATCTGATCATTCTGGCGGTTTTGCTCATCAATCTCATTCTGGGGTTTCGGCGCGGCTTTTTCGGCGCGCTGACCGGCCTGGTTGGCCGTGTGATCGCGGTCGCCGCCGCCTTTTTCGCCGCCCGTTGGGCAGCGCCCTATGTTGCAGAATGGGTCGTTACCCCCATTGTTGGTGATATTTTTGAAAAGCAGGCGGATGTGAGCGGTGCCGCCGGTGCACTGGATGCGCTGCGTCAGACCGCAACCGAAGCCGCCGTCTCGATGGCCGAAAGCGTTGCTTTCGTGCTGCTGCTGATTTTGTTTTGCATTCTGTTCGGCTGGCTGGTCAGCCTTGCCGCCAAAAGCCTGCACACGATCGCACATCTGACCCCGCTCGGAATTCTGGATTCGCTCGCGGGCGGTGTGGTCGGGCTTATTGCCGGTACTGTGCTGATTGCTTTGATCCTGCTGGGCGTCTGGTGGGTCTATCCCATCGCCTATTCCCCGCTCGGCTGGCTTTCCCCCGAACGGGTCTCCCATAGTGTGCTGCTGGCAAAGCTGATTGACGTACTGCCGGTGGCCATCTGACCCCCCTGTTTTCCCCCACTTCCCCAAAGGAGTTTTTCTTATGAACATGCCAATGTGCTCGCGGTGTAAAAAGAACATCGCGGTGGTGTTTATCACCAAAATCGAAGGCCCGGACAAAACCACGCAGGAGGGGCTGTGCCTCAAGTGCGCGCGCGAGCTGGGCGTCAAACCGCTTGACAACATCATGGAACAAATGGGCATCACGGAGGACGATCTTGAAGCCCTTTCCGGCGAGATCGGTTCGCTGTCCGACTTGAACGATCTGGTCACCGCCGGTTCGGACGGCTCGGATGACGATGCGCCGCACGAGACCGACCCGATCTCCAATCCGCCCGCGTCCATTCCGCCGCTGTCGCCTTCTACACCGCTGCGCGGCGCAGAAGGCGCGCGCACACGCACCCAAGCGCCCCCGCGTGATGATAAGAAGCGCAAATACCTCAACAACTACTGCGAAAACCTGACGCGCAAGGCGGCAGAAGGCCGCATCGACCACATCGTTGGCCGCGACCGCGAAACCGACCGCGTCATCCAGATATTGAACCGCCGGCAGAAGAACAATCCCTGTCTGATCGGTGAACCGGGTGTCGGCAAGACAGCGGTTGCCGAGGGGTTGGCCGTGCGCATCAACGAGGGACGCATCCCGTTCAAAATGCGCAACAAGGAAGTGCATCTGCTCGACCTGACCGCCCTTGTCGCAGGCACACAGTTCCGCGGCCAGTTTGAAAGCCGCATGAAGGGCCTGATCGACGAGGTCAAAAAACTCGGCAACATCATCCTTGTCATCGACGAGGTGCACAACATCGTCGGCGCGGGCGACTCGGAAGGCTCGATGAACGCTGCGAACATCCTGAAGCCCGCGCTTGCCCGCGGCGATATTCAGGTCATCGGCGCAACGACGCTCAAGGAATACCGCAAGCACATCGAAAAGGATGCCGCGCTCGAGCGTCGCTTCCAGCCGGTGTATATCGGTGAGCCGTCCGTCGCGGAGACGACCGAGATTTTGAAGGGCATCCGCTCTTACTATGAGACGTTCCACGGCGTACAAGTGCCGGACGATATCTGCCGCCGCGCCGCTGAGATGAGCGAACGCTATATCACCGACCGTTTCCTGCCCGACAAGGCGATCGACCTGATCGACGAGGCCTGCTCGCGGCTCAATCTGGACTCGCCGCAGCTGTCCGAAATCCCGGCACTGCAAACTGAGATGGAGGGACTCCAGACCCAGCTCGACCTGTTGACCCAGTCGAGCGCGCGCGACGAGCAGGAGGACACCTACGCCCGCATTGCGTCCTGCCGTCAGCGGCTTCTGCAAGTCGAAGGACGGCTGCATGAACTGCTGTGCAAGCCCGCGCCCACGGTTGACGAGCAGCTGCTCGCCTCGGTCATCGAGCTGTGGACGGGTATCCCGGCCGCCAAGGTCGCAGCACAGGAATCCGCGCGTCTCAAGGGCATGGAGGAACGCCTGAAGAGCCATGTCATCGGACAGGACGAGGCAGTCGACGCGGTCTGCGCGTCCATCCGCCGCTCGCGCGCGGGTATCAGCCCCAAGCGCAAGCCTGCATCCTTCCTGTTCGTTGGCCCGACCGGCGTGGGCAAAACCGAGCTGGTCAAACAGCTTGCGCTCGACCTGTTCGACTCACCGGATGCACTGGTGCGGCTGGATATGTCAGAATATATGGAAAAGCACACGGTTTCCCGCCTGATCGGCTCGCCCCCGGGTTATGTTGGCTATGATGAAGCCGGTCAGCTGACCGAAAAAATCCGCCGCCGCCCGTATTCTGTCGTACTGTTCGACGAAATCGAAAAGGCGCATCCGGATGTACTGAATTCCTTGCTGCAAATCCTCGACGACGGCCGCCTGACCGACGCGCAGGGCCGTGTGGTCAGCTTTGAAAACGCTGTCATCGTCATGACCTCGAACGCTGGGTCGGGAACGGGTGGCGCGCCTGCGGGCTTTGGCCGCACGGTCACCCAGCAGAGCCGTGAGCGCGCGATGAAGGCGCTTGAGGACATCATGCGCCCCGAGTTTCTCAACCGCATCGACGAGATCATCGCGTTCAACCAGCTGACCGAAGCGGACTTCCGCCGCATCTCGGTTATCATGCTGGGCGAACTGCGCGACAATCTGGCCGATAAGGACATCCGCCTGACATGGGACGACAGCCTGCTTGACTGGCTGGTTGAAAAGTCGTTCTCGCTCAAATTCGGCGCGCGTAACCTGCGCCGCCTGATCGAAAAAGAGGTGGAAAACCCGCTGGCGACCGCGATCGTCACGGGCGAGCAGCCGCTCAAGGGCGCGTACCTGCGCGCCGAGGACGGCAAGCTCATCATCGACACGATTTAATGCAATGCCGCCGGGCCAAGTGTCCGGCGGCAAATTTTTTCTTCTTCTCCGGGAACAATCCCCCGCCTCCGTGCATCCTTAGAGTGTCCGGACAACGAGACGAGGTGATACGATGGAAATGATATTGAGCCAGACACAGGATGACGCGCGCGAGCGCTTTGCCGCCGCTGTGACGGCGCACCGCCGTGCAATGTACCGCGCCGCCCGCGCGCTGCTGAGCTGCGACGCAGATGCAGAAGACGCGGTAAGTGAAGCTACCTTACGCGCGTGGCAGGCCTTTGGGCGGCTGCGCGACGAGAAAGCGCTCAAGGGCTGGCTGATAAAAATAACAGTCAACTGCGCGCACGAACACCACCGCAAAACCGCACGGCTGTCCTATACGGACGATTTGGAACCGCTTGCGGGCGGCGCGGAAGACCGGCACGACTTTACGCTGTGGGACGCAGTTTGCGCCCTGCCCGAGGATTATCGTGTAGCAACTGTGCTGTTTTATTACGAAGATATGACGACCGCTGAGATTGCAAACGCGCTCGGCATACGCGAGGGAACGGTGCGCAGCCGCCTGTCCCGCGCACGAAACCGTCTGCGCACGCTGCTGGAGGAGGAATGAAGCATGACATTTGACGAAAAGCTCAAGGCACGCGCACAGCGCGAAGGCAGCCCGACTCCCGAGGGCTTTGACGAGCGCATGGACGCGCTCTTGCATAACTTGCCGGAGCAGGTGACCCCCATCAAAAAGCGCCGCGCACCGCGCACCGCCGTCTGTATCGGCATCGCTGCTGCGCTGGTGGTTGGGGCAGCAGCGGCAGCGCCGACCGTGCTGGAAATGGCACGCAACGCCATCGGCTACTTTACGCAAAACAGCGGCTCGGAGTATGCCGAATATCAGGGCAAATACGAGAAATACAACGCCGCCGTCGGCATGAGCGACACCAACGGCGACCAGACGCTCACCATCGACAACCTTGCCGTCGACGACAGCTATATGCTGGTGTTCTACACACTGAAAAGCAAAACACCGATTGCACTGGTTGGAACGGCGGATGAGCCGCAAAGCTGGCGTGCCAGCTGGACAGCACCCACCTTCTTTGCACAGGTCAACGGCAAACAGCTCGACACGACCGGCGCAATTGAAAACGAAGCGACCATGCCAGACGAATACACGCTGACCGGCGTGCACCGCATCGTGCTGAAAGAGGCGCTGCCCGATCAGTTTGATCTTTTGCTTTATGACGGCGGCTCGAGCGATATCAATGACGCGAACTTCCAGTTTGCGATGTCGGTGGATAAGAGTGCGGTCGCGGTCGAGACGCTGACCGTGGAGCCCAAGCTGGATTTTACGGTCGAGTACGATGATACGGATGCAGATGGTCACACCAATCCCATCCGCTGCACGCCGCGCATCGAGCGCGTGTCCATCTCGCCGTTCGGCTCGACCATCACGCTGAGCGAACAGGCGGAGGCTCCCATGACCAACTTTGTCCTGCGCGATGACAAGGGCAATTACCTGCCAGTGATTTCGAACGGCAGCGTCGGCGGTGGCATCGGCCGAGCGACCAACAGTTTTGAATTCCTCGGCGCGAATCTGGATACCCAATCGGTCACGCTGATCCCCTGCATTGGCCCGTATCGCTCACACGAGGTCAAGGGCGCGCTGGACAGCCTGCCGCTGACCGATAGCAGCGCAGGCGGCTATACGCTCGAAAGCCTTGACATTGACGAGCACCGCGCGGTTGCGACGTTCTCTTTCCATGGCCCGATCACGAAAAGCAACGCGCAGTTATCCCTGCTGCTCGCAGACGGTACCACGCTCGACCGTCTGACGGACTGCTTCATAGATTATACCTATGACCGCGAAAACGGCCTGTGCATCACGACGATCGAATACCCTGACGCGACACCTGAGCAGATCGCACAGATCACCGGCGTATCCTTCTGGCAGCCGGACGATGATCTCACACTGCTCGAAGATCAGGCGGTCACCATCGACCTGCAATAATATGAAAAAGCCACCCGAACGGGTGGCTTTTTACATCGGATAAGCAGCAGGCAACAAAAAACAGCCGATGGAAAATCGGCTGTTTTCTCTTATGCCACAGACTGGAACTGGCTGGGGGCTTGCTCCCCCTGCTGCTGATACAGCTGCGCGGCTTTTTCCTGCCGCGTCGTGGTGCGGGTCGTGCCGCCGGAGACGTAAACCCTGCCGCATTCCGGACAGATTGCGGTGTGGATCGTGACCGACTGGCTGACCACTTCCCGTCCTTCCTGCTGCGCCTTGGACTGCTCACGGCTTACATGCTCCTGCTCATGACTGCGCACAGCGGAAGCTGCCGCCTCAGGTGCAATATTGGTGGGCGTTTTATACGAAACACCGGGATCATCCGAGCCATCCTGATATTTGCGCTCCTTGCAGGTCTGGCACTCGCTTTCCGCCATGACCTCCTGCGCAGACTTGGCTTCGGACGCGACCTGTCCCTCCGGCGCTGCCGCATTCCCGGATGCGTTCTGTCCGTTCTCATCGGCGTACTGAATGCGCCCGCGGACAGCCCACTCGACCGGGTCGACGCCCTCCCGCTGGAACGGAAGCTGCGGGCCCTCCTGCTCGGGTGCGGCCTGTGTTGCCTCCGGTCGTACCGATGCCACTGCCGGCACAGGAGGAACTGCCGTAGTCTGCGCGGGGGTGATACCGTTGATCGGCTCCATGCTGCGCGCGCCAGCCGCCCGATCCAAATACGCAGACGAATATGCGCTGCTGCCTCCTGCTCCTACTGCACTCAAACCAAACATGTTTCTCACCCTCCCTACGCTCTATTTCTTGATACTATCAGTTTACCGCATTTCCCTGCGATTCTCAAGAAAAATCTGCGCAGAAAGGAAAATCATTGTTGATCCGGTTTTATTCATTAACTGCGGCTGGTCACGCCTTACCAAACCGGAACCAAAAACGCGGCCCTGTCGGCGTGTTTTCCGCACCGTAAGTGCAGCCATGCAAGTCGAACACGGTTTTGGCAATGGATAGTCCCAGTCCGTCGCCTTTTCCCGTTCGCGCGGGGTCAGCCTGATAGTACGGCTCCCATAAGCGCGGCAGCGCGGCAGACGGAATGGGCTCGCCCGTGTTGACAACTGCGCACACGCCGTTCTCTATGCGCACGGTGATGCTGCCATCCGGTGGGGTGTGCTGCACTGCGTTTTCCAGAATGGCATCGAGCGCGCGGGCGAGTAGCGCACGGTCGGCCGCAGCTTCGTCCGCGCCGTCCACCACAACCGATGTGTGCAGGCAGCTGTCCGGCGGGACGGCAGCATCCAGCTGCTCGCGTGCGAGGGCGGAGAGAGACACCTGCTCGCGCCGCAGCGCTTGCGCGCCCGCCTCCAGCCGGGACAGCTCGAGCATACGCCGCACGCTGCCGTCCATGCGCTGCGCCTGCTGCTGAATCACGTCCAGATAGTGCTTACGCTTGTCCTGCGCCATATCATTTGATAACAGCTCGGCGGTCGCGGACAGCACGGACAGCGGTGTTTTCAGCTCATGCGCAAGCGCGGCGGTCGTATCTCGGCGCGCCTGCTCGACGCGCTCTTGCTTGCGCCATACGCGCAATAGGGCAAAAGCCAAAACAGCAGACATAACCAGCATCGCCAGCAGCGCTATCCCATACGCAGGCGTCAGTTCCTCCATAGCTTCACGCAGCGGATAGTATGACCAGAGATAAATCAAATATTTGCCCTCTTGCGGTGTGTCAAAATAATCATCCCCCAAGTACCACCCGTACTCGATATAGTAATGAAAAATACTGTTATCCTCTCCCAAGCCGCCAACCACAAAATCTTTGTTTTTTAATCCGTCCGCAAGCGTCAGCATCCGGTCATACATCTGCTTCCATTCGCCGGTATCTCGCACTTTGACATATCCGCTTACACCATCTTTCAGATCAAACCCCGGCAGCGCGAAACTACCTGCGACGCTGAAAAACGGCACCTCCATGGTAAACGGCAGATTCCACAATTCACTTGTGTCAATATCCGGCTGCCGTCTCATGAGCAACGTCTCTTCTTCGCTGTCATGATACGAAATTCCACCATTCTCCAGCATCTCATACGTTCGAGAAGAATATGTAATCTGGTAGGGAATCAACAATTCCCCATCCTGCCATCCATTGATGTGCAAGATATAGGTAACCGTCCCGGTTTCTATGGGATGACTGCTCTCTTGCGCCAGCTCCACCAAGCGATATTGTTCCGCATCCGTCAGCCAACGACCCACATCCATATAAAAACTTAATGCATTGAAATAATTTCCCGACGATGCTATCAAACTGCCATTTTCATCAAACACACCGACCATTGCCACAGGATCTGCAACCGCATTACAAATGTAATACCAGTTTCCTGGCAAATCCGCCTGCTGTATTTCCCGCACCGCCTCTAACCGCAGTTCCTCCCGGCTGTCTCCGCTCGTCCGTGCAGCATTTAGCTTTCCACGAGCGACAAAATAGGTGAATAGCCCCATCACCGCCAGATAGAACGCGAGGAACCCTGCGCCCACGCGCCAGAAGAAGCTCCAGAAATTTCTATGCTTGCTTTTCATCTCCATCCACCTCCAATTTATAGCCCTGCTTGACCACGGTCCTGATGCAGCCCGCGTGCACGCCGAGCGCTTTCCGCAGCTTTTTGATATGGCTGTCCACAACGCGGTCCGTGCCGTCAAAATCCCATCCCCACGCGAGATTTAACAGCTCGTTGCGCGTCAGCACGCGGTTTTTACGCTCCATCAGTGCCCGCAGCAATGCAAATTCCTTGGGCGGCAGCGAAACCGGCTGCCCGCCCGCCGTCACTGTGCTGCGCACGGGATCGAGAACAAGTTCACCCGCGGTCAGCATGTCCCCTTGCGTCAGCCCCTTGGCACGCCGCAAAAGTGCCTGTGCCTTGGCGTACAGCACTGCCAGTGAAAACGGCTTAACAACATAGTCATCCGCACCAAGACCATAACCGTGCAGCTTGTCCTGCTCGTCCTCGCGCGCGGTCACGAACAGGATCGGCACATCGCCCTGTTGCCGTGCGGCACGGCATAGCGCAAAGCCGTCCGTCCCCGGCAGCATCACATCGAGTAGCAGCAGATCGAATGTGCGCTGCTCAATCATGGCAAGCGCGGTGTCACCGTCCGCAGCTGTCTCTACTGTCCATGCGCCGGCACTCTTTTCCGTCAGGTAGTCGGCAACCACTTCTCGCATCGCCGCTTCATCTTCCGCCAATAAAATTGTGTAACCCACGCTGCATCCCCCCTCTGTATTTTCAGTATACCATGCGCATATGCCCTTTTGATGACGTACCAACCGCTTTCCGAAAAATGTCCGTTACAGCCGATAAAAATTTTTGCAAAAGAAAATGAAAAAACATGTTGACAAAAAGCCCATTCATTGTTATACTATTTAAGCGTCAGAAAAACCCGCGGGTGTAGTTCAATGGTAGAATGTCAGCCTTCCAAGCTGAACACGTGGGTTCGATTCCCATCACCCGCTCCACAATTTCAGGCGTCGGGTTGCCGGAATTGATATGCGCCAGTAGCTCAGCCGGATAGAGCAACTGCCTTCTAAGCAGTAGGCCGGGGGTTCGAATCCCTCCTGGCGTGCCAAGATTCTTCGCAGGCATGGTCAGGGATTCGAAAGGCGGCTCTTACAAACAATCCGGTGGATTGTTTGAACCGCCGTGGCTTTTCCGCAGAAAAGCGAATCCCTTCTGGCGTGCCAAATTTCCGCTGGCGAAACAAAATATGGTGGGTATAGCTCAGTTGGTTAGAGCATCGGATTGTGGTTCCGAGGGTCGAGGGTTCGAGTCCCTTTACCCACCCCATATGACCCTATGACGCGCTGCCTCATGCAGCGCGTTATGCTTAGGGTACGGCCTGTCTTTTGATTCAACGGATACAGGGGCGTCGCCAAGCGGTAAGGCATCGGCCTTTGACGCCGACACTCGCTGGTTCGAATCCAGCCGTCCCTGCCATTTTTATCCAGTCCGGCATTCCTCACGCATCAATATGACCCAGTAGCTCAGTCGGCAGAGCACCTGCCTTTTAAGCAGGGTGTCCGGGGTTCGAATCCCCGCTGGGTCACCAACATTTAAGCCATAAAGTCATTGACTTTGTGGCTTTTTTGTTTATTTTTGAAACGAATACAAGAAAAACCCTCTCTTGCCCACATAGAGCAAAAGAGGGTTTTATGCGGTATTTTGGGGTGTTTGGTGTGTCACCTGATGTGTCACCTAATTATGGCACCGTTATTTCATTGCATTCGCAAGTTTGGTCACCAGCTCCGCGCCGTACTCATACGCCAGCAGGTACTGCATGGTTTCCGCAGCGAGGCCAGCCTTTTGCTGCACCTTGGTGATCGCCGCTTGCACCTCTTCGTCGGTCTCAAACGCATCGTCCGGTGCATCCTCTGGCTCGTCGTAGGCCAGACCGAGCGTATCCAGAATGCCCTTCGCATACGCCACACCGAACGCCTGCTGCTCGGCGAGCGTGTCGGCCTGCGCGGCGTCCGCCTTGGTATCCACGAACACGCCCTCGCAGATGACCGCCGGTGCGGCCGTCTCGCGGATAAACGCATAATAGTCGCCATTGCTTCCCTGTCTCGTCTTGACGCCGCGGCTGTTCTGGCCCATGGCCTTGACGTGCTTCTCGATATTCTGCGCGAGCGTCTTGCCCGTGCCGCCGTGAATGGTGTGGAACACCTCGAAGCCGTCGCCGCCGCCCGAGTTATTATGCACGTCGATCGCCAGATCGGGCGCATAAGCGTTGCACTCCGCGACCTCCTGACTGACCGTGTCGTTCTCGTCCTTGGTGCGGGACATGCACACATCCACACCGTGAGCCGTCAGAAAATCGCGGCACGCGGTCGCCATCGTGAGATTGACGTCCTTCTCGACCAGATAACCGACCGCGCCGGGATCGCTGCCGCCGTGACCTACACCGATAAATACCTTCTTCTTGCCCATAGGTTTTTCCTCCTTGTTCCTCTTTCTCATACATACTACGCTGCACACCGGCCTGCCGTCCACGCCCTCCTTCTCCGGGGCGAACAGATAGCCGTCACTCACGCGGTACATGCCGGTACTGCCGCCTGCGTCCTGCACCAGCAGCAGCTCGATTGTGTACCGCCCGGCGGCATAGCGCGCCACCTGCTCCTCGGTGCAGCCGTCCGAGGACTGCACAACAATGATGCGGCCGTCCGCGAGCGCGCCGATCATGTTGCGGCTGCGATAGGTGGACTTATCCAGCCCGGACAGCACCACGCCGTCGCGCACGGCAACCTTCACGCCCGCGACCACGTTACCGGTGCTGACGGTCAGATGCTCACTTGTGCCGCCGTAACCACAGTCCACGTTCTTAGCGCGTAAGTATTGCAGCGTACGTCCCTTAATCACGCCGTACTGGTCGCTGCCCAAGCCGGTCATGTTGAACAGGCAGAGGTTATACACCACGTCGGCTTGTTCTTCCGCCGCCCACGTTTTCAGCGTTTTAGCGGGCTTGCTGGCCGCGCCATAAGGCGCAGCCGCAAACCAGATGTCATACTCTTTGGGATCGTAAATATCGCAACGAATGCTGCTCATGTCTGCACCTCACTTTTCCAGCGGCTTGTCGTAGGTCATGACGCGGTCAGAGTCGGTCAGGCCGCTGGTCGTCGGATCGATGAAAACGCCCAGCACTGCCAGCGCCATCGTGACCAGCTGCACCGGGTTATTGAGCACAGACTTAACGCCTTCCCATACCGCCTGCCAACTGGTAAAGGTCTGCGGGTCTACTCCAATCGCGGTGATCGCCACCGACGCAACGCTGACCCAAAACCACGGGTTTCTGAACCTTACCGGAATGTTTACCTTCATTGTACTTCCTCCCTATAAAAAGTCGTGTTTTTGTAGCCGCTCGTCATAAACGCGATTGATATTTGCAACCGCATGGACGGCTCTGTTGTTTTGATAGTCCGGATGTGCGCGGCAAAACGCCTCGTATCCGTCTATTTCGGCGAGAATTTCAATAAACTCCTCGCGCGTGTGCGGGATGTTCCGCAGCAGTTCATTAGCCAGACTCTCCAAATGGGACTGCAGAGCGGCTGGGGAGGTCAGGCCCGTCGCCTTACGCACCTGCTCCTTCACCTTTGCCGGACGGCACGTTCCTGCATGGTATGCCGGTAGTACAAAATGTACACCTCCACTCGCGGCGCGGTCTGGTTGATACGCCAGCTTCGCCGGCTTGCCTGTCGGAATGTGAACAGCTTAAACGCCATGTCATAGAAGAGAAGTGTGGTGAAGTCATTCAAATCGAGGCCGGTTTCCACAAGTCCGGGGTTTGTGATCATCACCTGCATCCCTTGACGAAGCTTTTCCGCCACCCATGCCTCGCGTCCGCGCGGCGGCACGGTATCTTCCATGATCTCGGCGCGGATGCCGGCATCCGTGAGAAAGCGCTTTAGGCGTGTCCGGCTGTCCAGTCGCACCCAGTTGACGTAGAGCAGCACACGCTCCCCAGCGGCAACCTTTGCACGAATAATGTCCAGCGTCTTTGCGTCCTTTTCGGTTTCGTCCGTCGGCGCACCGCTGTCCTCCGGCACCAAAATCGGGTCTGCGGTGACCGGATGCACGATCGGCTTATGCCCATACGGCTGATCCGGGTAGGCCATCAGCAGATTGAGGTAAACGGACAGCAGCTTTTGCGCCAGCTTGCGTCCTTCCCGTCTGCGATCCTTGAAAAGCTCCTGAAAGCTTTGCCATGACCGCTTCATGCGCTACCGGCGGAAGATACTGCTCGATCAGCTTGCGGCCGCTGCCGCTCAATACCTCGGTGAAATACAGAGGATTGAGCAGGGACAGAATGAGGTCACGACTGCCGAAGCGTTCGGCAAAGCGTTCCTGCGTGGTCGTTGTGCCGTCCACGGAAAGAATGCATTTGCTGTTCTGCCGCACCCGGCGGATCTCATGCGTCTGGCCGTCGTCCGTGCGGACAAGCATCTCCACGCGGAGGAACGGCGCGCCGGTCAGGGCACAGGCGATCGCGTCTGCGATCGTACTTTTGCCCTGTGCATTGTGGCCGGTGACCGTGGTCATCGAACCGAAAGACCATTCCTGCTCGGCGGCGAACCGGCCAAAGCCGGTCACCTTCAGCGTTTCGATCTGCAAAGCCGAAAACTGTGCCGTCATGATTCCTCCTCTCACGCTGCCGTCCGGTAGTCCTGTAGCTCATAGTACATACCGCCGGCACTGTTCCTCTGCACGATCTTTGCGCCTTGGATGCGCACGCCGCTGGCCAGACCGGGCTTTACGCCCAGACTGAACACTTTGAGCGCACGATTATCCGGCGTGACCAGATCGACCCGCGCCGCGGCCGGATAGCCCTGCATGGGTGCGGGCTGCAGGCCGCGCACGGCGTAAATATCCGCCGGCGCATTGCCGGTGCCCGGCGATTGCGCCGAAGCGAGTCCCAGCTTTTGCAGCTGCTCTGCGTAGTACGCAATGAGTTCCGCCGGACGGGCGATCTGCTTGTACTTGTCCAGTGACACCCATTTGGCCGGGATCTCGTACAAATAGCGGCCGACGCCCCAAAGCACAGACGCACGCTTGAAGCTGTCCGAAATACCGCCCTTGATGGCTTCAATGTCGGTGTTTTCTGCGCCGTCTACCTTTTCTATCCACTCTTTACGCTCCTCCAGATAGATCGAGAGCCCGCAGAGTTGGGAAGATACGGGTGTCTTTACCTCGGACGGGTCATCGTATTTGCCCGGTTTCGGAACGTACTGGTGCCACGGAATGAACCGCGTGCGCCAGCAAAACGGCCCTACCACATCGTCCAGACGGTTCTGGATCGCACGGCTGTCGATGAACGCTACGACCAGTCCCTCGCTGTTTGAGTTTCGCATTTTGGTCACGCGCCACTCGACATCCGCGGCGGCAAAAGGCTCACAAAGCTGCCGTCTCAGTTCCTGCCCTGTCATAGCGCACCTCCGATAAAGTCCGTCACGGTTCTGCCCATCGGAATCAGCACATCGCTGTAATAGTACGAAGATGCCTTGTCCTTTAAGTGCTCAAATAAGTCGCGGGCGGACAAATCCAGCTTTGTGCAGTCCGGCTTGTAGTAGTCGTCCCCGAACGGCAGGGAGATCACCCGGCTGGGCAGCGAACGCAGCTTCCAGAGTGTATCATAACCGGTAAACTGGTTGCTGCCAGTGCACAGGTGAAATCCGTTGACGTTCGGGAAGGGACAGCGATACATCTGGGTGTCCGGCGTGATGATGCCGGTATCCGCAATACCGAGTGCAAAACCGGAGATCCGGCCGTTTTTTACACGACACCGCAGCAGGATGCGCGGCAATGGGAAATCCGGGTATTCGGTGTTGTGATACCAGACGGTGCAGCGATCCAAGCCGCAGTCCAGCGTGATGTCCCAACCGTCCTGAAAAGCGGTAAGCGCGATGCAGCCGGGCGGAAGCAGGCCGCTGCGCATGGGCGCCACATGGATGTGCGCTTTTAGCTCGCTTGCCAGTGCGTCACCGGGGATGTGCTTGACCAGACGGGTGCCATCTCCGCGGATCAGTTCTGTCTTGACCACGGTTTTGAGCGGATTGAGATAGAGCACCGCTTCACGCACATTGGTCTCCATTATGCCGCCTCCTTTGTTTGCTTCGCTTCGGAAGAGAACGGTATTATTGTTTCCTCCGATCATTTTGAATTTCTGCACAAAAAAAGACCGTGCAGCATCCAAAAATCGGATTTCTGTACGGTCTTCGTTGTGTGGTGAATCAAGTTTCGAGCATTTGTACAACCCGGATAGGCAGACTGTCCCCCGGGCGGGTTACTCTGACAAAATTACTCTGACATGATTACACCCTTAATATAACAAAGATGTAGTATATTGAAAAGATGAAAGGTTTTCATCTAAGATATAGACTGTTAAAATAAAAAGTATATAAGACCGCCAAGATGAAAACATCCATAGGATTGAAAAAAAGACAAAAAACAAGAGATGTGGATACACTAGAATCTACTGAGGAAGTAGAAAAGTTCTATTTTTATAAGCGATAGAGTATTCCATTGAAAGCAAAAAGGCCTGCCGCCATGGCAAGCCTTTGCAATGCACCGGATGACGCTCTTTTTCCATCCGGTTGAGGGGGGAAGGTGATTTGTTCAAGACAGTTTTTTATAGAGATCGATGAACTCTTCTGCAATAATGCGGAAACTCTCAGCACTCATCAGCTGATCTTCCGCATGGAGCATCAATAAGCCGATACTCCCTAATTCGCCGTTTGCCTCTTTGGTCAGCAGATCGGCATGGGCATTATGACCCTGCACAAAGGCTTCGTCGCCTTGCTTAATTAAGCTTTCCGCTTGTGTAAAGTCATTCTGTTTGGCACATTGAATAGCATTGATAAAGCAGGATCGTGCTGTTCCAACATAGGTGATGATTTCAAAACAGGTGGTAGATAGTTCTTCGGACATCATTTAAACTCCTTTCCGAACAGCTTACCAATCTTCGTCTTCTGGATTTGCTTCTGCAGCAGCTTCCGCAGCAAGTGTTTCCCGATCAAGCCGCCGGATAAACGGCATATACACGAAGAAGGAAATAGTTAAGATGACAATCTGTAACAGTGCACTGCGCCAGCCGCCAACAAGGAAGCCGGATATGATCGGCGGGCAGGTCCACGGCACCATGACACCGGCATACAGCGGACACAGGCCAGTTGCCAGTGCAAAATACTGCAAAACGCAGGCAATGACAGGCATCAGGATGAACGGCACGGCCAGTATAGGGTTCATAACGATCGGCAAACCAAACATGATGGGTTCGTTGATGTTGAACAGTGCGGGGATCAATTCCAGTTTTCCCAACGTGCGGAATTGCTTGGCTTTGGCGAAAGCCACCAGATAGATGACAAGGCCAATAGTCAGGCCGGCACCAGTGACATTGATGAACAGGTCATAGAATTGCGCGGTAACGATATGGCCGCCGTTGGCGACGGTCAGTTCTAGACCCTTATCCAGAATGGCCTGATTTTCCAAGCTGTTAGCCTGCAGCAGGCCACTCATGACGCCGCCGACGATCGTCGTACCGTGTACTCCGAAGATCCACAGGAACGGACCGGTAAAGCACATAAGAAGCGCACCGCCCAACGAGTCGGTCATGCCTTGCAACGGGGTCTGAATGATCTTATAGATTGCTTCAATCGCGGTGGTATGCAAGCCCATAGAGAAGATGCCGTGAATAATGGTTGCAAGAATGACGATGGCCACCGCAGGGATCAGCGCAGAGAACGCATTGGCAACGCCCGCAGGTACGCCGTTGGGCATTTTAATTTTGATGTTCTTTTTCAAGAACCAAGAGTACAGATAACCGACTAGCAGACCAATAATGATTGCGCCGATCATTCCCTTGCCCGCAGTCCAGTCCTTGTTGATGATGTTGCTGACAAGATCACCGCTTTCAGTCTGCACGGAGGACGGCTGCAGCAGCAGGAATACTGCCAGCGCGATCATCGAACCGCTCAGCGGCTCTTGCTTTTCCAGCTTAACATAAGTATAGGAAATGCCAATAACCGCGATGATGGCGCTGATGTTAAAGGTTGCACCACAGGCTTGACTGAGGATCGTAGTGATACCGGCAGCTGCCAATGCGTCCGCAGCCTGCTTGACAGGCAGGTTGGCTAAAATCAGAAAAATTGAGCCAACGATTAACAGCGGCATTGTGTAAACCATGCCGTCCTTGATCGACTGAACCGCCTTGGTGTTGACAAACGCCAGAATTTTAGGAATCAGATGTTCGTTGATCCACTTCCCCATAATTGTCATCCTTTCTTCTGTTTCTCTTATGATGGTGCCGCACCATGTCTCCAGGACGAATGCACAGAACATTTTTCGACAGAGACAGTTCTGCAAAGCTTCGAAAGGGGGAACAGCGTGGCATCGCATACTACCCTTGCGCTATACCAGCGCAATATGTCTTTCCCTTATGTATTTATTTGTTTTTTGCCAGCTGATAAGCAAACTTGAGAACATTCATTCCGTTGCACATGCCGTAATCTGTCATCGGGATGACAGCTACCGGGATGCCCTTGGGTTCGCAGATCTTCTTGGCCTTTTCCAGCTGAAAGCCAACCTGCGGCCCGAGCAGTGCCACGTCAATGCCGTCGGTCATGCGGTCAATCTCCGCAATCGGAAATGCTTCGATCTCCGCGTCCTTGCCCTTCTGGACGGCGGCTTCCTTCATTTTGTTGACCAGTAAGCTAGTGGACATGCCTGCTGCGCAAAACAATCTGATAATCATTTTATATTCCTCCTAATTATAATTCTTCGCCGTTGGTGCGGATGACATTCTGATACCAGTAGAACGAATCCTTTTTCCGCCTTTCCAAAGTACCCTTGCCCTGATTATCTTTATCGACATAAATGAAGCCGTACCGTTTCTCCATTTCGCCCGTGCCGGCGCTCACCAGATCAATGCAGCCCCAGGGTGTATAGCCCATCACTGGCACGCCGTCCAGTTCCATCGCCGCTTTCATCTGCTCAATATGCTGCTTGAGGTAGGTCACGCGATAAGGGTCGTGGATGCCATCCGGTTCGACCTTGTCGTACGCACCAAAGCCGTTTTCAACGATAAACAGCGGCAGGTGGTAGCGTTGGTGCAGCAAGTTAAGCGAGTAGCGCAGCCCCTTCGGGTCAATCTGCCAACCCCATTCACTGGCCTTGACATACGGGTTGGCGGTCATATAGCAGGTGTCGCTGAATTTGCGCACAGTGTCACCTGGCTTGGCAGAGACTGTTTCGCTCATATAATAGCTGATGCCAATGTAATCAACACAGCCTTCACGCAGACATTGCAGGTCATCCGTTGTGATGTCAAGGTGCATACCGTGGTTCTTTTGGAACGCCTTAATGTAGTCTGGATATTCGCCGAACACATGGATGTCGCCATAATAATACAAACGCTGCTCCATGGCATACTCTGCGGCAAGAATGTCATCCGGGTCACAAGTAAGCGGGTAAAATGGCACCATGGCCAGCATACAGCCAATATGGAAGTTCGGGTTGATCTCGCGTCCAATTTTTACTGCCTTGGCACTGGCCACCATCTCATAATGGACTGCCTGATGGAGCACGCTTTGTACATCCTCGTCTGGGCGGTAGATAATACCGGAATTTGTCCATGCTGCCCAAGCGTGCCATGTTGTGCCCTGATTGTTGATTTCGTTAAAGGTCATCCAATACTTGACCTTGTCTTTGTACCGCTCCATAACCGTGCGTGCAAAGCGGACAAAAAAATCAATTAGCTTGCGATTACGCCAGCCACCGTATTCCTTGACCAAGTGATACGGCATTTCAAAGTGGCTAAGCGTGATGACCGGCTCGATACCGTATCGCAATAACTCATCGAATAGGTCATCGTAGAACTGTAAGCCCTGTTCGTTCGGCTCGGTTTCGTCGCCGTTTGGAAAGATGCGCGTCCAAGCGATTGAAGTGCGGAAACACTTGAAGCCCATTTCCGCAAACAGTTTGATGTCCTCTTTGTAACGGGAGTAGAAGTCGATTGCATCATGGTTGGGGTAGTTCATGCCCGGCAGGATACCGTCTGTAATCTGTCGTTCCACGCCATTGGCGCCCGCAGTCATTACATCTGCAATCGAAACACCTTTGCCTTGCCTGTCATAGCCGCCCTCCAGCTGATGGGCTGCAACCGCACCACCCCAGAGGAAGTTTTCCGGAATGATTTGATTTTCCATGGTTTCACATCCTTTTTCATCGTGTACACGTTCTGTTGATATTCAATCGTGTCTGCATTACCTCAGGAAAAAAAGAAAAGACTGCTCACAGCATCCACCTTTGTAGATGCTGCAAACAGTCTTGCTTACCCTTACGTAATAACAAACTTGTTTCCGTGCTCTTATCGTAGCACCATATGCTGCACTTGTCCAGCCCCAATTGTATATTTTGGAATATTGCTTTGTTTTTGTTTGCTATTTTTGTGCATAATAGCAGGCAATGTGTTTCGTTTTCACAGAACTCACAAAACCACATCTTTGGAAATAGACAAACCGCCAAAAATGACAAAGGATATAGACAAGATGGATATGCAGTGGTATGATTTAAGAAAGGTTTGTTATTACTTCAGGGTAAGCAAGACTGTTTATGGCGTCTGCGTGGTCGAAGAGACGTTATAGACAGTTTTTTTCATCAGGGGGACGAAACTGTGAACATCATCCGGGTTTTGAATACAAATGCGGTCGTTACGCTCGATCCGGACGGGCGTGAGATTATTGTTACCGGTGCAGGGATCGGCTTTCGCAAGAAGCGCGGTGAATTGCTTGATGACGCACTAGTCGATCGTATCTATCGTTTGGAAAGCAACGAGGAAAGCCGTAAGCTGCAGGAATTTGTGCAGGCAGTTTCAGAAAAATATCTTGATATTGCAGAAAAGGTTGTACAAGCTGCCCGGATTGAAGAGGGTCTGAAAATCAAGGACACACTTTATGTCACTTTGACAGACCATATCAACTCTGCGCTTGATCGGCATCAGGCTGGTATTGAGTTGAAAAACATGATTCGGCCAGATGTCCAGAAGTTTTATCCCAAGGAATATGCTGTCGGGCTCAAGGGGATTCGCTGGATTCGCGAGGCGACAGGTGTCGAACTCGGTACGGACGAGGCTGCGTTCATCGCTATGCATATTATCGCCTCCGAGTTGGACAATAACACTCCGGCAGATGTGCAGAAAATGACAGAACTAATCAATACGATCCTGCACATTATTCGACTGCATTTCAAAATTGTGTTTCACGAGGATTCCTTTTCCTATCAGCGGTTTATCACGCATTTGAAGTTTTTTTCTGCGCGTATCTTTAGCCATGAGCCTTATAAGGACAGCATGAAAGAAATTTACGATGTGTTGATTGAGCAGAACACTTATGTTTTTTCCGGTGTGCAAAAAGTGGCTGAGTTTATTCAAAAAAAATATGATTACACCTTGAGCATTGACGAGTCGCTCTATCTTCTCATCCACCTCAAGCGAATTTTGGATGAGGAGCAGGAAACAAAGTAATAATGCAATCGGTTTGTTATGATTCAGTTCAGCAAGACCAGATCCTGAGCCAAACGGGCAGCAAACTGCCCGTTTGGGATAGGGTCGGGTCTTTTTTTGTTTACAAGGGATATGAAAGGGGTATTTCAATATGGATTATGCGAGCATTGCTGAGCAGATACTGCACGCGGTCGGAGGACCGGGGAATGTAAAAAGTGTTGTTCACTGTATGACACGCTTGCGCTTTGTGCTGCGGGACAACGCTAAAATAGATGACGAAGTGGTAAAAAGCATCACGGGCGTGGTCGGTGTGATGCGGCAGGCTGGACAATATCAAATCATCATCGGTAACGACGTTGCCCATGTTTACACGGAACTAAATCGGCTGGGCAGCTTTGCCGATCAGCCTCAGGCCGAACCTCAGGAGAAAACACCGGAAAAGAAAGGGATAGTCGCTCGGTTAATGGATGTTATTTCGGGCGTGATGGCACCGGTAATCCCACCGATTATGGGTGCGGCTATGGTGCGCATCTTAATTACTCTGCTCCACATGGTGGGGATATTATCCAAAGATGGTGCAGTCTATTATCTGCTAAATATTATCGGAGATGCAGCGTTTTACTTTTTCCCAGTACTTGTGGCCGTATCAGCGGCTAAACAGTTCGGCGCAAACCCGTATTACGCCGCGGGCACTGCGTTAGTGCTGATGCACCCGGACATAACTACGCTACTAGAGGGTATACAGCAGACATCGTTTCTGACCTTTTTGCCGACGCAGTACGCTTATACCATCTTTCCGATCATCTTTGCGGTATGGGTGCAACGGTATATCGAGCAGTTTGCAGATCGTGTCTCGCCTAAAATTGCCAAGAATTTTTTGCAGCCGCTGCTGGTTGTCCTGATTTGCGCGTTGCTGGCACTTTTTGTACTCGGTCCTCTCGGATCGATTGTCGGAGATGTGTTGACCGGTGTGATTTATTGGATTCGAAACCATCTGGGGTTTGTCGCGGTTGGAGTGCTTGCCGGGATTTATCCCTTTATCGTTATGGCAGGCGTGCATCACGCGCTAACACCGATCAAGTTGGGTGTAATTGCGTCGGTTGGGTTTGAGAACTTCATTTGTATCAGCGAACTATGCGCCAATATGGCGCAGGGAGCAGCGGCGGCGGCCGTCGCAGTGCGCAGCCGCAACAGGAAACTGAAGCAGGCAGCTGCAGCTGCAGCCGTTACCGGTTTGTTTGCAGGAATCACTGAGCCAGCACTTTACGGCGTAACAATGAAACTGAAGCGACCGATGCTGGGTGCTTGTTTGGGTGCCGCCATGGGCGGCCTGTTTGGTGGGTTTGTATCGCTCAAGTGCTTTGGCATTGCGACCCCTGCTGTGGTCAGTATTCTGCAGTATGTAGAAGACGGTCGTTTGGAGAGTTTATTATTTGCCGCGTTGACCATCTTGGTAACTGCGGCAGCAACGTTTGTATTCACTTTGCTCATAGGCTTTGAAGATATTGTGGAAAAGCCTGCTGTACAGAATACAGATGCACCGGTGACGCAGACGCAGATACAGACGTCTCAGAAGCATGGGGCTGTCAATCCGATAACAGTTTACGCTCCGTTGCAAGGCCAGGAGATCGCACTATCAGAGGTGCAGGACGCTACCTTTTCGTCCGAAGTATTGGGCAAGGGCGCAGCGATTATCCCAACCAATGGGGAGGTGCGCGCACCGTTTGATGGAACAGTAACCGCTCTGTTTGAGACAGGTCATGCCATCGGATTAAAAGGCGATAGCGGCATTGAGGTGCTGATTCATGTCGGTATCGATACAGTGAACCTAAAGGGAAAGTTCTTTCATCCGACAATTCAGAATGGGGATATTGTGCATACGGGGGATCTGCTGCTGACCTTTGACCGGCAAGAAATTATCGATGCAGGTTACGATGTAACCACTCCTGTAATTGTCACCAACACGCAAGACTATTCCAAGATCACCGTACCTGAACCAGGGTGTTCCTGTGGGGAAAATACAATACTTTTAATGGCATATTAACATTGTATTATTTTTCCATTGATAGCGTATAATCGAGTTCGCAAAAATGCATAGGAAATAGACAAGCCATTAGGGCTCCTGTAAAATGAGAGTT
>CALWUJ010000009.1 GCA_944384725.1 uncultured Agathobaculum sp. | reverse complement strand
CGCCCAGCTTGAGGAACTGGAGTACGGGAAACTGTACGAAGCGTATTCTTCCAAAGGGAGAAAATCGGCGGCGGATCCACGGGTGCTGTTCAAGGTATTGAACACCCGCACCTTATATTTCTCCCGTTGCAGGAACCGCCCGCACTGGTCGAGGGTGCCGCCCTTCGGGTCCACCACCACATAGGAGGAATGGGCTTGAAGAAGCTGCGGGGTCAGCCAAAGGGCTCAACTTTTCAGTCAAGCCCCGTGGGAAGTTCCTCCTTTCTCCGCCAAGATACAAAAATACCGCCCGTAGTCTCGTTTGGGCGGTACTTTGTGTAAGATTGGCAGTCCATTATTAAGTTTTTTATTATGTTCCCTTTGTACACCGTTGCAACCATGAGTAAATATATAAGGCTCCTCAGAATGCCGTATCCTCATAGAACGAGTCCGTCGCAGAATTCAAAAATTCTGCGACGGACTACTATTATTTCATATATTCAGTTTGAAAAAATCCATCCAATCAACCATGCAATTCCCGCATTCCCCAGAACCAATACGGGCCACCAGAGGCCGGTATTATTCCAAAGCGGAACTTGTATGACGGCGAAAAGAAAGCCCAATATAGCTGCAATTATTTTTTTCATATAATCACCAATTATGCAACAATACACATATTATATTAGGTTAATAAACCGTTTATGTCAACCTATACACAGCATAAACTATAACTATAGTTTATTTTCGAGGTGGCATATGCGTAAATATTCAAAAGAGAATGCGGAGATCGGCGCCAGAGTACGAGCAATTCGTCAGGGAGCTGGTCTTACGCAGGAACAATTCTCCGAAAGGATTGCTGTTACGGCTACCTATATCAGTGAATTGGAGCGAGGGTTGATTGGAATTTCTGCATCAACTGTAAAAAGAATTTGCCTAACATTTGGCGTATCCTGCGATCAAATTATTTTGGGATTATCCCACGAAGCGGATGTTACCAGAATTGCAGAAAAGATACAACATCTCACGCCAGAACAAGCAATGCTTCTGGAAAATGTAGTTGATACGTTTTTGCTGGCCATTGCGCAAGCGGCTCAGGCATCGAACAAAATTTAAGGCACCATAGTACAAACTTTCTCACGCTCAGCAGAAATTGCTCTTTCAAATCTCTTCAAGTGGATTTTAATTGATTTACAATGCCGTAATGGGTGTATTGACATACTCCCATTATGAGTGAAACGAATAACCTGTTATCAACTCACGGATGGCGTATTACCATACCTATCCGGAGTAATAAAACCAGCATGGACGCATCGGGTCCATGCTGGTTTTCCTTTTTGGTTTCACATTACTTTTTTGGTTTAGTTTACATCTGCGCCACCCCAACCCCAGCCGCCGAAGCCGTAATAGCTGGTCCACGATTCCAGTGTATCCGTGGAGCTGCCGCCAATATTAGAGATAATCATACCACTACCAATGTATATACCGACATGTCCAGCATTTAAGCCGCAACCACAAGTTGTACGAGAGTTGTATACCGCTGGGTCGTTATAAACCATCGCACCTACGGGGATATTGGAGCTATCCGTGCTTACGACGTTCGTTACCCTGTTGCGTCCGGCACAGCACCAGTTGTTGACCTGCACTCCTGCAGCACGGTACACTTGCTCTGCCCACATTTCGCAATATCCGGCAGGAGCCGTGATCCCGTAGTTTTGATAATCCTGTGCAATAGCCACAATACGCTGCTGGACATCAGAGCTTAATCCGCCGTTATACTGTTTGACCAACCGAACGTAGAACATATTGCCGTAATTGTATCGCCAGCCGCCATTTTCTGCAATGGATATCTCGTTCTTATACGTTACCTTTACACCGCCGGATTTCTGTTCTGCAAACGCCTGTGCCAGTTCAAAACTGTACTTGCCACCACGCGCCGCAACATAGTCCAGAAATCCACCACCATAGTTGTATGCTTGAATAACAGAATCAAGATCGCATCCCAAGCTATTAGCCCGCCGTACCAGCTCAGAGTAGTATTTGCACCCCTGATTGATCGAGGCTTCTTTGCTCAGGGAATTAGGCGGCAAACCCAGAGATTCCGAGGATTGCATTACATCCTCCAGCAGACCGCCACTTTCTACCTGTATGATAGCCAGTAACGTATTTACATGGTCAGAGATCCCATACATTCTTGCATACTTCTCGACAAGTTCCCGAAGCTCCAGAACAGCTTGAGACAGGGCTTTCCCGCCCGCAGAATTAAGTAAAGCAGACAATTCAGACCGATAATCTTCCAATAACTCATGCAGCATTGTCTTTTGCGCATTGGAAAAGTGATATTTATCTGCTGCTTCATCTGCCGTCAGACATGAAATTCCTACATGCAGAATCCGATCTCCGTCCTCCGTTTTCGTATACCATTTGGTATACGGATTCATGTCCATATAAACCTGCTTCAGGATGGCGCACTGTTCCGATGCCATTGTCATAGCATCCAGCCCGTCAATCTCCGTCACCTTTGCTGCAAACACAGCCAATACTTCAATACTGTCTGCATAGGCACCCTCATATTCCACACGATCATAGTTTTCGCCGCTCAATACTTGCTCAGACCATGCTCGCTGTGCCATCATGTATGCCTGACCAACACTAACTACATTTACATTGCTGGTGTTCATTTCGTCAGCAAACAGCAGCCCCAGCGGTGAAGCCATGATGCTGATCGGTGCAACGATCATACACATTACCAAAACAACAGCCGCACCAATTAACACGATTTTTCCCTTTGCTACGCTGGCAATCTTACTAACAGCAGATCCAGCCGCCTTAAAAATCCCTTTTTTTGCTGTGCTGGATGCTGCACCCTGTACTCCTTTCGCCAGTTTTTTCATCTGTTTACGCTTTAACTTTTTAACACCAGCAGCTCTCGCGCGTAAACGGTACTCGATATTTTTCAGCACCCCTGTACTTCTGCGCATAGGGACGGATGCAGCGGGCATATTTGGTGATATGCCCGCTGCGCGGAGCTGCATAGATGCACGATTTATCCTCATGGATGCTGTCCGACGTCCTGCGCCATACAGACCACTGTTCATACGCATTGGATTGTATAAGGTTTGTGACCGTGCATCAGTAGAATCCTTTAATGTTTTTACCGCCTGATTCCGCGCCTGCATCTGTTGTCTCGTTCGGAGCTGCCGCCCGGCTGCAACACGATACCTCTGGCGCTTTTTGATCTGCGTCCTGCGTATATTCGCATTTTGCCGCGTACTTTGATAGGAATAGCGGAGCCGCACCTTGCCGTTTGCATCAATGTAGCGCCGAACTGTGCGCCGCACAGACTTCTTCGCTGCACGAGCATCCAAGGTATCTGTCACCTTTTGACGGGTTGCACCATATAGAGCGTGTGCAGCCCTGCCGGTTCGCCACGCACCGCGCACAGTATGTATTGCCACTTCCTGCGCGCCGCGCTCCATGGTGGTTTCGGCCTGATTAACAGCAACTGCATCTGCCTGTTGGCCGTTTTGTTCCTGGCTCTTTTTTTGCTCCTTCAGATCTTGTTTCCGGCGGATGATTTTACGAATCATGTAATGTTTCATGATACGCTTTTTGCGAACCGCCTTCGCCTTATTTGCATCTTGCGGCCTACCGGATGCAGGCTTCTTCCGAACAGTACGCGCCTGTAATTCTGCATCAGATCGCGTCCTACTGCCATTATAGTGTTTTTCACCCCCTCCAGCTGTGTTACCTGTGCTGGAGGGGGCTGCACTTACCTTTGGTGCTTTATATTTGTATATTGCCATACGTTTATCACTGCCATTCTCCGGGCTTTGTGGTCATGAGCTTGTACAGTTTGGTATTCTTCGGGAAGTCGTTTACGAATGGGATAAATGCGCCGCCGAACTTCATCAAACCACAGCCGGGGTCTGCATTTTCGACATAGGACAGCTGCGCATCGGAAATATGCAGCAGCTCTGCAAGATCAGCGCGGTCGGACGCAGACTGTGACAGCATAATCAAAAATTCACTGTTAGCCAGCATCCAGCGCGCATCCTTGCTTTGCAGCATCTCGCCTACATTTTGCGTGATGCCAGTCATGTAGCCGCTTCTTTTGCGAACCTGTTTCCACATGCGTAAAAAGAAGTTTGTCGCAAACGGATAGCGGAAAAAGATCGAGAACTCGTCCACAAATACCCATGTACGCCGTCCAGCCCGCCAATTCTGAATAACACGGTTATAAATGAATTCCAAGATGACCAGCATACCAAGGGGCAAAAGCTGTTCGCCCAGATCCAGAATGTTATACGAGGTCAGCCGGTTATCTTGCTCTACGTTAGTTTTTTGCGAGAAGATACCGAGTGATCCCGTTATGAACAGCTCAGCAGACAATGCCAGCTCTTTGGCTTCTTCTTCCTCTTGTCGAAGCAACTCATGCTGTAAGGCCGTCAGTGTCGGCGGGTCACCCTGATATCCGCTCCCAATGTACGGCTTATAAACATTTTGGATGCAACGGTCTATGATAGAACGGTGCTGCGCCTTGAGGTCGTTACCCATAATTTGCTCAAACAGGGACAGGACAAATTCAGACTTGTCGGGTAACGGGTCTTTGCCATCGTCAGCATAGCCCTTTTCCATATCAAGCGCATTGATACGAACAGAAGATGAGCCGGATACGTCGATCATCGCCCCGTTGAATGCGCCTACCATGGGAGTAAACTCACCCTCCGGATCAAGGATAAGGATATCATCCTGCGTGGACAGCAACAGCTGAATGAGTTCCTGTTTTGCAGAAAACGACTTGCCTGCACCGGACACGCCCAACCGGATGCCATTGCCGTTCAGCAATGTTGCACGGTTCGCCAGTATCATATTGCCGGATACCGCATTATTGCCATAACAAATACCGCCCGTCTGCTGGATTTCCTGCGCAGAAAACGGTGTCAGGATGGATGCGCTCTTGGTCAAAAGCGTCCTCTGCTGTACCACACTGCGCAGGCCATACGGCAATACCGTATCCAGCCCAATATCCTGCTGGTATTTCAGTACCGACAAGGCACAGCCGAAACCGCCAGCTGTTGCCTGTAACGCTTCGGTATCGGCATTGAGCTGCTCCAACGTATCTGCCATGTGAATAATCGTCGTTGTTGTCAACATGATCCTCTGGTCGTTGAGGGTGATATCATCCTGATATTCCGCTACGACTTCACGCATCTGCCGAAATTCATAAGGGATTTCCGCAGAGAAGTTGTTGTTATTGTTCTGCCGTGTCTGCCAGCGCGTGATATCAGATTCTACACGCATGGCCAACTTTTGCAGCATCTTACTGGCTTCCTGTGTGTTCATCGGCTCAATGTCGATGGATAACACCATTTGGCGCGGCAATTCCATCAAATCATGTACCAATTCGTCAGACAGTCTGGACGCATATTCCTCTACAAACAATACGCGAGCAAAACCGCCATCTGTTTCAATATAATCCTTGTGATACCGCAGCGCCAGCGGGCAGAACACGTCTGCAAAATGCTGTCCGCGCTGCATGAGTTCTTTTACGTCGGCATGCAGCATGCGGTGATTCGGACGGAAAAAATCGTGCAGGATGCGGAAGCGTTCTACATTATCCAGTGGTTTTACGCTGGAGGACAGCCGCTGCATCCCCAAAGACAACCCTTTACCCGCCCGGGTAAAAAACGTCCGTGCTTCGTTAATATTTTTCTTGGTTGCCGTTAACGTCACATATTTTTCCTGAACGATGCCATTGCTGCCCTTGGCCTTATCCATCAGCACCTTGTTCAGTTCAGCGCGGTAATCATCCTGCCCATCGTCTTTCCGCTTCAAGAAAATAGATTCAGAAAACGAGTCTTTGTCAAATTTCCGGTTTGCCAGTGTGATTTTGAGACGGCTGTCCGCTGCAAGCCCATTGAGCACACGTCCCCATGAATCCAGAATCGAACGCTGATCCTCCAGACTGGCAACTGCGTAGTTGATATCCGTAAACGACCATGTTTTACTGAATTCCGTGTCACTGACTTGCCAGACCGCATCAGGGAACACGCGCCGGATCGGGATTATCTGCTGTACGCTGCGCGGCACGCGTACCGGACGCACAGCCGGTTTTTCTTTAAGCTGCTTTTTTCTTTTGAACATTGCGCTTCTGCTCCTTTTTCAGTTTTCGCATTCTTTTTCCTTGGTGCTTTCGTTCTTCCATTGCCGCACGATGCAGTATGTCAAACAGGCTCACAGCCCGGTAAACATACCAGCCAGCATGCCGGAAGTTGGTGCGCAGCCATGCCCGTGCAAATTGTTCAAATGTCAAGCCCTGATAGCTCATAAACCCAATTGCAGCGGGCAATGAAGCCAGTAATATGCACAATACACTTGCCGTTTCTTTTCCGATAAACAAGCGCAGACCAAAATTGGCAGCACCAGCAATCGCCAGTGCTGCACCGCCCCAAATGGTCTGCCGCATACTCAGGCCCATCACGACACCTTCACGGTAATTGCGGACTTCCCGATTTACTGTACATTCCATTCGTTCGGCCTCCTTACAGTCCCATCATTTCTTTTACAACATGATCTGCCGCTTTGACGATACCCAGTAAAATCAGCATTTGAAAAATTACACCGATCATATAACTGGCTATCTGCCCGATGCTCCCCTCTCCAAAATCCACGGATGGCAGATCACTGCCCGAGATAAACGCTGTAAATATGATACAGGCCAGTACAATGATCGCTGCCTCCAGACAGATGCCGATAAAGCTCTGCACAAATGTGCGTCCATGCCTGCTTGTCAGTTCGCCGCCGAACGCAGACAGCGGCAGCGGAGCCAGCGCCACATAGAGATAAACCCGAAAAAACCTGCCGTAAACCTGAAACAGCATCAGCAGCGAGATCACCAGCACAATACTGGCAAATAAAATACCAATCAGGCAAATGAATGCCTGATCAATAATGCCAGCATCTTCCGCAGCTTCGCGGATGGAATCCGGCAGTGATGCCGTGATTTCGTGCAGTCCACCCATGCTGGTAGCAATACTTTCCGTAATGCCGCCTGTAATCTCAAAAATCAGGTTGATGATATCCATTCCGTATGTAACTGCCCCCTGTGCCAGAGCAAAACGGATGAACAGCCGAAAAACCTGTTCCGGGTGCCGAAGCTCCCGGAACGAGGCCGTTTGTTTGAAAAAAGACATTGCAAAGAACAGGATCAGTAGCCCATACCCGATGCCCTGAAGAACCGAAAATATCCGCTCCATAACCGGCCAGATCGCACCGCCCTGAAATTCCTGCGGAGATTGTGTAAGGACTGACCAAATCTCCGCCATGTAGCTATTCCATGTTCCAAGCGCGCCTTCCAATAGGTCGAGTGCCCACATTCTGCATCAACTCCAATCAGCCGCCGGTGATAAGATCGAGAACATCTTTGGCAAAGTAGATCAATAAGCCGCCCAGCAAACAAAGGATGCCTTGTGTGCGCTGAGACGGGTCATGCGACTGGATCGACATACCGAACTGGACAACACCCCAGCCTGCAATAATCAGGCCGACCGCCTTGATGATGGAAAAGACGAAATCGCTCAAGCTATTGATTGCCGACAGTGGATCGGCAGCAAAAGCTGGTACGATCGCACAGCAAGCGATGGTCGTACCAAGCAGTGCTACGCGATAGACAGACCGCGCGCGGTCGTATGCCTTTTGGCTGAACATCAACATGGTTAATTTGTGTAAGTGCTTTTTCATTTTCATTTCTCCTTTTCTTTGGTTAAGCAGAGAAGTATTCAAATTCGATACCATATATCACTTCTGTTTTACCCTCTCCCCTCCCCTCTCTCGATACGGGATGGATCGCGTATCGTATCGGAGGCGTGTATGGCTTTGCTTTCCCATCGGCTGTCAGTGCCAGTGCAGGATGACGCAGCAAGTCATACTTCAAATCACATACCGGACACTCACCTCGAATAAATACCAGTGCAAATTTATTGTCCAGTGCCCGTACTTCGTCCGGCGTCAGCAATTCCCGACCTGCCTGCTGAAAATTTCGTGTGTAAGAACCATGGCTACCCTTGGTCTGTCCGCTTGTCCGTGTGTCGATGGTAGCCTTACCCAGCAGTTCAGATACATACTTGTGCGTGGACTGCTCATTGCCACCTAAGTAGAGGAATGTATCACAGTTGCCGATGATGTTTTCCCACGTTTTTTCAAACATACCTTTGATCTGTGCGATATTTTGCAGAATGATACTGCAAGAAATGTTGTACGAGCGGCAGGTGGAAAGCGTTTGCTCAAAATCTTCCGATACCGGGACATTGGCAAACTCATCCATCAGAAACCGCACATGGACAGGTAGCGTACCGCCATGTTTTCGTTCTGCGCAATCGTATAGCTGCTGAAATGCCTGCATATACAACATGCTTACCAGATAGTTAAAGGATTTGTCATTCACGGGCGTGCAAATGAAGATGGCGCGTTTATGCTCACCAAGCGAAGCAAAATCCATTTCATCAGTAGAAGTCATTTCAGCGATTTCTTCCAACAAAAAATGCCGCAAACGTGAGGTGGCCATAATCAGCACCGATTTTGCTGTTTTTCCAGCAGCGAGCTTGAAGGCAGTATAGAACTGTACCGCTACGTTTTCTTCGCCCTTTTCGAACGCTAATTCCTGAAACAAATCGTCAACCGGATTCCGAAAATTTTCATCTTCTTCACTGGCCTGCGCATTATTCAGCAGATACATGACGGTCGCAAAGTTTTTATCTTCCTCCATGCCCTCGTGATACAAATAAAGAACAAGCGCAGCGACCAACAGTTCTTCTGCACGATCCCAGAACGGATCGCTTGAGTGCGCATTTTTGGGCGTTGTCGCCTGAAACAGAAGCGTAATCATCTGGATAACATCTGCATCCGAGCGCAGATATTGGAATGGATTATACGCATTCGTCCGACGGCGCTCACCGGGTTTCAGGTTAAACACTTTCACATCGTAACCACGCTGAAAAAGCAACGGCGCGCAGTCGCGCAGCAGTTCCCCTTTGGGGTCACAGATCAGGTACGAGCAATTCGCCTGCATGATACCCGGCTTACAGAAGAATCTTGACTTGCCTGCACCAGATCCACCTATCAGCAGTACGTTCAGATTGCGCATGTGCCGCCGCATATCCAATCCAAGGCAGACATTCTGTGTGATCGGAATATTTTTATCACATGGCAAATGCAAAGCCTTTTCCACCTGCATTTTCTCCTGCTCCTCGGGCGTCAGCCGTTTTATATGCAAACGCACAGGGAGAGAACGAAAGAACGAAGCTATCTTCGATATCCGCTCTTTCAACCGCTCCATGAATTTGGTGTGATACCGGTACTTCGCACAAACCGACCTTGCTTTGCCCCATCTTGCCGAGCCGTGTTCCTCGCCCGGTCGGCGCTTGCCTTGGCCGTCGATGAACATCACCACGCAAAGCAAATAAACCAGCAAGATAATAAGTACTGCTTTGACGCTGTATTCCGTTATCGTAATACGCAGAGGATCTTCCATGGACAAGGTTAAAGCATTCAACCATTCTGCTGCTGTCCTGTCCGGTGCTGCTACACCTCCGCATAGCAGACCGAACCATATCACAGGAATAGCAAGCACCGCCCAAAGGGCGGTGCTTGGCATATTATTTTTGTCTGGCCTCATAGAGACTCAACACTGATAGCTGGACGCGATCAGAATTTCATTGTATGCCCAATGATACTCCGGCACATCCGTATAGTGGATTCCAGAAACATTACTGGACGAAATGGTGCGTCCCATCGTCCGATTGACTACTGCTGCCGCTTCGGCGCGGGTGATATAACCACCCGGTCGGAAACTGCCATCCGGGTATCCATTTACCCAGCCACGATCGGCACAGTATGCAATAGCAGCTGCATCCTGCATTTCGGGAGATACATCATAGAATCGCGCCGAGCTGCTATAACTGCCGGTCGTGTCGAGCCGATACATCATTTCCACAAACTCCGCACGGGTGATCGGCGCATAGGGTCGGAAGTATGAAGTATCGACGTCAACGATGCCGCCATACGCAAAGGCACCCAGTGCGTTTGCATAATAAGCATCTGGCTGCACATCGCTGAACCCAGCCATCGGATAACTTGCGTTCGGATCTGCATTTGTCATACGGACAAGCATCTGCGCGGCTTCTGCGCGTGTCATATTATCCTCTGGATAGAATTGCGAATTGTACCCAACGAAGAATGGAAATTTTACAGAACGATCAATATAGATTTTCCCATTCGATCCACTTCCGGTTGCGATTTTTTCCGCTTCTGCCGAGATAGAAACATTTGCACGGACATTGTCTACATAGACAGTCACCGTGCCGTCGCTGCTGCGCTCCATTTCATACGAAACTCCATCAACGGCGATGATAGATGCGCCCGCATAGGCCGTTTCGGATTTGGAGCCGATTTTCAGCGTCACAGTATCGACGGTATAACCGCTATCCGGCTTGATGGTGAATTTCACATCCTTGCCATGAGATACGGTCGAGCCGGTATTTTTGCTGATCGTCAGATAGCTCATTTGCTGGATCTTGACACTGTAATTGGTATTGTTCCGGCTTGCCGTCGCAGATACACGCACCGGCTTATCAATATCGGTCACATAAAGATGCGTAACACCATCCTCATCGGTGGTTATGCGGTATGTTTCGCCGCTGACGCGGATCGAAGTATCATCTGCATCTACGGTTTGGCTGCTATCGCCAATTTGCAGCGTAATACGGTCAAGCTCGTATTTAACTTCATCCGTGACGTAGATATCAAAATCCACATCCGTGCCAACCTCTACGCTGCTGCCGCAATTCTTGTCGATCTTCACTCCGATGCCGGCAGAGGTTGTCACCAGCAGATTATCACTGTCATAGACGCTCTCTGCGCTCACGGTGATGTAGCCGTCCGGTGCTTTGATCTCGGTCACAACGTATACGCCGTCCTCCAGACCAGAAACGGTTACAAGGCCGGAAGAATTGCTTGTATATTCGCCAACCAATTCGCCCGTGGCTTTTTCCACACGGAATTTTGCACCCGGCAAGGCTTCCCCGGTGTCCTTTACGATTTTGCGAATCTGCAAACCGTATGCCTTTTTGTTGGTGAATACCAGCTCCATACTGCCGCCGTCTTTGATCTCAAAGGTCTTAGGCGTGTCCTGCAGGATGTAACCGTCCGGCGCTTTGATTTCAGTCACGATATAGCTGCCTTCCGGTAAACCGTCCAGCGTGATAACGCCGTTTGCGTCGGTTTCGGCTTCCTTAACAAACTCACCATTGGACTTAGTAATCTTGAACACGGCATTTTTTAGCGGCTGACGGGTATCCTCGTCGATCTTCTTAATGGTGAAACCACCTTTTTTCGTGTTGGTGAACGTGACCTCATAGGTCTGTCCAGCACGGATTTCAACCGTCTTAGGCGTCTCATCGATGGCATAGCCGTCCGGCGCGGAGATCTCTGTGATGATGTATGTGCCGGTATCCAGCTCCGACAGATGGATTACACCGTCAGCATCGGTCGTGACGCTCTCACGCACAACCGAGCCGTCCCCGCGGGTAATTTTGAAGGTAGCGCCCTGCAGCGGTTTCTTCGTCTGGCTGTCGATCTTTTTGATCAGCAGACCGGGCTTTTTGGTGTTCTCCAGCGTCAGGGTATAGGTTTTACCCTCCTCCAGCGAAACAGCGTGCGGTGTATCGTCGATCAGATAGCCGCCCGGAGCGGTGATTTCTGTTACGATGTAGTCTCCAGCTTCCAGCCCTTCAACAAACGCAGTGCCGTCCTCGCCGGTGATAACATCTTCCTTAACAACATCACCGTTTGCCTTGGCCAGTTTGAATACCGCATCTTTCAGCGGCTTGCGTGTCTCTGCGTCGATCTTCTGAATGAGCAGACCGGGCTTTTTGGTGTTCTCCACGGTAAGCTCGGTGTCCTTGACCGTCGTATGCTCGATCTCCAGCACTTCATCGTTCAGGATGTACTCTTTCAAAGTCTTGACTTCCTGCACTTTGTAAGTGCCTGCGGGCGCATTTTTGATCTCAATGCGGCCATTTTCATCCGTGGTGTAATCGCCCAGCAGTACGCCATCCCGCCAGATTTTGAACTGTACGCCTGCCAGCGGTTCTTTCGTCTCGCTGTCGATCTTTTTTACAATGAAAGATTTTATCCAATCGTACTTTTATCTCTGGTGCATTTTTTTGAATGTCTGCACAAAGATGCAGCTGCCCGCGCAATTTGCACAGTGCAGCAGTCAACTGCTGCGTTTCGCTTTTCAAAGCCGCCTGATCACTCCCGGATTTGCGCTTATCCGCGTGCAGCCGTGCCCGGCGTTCTGTCAGAATGTAGATTTCGTTTGCGAGCGCGTCGGCATACATGTCCACATCCTGCCTGGTATACAGCAGATGATCACACAGAAAATCGTATTGTCTGGTATACCGCTCCAGCTTTTTCAGCTCTTCCAACAGCTGGCCACGTACCACACGCGGTGCTTTGCGCCTGCGCACCTTACCGAGCAGGTACAAATACCGAAAATACACAGCCCGGAAGCCTTTCAGCTTTTTTCTCAGTTTGGGTGCTCGTGTATGCGGACGAACCTGATACTTTTTCCGTTGGTGCAACTGCTGCCGCTGTTGTTTGACCCGCTCCAGATTGTCCACAATGCTACCGCGCTGCGCTGCAATCCGCACTGCGAGCTGTCTGGGCGTGTAGTCCTCACCCAAAGATTTCAGACGAATGAACCGCTTGCCGTTTGGATGCCGGATTATTACATATTTTCGCTTTTCGTTGAGACGGATTTCATATCCGCGTGTGCGCAGCAGGCTCCAAAATTCGTCCAACGTGCGTGCCTGTGACAGGATCACATCGATGTCCTCGCGGATTAGGCTTCGTATCGTTGGATGCTGTAGTCTACCACCAAAATATCCGCTTCATCATCCGTGTATTCCCGAACGATAACCGGCAGCGTTTGCAGTCCGACCACTCTGGCGCAATAGTCGCGTCGATGACCGGAGAGAATTTCATAACCGCCCTCTGTACGGGGTCGCACAATCAGCGGCTCCGCAACCCCCACCTGCTCGATGCTGTCCATCAGACGCACCAGATCCGGTGTTGGACGCTCGACAGAGTATGGCTGCCGCGCATACGGATGAAGTTCCTCTATGGGAATGTTCAAAATGCGCTCCCGACTGTCCTGCTGACGCTCTTCCTCGCTCTTGAACAGATCATCGAGTGAGGTCAGCCCCATGTTTTTGACGTTGCCTGCCAAGATTCATTACCTCCGTCGTAAAAGATTCATAGGCATGGGCTGCGCGCCCCTCTTTGTCATGCTCAAAAATATTTTTGTTCTCCAAACTGATTTCGGCAGCTCGGATGGAACGGGGAATTTCACTGTGGAATACCCGTCCCCCATAGGCCGCCCGGATCTGGTCGATCACACCGCGCGACAGAGTAGTACGGTTGTCCACCATGGTCATTAGGATACCGCCGATCTCCAACTTTGGATTCAGCTGGCGCTTTACCCGCATCACGGTCTTGAGAAGCTGTTCTAGACCCTTGGCGGGCAAATAATGCGCCTGCACAGGAATGATAACGCTGTCCGCTGCCGTCAGGGCATTGATGGTCAGCATCCCCAGCGACGGCATACAGTCCACGATGGCATAGTCATATTCTGTCCTCACGGTGGATAGATACTGCCGCAAAACAGTCTCACGGCTCATAGTGTTGACCAGCGTCACCTCCATCGCAGACAGTTCGATGTTGGCAGGCATCAGATCCATACCATCCTTGTGGTGCAGAATCCCCTCTCCGGGCATCAGGGGTTGATCGGTGATAATTTTCCCCATAATGGTTGCCAGGGTGAAATGCAGCTCATCCGGCTGTTCCCAACCTAGAAGCTGGGTAAGATTTCCTTGGGCATCTGCATCAACAAGAAGAACTTTTTTACCTTGCCGGGAAAGACCAACAGCAAGGCTTGCTGCCGTTGTGGTTTTTCCGACTCCGCCCTTTTGGTTGGCCAGTGCGATTGTGTGCATGTTGGCACCTCCTACTATTCTTTTTCGGCCAAGTATTATTATCTTACTCTTTCAGTATCGTTATCTTCAGTATTAATAGTCTCGGTTTTTCCGAAGTCAAGAACTCGGTTTTCCCGAAGTCAAGAACTCGGTTTTTCCGAGGTTTAGAACTCGATTTTCCCGAAGTCAAGAACTCGGTTTTTCCGAGGTTTAGAACTCGATTTGACCGAACTCGAAAGCTCGTTTTTTCCGAACCTTGATTCTCCGGCGAAGTTTTTTACATAAATCAGGGAGGCTTTACCTTGACCCTTTCGTACCCGTTCAATTAGACCAACACCTTTCTGCCTATCCAATTCATTAAATAATTTGATTGCCTTATCCGTCTTGTAACCAAGCGTCTCTGCTACATCTTCCAGCGTAAAAATAATATATATCCGCCCCAGTTCGTCATGCCAACCGTTTTTCATGGAAAGGCTCATACGGTCAAGCAGAACACCGTATAGCAATTTAGCATCCGTTGACAAATTTGCAAACCGACTATCCGTGAAAAGTAACTTTGGAATGCGGTAAAACGAGAACTGCTCCGCTTCATAACCATAATAATAGGAAAGCTCCACAGCCAAAATATCACCTCCTTGGGACAGATGAAGCCCGGAAGTCCTTCTCCTAAACGACTTCCGGGCTTTATTCTTCCTTAAAATTATCTGGATATCAGGATTTTAGTCTCATAGAGGATGTCCAAATGCCGGTTATACCCATCCACCCGCACAGAGCCTGACAGCAGCTTGGATGCGCCGGTAACTCCGGATTGGTCTTTTGCTTTAACAGTTAAAGAAATACTATGCCTCCAGCGCCGAGCAGGACGATCTCATTTCCATCGGCACCATCGGACTGATCAAAGCAGTCAGCACCTTCCGCGCGGATAAAAGCATCCGTCTGGCGACCTATGCTTCCAAATGCATTCAGAACGAACTGCTGATGCACTTCCGGCAAAAGAGGAAAAACGCGGGAGAATTATCACTGTCCGACACGCTCGAAACCGACGGCGACGGCAATGCGCTGGCTTTGCAGGACATCATCTGCTGCGAGGATGACGGGCTTGCCGCAGTAGAAGAACACGACCGCTATCTTGCCATGCATCGTGCGCTCGCCGCCGCGCTTTCCCCGCGTGAGAGGGAAATCATACGACTCCGGTACGGTCTCGGCATGGCAGCACCGCTGCCGCAGCGTGAGATCGCAAAACGCTTCGGCATCTCGCGCAGTTATGTATCGCGCATTGAAAAACGGGCGCTGGAAAAGCTGCGCGACGCGCTGCAGGAGAACGCCTGACCATGCCCAGCGCATCCCGCACTGGATAAGGCCGCTCATGCGATGTATTTTGTGCATGAGCGGTCTGTCCTGTGTGGATTTCTTCGGTCGGATATTGCGACGCGATGGCAAACATGCTATAATCAACGTAAAAAAGTGAGGGGAACTCGGATGAAAACGTATTTGAATCAGATTTCGGGCATCGACGATGCAATCGTTTCCATGTTTATGAGCAAGCGGTCATGGACGCGCGAAAAAGAATTGCATATCCGCGAAATTTGCCGCACGGTGCTGCGCGCGGACGGTGGCCTGCGGGAATATGACAGCGCACAGGCTGACGCTTTTGCCGAATTTGCAGACTGGATGGACAAGCTGACCAAATGGGGCTGGAAGCACACGACCATGCTGCGCTTTATTGATATGTCGGTCACCGTAGAGGGGCTGCACCGCGCCGGTCAGGACGACTGGGACGCACATGCCAAGCGTTTCAACAACCGCATTATCCGTTCGAGCACCCGCTTGGCTTCCTTCTCCTACGAAATGTCGGCATGGTATCAGGACAAGATCCTGCCGACCGATCTTGCCTTGCAGGAACTTGGCCTTGCGGTGCCGCAGACCATCGAGCACAATGGGGTCAAGTACGTCAAGGCGGTCAATGGATACATCCGGGAGGATATGGCGGACAACCCGGATGTCAAGCGCGGTCTGTATATGCTGAGCATTCCGAGCAACTTCATTTTCAAAATCGACCTGACTGAGTGGGGGCACGTTTTCAAGGAGCGCAATGCCAACGGCTCGGCCAATCCGGAGGTCAAGCAATGCTGCGAAAGCATTGCCGATCAGATCGAGCAGTTCCACCATCAGTTCAACCGTGAGCTGTTCCTCAAAATCCTCAACTAAATGCAAAAGCGGCATAGCCTAAGCTACGCCGCTTTTATTTTTACTTATTTGCACTCCTGTTTCATGGCAAAATAGCCTATCAGCACCGCCCATACATAGGCGCACGTCTTGGGGATCATCAGAATGCCGACCAAAGGCACTGCATCTGACCACAAAACCACCGGAATATAGAACGCAAAACTCAATACGATGGTCAGCCACATCCAGCGGAACGCACGGTCCTGATGGTTTTTCGCTGCCTGATAAAACAGCACAACCACCAGCAGCCCCAAAAGCGCAAAGGGGATGTTACGGTAAATGCCCCAGCTCAGCGGTGCATCCGCGCTCAACCACTGATTCTGCGGCATCAGGCACAGAATGATGCGCAGGCCTGCCAAACCGCATACCGCTGCGGTCAAGCCGCCACGCCCGGTGACTTGATACCGTTGCCGCCAGACAAAATAGAGCAGCACATAGAAAATGGTCATGGTAATAGATGTAACACACTTTCCAAATCCGAGCGCCGCCGTATAGTTTTCCAGACCCGTGGTGCAAAGCGCCACCGCACGCGGCACCAGATGAAAGGCATCCCCTGTTCCCAAAATCACAGCCATCCAGCCAAACAGGTGGAACTGGCGATTGCCCCGGCTGTCCCGAATCATCAAAATTCCAACGGTGATGACCGAACACAGATACACAATATCAAAAAGCGTTTCCATCATTGCTTGCATCGTTACTTCATCCTTTCATTTGAACATAGTTCAGTTTGCGGCACAAAACCATTCCCGAACGGAATGGATCAATAGAGCGTCCTGCGAACGATTTCCAAAACGACCGATGGGTCATGCTCCTGCCGCTGCAGCGTGGACAGCATCAGGGTGAACAGCACCTCTGCAAACTTTTCTGCCGTAAATCGCTCATCAAAAGCATCCGGGCGAATCTTGGCATCACGCTTCAAAACCGTGCACAATCCATCCAGAATGTGCTGCTGGGTTTGCTGCATCCGCCGCCTGCCGTCCGGTTTATCCTCCTGCATGAACCCTAAGGAGTGCATCACGAAAAAACCGGGATATCGCTTGCAGCCATATTCCATGCGCTCATACATCCATTCAATGCATACCTGAATATCCTGAAAGGCCGCCTCATCCTCCGGACGATGAAAAATCTCACACCAGATGCTTTCCACGATGGTGCCGATCAGCTCTGTTTTGGATGAAAAATAGTTATAAATAGATCCGACCGAAACACCGCAAGCCGCTGCCACCGAACGGATATTGACTGCCGACCAGCCCTGCCGCTGCATCAACTCCCGACTCGTTTTCAGGATTTCCTCTTTTGATGTCACAATGGCATTCATCTAATAATCACCCCAATATGAACAATGTTCATTATAGTTTGTCGATGCTGCTCTGCCAACACCAATGCAACACGAAAATTGTATTCTTTCCGAAAATCACCTGCACAAGAAAACTTCCCTATTTTTAGCCAAAAGGGTGCTGACCATGCTGTCAGCACCCTTTTTTGAGCCGCTATTTTAGCTTTACATCCCGTTTCTGCTTCTCACTGCTCCGAAACTGCGGCAGTATCCGTTTCCGCAGACGCCGCGGTTTTACGTGCAGATTTGCGCAGGTCGATTGCCGGGTTGAACGCATAGTAGTTTTTGCTGTCCAGATGATCCTGTACCACGCGCAGCGCATCGCCGAAGCGCTGGAAATGCACGATTTCGCGTGCACGCAGGAACTTGATCGGTTCGCGTACATCCGGGTCATCGATCAGGCGCAGCAGATTGTCATACGTCGTGCGCGCCTTCTGCTCGGCCGCCAGATCCTCAAACAAATCCGTGATCGGATCACCCTTGCTTTGCAATGCGGCAGCCGTAAACGGAACGCCGGCAGCAGACTGCGGATAAATGCCGGTCGTGTGATCGACGAAGTATGCTTCAAAGCCGCCCTCCTTGATCTGTTCAGGCGTCAGATTGCGGGTCAGCTGATAGACAATTGCTGCAATCATCTCTTGATGAGCAAGTTCTTCTGTGCCGATGTCTGTCAGGATCGCCTTGCCCTCCTTGTACGGCATGGTGTAGCGCTGGTTGAGGTATCGCATCGCCGCACCAATTTCACCATCCGGTCCGCCAAGTTGTGTAATGACAATTTTTGCCGTCTGCGGGTTGGGATTTTTGATTTTGACGGGATATTGTAAGCGTTTATCGTATGACCACATTAGTTATCCTCTCCTTCCCACGGCCACGGGTCGTCGATCCAGCGCCAATTGCCAACGCGGGTATCCACCTCGCGTGCGGTCAGAGGGCCGAAAGCATCCTCATATTCGGCTGCTGCCTTGTCGAAAGCGGTGCGCATTTTGCTGTAATAGGCCAGCGCCGCAGCATTCTTCGGGTGTCCGTCAAGGTACTGGATGACATCCACCAGCGCAAAATCATACATGCGTACACGGCTGAGCAGTTTTTCGCGTTCGGTCATTGCGGAACGGCCTCCTCTCCGAGGAAAGGTTTATCGAGCGCCGGAAAAATCGTGCCGCGGCTGAAAGCCAGCGCGGGTTCATACGGCGTATCAAAGCTTTGCGCCGGCACAAATGCCATGGCAAGCGCAAGCAGACGGGGATCAATGCTGTCCGCAGGCAGCGCCTGATCGCCCGAAGGATTGGTCGTATTCATATGCAAGTTGCTCCTTGTTTGTCGGTTTGAGGGCTCGCCTCAATTTCAATGTATGCCGCAGGAAAAAAGACGGTGAAAGCATGGATAAACTGTGGTATACTGTAACTATCAAAGGAGGCATGAAACATGGAGCTTTCTGAAATCAGAGAACAGAGCGCAAAAGCAGCGGCACAGGTATGTGACGCGGCAAAGCTGCGCGCCGGGGATTTGTTTGTGGTCGGCTGCTCGTCGAGCGAAGTATGCGGCGAGAAGATCGGCACGCATTCCAGCGTCGAGGTGGCAGAGGCGATATTCGAGGGCATTTACAGTGTCCTGCACGAACGCGATATCTACCTTGCCGCGCAGTGCTGCGAACACCTCAACCGCGCATTGGTGGTTGAACGCGCTGCGTACGAACGGTTTGGGCTGGATGAGGTCAACGTCATCCCGCAGCCCAAGGCGGGCGGTTCGTTCGCAACGACCGCTTACAAGCGGTTTGCCGACCCGGTCGCAGTCGAAACCCTCAAGCAGTCCGCATCCGCGGGCATGGACATCGGCGGAACGCTGATCGGCATGCACATCAAGCCGGTGGTCGTACCGCTGCGCATCGAGGTCAAGCACATTGGCGAGGCCATGCTGCTCTGCGCACGCCGTCGCGCCAAATTTGTCGGCGGCAGCCGCGCGGTGTATAACGAAAAACTTCTGTGAGGGATTTATGGGACTAAAAGCAGTATTTTTCGATCTGGATGACACATTTTACAGCAGTTTCGGAGCCTGCGACGCATATGCATATGAACGCCTTGCCATCTGGGCAGAGGAAACGCTGGGCATCCCCGGCGATACGTTTTTGCAGGCGTTTCACGCAAACCGCCATCGGCTGGGACGGCAGCAGCCCGGCATGCCGCCGGTACATGACCGCGTGCTGTTCGCGCAGGGCGCACTTGAGCGGCTGGGCTGCAACGCCATCCGCTATTCCCGTCAGGCGCACCGCGTCTACTGGGATGCCGTGCTGGAAAAAATGGAGCTGCGCCCGGGCGTGACCGAGCTGCTGGCCGATTTGCGGCAGGCAGGCGTTAAAACCGCGGTATGCACGGATATGCTGGCGGATATCCAGATGGAAAAGCTGGAGCATCTCGGTCTTGCCGATCAGGTCGACTACCTGGTTGCGAGCGAAGAGGCCGGCATGGATAAGCCGGGCGCGCCGATTTTCTGGCTGGCGCTGCAAAAGTGCGGCTGTCTGCCGGGTGAGGCCGCGATGGTAGGCGATAACTTCCGGCACGACATACAGGGCGCGATGGACGTCGGCATCGCGGGGGTCTGGCTCAACTGGACCAAACTTCCGCCACCGCAGGACGACCGTCCGTACTATGAAGCGGAAACATTTGAGCAGGCGGCGGACTATATCCGCACGCTGCTGTGAGGAGGATAATAAGCACAATGCAGCATTTTGATTACAAGCCGCGCGGGGTCTGCCCCATGCGGATCTCCTTCGATATGGAGGGGGACAAAGTACACAACGTTTCCTTTCAGGGCGGCTGCAACGGCAACTTACAGGCCATCAGCCGCGTGGTCGAGGGCATGACCGTCGAGCAGATCGAAGGCTATTTCAAGGGCATTTCCTGCGGCGGCAAGGGCACCAGCTGTTCTGACCAGCTGGCAACTGCGGTTCGCATGGCATATGAACAGAAAAAGGCATAAGAAAAAGGACGATGCAGATGCATCGTCCTTTTCATTTGCATAGATTATTTCATGATGTGCAGCAGCGGCTGCTCTGCGCCCGCCTGCTCCACACAGACCGCAAGGCGGTAATCCCGGTCAGCAAATTCGGGCAGGAACAGCGAATAATTCCCGGTGACCTCCGCGCAATCCAGCCGCGGCGGCATCCGATGAATATCCACCCAAAAGCTGCGCAGCGGCAGGTCAAGGCCGCGTCCGGTGGATTTGACAAAGCTCTCCTTGAGCGTCCAGAGTTTATAGAATGCGTCATCCCGCGCAGAGGGCAGAACCGTGTTGAGGTACCGCACCTCCTCGCGATGGAAAAAGCGGGAGGCAATGTCGCGCCGTCCCGGCTCGCAGCGCTCAATGTCCACACCGACCGGATGGTCGCTGAGCGCGCACACAGCCCAGTCCCCCGAGTGGGACAGGCTGAAATGAATGCCGGGCTCGGAAACCAGATAGGGCTTTCCGCCTTCGGCAATCGAAATCGCAAGCGGATGAACCACCCAGGGAAACTGCTGCGAGACCGCATATTCCAGCAAGAGCGATGCCGCAAAGCCCTGCGCTCTAGCTGTGCCGTGGCGCCGGTCTATCTGTTCCAGACGGCCGCGGGACAGTCTGGCGCGCGATGCGCCGTCGTCCGGATTCACGGCGGATACCGGAATGGCATATACAGCAGTCAAGAAAATTCCCCCTAAAGATTTGCGTGTTGGTTGGATGCGTTGCCATACATGATATACCTATTATACCACGATGCAACAGAGGTTGACAATTATCTTTCTCTCCCTGCGATGAAAAAATGCGCGCAGCGGATTTAAGCGTCTTTTTTCCGCTTCACGGGGCAGGGATTGACCGTATCAATGGCGCCACGTGGACAGGCGCGCCGGCAATCGCCGCAGCGGATGCATTCCGCGCTGTTGGGCGTTTCCCAAACCGAAATATCCAGCTTGCAGGCATGACGGCATGCGCCGCACTGCGTGCATTTCTCCGCATCAATGCGGAAGCGGTACAGTGCAATTGGGTTAAATAAGCCGTAAATCGCGCCGAGCGGACACAGATAGCGGCAGAACGGGCGGTACACCGCCACGCTCAACACCAGCAGCACGACCAGAATCGCCATTTTCCATGTGAACAGCCAACCGAGTGCCGCGCGCAGCGGCGGGTTGGATGCGATCAGCGGAATACCGGCAAACAAGGTGCCGGACGGGCAGATATATTTGCAGAACCAAGGCTGGCCCTGTCCTACGATATCCAGCACGGTGAGCGGCAAAACAATGACAAACCCGATCAAAATGATATATTTCAGGTATTTAAGCACGCGGTCGCCCGGCAGACGGCGCAACTTTTTGGGAAAGGGGATCTTGTGCAGCAGATCCTGCACCAACCCAAACGGACACAGCCAGCCGCAGACCAGTCTGCCGAACAATGCGCCAAACAGCAGCAGAAAACCGATCACATAAAAGGTGAATTTGTTCGTGCGGCTGGTGATGACGGCCTGAAACGAGCCGATCGGACAGGAACCGAGTGCGCCCGGGCAGGAATAGCAGTTCAGTCCGGGGACGCAAACCAGCTTGCTTGCGCCTTTGTAAATGGTGCCGTTGGCAAAACCGGCGGCGTAGCCGTTTGTCAGCGCGGCAAAAAGCAGCTGCACCCAGGTACGGATGTGTTCGCGCAGCTTACCCAAGGCCGATACACTCCATGCAGATATTGACCGCCTTACGGAACACGATCTGCGTTTCCTCGCGCAGTACGCCCTGCGCCAGAAACAGTATGGCGACCGCCAAGGTGATGAAGGCGGCGCGGTTGCGGCGGAGAAAGCTCATGCCTGCACCTCGGCCAGCGCGGCATCAATGGTCTCTACCCATTTGTCCTTACTCTGCGCACTGATAACAGCATAACCGACCTGTTTTCCTTCGCTGTCGACAAAAAACGTGGTCGGCACGGCGGAAATCTGCCCCAAAACGCCGAACAGATCTTGCGACGGCAGCAAATGCAGATAGTTTGCGCCGGTTTGCTCCACGATATCGCGGGCGGTCTGCACCTGCTCCTCGCTGATCGTGCCGTCCGTATTCAGCACATCGGATACCAGACCGACGATCTGCACGTTTTGATCGGCATATTCCTGCGCAAGTTCGCCCAGATCAGGCATTTCCTTGATGCAGGGACGGCAAAACGTAGCCCACACGTTGACCATGGTCAAATCATAGTCCGCCAGAACCGACTGATCGACGGTGTTGCCGTCCAGATCGGTGGTGGAAAAACTGCTCAGCACACCGGCTTGCTCGGTGGTTTGTCCGGCATCGCTCTGCGAGTCGGTCGTCTCCTGTTCATCCGTGACGGTGAACGTCTTTTGTTCAGCAGAGGAACAGCCGCCCAGCGCCAGCAGGCCTGCCAGCGAAATACCCAGCAGGGCCAGCGGAATTCGTTTCATAAAATGCCCTCCGTAATTTTTGATGTGTCTTATTATACGAGTTGCAAAACCCGTCTGTCAACACCCAATCCGTCGAACGGATGATGAGTAACCTGTCTAAATCCATCCAATCGACAAAAAAGTATGCCCTGCCCCGCTCTGCTTGCGCAGAATGGGGCAGGACATTTTGTTTGTTATTTTTATATCGCGCATCCGACAATTATGCCTTGCCAAGCTCCTTTACGCGAGCCTGCGCCGCTGCGAGGCGGGCAATCGGCACACGGAAGGGCGAGCAGGAAACATAGTTCAGGCCGACATTGTGGCAGAACTCGACGGAGGACAGGTCGCCGCCGTGCTCACCGCAGATGCCCAGCTTGATTTCCGGACGGGTGCGGCGGCCTTCCGCTACTGCGTAGCGGATCAGCTTGCCAACGCCGTTCTGGTCGAGGCGGGCAAACGGGTCGGACTCGAGGATCTTCTTCTGGAAGTAGGTCTCCAGAATGCGGCCCACGTCGTCACGCGAGAAGCCGTAGGTCATCTGGGTCAGGTCGTTGGTACCGAAGGAGAAGAACTCCGCTTCCTGCGCGATCTCGTTTGCGGTAACGGCCGCACGCGGGGTCTCGATCATCGTACCGATCATATACTTCATCTTCAGGCCCGATGCTTCAATCAGCTCGTCAGCCTTAGCCTTGATAACCTTCTTGACAAAGCGCAGCTCGTTGATCTCGGATACCAGCGGAACCATGATCTCCGGCGTGATCTTCAGGCCGTCTTCCTTCCAGACGTTGATCGCAGCGGAAATGATTGCTTCGGTCTGCATCTCAGCAATTTCCGGATACAGCACGTCCAGACGGCAGCCACGGGTGCCGAGCATCGGGTTAAACTCGTGCAGATCGGCAACCTTGCCCTTGAGCTTTTCAAAGGAAACGCCCATCTCGTTTGCCAGCTCCTGAATATCCTCATCCTCCTGCGGCAGGAACTCATGCAGCGGAGGATCGAGCAGACGGATGGTGACCGGCAGGCCGCCCATCGCCCGGTAAATCGCTTCGAAGTCGCCGCGCTGCATCGGCAGGATCTTAGCCAGCGCCGCCTTGCGCTGCTCTACCGTGTCGGAAATAATCATCTCGCGCACTGCCTTGATGCGCTCAGGCTCAAAGAACATATGCTCAGTACGGCACAGGCCGATGCCTTCCGCGCCGAACTTGCGCGCCTGCGTTGCATCGCGCGGGGTATCGCCGTTGGTGCGCACCTTGAGCGTGCGGATCTCGTCCGCCCAGCCCATGAAGCGGCCGAAATCACCGGTCAGCTCTGCGTCCTGCGTTTCGATCTTGCCAAGGTAAACGTTACCGGTCGAGCCGTCAAGCGAAATGAACTCGCCTTCCTTGACCACGGTGCCGTCAGCAAAGGTCAGGGTCTTATCCTCTTCGGAAACCTTGATGCCGTTGACGCCGGCGACGCAGCAGGTGCCCATGCCGCGCGCAACAACCGCCGCGTGCGAGGTCATACCGCCGCGGGCGGTCATGATGCCTTCGGAAACTGCCATGCCGTCGATATCCTCCGGCGAGGTCTCCTGACGAACCAGAACGACCTTCGCGCCGGTCTTGTGAGCCGCTGCGGCTTCTTCCGCGGTGAAGTAAACCGCGCCGCAAGCTGCGCCGGGAGACGCCGGCAGGCCGGTGGTGATCGGAGTAGCTGCTTCCAGAGCCGCCGGAACAAAGGTCGGGTGCAGCAGCGCGTCGAGCTGCTTGGGTTCAACCTTCATGATGGCCTGCTCCTTGGTACAGACGCCCTCGTCCACGAGGTCAACCGCAACCTTCAAAGCAGCCTGCGCGGTGCGCTTGCCGTTACGGGTCTGGAGCATATAGAGCTTGCCGTTTTCAATGGTGAACTCCATATCCTGCATATCGCCGTAGTGCTGCTCCAAACGGGAGGAAATATCCACAAACTGCTGATACACTTCGGGCATGGTGTCCGCGAGTGCGGAGATCGGCTGCGGGGTACGGATACCGGCCACAACGTCCTCGCCCTGTGCGTTCATCAGGAATTCGCCGTACAGCTTCTTTTCGCCGGTTGCCGGGTTGCGGGTGAACGCAACGCCCGTGCCGGAGGTTTCGCCCATATTGCCGAATACCATGGACTGCACGTTAACTGCGGTGCCCCACGAGTGCGGGATATCGTTCATGCGGCGGTAGGTGTTCGCACGCGGGTTGTCCCACGAACGGAATACCGCGCGAACCGCTTCCATCAACTGCTTCTTGGGGTCCTGCGGGAAGTCCTCACCGAGGGACTTCTTATAGTGATCCTTGAACAGGACGATCAGTTCGCTCATATCGTCTGCGTCCAGCTCGTTGTCCATCTTGACGCCCTTCTTCTCCTTGACCTGGTCGATGAAGGTCTCGAAGGTGGACTTGGGCAGCTCCATAACGACGTCCGAGAACATCTGAATGAAGCGGCGGTAAGAGTCACGCGCAAAGCGCGGGTTATTGGTCAGTGTTGCGACTGCGTCGCAGATCTCATCGTTCATGCCGAGATTCAGGATGGTATCCATCATGCCGGGCATGGAAGCGCGCGCGCCCGAACGAACCGAAACCAGAAGGGGCTTCTCCGGATCGCCCAGCGTCTTTCCGGTGACCTTTTCCAATTTATCGAGGTACTCAAGGATCTGATCCTGAATATCCGGATAGATCGTCTTGCCGTCCTCATAATACCGGGTGCAGGCCTCGGTGGTGATGGTAAAGCCCTGCGGTACGGGCATGCCGAGTCCGGTCATTTCGGCCAGATTCGCGCCCTTGCCGCCAAGCAGCTCACGCATTTTTCCGTTGCCTTCCGGGAACATGTAAACGTACTTCTTCATTTGGGTCTTTTCCTCCATTTCGTTTGGTGCTCTCTTAAACACACTTCAATCACGCAAGAATATTATAGCATGCAGGATGCATCGTGTTCCATTGTGGAAATTCACCTATTTGCCATTTACTTCTTGTGCAAAATGATGGATTCTATTGCCATTTCCGCAAAATCCACGCAATGTTACTTGTATATTTTATCGTTTCTTTCGCATTATTCAACAAAAAAATTAAGTTTTTTATCATATACCGTACTTTTTGCACACTTTTTGTGAAATCGAACGAAATGCCAGAATACATTCATGCGGCGCAGCAATATGCACAAATCCTTGCAGAAAAAAGATCGGCGGCCTGTACAAGACCGCCGATTGGCTGCGAGGAGATACCGGACACGCAAATGCCCAGCGCCTCTTCACCGCGATATGTGGTTTCTACCATTTTGACCGACAGCAAATACCCCGCCGAGGAGGTAAACACACCATCCGAGAACTGATAGAAAGTATTTTTGTTGAGTGCGGCATAGTATTGCAGCAACTGCCGCGTGCCGTCCCCGCTCAGGTCGGACAGGCGATAGTAGAAATACGTTGTGCCGCGATCCTTGATGCTGCCCAGCAGCGGCACACCGGCGACCGCACCGAAATCCGGCACCGGATACAGCTTCTCATAGCAATTCGAGGCATCCGGCCGATGCGTGCTGGTATAAACCGCCGGGCTGACCGCCGTACTGCCCTCCAGCGTTTCCAGAACCGAGATCGGAACCGAATACGAGGGGCTGCCGCTGTCGCGGCTGCTGACCGTCACGCCGACCAGACGGCCCTGCGCATCCACCAGCGCGCCGCCCGAATTGCCGCTGATGACCGACGCGGTCGATTCAATCAGCGTTGTCAGATAATCCTGATTCTGCGTGTCGGTCACCACGCCGGTGGTCACCTTCGCGCTGCCGCCGCCGGGATAACCCAGCGCATACACGGTATCCCCTGTCTGTACCTCGTTCGAGGTTTCCAGATACGGCAAACCGCTGCCCACCACGCGGATATGCGAGATATCCGCCGTTGTGTCAATATCGTAAATGGTGACCTCCCGCTTGGTGCCGTCCTGCATTTCCGCGACCAAACGCTGCACCCCGTTGGCAACATGTCCGCAGGTGACCGCGTCTCCGTTCGCACTGAGCAGCACGCCGCTGCCCATACTGAGCACATTGCCGCGCATATCATACGAATACAGCTTGAACACCGCAGGCATGCACCGTTCGTAAATTTCGCTTGCCGTCAGTTCAGCCGATGCTGCAATCGAAACCGTACGCCGCAGGTTCGGGTCTGCCATACGGGTGACGATGGCGGCAGCCTCGCTGCGCTTGATCGTGCCCGACGGCATGAACCGCCCCGCGCTGTCCGAACCGGTCAGCACGCCGGCACGATACAGCAGATAAACCGCATCCGCATAGGAAGCGGACATGGATACATCCGGAATCGCGCCGTCCTCAATGGTATTGATGGCGGTCAGCGCCTCAGACGGCAGCGATGCCGCCAGCACAGAGGCAAACACCGCACGCGACGCGGGCTGCGTATAGTCCGAACGTGCAGCGCGCAGGATGCCGTTTTGCAGCGCATAGTCTACATAAGTCTGGTACCACGGCGACGAGGTCGCAAATTCCGCGCTGCCGGTGTGGTAAATACTGTGCAGGCAGGCTGCCAGCTTGATCGCCTCGGCCACGGTCAGCGAGCTGTCCGGCGCAAAGCGGGTGGCCGACTGGCCGTTGATGAGACCGTATTCATAGGCCGCGCGCACGTTATCTGCAAACCACGCATCCTCCGACACATCGGTGAACTGCCCCGGCGTATACGTCGTCTCCGCGCTAAAATTTTCATAGCCTGCAAATGCGCTCGGCAGCATCCCCAACAAGAGCGTGACTGCCAGCAGCAGGCTGTATATTCTTTTCTTCACTGCTATTCCCTCCGATTTCGGGCTGAATCCCGGCGGCTGGGCACAAACCACAGCTGCTTTCTTCCAGTATACCCCCGAAGGCCTGTCGGTTTGGTGAACAATCTGTGACGTTTTTTATTTTTCCGCTCGATACGCCGCAACAATTTCCCCGATATACATGGTATGGTAATCCTGATCGCTGTACCACTTATCGAGCGTCTCCTGCTGGAGGATATCCTCAGGCGCGATGTCGCTCTTGCAGCGCTTGCGGCAAACCAATACCAGCTCCGCCTCTGCAAAAGCCGGCTGACCCTCTACCATGACCGGCGTCAGGCCGCTGTCATGCATCTTGTCGATATCGCGGCCGGACTTGGTGCCCAGCAGATTGAGTGCGTCGCGGTGACCATCCTGTAAAAAAGAGAGCGTATAATACTCAGAGTTATCAACAAACTCCTTGGTATAGCGGCTGTGGCGGATATAGCAGGTTGCCGACGGCTTGCCCCAGATCACGCCCACACCGCCCCAGCTGGCGGTCATGGTGTTCCACTTCTCCTCCGTACCGGCAGAAATCAGCATCCACTGCTTGCTGATCAGGTCAAACGGGTTAAAAGACTGTTCCGCAATGTTGATTTTCGTAAAAGACATAGGGATTCCTCCTTACATGGTTATGGGATATCGTGCCGCCGCAGCTTCATTTCCTGCCATTCGTCCCGAGTAATCAAAATCTGCCGCGGCTTGGAACCTTCCGACGGGCCGATGATGCCGCGTTCCTCGATTTGGTCGATGATGCGTGCGGCGCGCGCATAGCCCAGCTTGAGCCGACGCTGCAGCATGGACGTGGACGCCTGACGGCAGTCCATAATGACGTCGATCGCTTCCTCGATCATCTCGTCCTCGTCGCCGCTCGCGTCACCGGACGAGCCGCCGCCCTTGCTGTCCACCTGTTCGGCCTGACGCTCGATATGCTCCAAGATCTCCTCATTATATTCGGCAGTGCTTGTCTGCTTGATATGCGCAATGACCGATTCAATCTCATCAGACGAAATAAAGCAGCCCTGCACTCGGGTCGGCTTGCCCTCGCCCAGCGGTGCATACAGCATATCGCCCTTGCCGATCAGCTTTTCCGCGCCGGTCGTGTCCAGAATGATGCGTGACTCGATCTGGCTTGCCACCGCAAACGCAATGCGGGACGGGATGTTCGCCTTCATGATACCGGTGATAACATCCGCCGAAGGACGCTGGGTCGCAACGACCAGATGCATGCCTGCGGCACGCGCTTTCTGCGCGATACGGCAGATCGAGGTTTCAACCTCCTTGGCGGCGACCATCATCAAGTCAGCCAGCTCGTCGATAACAATGACGATCTGCGGCAGCACCTGATACTGTTCGGGCGCGGCGCTCTCCTCGGCTTCCGCCTTGGCACGCTCGGCGCGCATCAGGTCGTTATACCCGACCAGGTTACGCACCTGATGGTCGGCAAACAGCTTGTAGCGTCGCTCCATCTCGCCCACCGCCCAGTTGAGCGCACCCGCCGCCTTTTTCGGGTCAGTCACGACCGGAATGAGCAGGTGCGGGATGCCGTTATAGTTGCCCAGCTCGACCATTTTGGGGTCGACCATAATCAGGCGCACCTCTTCGGGCGTGGACTTGTACAAAAGTGAAATCAGCATCGAGTTGATGCAGACCGATTTACCAGAACCGGTGGTACCGGCAATCAGCATATGCGGCATTTTGGCAATGTCCCCGATCACCGGCTTACCGGTAATGTCCTTGCCGACGGCAAAGGACAGGCGGCTGCGCGCGTTGGTGAACGCGGGCGACGAAATACACTCGCGGATAAACACGGTGTTGACCGTTTTGTTCGGCACCTCGATGCCGACCGCAATTTTATCCGGAATGGGCGCGATACGCACGTTTGCCGCGCCGAGCGACAGCGCGATATCGTCCGCCAGCGCGGTGATACGCGAGATCTTGATGCCGCGCGGGATGGTCAACTCAAACCGCGTGACCGACGGGCCGCGCACGATGCCGATGATCTGTGCGTCGATATTGAACGATTCGAGCGTGTCGATCAGGCACTCGGAATTTTCTTTCAGCTCGGCTTCCGCACCCGCGACCGAGGCATGCTTGCCCTTGGCGAGCAGCTCGATGGGAGGATAATCATACACCGGCATAGGCGCTTTCTGGTTCTCGTCCATCTGTTCGCTCAGTTCGGCCTGCTCGTCCTCGCTGATTTTCTCCGCCTTTTCCGGCTTTTCTGCCTTCTCCGGCTTGGGCGACGGCTCGACCGGTGCTTCTTCCTCTTCGCGGTTCTCCACCAGATCGAGGATGCTTACCTGCTCGCCCGTGGTTTGTTCCTTCAGCGAGCGCAGATATTCGTCCGGCGCCATCGGCTTGCTGCCGTGCATGCGGCGCACAGGTGCATCTGGGTCCGCCCCCGGCTTATCCTCGCCGGGCGGATCGGTGTCGATCGGGATATCGATCTCCGCTTTGCGGCGTGCGGCGCGGCGCTCCTCACGCTTTTGCACATGCGCATTGACCGCCTCATGCACATTGGGCAGCTTGGGCGGCGCTTCGTAACGCTCGCGCTCTTCCTCGTCCTCATACTCGTATTCCGGCGGACGGAACATCTCCAGCAGCGCCTGCGGTGTGATGCGGCAGGCAACCAGAATCGCCGTGACCGTCAGCACCAGCAGCACCAGCAGCGCCCCCGCCGAAGACACTGCCCACTCCAGCACGATATACAGGCCGCCCGCCAGCAAACCGCCGGACTTCCCCTCCATGCCGGTCGTCAGCAGGGCGAATAGGGTTTTCATCGAAAAATCATATTCGTTTGCACAGGCAAATGCATGCACAATGCCGCCGAAGAACAACGGCAGCAGCGCAATGCTCACGCCGCGCAGCCGCACCGGCCCTTTTTGCCGCGCAAACAGCAGTCCCGCCAGCGCCAGCAGCGCAAACGGCAGCAGGTATGCGCCCTTGCCGATCATGGCACCGATGCCGCGGTGCAGCCATTCCAGCAGCACGCCGTCGATCGGCAAAATCGCCAGCAGGCACAAAAGCCCGAGCACGCCCCAGATAGCGCCCCATGTGGCGCGGGACAGGACAGGCTCCGGCTCGGGCGCACGCCGCGCGGTGGCTTTCCCGCGCGACGCAGTTTTTTTGGTTGTGGTTTTCTTTGCAGCCAACGTGTTTTTCCCCTCGCTTTATTTGCTTTCCCGCGCGGCACAGCGCGCGGTTTGCACCGGCAGACAGCCGGTGTTTTTCGGTTCAGTACGAAGAAAAGTCCCGTTATCCGGAACTTTTCTCAACCGCTGCGGCATGGATATCCGCAGGCGGCATTATATCATTTTTATCAGGCTCACCACGATGGTGATGGTACCGATCAGGGTGCAGTATACCACGAACGGACGGAAGTTGCCGCGCTTGGAAACAAAGCGCACCATGCGGATGGCCGCAAGGCCGGACAGCATCGCCGCAATAATGCCCACCAGATAGCAGGCAACGGATACGTCGCCCATAGCTGCCGCCGGGTCCTTGAACGCATCGACCAGCTCGAGAATATTCGCGCCCAGAATGACCGGCAAGGACATGATGAAAGCGAAACGCACGGCAAAATCACGCGAAAAGCCGCGGAACAGGCCGGTGCAGATGGTGGTACCAGAGCGGGACAGGCCGGGCAGAACGGCAAAGCACTGGCCGATGCCGACGATCAGCGCATCCAGCCAGGTGGCATTTTCTTCGGTCTTGTGCTTTTTCGGCGCCTTTTCCGACAGGAACAGCACGGCCGCCGTCACGAGCAGCAGCATACCGACCAGCAGCGGAGAGGAAAACGCCCCTTCCAGCGTGCTCTTGATCGGCAGGATCGCAAACATCGGCACGATGGTCAGCAGCAGCATGACGATGAACCGGCGGTACGGATGGCCGTTGATCTTGAAGCCGTCATGAATCCAGCCGAAGAACTCGACAAACAGCTCCTTGATGTCCTTCCAGAACGCAACGATGACGCTCAGCAGCGTGCCGAAGTGCAACAGGACGTTGAACAGCATATAGTTGGTCTCCACACCGTCTCCGAACAGCGTCTGCACCAGCACCAGATGGCCGGATGACGACACCGGCAGAAACTCAGTCAGGCCCTGCACCAGTCCTTGCACAATCGCAAACCATAAACTCATTAGATATGTCTCCTTTTAATGGGGCAAATATTACATACGAATTTATTATAGCATATCCGCGCGCAGGATACCACCTTTTTCCGCAAAAATGCCATGTTTCGCCCGTTTATCCGTTCTCTGCCAGAATGCGGTCGATCGCGGCGGCCACGCCGTCCTCGGCGTTGGTCAGCGTCTGCCGTTTGCAGATCGCCTTGACCGCTTCGTTGGCGTTGCCCATGGCGATCGGCAGCCCGACCGCGCGCAGCATTTCCAGATCGTTTTCACTGTCCCCGATCGCGGCAGCGTGCGACAGGTCGGTGCCCAGTTCGCGGCACAGCATGCCCAGAGCATTGCCCTTATCCGCCGCAGGCGTGACCACTTCGATATTATCCGCCGCCGAGCTCATCACGCGCACGCCCGGGATCTGACGAATCTGATTGCGCACCATATCCAGCGTGACCGGGTCTTTGCTGCGGGCAAAAATCTTATCGACCGAAACATGCCCATCCGCAATATATTCCGCAATCGAAGGCACGACCTGCTTGACCGCGAGATAGCCTTCGTTGGATTTATATTTGCCGAACTCCATTTCGTCGTAAGGCGTGATGAGCAGCGTTTCCCCTACATAGACCATAACGGTCAGGCCGATGCGCTCCACCGCCGCGGCCGCGCGCACCGCGTCCTCCCACGGCATGGACATGCGCATGGTACACCGTCCGGTCGACACGCGCGAAATGGACGCGCCGCCCGCCGTCACCATCAGATCGTCCGTCTGCATCTCGACAGCAAAATCGCGCGCCTCGCCGCAGATGCGCCCGGTCGAAATCACGACATGCACGCCCGCCTCACGCGCACGACGCACGGCGTCGATCGTTGCCGCAGACACCGTATTCTCCGGCGTAAGCGCCGTTCCGTCCAGATCGAGCGCGATCAGTTTGATCTTTTGCATGCTTGTTTTTCCCCCTGTATATTCCCATTTCCTATTCAGGATACCGCAGAGGGCAATAAATTGCAAGCCCGAAAAAGGGTCAAACATTTGTTCTTGTTTTTCTTTCCCTTCTCGGCTATTCTTTGACTCACGGGAAGACAAGCAAATCCACCCCCAAAGGAGATGATGCCATCTTGCGAAGTTCAGACGCCCCCGGGAGACTCGTCGAGATGCTCTACGAGATCGCCGGGGATGCAGACGCACCCGCCAACAGCCGCCTGAGCGCGATCAAGGAGATCCTCGACCGGACAGTCGGCAAGGGCGCGATGCTGGGCGGCGAGGAACAGGAACCCGCGCCGATCGAAATCGTGTTTCGGATCGTGGACACACGATCGGATACGACATAACCCCGCGGCAGGCGGCATTCGTACAGTCGGGCGCGTTCGAAACGCTGTTCGGCGGCGCAGCAGGCGGCGGCAAGAGCCACGGGCAGCTGCTCGACGCACTGCGGTTCGCTGTCTGCTACCCCGGTTCGCGGCAACTCATGCTGCGGCGAACCATGCCGGAGCTGGAACGTTCGCTCGTGCCCGCTTCGCTGCGGCTGTTCCCGCAGTTGATCGCCAGTTACAAGGTCAGCGACCACCTGTGGCAGTTCAAAAACGGCTCGACACTCGAGTTCGGCTACTGCGATGCGGAAAGCGACGTGACCAAGTACCAGAGTGCGGAATATGATGTTTTGCGTTTTGACGAACTGACCCACTTCACCGAAAGCCAATTCACCTATCTGATCTCGCGCGTGCGCGGGGCAAACGGCTATCCCAAGCAGGTCAAGAGCACGACCAATCCGGGCGGCGTGGGGCATCAATGGGTCAAGGCACGGTACATCGACCCGATGCCGCCCGACACCGAAACCGAATTCGACGGCGGCTCGCGGCTGTTCCTGCCCGCGCGACTGACGGACAACCCCTTCCTGCGCCGTGCGGATGCAGGATACGAAAAGCGACTGCGGCTGCTGTCTGTACGCGACCGCTGCGCGCTGCTTGACGGGATGTGGGAACTGGACGAGGGACGGTACTTCAGCGAGTTCAGCCCCGATCTGCATGTTGTCAAACCACACGCCATCCCGCGGGACTGGCGGCGGTATCTGACCATCGACTACGGTCTGGACATGCTGGCGGCGCTCTGGATCGCGCAAAGCCCGGACGGGTACAGCATCGTATACAGAGAGTTATATCAGTCCGGTTTGATTATCTCGGAAGCCGCGGCGGCGATTCTCGCCTGCGAACTGTCCGGCGAGCATATCGACTGCCGGCTTGCCCCGCCCGACCTTTGGAACCGGCGGCAGGAGACCGGCAAAAGCGCGGTCGAACTGTTCGCGGACTGCGGACTGGATTTTGACAAAAGCTGCAACGAGCGCGTCGCCGGTTGGCTGGCGCTGCACGAGCTGCTCGCCCCGCGTAAGGACGAACAAGGACAGCCGCGCCCGCGACTGACCATCTTCGACACCTGCCGCAACCTGATCCGCACGCTGCCTGCTTTGCAGCACGACACGCGCAACCCGTCCGACGTGGCGAACACGCCGCACGAACTGACCCACGCGCCCGACGCGCTGCGCGGTTATGCCGCGACGGTGTACGAGCCGCCTGCATCCGCACAGCAAACCATGTACGACTGCGAAATCGGCGCATTTCTCGCGTACTGAAAAGGAGGAACCCAATGACCATTTTACTTTACTGCATCGGCGCGGCGCTGCTGGTGCTGACCGGTGCGGTCGTGTCCGGCGGTCTGCGGCTGCCGCAGCGTCCCGCAAAGGGCGGCAGTGACATGCCCACGCCTGCGGATGATGCGCTCAGCCGCGATCTGGCTGCGCTGATGGCTTACGGACGGGAGGACATGAGCGATGAAATTTGATCCGTCCCCCGCCGCCATCTGGCGCAAATACGAACGTGACCGCGACTATAAACGCTCGATCGGCCTGTACGACCGCGTGCGCCGCAACGAGGCGTTTTATCTCGGCCGTCAGTGGGAGGGACTGCGCGTGCAGTCGCTCGACCCTCTGATCTTCAACGTGCTGCGCCGCTGCGTCAACCTGTTTGTGTCCATGCTGGTCTCAGACGATGTCGCGGTACGCGCGCAGCCGTTCGACATGGACGGCGACGGCCGCAAGACCGCCCGCGTGCTCGAGCGCGCGTTCGCATCCGCGATTGAGCGGTCGGGTGTCAAAGCCCTCGGTCGTCCGCTGCTTAAAAACGCCTGCGTCGACGGCGATGCATGCTTCTACATGCACTTCGACCCCGCGCTCGAAACAGGGCAGGCGGTCAAGGGCGATATCGTGGCCGAGCTGATCGATTCGACCAACGTGTGCTTCGGCAACCCGGCCTGCGACGAGGTGCAGCGCCAGCCGTATTTAATCCTCGCCATGCGGCGCGATGTGGACGAAGTGCGCAAGGAAGCACGGGACAACGGCCTATCCACAGCAGAAGCGGAGGCGATTGTGCCGGACGACAACGAGGACTATCTGCGCTATCGCCTGAACGGCGAAAACGACCGCGTGACCGTACTGCTGCACATGCGCAAAACCGAACACGGCGTGGCGTTTACCAAAACCACACGCACCGCAACCGTCATGCGCGAAAAAGAGCTGCACTACCGCTATTATCCGGTCACGCACCTGTGCTGGAACCGCGTGCGCGGCTCGTGCCACGGCGAAAGCCCGCTGACCGAAGCCATCCCCAACCAGATCGCCATCAACAAGCTGTATTCGATGTATGTACAGTGCATCAAGCAGGTGGCCTTCCCCAAAATCATCTACGACATGACCCGTTTTCCGAACGGATGGTCGAACGATGTGGGCAAGGCGGTCGGCATGCGCGGCAACCCGAACGAAGCGATTGCCACCGCGTTCAAGGCGCCCGATATCTCCTCGCAGGTGCTGGCGCTGCTCAAGCAGATGATGAACGACACCGCCGAGCTGATGGGCGCGAGCGAAGCCGCGCTCGGTACGGTCAAGCCCGACAACACCTCCGCCATCGTGGCGGTGCAGAACGCGACCGCCGCCCCGCTTGAACTGACCAAGATGGAGTTTTACCGCTTCACCGAGGACTGGGCACGCATCTTCCTCGACCTGATGGGCGCGCACTATGGCGTGCGCACGGTCGTGGTTGCGGACGAGCCGGGCGAAACGCCCTACCGACAGAGCTTTGACTTTTCCCAGCTCGCCGGGCAGGATTTGCGCTTGCAGGTGGATGTGGGCGCGGCAAGCTACTGGTCGGAAACCATGCAGACCATGACCAACGACCATTTGCTTGAAAGCGGTGTCATCACCGACCCGCTGGTGTATTTGGAGAACGTGCCTGACTATCAGGTGCGCGGCAAAAATGACCTGCTGCACGCACTCCGCATGCAGCGACAGCAGCAAAAGGAGGTAAATACAAATGCAAACCAGACAGAAAACAAGCAGTAAGCCGACTGCCACGCCGACACAATCCGCGCAGAATGCAGCAGCTGCTCCGACAGTAGACCCGTTCGCGCAGGGCGCGGCCGCACAGAACACGGGTGACCAGACGGCACAGGCCGGACAGCAGACCTTTCCGGTGCCGGTGGATGGCGAAATGCGCCAGCTGACGCTGGAGGAGCTGATTCAGGCGGCAAGCCTCGGCCTCTCCAAGCAGAACGCTTACATCCGCCGCAACCGCGCGGCAAACGGCATGCCCAACGGCCAGATCTATGCGGCGTTCGTTGAGGAATATCCGGATGTCCGGCCGGAGGAAATCCCGCCGCAGGTATGGGAGTGGGCACAGCAGGAAGGCTCGCTCGTTTCGGCTTACCGCAAATGGGAGATTCTGACGCTCAAGGACGAGTTGGCCGCGCTCGAAATGAATCAGAAGAACCGCCGCGCAGCGGTCGGCCCGGCGCAGTCGGACGGCGAACCCGCAGGCGTTGACCCGGTCACCCTCGCGCTGCTGGGCAAGTAAACAAATCGTATAATCAGGAGGTATTATACTTATGGCTATCAATCTTGCAACCAAATATTCCGACCAAATCGCAGAAGTATTCACCCGCGCATCCTTCATCAAGGGCAAGACCGCCGAGACCTTCGATCTGACGGGCGTAAAAACCCTCAAGGTATACACGCCGATCACGGTGGAAGAGGTCGATTACGACCGCGACGGCGGTCTCAAGCGCTACGGCGATGTGACCGAAATGCAGGACGTCGTGCAGGAACTGACCATGACGCAGGACAAGGCATTCACGCTGACCATCGACAAGGGCAACAACCTCGACCAGAACCTCGTCAAGAACGCCGCCGACATGCTGCGCCTGCAGCTGAACGAAAAGTCCACCCCGGCGGCGGACAAGTATGCGTTCCAGCGCTTTGTCACCATGGCGGGCACGCTGGCAGAAAGCGAAAAGCCGACCAAATCGAACATCATTTCCAAGATCGCGGACGCTTCGCAGGCGCTGGACGACGCGCTGGTGCCGGACGACAACCGCTATCTGTATCTGACCAGCGAAATGTACAAGCTGGTCTGCACCTCGGACGAATTCGCAGGCGTGGACGTGCTCGCGCGTCAGTCCATCGCCAAGGGCGTGTGCGGCGAAGTATTCGGCATGAATGTTGTGCGCGTACCGAAGTCCTATCTGCCCGAAAACGTCTATTTCCTCGTCACGCACAAGGATGCGGTGCTCATGCCGTACAAGATCGCGGACGCGAAGGTGCATGAAGACCCGGTCGGCGTGTCCGGCGCGCTGATCGAAGGCCGCCACTACTATGACGCCTATGTGCTGGGCGCAAAGTGCGGCGGCGTGTACGCACTGGTCGCAACCGGCTCGATCTCTGCTGCGCCGAGCATCTCGGGCAAGAAGATCACCGGCACCGGCACGATCCGCTATACGCTGGACGGCTCCGATCCGCGTTACTCGGATTCCGCCAAGGATTATGTGTCCGAAACCGAACTGACCGCCGAGGAAGGCTGTCAGATCCGCGCCTTTGCAACCGACGGAAGCAAATATCCGTCCCCCGTGGTCGCAGGCTGACCCATGACCGGCTGTTCGGCCACTGCTCCGGCAGTGGCCGCAGCCGCCGCTTTCCGGTGACGCAACCGGAGGAAAGGAGTTTTTATGACCGGAACTGAATGCTATTACGCCGCGCTCAATCTTTTAAGCGAAACGCGCGATACCGGCGCGTACTACGAGCAATTTGCGCTGGGCGCGCTCAACCAGCTGCTGACCAACAGCCTGCGCGAAATCAACGCACTGCGCATTGCACAGCACGAAGAGCCGTTTACCATGCCGCCGCGTCTGACCTCTCTGGAGGAAGACATCCCTGCGGACGGCTGCCTTGTCAGCGAATGCTTTCCGTACGGGCTGGCGGCGCTGCTCGTAGCAGATGACGATAAGGCAAAATTCAACTGGGCTGCTTCGGAATACGCCGAACGTCTGCTGTGTCACTGTCCTGCGCAGCTGACCGCCGTACAGGAGATGATCTGATGCGCGCCTATCAATTTCCCCAGCCTGAAACCATACGCGAAACCGTTGTCAGCAACTTCGGCGGTGTGGACTTCCGCACCCATCCGACCAAGCTGCCGCTCTCGCGCTCGCCCGACATGCAGAACCTCATCTGCGACCAGAATGATTATCTGGTCAAACGCACGGGCTGGCAGACCAAGCACACCTATGACGCACCGGTTTACGGTCTGTTCCCCCTGCCGGACAGCGCAGGCTGCGCAGTCCATGCAGGCAAAAAACTGTACATCCGCCAGTCAGACGGTACGCAGACCGAGCTGTGCGCGGACATGAGGGAGGGCTTTTCGCAGTCGTTCATCATGAACGGCGTACTCTATCTGCTGGACGGCCAGACCTTGCGCGCGGTGCGCCGCAAAGCATCCGAAGATGGATGGGAAGCCGTGCGCGTGCAGGATATCGCATATGTCCCAACCACCACCATCTCCGCGCAGCCGACCGGCGGCGGCACCAGCTATGAAGCGGTCAATCTGCTGACCCCCAAGCGCATCAACACCTTTCTCGGCAATGGGACTGCCACGCAGTTTCAGGTCGACGCAAGGGATTTGGATGACGCTGCGGTGACTGCGGCGGTAGACGAAAAAGCGGTAACGGTTTCATCTGTCGACCGCGCAAGCGGCGTGATAACGCTTGCCTCGCCGCCCGCCAACGGGAACGGACTGGCAAACGTCGCGATCACCTTTTCCAAGACCGTTGAGGGGAATGCCAACAAAATCAACCACTGCCGCTTTGCCGGTCTGTACGGCGGCAAAAACGATACCCGCGTGTTTCTCGCGGGCAACCCGGACGAGCCTGCCTGCGACTGGCAGTGCGGCCTGTATGACCCGACTTACTTCCCCGATACCGGCTATACCCGCATGGGTACGGACGCCTCTGCCATCGTTGGCTATCTCAAGCAGTACGAAAGCCAGCTCATCGTCAAGTCAGGCGACGCACAGGAATCCGCCAGCTACCGCCGCACCTTTACCCTCTCGGACGATGGTACGGCGCTCTATCCGCTGACGCAAGGCGCACAGGGCGAAGGCGGGGTCTGCTCGCGCAGCTTTGCCACCCTCAATGACCTGCCGGTATTCCTGTCCGCCCACGGCGTGCAGGGTGTGTTCGGCACCAGCGTTGCCGAGCAGCGCACCATTCACTCCATATCGGACGCGATCACACCGCGTTTGGAGACCGAGCCGGGACTGGAAAACGCCTGCGCGATTGTATTTGAAGGCAAATACTATCTGGTGGTCAACGAGCATGTGTATATTGCGGACGGGACGATTGCCGACACCGATGGCTGTCCTGCATGGTTTTACTGGACCAACGTACCTGCACAATGTCTGGCTGTGCTGGACAACGAATTGTGGTTCGGCACGGCGGATGGAAGGCTATGCCGCTTTCGGCAGGCGGAAGAGGACGACGCCTACTGCGATGACGATGCCGCCATCGACGCATACTGGCGCACCCCCACCCTGCCGCTCGGTGATTGGGGACGGGGCAAAACCGTGCGCGATGTGATCCCTACGCTGATGCCGCACTCACGCTCCGGCGCGACCGTGCAATATGAAAGCGAGGACGGCAAGGTGCTTGCGCTCTCGCGCAACATGGATCTGTTTTCGTTCAAAACGCTGGATTTCTCTCGCTTTTCCTTCCGCTGCATTCCGGGCGCGCTGAGCTACCGCACCCGCTATCGTCAGCACCGCATGCCATTGCTCGCCGTGCGCATCGGCAACGACCGGATCGGGGAACCGTTCGGTCTGCTGGCACTCACCATCCGATGGACGCTCGGACAAACCATTATCTGAGAAAGGAGGAACACGTCTATGGCAAAAAACTATCGCGAGGATTTCGACTATTCCGAAGCGATCGCAAACACACAAGACGAGGGCGAACGTCAGCAGTTGCTGGCCGAACGCCAGAACAAAATCGAAGCGGAAGGGCTGGCAGGTAAGGTTGCATCCAACGAGGCTGTATCTACATGGAACGGCGACTACCGCCCTTATTCGGTTTCCAGTACGAAAAGTGGCAGCAGTGCGGTCGGCAAACTGTATGATGCAGCAGAAGAGGCGCGTCTTCAACGTTTGGAGGCAGCACGCGCACGCATCCAGCAGCAGCTTCAAAGCAACCTGTCCGCGATTGAAACCGATTACACTGCCAGCATGACGCAGACCGACATCAATGCGCGTCAATCGGTGCTTTCTAATGAGGAGAAACTCGCCGCGCTCGGACTGAATATGGGCGCACGGGGCGCAGCCGCCACCTCGGGCACAGCCGAAACCAGCCGCATCGCCATCGACAATCAGTATCGCAGCGATCTGAACGCGCTTGGACAGGCGCGGCTGACCGCGCGTGCCGCTGCGCAGGACAGCGCCGCCGATCAGGAGGCCGCTTTGGAGAACGAATTTTTCTCGGCTTCGGAAAGCGCCGCACTCCAACAGGCGCAGTCTGCACTGCAGCAGTTCAATGCCGACCGCGATTACAGTTTGTCGGTCGCGGGACTGACCGGTTTCCTGAACGGTATACCCACACTGGCCTATCGGGACTATGCTTCCGGTCTGACCAGTCAGGCGCAGGCAACCGCCTATGAGCAAGCATTCAACCGCTGGAAGACCGCCGGCTATGTGCAATCGGGAGACGCAGCCATCCTCGGTGTGCCCGCCGGCACGCCGACTGCGGATGTCAGCTACAAAAACGCCAGCCTTGCCTTGCAGCAGTGGAAAGCCGGCTACTGGTATTAAAATACATTTTTATGCATAAAAAGCCGGTCTCTACTGTTGCAGCAGAGACCGGCCTTTGAAAGAAATGAAGGTATGGGCTAAATAATTGGATATTTAATGCAAAAATTGTCTGTTATCATGTAATGCACCAAATGCATGCTTTTGTATATATATTAGCACAGCACCATTCTTAGGTCAATACTTTTCCTTTACAAATACTAGTATTTTTTCTTATATGTTCCATATTTCCGCTTTATGTTTCGTTTTTCGCGGAAAAACATCCTAATTCGACCCTCTCAGCCGCTTTTAGAGACAAAGAAAAAGCCGTTCATCTCTCGATGAACGGCTTTTTTATCAGCTGAAACGGATGCTTACTTGTTCTTCAGGTTGAAGAAAGCGTCCTTGCCGAGGTACTTTGCAACGTCCTCGCCCAGCTCCTCTTCGATGCGGAGCAGCTGGTTGTACTTCGCAACACGGTCGGTACGGCTCGGAGCACCGGTCTTGATCTGGCCAGCGTTGAGCGCAACAGCGATGTCAGCGATGGTAGCGTCCTCGGTCTCGCCGGAACGGTGAGAAACAACAGCGGTGTAGCCTGCACGGTTTGCCATCTGGATTGCATCCAAGGTCTCGGTCAGAGAACCGATCTGGTTAACCTTGATGAGGATGGAGTTTGCAACACCCATGTCGATGCCCTTCTTCAGGCGGGTGGTGTTGGTAACAAACAGGTCGTCGCCAACCAGCTGGATCTTGTCGCCCAGAGCCTTGGTCAGCATCTCCCAGCCTTCCCAGTCCTCTTCAGCCATGCCGTCCTCGAGGGAGATGATCGGGTACTTCTCAGCGAAGCCCTTCCACATCTTAACCAGCTGCTGCTGAGTCATCTTCTTGCCAGACTTCGGCTGGATATAGCACTTCTCTTCGTCGTTCCACCACTCGGAGGAAGCAGCGTCGATTGCAATCATGAAGTCCTCGCCCGGCTTGTAGCCAGCCTCTTCGATTGCCTTAACGATAACCTTGAGCGCGTCCTCATCCTTCTTCAGGTTCGGAGCGTAGCCGCCCTCGTCGCCAACGCCCGCAGCCGGGGTGCCGTTCTCCTTGAGGGTGGTCTTGAGCTGATGGAATACTTCTGCACAGCGGCGCAGCGCCTCACGGAAGGACGGAGCGGAAACCGGCATAATCATGAATTCCTGAATCTCAACGTTGTTGGTCGCATGTGCGCCGCCGTTGAGGATGTTCATCATGGGCATCGGCAGGGTCTTGGCATTGCAGCCGCCGATGTAGTTGTAGAGCGGCAGGGACAGAGCCTCAGCAGCAGCCTTTGCAACTGCCAGAGAAACGCCCAGGATCGCGTTTGCGCCGAACTTGGTCTTGTTCGGGGTGCCGTCTGCGTCGATCATTGCCTTATCGATCGCCTGCTGGTCGAGCGCGTTCATGCCGATGATGGTCTCAGCGATTTCGCCGTTGACAGCGTCAACAGCCTTCAGAACGCCCTTGCCATTGTAACGGGACTTGTCGCCGTCACGCAGCTCGCAAGCCTCGAAAATACCGGTGGAAGCGCCGGACGGAACAGCCGCGCGGCCCATATACGCGCCGGTGTCGCCCTCAACATAAACCTCAACCTCTACGGTCGGGTTGCCGCGGGAGTCCATAACCTCACGGCCGAGTACATCAACGATTTCAATGTAGCCCTTCATAATTCTTACTCCTTTTTATTTGAAAATTTGGGGATACGCAATAGTTTACTTGACGAGCAGGCTGTGGCCGGTCATTTCCTCCGGCTGCGGCAGGCCCATCATTTCCAGCAGCGTCGGCGCCAGATCTGCCAGCACGCCGCCCTCGGCAAGCTTACCCTCATGGCCGACCATAACGAGCGGCACCGGGTTGGTCGAGTGTGCGGTGAACGGCGTTACACCGTCTGCATCGAGCATCTGGTCAACGTTGCCATGGTCAGCGGTGATCAGGCACTGGCCGCCCATCTTGAGGATAGCGTCCACTACCTTGCCGACACCGTCATCGGTCGCTTCGATCGCCTTAACGGCAGCATCGAACACGCCGGTGTGGCCGACCATATCGCAGTTAGCAAAGTTCAGCACGATCACGTCGTACTTGCCGGACAGAATGCGCTTTACGCACTCCTCGGTCACAGCAGGCTCGCTCATCTCCGGCTGGAGGTCATAGGTTGCCACCTTGGGAGACGGGATCAGTGCGCGATCCTCGCCCGGATATTCCTTCTCTACGCCGCCGTTAAAGAAGAAGGTGACGTGCGCGTACTTCTCGGTCTCTGCGATGCGCAGCTGGGTCAGGCCCTTGTCCGAGATATACTCGCCGAAGGTGTTCTTCAGGCTCTGCGGCTTGAAGGCAACTTCCACGCCCGCGATGGTCGCATCATACTGCGTCATGCAGACATAGTGGATGTTGCGGCGCTGACGCTTGAAGCCGTCAAACTCGTGGTCAACGAACGCACGGGTGATCTCACGCGCGCGGTCGGGACGGAAGTTTGCAAAGATGATCGCGTCGTCGTCCTTGACGGTCGCGCCCTCGGTCACGATGACCGGAACAACGAACTCGTCGGTAACGCCTGCGTCATAGGACTTCTGCATCGCCTCGTGTGCGGAAGCCGCATGCTCGCCGATGCCCTCAGCGATTGCCTGATATGCCTTTTCTACGCGGTCCCAGCGCTTGTCGCGGTCCATCGCGTAGTAACGGCCGGAGATCGTGGCGATACAGCCAAGCTCCAGCGTATCGATCTTGTTCTGCAGGCGGTCGATATACTCGATACCGGACTGCGGGGGCGTATCACGGCCGTCCATGAAGCAGTGGAAGCATACCTTGCGCAGACCATTGCGGCGCGCCAGCTCGAGCAGCGCGAACATGTGGTCGATATGCGAGTGTACGCCGCCGTCGGACAGCAGGCCGAAGATATGCAGCGTGGAATCAAACCACTTGCACTGGTTGATTGCGCTCATCAGCGCTTCGTTCGAGAAGAAATCGCCGTCCTGAATGGACTTGGTGATACGGGTCAGCTCCTGATAGACGATGCGGCCCGCACCGATGTTGGTATGGCCGACCTCGGAGTTGCCCATCTGGCCGTCCGGCAGACCAACGTCCAGACCGGAAGCGCCGATATAAACCAACGGGTTCTCCTTGAAGATACGGTCGAGGTTCGGGGTGTTTGCCGCCTCGATCGCGTTACCCTTTTTCTCATCGCGATGGCCGAAGCCGTCCATGATGATCAGCGCGGTCGGCTTCTTGGGCTCGTCCGCCTTCTTGTCAGCCGCCTTGCGGGTCGTGGTCTTTTTTGCGGCCGTCGTCTTTTTGGCAGCAGCCGTCTTTTTCGCCGCAGGCTTTTCCTCGACCTTGGCTTCCACCGCCGGAGCGGCAGCCTTGGTCGTTTCTTCCTTGGCCGCAGGCTGCACCGCAGTCTTTACCTCTTCGGCTGCTGCCTTGCTCGGCACATTTTGCTTTTTCATACTCTTACTTACTCCTTTACAAGAGCGGACGAAAGGGGACAACGATGTTTCCGATGTCCCCTCCCGCACGCACGGCGCGGGGAGTAAACCCTCACCGTAATCTTATCTTATTGATTGGCTGCTTCAACGATGGTCGCGAAGTCAGCGCTCTTCAGGGAGGCGCCGCCGATCAGGCCGCCGTCAACATCCGGCTGAGCCAGCAGCTCGGCTGCGTTCTTGGCGTTCATCGAACCACCGTACTGGATGGTGATGCCGCGGGCTGCACGCGCGCCATACTTCTCGCGCAGGCAGTCACGGATTGCGCCGCAGACCTCGCCCGCCTGCTCAGCGGTCGCGGTCTTGCCGGTGCCGATCGCCCAGATCGGCTCGTAAGCGATAACAACCTTCTTAACATCCTCTACAGCAACGCCCTGCAGCGCGATCTTGATCTGCTTGCGGATAACCTCCATGGTCACATCCTGCTCGCGCTCGGTCAGGCTCTCGCCAACGCACAGGATCGGACGCAGGCCGTTCTCCAATGCAACCAGAACCTTCTTGTTGCAAGCTTCGTCGGTTTCGTTGAAGTACTGGCGGCGCTCAGAGTGGCCGATAATCACATACTTGACGCCCAGTTCCTTGAGCATATCGGCAGAGATCTCGCCCGTGAACGCACCGGACTTCTCAAAGTGCATATTTTCCGCACCGATGGCAATCTTGGAGCCCTTGGCAGCCTTGACAGCAGCCTGAATATCGGTAAACGGCACGCAAAGAACCATCTCGCACCACTTGGTCTTGGAGAGCAGGGGCTTCATCTCTTCGATGAGGGCCTTTGCTTCGCTCGGCGTCTTGTTCATCTTCCAGTTGCCGGCGATGATGGTCTTACGGTATCTGCGATTCATTTTGGTTTTACCCCTTTCAAATTTTCGACGGCGTATCCGTCCTGATCAATATGTATTATAGCGGGGCACGGAAAGCCCCGGTATAAGGCACATTTTCGCGCAAATTGCGCAAATTACTTGTCCTGCAGGCAAGCAATGCCGGGCAGCTCCAGACCCTCGAGGAACTCGAGAGAAGCGCCGCCACCGGTGGAGATGTGGGTCATCTTGTCCGCAAAGCCCAGCTTCTCAACCGCAGCTGCGGAGTCGCCGCCGCCGATGATGGAAACCGCACCGGAAGCTGCGATTGCCTTGGCAACTTCCTTGGTGCCGACAGCGAAGGTGTCGAACTCAAAGACGCCCATCGGGCCGTTCCAGACAACCGTGCCCGCGTTCTTGACAGCGTCAGAGAACAGCGCAACGGTCTTCGGGCCGATGTCCATGCCCATCATGTTGTCCGGCAGCTGGCCAGCTTCGTAAACAACCGGCTCTGCGTCCGCGCCGAAGTGGTCGCCGCAAACGGTGTCAACCGGCAGCAGGAGCTTAACGCCCTTTTCTTCCGCCTTCTTGATCAGGCCGAGTGCCAGATCGATCTTGTCATCCTCGCACAGCGAAGTGCCGATCTTGCCGCCCTGCGCCTTGGAGAAGGTGTAAGCCATGCCGCCGCCGATGATAACGGTGTCGCACTTGTCGATCAGGTTGTTGATGACGTTGATCTTATCGGAAACCTTTGCGCCGCCCAGAATAGCAACGAACGGACGAGCCGGGTCAGACAGAGCCTTGCCCATGATGGAGATTTCCTTGTTGATCAGGAAGCCGCAGACAGCCGGCAGGTAGTCAGCAATGCCAGCGGTGGAAGCATGTGCACGGTGGGACGTGCCGAATGCGTCGTTGACGAAGATCTCCGCCATGTCAGCGAATGCCTTAGCCAGTGCGGGATCGTTCTTGGTTTCGCCCTTCTCAAAGCGGACGTTCTCGAGCAGGACAGCCTCGCCCGGCTTAACTTCAGCAGCGAGCTTCTTTGCGCTCTCGCCGACAACGTCAGCAGCCAGCTTGACTTCCTGACCCAGCAGCTCGCCCAGGCGCTTAGCGACCGGTGCGAGCGAATACTTCATATTAACTTCGCCCTTCGGACGGCCGAGGTGCGAGCACAGGATCACAGCCGCATTGTGATCCAGCAGGTACTTGATGGTTTCGAGCGATGCGCGGATGCGCTTGTCGTCGGTGATGTTGCCGTTCTCATCCTGCGGAACGTTGAAATCGCAGCGAACGATAACCTTCTTGCCGTTTACGTCGATGTCTTCCACGCTCTTCTTGTTATACTGCATAAATATCCCTCTCCCTTTCTGAATGTAAAAGTTAGCGATACGGAGCAAATTTCCGGCCTTCCCATAAAAAGAATTCCGTTTCCATTACAAAATTATACTCGTTTCTCCTGTGATTCGCAAGCCAAATTGTGAAAAACCTTGTCTTTCCGTTCTCTTTTAGAGGATTTTTGCGTTTTGCCGGAAATAATTGTGAAATATTAAACAATATGACCAATTGACCTCAGCTGCGCGCCTGTCCATAGAACGCAACTGCCAGCGCCTGCGGGCCGGTATTGGTGATGACAGAAGGCCCGATCGGGCTGCGCAGCACGCTTCTGAAACCGATTTCTGTGCGCAGGCGTTTTTCCAACTCGTCAATGCGCGCCGCCGGGACATCGCCATAGAGCAGCAGGGCGGTTTGTTTCTCCGGCTGCACCACGCGGCCCGATACCTTACGGATCATGCCGCTGACCAGCGCCTTTTCCCCGCGCACCTTGTCGCACACCTTGACCGCGCCATCATAGACATGGCTGATCGGCTTGAGGCCAAGCGCCTCACCGACGAACGCCGCACCGCCCGAAATGCGGCCGGATTTTTTGAGATGCGTCAGGCTGTACACGCCGAGGAATGCCTCCACGCGGTTCAGCCGACTTTTTACCACACCGCAGATCGCGTCAAAGCTGTCGCCCTGATCGCGCAGCTCAGCCGCCATCACCACAATGTGCCCATAAATATAGGTATAGGTGGCGGAGTCAAACAGCTCGATCTGCATCGCGCTGTCCGCCTCCTCGCGGAACATATCGCGCGCCAGACACGCCGCCTGATAAGTGCCCGAGCCGTTTGCGTTGATCAGCACGCCCAGATAGTGCGTGCAGCCGCGCTCCGCCGCGCGCCGATAGGAATCCAGAAATACCGTCGGCGTGACCATGGCGGTCGTCGGGATCTCCCGGCTGCTCTCCAGCAGCTTCCAGTATTCCTCGGCTGTGATGTCATAGTATTCGCGGAACGCGCGCCCCTCATGCGTAAGCGTAATCGGGACGATCTCGATCCCGTGTTTTTCCACCAGCGCCTGCGGGATATCCGCAGACGAGTCGGTCATAATATGTATCTTTTCCATTTCTCTCTCCTTATCCTTTGGGGAACGGCCCCGCCAGCCTGAGGTTTTCAAACCCGGTCTGCCGCAGCGCTTCAAACGCGATCACCGCCACCGAGTTGGACAGGTTCAGGCTGCGCGCCCCCTCGCGCATCGGAATACGCACGCACCGTTCCGGATGCTCGATCAGCAGGCTTTCCGGCAGGCCCTTGGTCTCCTTGCCGAACAGCAGATAGTCGCCGTCGCGGTACTCCACCTCGTGGTAGGCATGCGGCGCCTTGGTGGTCGCGTAGAAATAGCGCCCGTTTGGATTTTTCTCAAAAAACTCGCTTAGGTTTTTGTACATGCGGACGTCCAGCAGGTGCCAGTAATCCAGCCCTGCGCGTTTCATCCGCTTATCGTCGATTGCAAAGCCGAGCGGCTCGATCAGATGCAGCACGCAGCCCGTTGCCGCGCAGGTGCGGGCGATGTTGCCGGTGTTCTGCGGGATCTCCGGCTCGACCAGAACAATATGCAGCATGTGTTTCTCCTCATTCTCAATTCTTCCTCTATTTTAGGCGATATGCGAACATTTTTCAAGGCATTTGCCGCTTTTTTCGCAAAAATAAATCCCCCGATCGGAAAAGATCGGGGGAAAATAACACCTTGTTATGCAATTTCTGCGTAAATGCCGTAAACATAGGCCTGTGTTTCGGCCTGCTCGTCGGTGAGTACCTCACCGGTCAGCTGCGGGCCATACGCATCGTCCACATATTCACAGGCCAACTTGCCGGTGTGCAGGGTGAGGGTCTGGGTGTCGGTCGTACCGTCGGTGAACGTCACCGTGACGGTCAGGGTCGCGCCGTCAAACTCGTCGATGCGCGTCTGCCACGCATCCTGCAAATCGCCCTCCTGCACCATATCGACCGGCTTGGGTTCTCCCCAGAGTCCATAGCAAGTGTTGGACGCATACGGCTCTACAAATCCATTTTCCACATGCCAGCTTGCTTCCACCCACCAATCGCCATCGTCGTATCCATGCACCAGGAAGTCATCGGCATCCTGTGTCGGCGGATAAGTGCCCTGCAAGATAGCGTCCGCATCGGATTCCTGAATATCCATGCGCGAAACACGATACAATCCGCCTTTATCAATCGACGCACTGACCGTCTCAATATTATCACCTGTCACCTTGAACAGACAGCCGCTGAAAAAGCCCTTGGTTGCACTGTCCATGCCGCCCGACGCAGTATCGAACACGATTTTGCTGTTCTTAGGTTCCATCGTCTCCCCCGTATCTGCGGCATAGGCCACGATGCCGAACGAGTGCGCGACGGTTTCCGCCACCGCGTCAGCCGCAGGCTGACCGCTTTGCTGCGCTTTCCAGACCGCCGTGCCGCCGACTACCACGCCGAACGCACACGCCACCGCCAAAATCCGTTTTGCCATGCCGAACCGGCGGCGCGGCGCAGCTGCCAGATGCTGCGGTGCGCTTTGCTGTTCCTCGCGGCGCGCCTGACGCGCCGCTTCAAGGGTACGTGCTTTCAGCTCATCGGGGGCTTTGATATCCTTCAGTCGGTTCCAGTTGTTCCGGTTGTTCATCGTCAGTTCCCTCCAGTTCGAGTCTCAGTTTTTTGCGGGCGCGGTGCAGCCGTGTGCGCACCGTCGCAGGGCGGCATCCCACCAGCGGCGCAATTTCGTCTGTACCGTATCCCTCGACATAGTGCAGCCAGACCACGACCCGCAGGTCATTTGGCAGCGCGTGCACAGCTTGCCACAATTCATCATGGCTGTCCGCCAAGGGCGCGGCGGCATCGGGCGCAGCTTCGAGCGGCGCGGTGTGCCGGAACCATGCCGAGCGGCGCAGATCGTTGCAGCAGTTGACCGTCACGCGCAGCAGCCATGCTTTCAAATGCTCGTCATCGCGGAAATCGGTCGTGTCGCGCAGCAGGCGCAGGAACACCTCCTGATAAACGTCCTCCGCATCCGCGCGGCTGTCCAGCCGGCAAAGTGCCAGCCGATAAACCGCGTCACCGCAGCGCTCTATCGCGTCGCACAGGAATGCGTCCGAACGCAGGTTGGTTTGCATCTTGCTCCATCCTCCTTTCTGCCAACAACACGAAGGAAACCGTCCGATTGTTCCCGTCTGTCACCAGTCCAACCGCTTTTTTCCCTGATCCCTCTCCCCGGTTTGTCTATATTGCTTAATGCAGCAATCCATATATGTTCATATTCAACAATAACAGCCCGGATTTTTCAGAAATATTGAATAAATTATATCTTGTATTTTTATCAAAAATCACTATAATAAAATCATCAAAGCAAGGTTGATCGCTCACACGCCATGTTGACGCCGATCCCTTTTCCCACCGCGCATCTCACTGAGACTGCGCGCCATATTTCTGATATCTTCTCATTACCTTTTCTCTTTATACCATTCTCTTTCACGGGGCTGTCCATAACGGGCAGCCCTTTCTCGTTGTCTTGCGAGGACAATAAACCAAACGGGCGGCATCGGAGGATGCCGCCCGTTTGCGCTCTCTCATTTACTTTGCAAAAAATTCCCGCGTCTGCTTTATGTTCTCGTCAATCGCGGCGCGCAGCGCCTCGGCTGAGTCAAACCGTTTTTCCGGCCGCAGGAACTTGTGCAGCTCAACATGGATCATCTTGCCGTACAGGTCGCCCGCAAAGTCGAGCAGATGCGGCTCGATCGTCGGCGCGCCGCCGTCCATAAAGGTCGGCTTGATGCCGATGTTGGTCGCCGCAATATAGCTTTTCTCGCCAATCAGCACGCGCGCCGCATATACGCCATAGGGCGGCAGTGCCATTTCCGGCGGCAGCGCAAGGTTGACCGTCGGCACCTTGAGCACACTCGTGCCGACGCGCCGTCCATGCTCAACCACACCGGTCACGGTATAAGGATGGCCGAGGAAGCGCCCAGCGCCTTCCATATCGCCCTGTGAAATCAGCTGGCGGATATAAGTCGAGGAAACCACGATCCCGTTCACCTTAACGTCGTCAATGCAGTCATAACCGATCCCGGCCTTTTCGCACTCCTCTGCCATGCCCTCGGCATTGCCTTGTCCTTTATAGCCGAAACGGTTGTTGCGGCCCGAAATGATCCAGCGCGCGCCGAACTGCCCGATGAGCATTTTGTGGATAAAATCGCGCCAATCCATATGCTGCATGTGCTCATCAAAATGGCCGAAAATCACTTCATCCACGCCGCCGAGCTTTTTGATCTCCTCGCGGCGGTAAGCGTTGGCTGTCAGCAGCGGCACTTGCCGCCCCAGCACGACCGAATCCGGATGTACGTCAAACGTGAACACCGCGCTCGTGGCACCGATTTGCTTTGCGCGCTCAACTGCACGCTCCATCAGAGCCTGATGCCCCAGATGGACGCCGTCAAAATAGCCCAGCGCGATCGCACGCGGCTTTTGATATTCCTGCATAGGGTTTCCCCCTCCCGAAACCTGCATATCAGCAGATCAACTCTTTATCTAAAATTCTTATAGACGAACAGGCCCAGCCCGCCCTTATCGAGCGTGCGCACCTGTCCGAGCATGAGAAAGTGGTCGTTATGATAAACACGGCACAGCGCGCCCTCGGTTTCCGGCAGTCCTGCTGCCTGCCGCGGGAACACCACCGCGCCGCGCGCGATGCGCTCCGCGCCCTCGTCGTTAAGCGTGACAGCAGGATGCTCGGCAAACAGCCCGTCCACCGGCAGCAGCAACTCCTGCACCGCGCCGTCCTGCGCCGCCCGCTCGACCTCGTCAAACGAATGACACTGTTCCAGCGGATACGCACCCGCGCGCGTGCGCACCAGACTGTGCATCGTGGCAAATGTTCCGAGTGACGCACCCAAGTCATTCACCAGCGTGCGCACATAGGTGCCCTTGCTGACGGTGAGCCGCAGCGTGCCCTTCTGGGATGCTTCGTCAAAGTCCGTAACCGTCATTTCGCGCACGAAAATATCACGCGCGGGCCGCTCGACCTCCTTGCCCTTGCGGGCGAGGTCATAGAGCTTCTGTCCGTTCACCTTGACCGCCGAATACATCGGCGGCACCTGCTGCTGCGCGCCCAAAAAGTGCGCCGCCGCCTGCGCAACCTCTTCGCGCGTCGCAGTTTGCCCGCTGCGGCGCAGCACTTCGCCGGTCACGTCCTGCGTGTCGGTCTCAAAACCGAGTGTAAAACCCGCGACGTATTGCTTGTCCTGCGCGGCGGCAAAATCCGCCGCCTTGGTCGCCCCGCCGACAAACACCGGCAGCACGCCGGTCGCCAGCGGGTCAAGCGTGCCGCCGTGACCGATGCGCCGCGTGTGCAGAATACCTCGGAGTTTCGCTACCACATCATGCGAGGTAAACCCCTGCGGCTTGTTCATCAGCAGGATACCGCAAAGCTCACTTTGCTGCATGGTACTGCTCCTGCGCAGCCTTGAGGATAGCCTTCTTGGCCTCCTCCATGCCGCAGTCAAAGCTTGCGCCGCCCGCGCGGATGTGCCCGCCGCCGCCGCACTTCTTGCAGATCGCGGAGGCGTCCATCTCCTTGGTCGTACGCACAGATACCTTAACGGTCTTGTCCTTGTTCTCGGTCAGCGTAATGCCGATCTGCACACCCTCGATCTGCCGTGTCAGCGACGCGATCGAGTCCAGATCATCCATATCTGCGCCCGTGCGGTCAATATCCGCGCGCCACAGCAGCGCGACCGCGATCGCGCCGTCCTCATAGAACGCCATTGTATCGAAGATGATGCGTTCCATCTGGAAGCGCGGCATGGTCTTGGTTTCAAACAGCGCGCGGTTGATCTCGCCCCCGTCGATGCCCGCGGTCAGGCACGCCGCCGCAACCGCATGGGTATGCGCGGTCGTGTTGGAAAACTTAAAGCAGCCCGTATCGGTCGAAACACCGATATAAACACACTCAGCAATATCGGTGGTCAGCTTCACGCCCAGCGCCATAATCACATCATACAGCGCCTCAGCGCACGCGCCTGCGTCCGGCCGCACGAGGTTTTGCTTGCCGAAACCGATGTTAGAGCGGTGGTGGTCGATCACCAGATCGACCTTGCCCTTGTAGGCTTCCGCCGTATCGGGGAACAGCTTTTCCTCCGCAATGTCGGTGGACACCACAAACTGCGGCTGGAAGCCCTCCGGCGGATAGCAAGGCACGATCAGCGGCTCGTAGCGCTTGGTGATCTCGGGGTTTTCCAGAATATACGCCGTTTTGCCGATCTGCCGCAGCGCACGGCACAGCGCGCCCGCGCAGCCTGCCGTGTCTCCATCCGGGCGGCGGTGGGTCAGGATGAGAATGTCGTTTGCGCCTTGCAGCGCCGCGGCAGCGCCCGCAACGTCCACGGTCATTCCTCGTCCTCCCCTCCAAGCTTGCCTTCGTTTTTCAGTTCGTGCAGCATTTCCGAAATGTGCGCGCCGTGCGTGATCGAGTTATCCAGCTCAAACACCAGCTCGGGCGCATAGCGCAGCTGTACCTTATGGCCTACCTCGCGCCGCAGCCAGCCCGCAGCGGATTTTAAGCCCTTCATGACCTCTTTGGCCTGCGCTTCGCTGCCCAGCACCGAGATAAAGCACTTGGCATAGCGCAGGTCGTTCGTGACCTCGCAGTGCACGACCGATACCAGCCCGTTCTGCACGCGCGGGTCCTTGACCGAACGCATAGCTTCCGCCAGCGCCTTCATCACTTCTTCCGAAATGCGATCAATTCGTGTAGACATAAATCATTCCTCCCTTCGGTCCGGGTCTAAGGGGGACCAGTCCCCCTTAGATACGAAACAAGTTCCGGGAGAAACTTGTTTCGATAACCCCCTCGCCCTTGCACCGCAAGGGCGGTTCGGGACACGTGTCCCGAAGCAGGGGTACAAAACCGAGGCAAAGCCCCGGTTTTGTAAAATTCTGATTGCTTCCGCACCCGCGGAAGCGCAAAAAGCCGCGACATGTGCGTGGCTTTTTGCACCAGTGCGGCAAAAGTTTCGCGTGTCGGAACTTTTGCCGCCCGTGCTGTGTCCGTGTCCCACACGGCACAGCGCCCTCGTTTGAAAGCGTGCTTTCAAACGAAACCCGTCAGGGTTTTACTTCCTCCATCACGAAGCACTCGATGATATCCTGCTCCTTGATGTCGTTGTAGTTCTCGATGCTCATGCCGCACTCGTAGCCGGATGCGACTTCCTTGACATCGTCCTTGAAGCGCTTGAGGGTGTTGAGGTGGCCTTCGTGGAACACGATGCCGTCACGCACCACGCGCACCTCGGCATTGCGCTGGATCTTGCCGTCCTGCACATAGCAGCCGGCAACCGCGCCCGCGCCGGTGATCTTGAACACCTGACGCACCTCGGCATGGCCGAGCACAACTTCCTTGAACTTCGGCTCGAGCATGCCCTTCATGGCCTGCTCCATTTCCTCTATCGCATCATAAATAACGCGATACATACGCATATCCACGCCCTGCTGCGCCGCAGAGTCGGTGGCGGTGCGGTCAGGACGCACGTTGAAGCCGACGATGATCGCGCCCGATGCCGCAGCCAGCATAACGTCGGACTCGTTGATCGCGCCGACTGCGCCATGGATAACCTTGACGCGCACTTCCTCGTTGGTCAGCTTTTCGAGCGATGCGCGGATCGCCTCGACCGAACCCTGTACGTCGGCCTTGACGATGATGTTCAGCTCCTTCATCTCGCCTTCCTGAATGGAAGCAAACAGATTGTCAAGCGTAACCTTGTGGAACTGCTTGTTGCGCTCTTCCTTCTCCTTGTCCTTGCGCTGCTCAACCAGCTCGCGCGCCATCTTCTCATCGTCAACCGCGTCGAAGATATCGCCCGCGCCCGGCACCTCGGCCAGACCGATGATCTCCACCGGCACGGACGGGCCGGCTTCCTGAATCTTCTTGCCGTCGTCGTTGGTCATCGCGCGCACACGGCCAACCGCCGTGCCTGCAATAACCGTATCGCCCGCATGCAGCGTACCATTCTGCACGAGCAGCGTTGCTACCGGGCCACGGCCCTTGTCGAGCTTCGCCTCGATGACCGTACCATGCGCCTTGCGGTTCGGGTTGGCCTTGAGGTCAGCCACTTCCGCGGTCAGCAGCACCATTTCGAGCAGGTTCTCAATGCCCTGACCGAACTTTGCCGAGATCTGGCACACAATCGTGTCGCCGCCCCACTCTTCGGGCACGATCTCGTACTCGGTCAGCTGCTGGAGCACGCGATCCGGGTTTGCGCCCGGCTTATCAATCTTATTAACAGCCACGATGATCGGCACATTTGCCGCCTTGGCGTGGTTGATCGCCTCAATGGTCTGCGGCATCACGCCGTCGTCCGCCGCTACGACCAGAATCGCAATATCGGTGACCTGTGCGCCACGGGCACGCATGGAGGTGAACGCCGCATGGCCCGGGGTGTCAAGGAAGGTGATCGGCTTGCCGTCAACCGCAACGCGGTACGCACCGATGTGCTGGGTGATGCCGCCGGCCTCGCCCTCGGTGACCTTGGTCTTGCGAATTGCGTCGAGCAGGCTGGTCTTGCCGTGGTCAACGTGACCCATAACAACAACGACCGGATCGCGCGGCTGCAGTTCGTCCTCGCTGTCCTCGTGCTCGTCAAACAGGCGCTCCTCGATCGTGACGTGTACTTCCTTCTCGACCTTGCAGCCCATTTCCTCCGCAACGATAGCCGCGGTGTCAAAGTCGATGATCTCGGAAATGGATGCCATCACGCCGAGCTTGATCAGACCCTTGATAACGTCCGCTGCGGTGCGCTTCATGCGGGAAGCCAGCTCACCGACCGAAATTTCGTCCGGGATCATAACCTTGACCGGGATCTTCTTGAGCGCCGCCATCTGCTGCTGACGCTGCAGGCGCTTCATCTTCTCCTGCTCCTCCTGACGGCGCTTGTTGCCGAAGGGCTTGGAGCGCTGGTCAGACTTCTTGGTCAGCTTCTGCTTTTTCTGGCCGCGGGATTCCATACGCTCGGCCTTTGCATCAACCAGCTTATCAACATGATCGTCATACTTGGCAAGGTTTACGTCGCCGGTGCCGCGGGTGTCGATGCGGTGCACCTGCTTAACCTTGGACGAAGCAGGCTGCGCCGGCTTTTCGCCTTCCGGCTTGGCTTCCTTGGCTGCGTTTGCATCCTTCTGTGCATCCGCTGCCGGCTTTTCTTCCTTTTCCGCCTTGGCGGACGCGCCGGACGACGCCTGATTGTTCAGCACCTGCTCCAGATCGGTAACCTGATGATGCTGCGTCATATATTCAAAAATGACGCTCAGTTCCTCGTCTCCGAGCACCTGCATATGGTTCTTGGGGGTCGTGCAGTACTCGGTCAGGATCTCGGTGATCTCCTTGGTGGATGCGCCGAAATCCTTTGCGACCTCGTGTACGCGATATTTATTCTCTATTGCCATGGGCAACTCCTCCTTATCGAAATTTCGATTGAAAGCACGCTTTCAATCGAGTGAGATGCGCCACGCAGAGCGCGGATGCATCCGAAGCTGCGCAAAGTTCCGATCCGCGAAACTTTGCTCCGCTCTGGTATCGCATGATGTATGCGATGAAAATCACCGCTCTGCTTTGCTGCGCGGGGATTTTCTATTTAATACGCGCTTTGCGCGTGAGTTTTCGCTCGGCTTGCGCTGCGAATGAACACTGCTTGCTTTTCCGCCGGAACGTTTGCCATTTGCACTACGCTGCGAATGAACGCGGCTGCCGGCTCCATGCGGACGCTTTGCAATCGGCTTGCACGGTGTTTTTTCAGACGACTGCTCCGCCGCAGGCTGCGCGTCCCGGTTGCGGGGCTTTTTCTTGCCCCGACGGGACTGGATGCGCACATTCTTTTCGTCCAGCTGCGCGGCAACCTCTGCATATTCCGGATGCTGCGCGGCCAATTTGCCAATGGCAGCAGCCGCCATGCCGATATCACTCAGGGCGCACACGGCGCAGCCGTTTTTGCCAATCGCCGCGCCCAGCGTCTCCTTATCGTGCGGCAGGGTGATGCACGGTATGCTCACCCGCGCGGCATACATCGCCGCTTTTTTCGCCGTGCTTTCGCCTGCGTCCGCCGCAACCAGCACACAGCGCGCTTTATGATCGGCGCAAAGCTGACGCACCAGCTCATCGCCAAACGCCAGCTTGCCGGCGCGCCGCGCCAGCCCCAACATACCGAGACAGGGATCATTCGCCATGAGCACCCTCCTGTTCCATCTGCTGTTCCAGCTGGTCATAAACCTCTTCCGGCACCGTCACGGACAGCGCACGCTCAATTGCGCGGCTCTTGCGCGCTTTTTTCAGGCAATCCGCCTTGCCGCACAGATACGCGCCGCGTCCGGGCGCCTTGCCCTTGAAGTCGAGCGCGATCTCGCCCTCGGGCGAACGCACCACGCGGATCAGCTCGCGCTTGGGAAAATGCTCGCGGCAGCCAAGGCATTGCCGCATGGGGATTTTCTTCTGCACCATATTCTGCCGCACCCCCGGAATGTTATTCGCCCTGAGATGCGGGAGCGATGTCGATCTTGCAGCCGGTCAGCTTGGCTGCAAGGCGTGCGTTCTGGCCCTCCTTGCCGATGGCCAGCGACAGCTGATCGTCCGGCACGATCACGCGGCAGGACTTGTTATCCGCCTGCATGGTTGCGGAGATAACGTCCGCCGGAGCGAGCGCCGCAGAAACGAACTGCGCGGTATCCTCGTTCCACTTGATGATGTCGATTTTCTCGCCGTTCAGCTCGCCCGTGATGTTGGCCACACGCGCGCCGCGCGTGCCGACGCATGCACCGATCGGATCGACGTTTTCATCGTGGGACACAACCGCGATCTTGGTGCGGTTGCCCGCCTCACGCGCAATGCTCTTGACCTCGACAATACCGGAATGGATTTCCGGCACTTCCAGCTCGAACAGGCGCTTGACCAGACCCGGATGCGTGCGGGACACGACCACCTGCGGGCCGCGCGTGCCGCGGCGCACCTCGATCAGATAAACCTTGATGCGCTGACCTTCGGTCAGCTCCTCGCCGCGCACCTGCTCGGAAGCGGACAGCACCGCCTCGCTCTTCTCGCCGCCGGAAACAACGTCCAGATACGCATTGCCTGAGCGCGGGTCGATACGCGCGATCACGCCGGTCAGGATCTCATGCTCCTTGCTCTCAAACTCGGAGATCACCATGCCGCGCTCCGCTTCGCGGATGCCCTGAATGATGACCTGCTTTGCCGTCTGTGCCGCAATGCGGCCGAACGACTTGGTCGGGATATCAATGTCGATGATGTCGCCCACCATCGGGTTTTTCTTGTACTCCATGGCCTCTTCGAGCGTGATCTCCTCATACGGCTCGTAGAGATCCTCCGCGCGAACAACAGTCTTGCGCACATACATGTGGATGGTTTTCTTGTCACGGTCCGGCTCAACGAACACGTTATCCGTCATGCCGTCGTTGTCGCGCTTATATGCGGTAATGAGCGCCTGTCCCACGCGGTCCAGCATATAGTCCACCGGGATGCCTTTTTCCTTTTCGAGCTGCTCCAGCGCGTCAAAAAATTCTGCGTTCACCATTTTTTCCAATCAAACTCCTTACTTATATCTCAACCGCCAGCCGTACTGCGGCAATATCCGCAGGTTCATAAACCGTGCGCTGTCCGCCGATCTCCAGCGTCACATTGCCGTTTTCATAAGCCACCAGTGTGCCTTCGACCTGCTTTGCGCCGTTCACCGGCTTGTAAAAGCCAACCTCGACCGTGTGGCCCAAAAATGCCGCGAAATGCTCGGGCTTTTTCAGCCGCCGCGACAGTCCTGCCGAGGATACGCACAGTGTATAGGACGGCATGCTGTCAAATTCCTTTTCGTCAAGCATCGGGTCAAGCGCGCGCGAAACCTGCTCACACTGGTCGATGTTCACGCCGTCCGGATGGTCGACGGTGACGGTCAGCATATACTGTCCGCCTTCCTTTTCAAATTCCACGTCCCACAGGGAAACGCCGGCCTGTTCGCACAGGGGCCGCACCAGTTCCTCCACGCGGGCGACGATCTGCTTTGCCTGCAAAGCCGTCCCTCCTTCAAAAAATACTCCAAGCAAAGCGTAAGGAGTGGCTTTCGCCACTCCTTACGGTTACTTTCTTACTGAACGTGCTTAGTATATCACGTTTTCCATGTAAATGCAAGGCATTTTCTCGCAGAAAGCGTGTTTTTTCTAAAATTTGTTTATTGCATGCGCCTGTGCCGCTGTATATAGAAAAAAGGTTATCCAGTAAGCACGCTACTGGATAACCTTTTTGGGTCTTTCCCTATTTACGGGCGAGCCGTTAACTTACTTAACCAGCTCGATGATCGCCATTTCGGCAGCATCGCCGCGGCGGGGACCGGTCTTGATGATGCGGGTGTAGCCGCCGTTACGGCTTGCATACTCCGGCGCAATCTCAGAGAACAGCTTTGCGACAACAGCTTCCTTGGTGATGAAAGCCATCGCCTGACGGCGGGAAGCCAGCGTGTTCTTCTTGCCAAGGGTAATCATCTTCTCAGTCAGCGGGCCGACTTCCTTGGCGCGGGCAACGGTGGTCTCAACCTTGCCGTTCTCCAGCAGGTAGGTCACCATCGCACGCAGCATAGCCATACGGTGGTCCGTCGGACGGCCGAGCTTGCGATTGTTAGCCATTCGTGTTTACCTCCAAAATAAAGTAAAAGGCGGCGGCGCGGCTTATCGTGCCGCCGCGTTGTGGTTCTTGTCATGAACCGGTGCGGTCATGCAGCCGCCCGGATCACTCCTCGGACTTGGCCAGATGCAGGCCCATGGCCTCCAGCTTGCCGATAACCTCTTCGAGCGACTTGCGGCCCAGGTTACGGACCTTCATCATGTCCTCTTCGGAAGTGTTGATCAGATCCTCAACGGTGTTGATGCCTGCGCGCTTGAGGCAGTTGAACGAACGCACCGAGAAGTCGAGCTCCTCAATGGTCATTTCAAGCACCTTATCGTGCTGCGCTTCGGCCTTCTCCACAACCGTGGACTTGGAGCCGATCTCCTCGGACAGGTCGACGAACAGGTCGAGGTGGTCGCGCAGGACCTTCGCGCCGAGCGAAACTGCGTCGCGCGCGGTGATCGTGCCGTCGGTCCATACCTCGAGCGTGAGTTTATCATAGTCGGTCAGGTCGCGCACACGGGTGTTTTCCACCGTGTAGTTGACCTTGTAGACCGGCGTGTAGATCGAATCCACCGGAATGACCCCGATGGAGGTCTGGTGCTGCTTGTTCTTCTCCGCCGGGACATAGCCGCGGCCGGAAGTCAGCGTGATCTCCATGGACAGACGCGCGTCGCTCATCAGGGTGGCGATGTGCATGTCGGGATTGAGAATCTCAACCTCGCCGTCGGCATGGATATCACCGGCCTTGACCTCGCCCTCACCGGCGGCCTCGATGTAGACCGTCTTGGGGCCGTCGCAGTGCAGCTTGGCAATGATGCCCTTGATGTTCAGCACGATCTCGGTGACGTCTTCCTTAACGCCCGGGATGGTGGAGAACTCATGCTGCACGCCGGCGATCTTGATGCTCGACGCTGCCGTACCGGGCAGCGAGGAGAGCAGAATGCGGCGCAGGGAGTTGCCCAGCGTGGTGCCATATCCGCGCTCCAGCGGCTCTACGACGAACTTACCGTAAGAACCGTCCTCAGCGAGCTGTTCACAGTCAATGCGCGGCTTTTCGATTTCGATCATTTGGTACCCTCCTTCACGTTGGTTGGAAACTTTAAGCGGAGCAGGCGAAGCAGACGCCACGCCAGCTCCAAAAGCGAGGGTCTATTATTTCGAGTACAACTCGACGATGAGGTGCTCTGCAACATCGTAGTCGATGTCATCGCGGGCCGGCATCGCAACGATCTTGCCCTCGAAGGAGTCCTTAGCCTTGTCGATCCACTTCGGGCAAGCCTTCTTGCCGTTCTCCTCCAGCAGGGTCTTGAACTTGGTGGAGGTGCGGGACTTCTCACGGACAGCAACAACGTCGCCCGGCTTGATCTGATAAGACGGGATGTTGACGCGCTTGCCGTTTACGGTGAAGTGCGCGTGGTTTACCAGCTGACGCGCCTCGCGGCGGGTGTTGGCAAAGCCCATGCGGAAAACAACGTTGTCCAGACGGCGCTCGAGCTCCTGCAGCAGGATCTCACCGGTGATGCCCTGCTTGCGGTCAGCCTTCTCGTAGTAAGCACGGAACTGCTTCTCGAGCACGCCGTAGATGAATTTTACCTTCTGCTTTTCAGCCAGCTGCATGCCGTACTCGGACTGCTTACGGCGGGTCTGCTTGGGCTGACGCTTGGTGGACTTGGAGTAGCCCAGAACTGCGGGGGAGAGACCAAGCGTCTTGCAGCGCTTGAGAACGGGCTGTGTATTCTTAGCCATTTATCGGTTTCCTCCTCTATTAGACTCTTCTTCTCTTGGGCGGGCGGCAGCCATTGTGCGGGATCGGGGTTACGTCCTTGATCATGGTAACCTCGAGGCCGGCAGCCTGCAGCGCACGGATCGCAGCCTCACGGCCGGAACCGGGGCCCTTAACGTAAACTTCAACAGTCTTGAGGCCGTGCTCCATCGCAGCGGCAGCAGCGGTCTCAGCCGCGGTCTGTGCAGCGAACGGAGTGGACTTACGCGAGCCGCGGAAGCCCATTTCGCCGGAGGAAGCCCAGGAAATCGCGTTGCCGTTCAGGTCGGTGATGGTAACGATAGTGTTGTTGAAAGAGGAACGGATGTGAGCCGCGCCCTTTTCAATGTTCTTGCGCTCGCGGCGGCGCGTGCGAGTCGCGGCGCCCTTCTTCTGTACCTTAGCCATTTATACGTTCCCCTCCTTACTTCTTCTTGTTCGCAATGGTCTTCTTCGGGCCCTTGCGGGTACGCGCGTTGGTCTTGGTGCGCTGGCCGCGAACCGGCAGGCCGCGACGGTGGCGCAGGCCGCGGTAGCAGCCGATTTCAACCAAGCGCTTGATATTCAAACCGATTTCGCGGCGCAGGTCGCCCTCGACGTTGTAGTCGCGGTCGATCACTTCACGCAGCTTAGCGGCTTCTTCTTCGGTCAGGTCCTTAACGCGGGTGTCCGGATTGATACCGGTCTTCTTCAGGATCTCGTTGGACGTCTTGCGGCCAATGCCGAAGACGTAGGTCAGGCCGATCTCCACGCGCTTCTCGCGGGGAAGGTCAACACCGGCAATACGTGCCATATTTTCTATAACCTCCGATTTGTTACACTGAGGCGTGTTGGCAAACACAGTATAGGGACCGCCTCCGCCCCTGCAGCGCCGCACTCGCCGTGCGTGCTTGTCGTGTTCACGTAAACCATCATCCCGCGCCTTAGATGCGCGGCAATTTATCCGAAAACGGGCAAACCCGGTTTTCGCATTTCGCGCCCGTAGGCGCCATTCATCAGACAATCGCCATGCGATTGTCGTAAAAACCCGCGACATGCGCGTGGGTTTTTACACAAACCGACGGAGAATTGTGCCCGCAGGGCGCGATTCGCAGTCGGCAGACTCGATCGAAAGCGTGGTTTCGATCGAAATCATCCCTGCTTCTGCTTGTGCTTCGGGTTCTGGCAGATAACCATAACCTTGCCCTTGCGGCGGATGATCTTGCACTTCTCGCAGATCGGCTTAACAGACGGTCTTACCTTCATGACATTTTACCTCCATCAAAATTTTTGGTGGGATGGGACACCGGCTTTAGCCGGCGACCACTGGCGCTCGGGTCACTTTCGCGCCTCCGCCCGCTTTTTTCTTACTTGGAACGCCAAGTGATACGACCGCGGGTCAGGTCGTAGGGCGACATCTGAACGGTGACCTTGTCGCCGGGGAGAATGCGAATAAAATTCATGCGGAGCTTGCCGGAAATGTGGGCAAGGATCTTATGCCCGTTGGGCAGCTCTACCTGAAACATTGCGTTAGGCAGCGCCTCTATGACGGTACCTTCCAGTTCGATTACATCATCTTTTGCCATTGATGGGATACCCTCCTCGGTCAATTTGCGTCCTCCGCCCCCGTCCAGAGGGCGAGCGCTTTACGAATATCGCTGTTGGTCAGGCGGCCGTTTTCCAGCAGCTTGCGCTGGGTGCGTTCATCGCACCGACCCTGGCGGCTGACGTGCCGGCGGCGCTTGCGCTTCGGACTTTCCGCCCGACGGCCGCGCCCGTTGGCCAGCAGAAGAAAATCCCCCTCTTCCGCGACAACCAGCATCAAAAGCCCCTTGTCCCTTCCGGTCAGCGACAGGACAATGTCGGCTGTATGAGACTCTGCCATTACAGTACCTCGCCGTCGATGTTGGTTAAAATCTCCGGCTCGCCGTCGGTAATGGCAATGGTGTTTTCATAATGGGCGGACAATTTGCCGTCCTTGGTCTTGACGGTCCAGCCGTCCGGCAGGACCTTGATGTCATACACACCCACGTTGACCATGGGTTCCACTGCGATGGTCATACCGCGCTGCAACCGAATGCCGTGGCCGGGACGGCCAAAGTTCGGCACTTCGGGGGATTCGTGCAGGTTTTCCCCTACGCCGTGACCGACATAGGCACGCACGACCGAAAATCCGTTTTTCTCCACATACGCCTGCACGGCTGCGGAGATATCCGAAACGCGGTAGCCCTCGCGGGCAAATTTGATACCCTCATAGAAGCTCTGCCGGGTCACCTCGATCAAACGCTTGGCCTCGTCGCTGACCGCACCGCAGGGTACGGTGCAGGCGCAGTCGCCGTGGTAACCGCCGATATAGGCGCCGACGTCAACCTTGACAATATCGCCCTCGTGCACCACGCGGGTGTCCGAAGGGATGCCATGGATGACTTCGTCGTTGATCGACACACAGGCGCTGCCGGGAAAGCCGCCGTAACCAAGGAAGGAGGGCTTGCCGCCCGCCTCCTCGATCGTCTTGCGGACAATCCGGTCAATTTCGCCTGTAGTGACACCGGGACGGACTGCGTCCGCCGCCGCCTTGCGCGCAATGGCGGTCAGGCGGCAGGCGACGCGCATCCGTTCAAGCTCCTGCTCGGTTTTAATGCGTATCATAGCTTACAGACCCAGCGCGGCAACCGCGAGCTTCTTGGTTTCCTGGATGCCCTGCGTACCGTCAATGCTCTTGAGCTTGCCCTGGGATTCATAGTAATCCTTGAGCGGCTCGGTCTGCTCATGATAGGTTTCCTGACGGCGCTTGACTACGTCCGGCTGGTCGTCGCTGCGGATCACCAGCTTGTCGCCGCAGATATCACATACGCCTTCCACACGCGGCGGATTTGCCTCGATGTGGTAGGTCGCGCCGCAGCGCAGGCACACGCGGCGGCCAGTCATGCGCTTTGCAATCACCTCATAGGGTACCTCGAGGGAGAGCGCGCAATCAATGTCGGCAATCTTGTCCAGCGCTTCCGCCTGCGGAATGGTGCGCGGGAAACCATCGAGGATGAAGCCGCTCTTGCAGTCGCGCTGCGAGATGCGTTCCTCGAGCAGGTTGATCACCAGCTCATCCGGCACCAGCTGGCCGGCATCCATGAAGCCCTTAGCCTTCTGGCCGAGGGGGGTGTTATTCTTGATTGCCTCACGCAGGATATTGCCAGTGGAGATGCTGGGAATGCCCATCTTCTCGATCAGATAGGATGCAAGCGTTCCCTTGCCGGCGCCCGGAGCGCCCAGTAAAATCAATTTCACTTTCTAATACGCCTCCAGCATTATTCCAAGAAGCCCTTGTGATGGCGCATGAGCATCTGCGCCTCCAACTGCTTGACCGTGTCAAGCGCAACACCGACCACGATGATAACCGAGGTGCCGCCCAGCGCCACATTGGACAGCGTGGGAGAAATCGCACCGACGATCAGCGGCAGGATCGCAACAACACCGAGGAAGAGCGCACCAACAAAGGTGACCTTGCCCAGCGCCTTGGTGATGAAGTCCGAAGTCGGCTTGCCCGGACGGAAGCCCGGAATAAAGCCGCCGTTCTTCTTGAGGTTGTTGGCGATCTCGATCGGGTTGAACTGGATGGATGCGTAGAAATACGCAAACGCAAGGATCAGCAGGCCATAAACCACGATATAGAACGGATTGGACTGCGAGAACAGGTTCATGATGTGATAGCCGACCGTACCCGACTCCGGCTGCCAGAACATCGAAATGGTCTGCGGCAGGGAGAGGATGGACGATGCGAAGATGATCGGCATAACGCCGGACGCATTGACCTTGATCGGCAGATGGGTGGACTGACCGCCGTACATCTTGCGGCCAACCACGCGCTTAGCATACTGCACCGGGATGCGGCGCTCCGCGTTGGACATGAACACGATGAACACCACAACCGCCAGACCGATGACAACCATCAGCACCGCAGAAACGATGCCGGAAGTGCCGGTCTGCAGCAGGTTCCACAGCGTGCGCATGAGCGACGGACCACGAGAAACGATACCGGCAAACAGGATGATCGAAATGCCGTTGCCGATGCCGTTCTGGGTGATGTGTTCGCCCAGCCACATGATCAGTGCGGTGCCCGCAGTGAAGGTCAGGATGATCGCAGCGCCGGCCAGCGCGCCCGTGTTGGACAGGATGCCCTGGCTGCGCAGCAATGCGTAGTAAGAGAAGCCCTGCAGAAGGCCCAGGATAACCGCCAGATAGCGGGTCCAGGAAGCAATCTTCTTGCGGCCTTCCTCGCCGCCGTCCTTCACCATGCGCTCAAGAGCGGGGATGGCAACGGTCAGCAGCTGCAAAATAATGGATGCGTTGATATACGGGGTGATCGACATGGCGAAAATCGTCGCCTGAGACAGACCACCGCCGGTGAACATATCCAGATAGCCGAGCATCGAACCGCCGACAGACGCCTGCTCAAAATACTGAGCCAGCAGCGTGGTGTCGATGAACGGAACCGGAATGCAGGAACCAAAGCGGAAGATCAGCAGGATAAACAGCGTATACAGGATCTTCTTGCGCAGTTCCGGCATATGCCAGGCGTTTTTAAGGGTTTGAAACACCTTAAATCACCTCGGCCTTTCCGCCTGCGGCTTCGATCTTCTCCTTTGCGGACGCGGAGAACGCTGCGGCCTTAACCGTAAGCTTCTTGGTCAGCGTGCCATTGCCAAGGATCTTGATGCCGTCGAGAGCATTCTTGACGATACCAGCCTCGCGCAGGGACTCTGCGGTGACCTCGGTGCCGTCTTCAAACTTCTCCAGAGCGGAAACATTGACCGGTGCGTAGGTGGTGCCGAAAATATTGTTGAAGCCGCGCTTCGGCAGACGACGTGCCAGAGGCATCTGGCCGCCTTCAAAACCGGGACGGACGCCGCCGCCCGAACGGGCCCACTGGCCCTTGTGACCGCGGCCTGCGGTCTTGCCGTTGCCGGAACCAGCGCCGCGGCCCTTACGATAAGCCGGCTTGGTGGAACCCGCGGCAGGCGATAATTCGTGAAGCTTCATGGGTTACGCCTCCTCTACAACTTCGAGCAGGTAACCGATCTGCTTAACCTTGCCGCGCGTCTGCGCGTTGTCCGGCTGAACGGTTACGTCGTTGATCTTCTTAAGCCCCAAAGAATGAGCGGTCGCGATGTGCTTATCCAAGCGGCCGACCAGGCTCTTTTTCAGGGTAATCTTCATGTTAGCCATTGTGAGTTACCCCTTTCTTACAGTTCTTCTACGGCTTTGCCGCGAACAGCAGCTACCTGAGCAGCGTCGCGCAGGCTCTTGAGGCCTTCCATCGTTGCGGTAACAACATTCTGCGGGTTGTTGGAACGCAGGCACTTGGTACGGATGTCCTTGATGCCGGCAGCCTCAACAACTGCACGAACTGCGCCGCCGGCGATAACGCCGGTACCCGGAGCAGCGGGCTTGAGCAGAACGCGGCCCGCGCCGAACTCACCGATCACCTCATGCGGGATGGTGGTGCCCTTCAGCGAAATCTTAACGAGGTTCTTCTTGGCGTCCTCGATGCCCTTACGGATCGCATCCGGAACCTCGGAAGCCTTGCCGAGGCCGAAGCCGACCGTGCCCTTGCCGTCGCCAACTACGACCAGCGCCGCAAACTTGAAGATACGGCCGCCCTTAACGGTCTTGGCAACGCGGTTGAGCGCGACTACGTTCTCGGAGAACTCGTCCTCGCGCTTATCGTTTCTGTTAAACTGAGCCATGTTTTACCTCCTCCCGACTTAAAACTGCAGGCCGCCCTCACGGGCGCCTTCCGCGAGTTCCTTCACGCGGCCGTGGTACACATAACCGCCGCGGTCAAACACGACGTTTTCAATGCCCTTGGCCTTGCAGCGCTCGGCAACCAGCATGCCAACCTTCTTGGCTGCGTCCTTGTTGCCGCCGTACTCGGTGAAGTCCTTCTCGGCAGTCGAGGCGGAAACGAGGGTAACACCGGCGACATCGTCGATGACCTGTGCATAGATGTTCTTTGCGGAACGGTAAACGTCCAGACGCGGACGCTCGGCGGTACCGCTGATCTTTGCGCGCACGCGCTTGTGGCGCTGCAGACGCGCCTTGTTGGAATCCTTCTTCGAAACCATTTAAATTCGCCTCTCCTTTCCTTACTTCTTCTTCGCGCCGGTCTTGCCTTCCTTGCGGCGGACATACTCGTCAGCGTAGCGAATGCCCTTGCCCTTGTAGGGTTCCGGCGGACGCTTCTCGCGGACTTCCGCAGCAAACTGGCCGACCTTCTGCTTGTCAGGACCGGAGATGATGATCGTGTTCGGGTTCGGAACGTCGATCGTGATGCCGTCGATCTCGCTCATGGTAACCTGATGCGAGTAACCGAGGTTCATAACCAGATCCTTGCCCTGCTTCTGTACACGGTAACCAACGCCCTGTACGCTCAGTTCCTTCTTGAAGCCGTCGGTTACGCCGACAACCATGTTGTGGATGAGCGAACGGGTCAGGCCGTGCAGGGCACGGTTTTCCTTTGCGTCATTCGGACGCGTAACGAGGATTTCATTTCCCTCCACCGCAACGTTCATGTTCGGATGGATTTCGCGGGTAAGGGTTGCCTTTGCGCCCTTGACCGTTACGACATGGCCGTCAACCTTGACCTCCACACCGGACGGGATGGCAATCGGCATTCTACCAATTCGAGACATATTTTATACCTCCCCTTACCATACAAATGCGAGGACTTCGCCGCCGACATTCAGCTCGCGAGCCTTCTTGTCGGTCATGATGCCTCTCGACGTGGAAATGATGGCAATACCAAGGCCGCGGAGCACCTTCGGGAGCTCCTGAGCGCCGGCATACACACGCAGGCCGGGCTTGGAAACGCGCTTGAGGCCGGTGATGGCCTTCTGGCGGCCGTCCACATACTTCAGCGTGATGCGGATGATGCCCTGGGTGTTGCCCTCCAGAGTCTCAAAGGACTTGATATAGCCCTCATCGAGCAGGATCTGGGCAATTGCCTTCTTCATCTTGGACGCGGGTACGTCCACGCTGGCATGACGAGCATTGCCGGCGTTGCGGATACGGGTCAGCATATCCGCGATAGGATCAGTGATCTGCATAAATGCTCTCCTTTTCAAGAAGTTTGGGGGTAGTGCAGCAATCGGAGCGGGGCTGGGTTGGGTCCCCTCTTGATTGGCCTGTTTGCCTCCCACTTTTCTTTACACTGCCTGTGGCCCTTCCACAAACAGCGGCTGGTGGTATGCTGTGTTTTATAATCACAGCCGACAAGCCCGCATGGGCGGGCTATCGATTAATTATAGCATGGTTTTTTGCGAATTGGCAAGCAACAAAATGCATATTTTTATAAAATATTCTGGTTTCGTTCCCGTCAAAACGCAATAAAACTGCGCCTGCCGACACCCTTCGGCAGGATTTGCGAAAAGCGGGCGCCGGAGCGCCCGCTTTTTGTCGTTTTCAATCGACGCAAGCCTTACCAGGAAGCCTTGCGAACGCCCGGGATCTGGCCCTTGTAAGCCAGCTCACGGAAGCAGATACGGCAGATACCGAAATCACGCAGGTAAGCGTGCGGACGGCCGCAGATCTTGCAGCGGTTGTAAGCGCGGGTAGAGAACTTCGGCTTCGCCTGCTGCTTGAGGATCATTGCCTTCTTAGCCATGTTGTTTCTCCTCCCTTACTTCTCAAACGGAGCGCCCATCAGGGTAAGCAGCTCCTTGGCTTCTTCGTCGGTCTTTGCGGTGGTGCAGATAACGATATCCATACCACGAACCTTGTCGATCTGATCGTAGGAAATTTCCGGGAAGATCAGCTGCTCCTTCAGGCCGAGGGCGTAGTTGCCGCGGCCGTCGAATGCGTCGCCGTTGATGCCGCGGAAGTCGCGCACGCGCGGCAGCGCTACGTTGAACAGACGATCGAGGAACTCCCACATGCGGTCGCGGCGCAGGGTAACCTTAACGCCAACCGGCATGCCCTCGCGGAGCTTGAAGTTAGCAACCGACTTGCGGGCGTGGGTGACAACCGGCTTCTGACCGGTGATGGCTGCGATGTCGCGGACAACGGACTCGATAACCTTAGAGTTGCCGTTGGCTTCCTTGCCGCAGCCGACGTTGACGACGATCTTGTCGATGGTCGGGATCTGCATCGTGCTCTTGTACTGGAACTTCTTCATCAGAGCAGGCGCAACATCCGCAGTATACTTGGCTTTCATATTCGGAACCATTTATTGCTTGCCTCCTCTTCTTAAAGCGTCTCGCCGCAGTGCTTGCACACCGTCAGCTTTGCACCGTTCTCAGCGAACTTGTGCGCGGGACGGGTCGGCTTGTTGCACTTCGGGCAAACACGCATGACCTTGCACGCACGGAGCGCGCCCTCGCGCTCGATGATGCCGCCGGTTTCACCCTGACGGCGGGGCTTGGTGTGGCACTTGATCATGTTCACACCTTCGATAACAACCATACCCTTCTTCGGGTTTACGGACAGAACCTTGCCGCGCTTGCCCTTTTCCTTGCCGGAAAGAACGACTGCGGTGTCGCCCGTCTTAACATGCAGAGTATTCATATTCTTGGCGACCTCCTTACAGTACTTCCGGAGCAAGCGACAGGATCTTCATATAGTCCTTATCGCGCAGCTCACGAGCGACAGGCCCAAAGATACGGGTGCCGCGGGGGTTTTTATCGTCACGGATGATGACGCCGGCGTTCTCGTCAAAGCGGATGTAGCTGCCATCCGCGCGGCGCAGGCCCTTAACGGTGCGGACGATAACAGCCTTTACGACGTCGCCCTTCTTCACGCCGCCGCCCGGGGTGCACTTGCGCACCGAGCAAACGACTACGTCACCGATGTTGCCATACTTGCGTGCGGAGCCGCCGAGAACACGGATGACCTTCAGTTCCTTCGCGCCGCTGTTGTCAGCTGCACGCAGAAAAGTTTCCTGCTGAACCATGTGCTCTCCTCCTTACTTTGCCTTCTCGATGATTTCAACCAGTCTCCAGCGCTTATCCTTGGACAGCGGGCGGGTCTCCATCACCTTCACCTTGTCGCCGATGCGGCACTCGTTGTTCTCGTCGTGCGCCTTCAGCTTGTAGGTGTGCGGAATAACCTTCTTATACAGAGGATGCGCAACGCGATCCTCGATTGCAACGACAATGGTCTTGTCCATCTTATCGGAAACGACCTTGCCGACACGCGTCTTGCGTAATGCTCTTTCGCTCAATTCGTTTCCCTCCTATTACGCCTTCTCCGCGAGCTGCTTCTCACGGATTACGGTGTTGACACGCGCAATGTCGCGCTTGACCTCAGTGATCTTGTTGGTGTTCTCGAGCTGGTTGGTAGCGAGCTGAAGACGGAGGTTGAAGAGGTCCTTCTTCAGGTCGCCCAGCTTTGCAGCCAGTTCCTCGGCCGTCAGTTCTCTGATCTCAGATGCCTTCATCATGCTTCACCGCCATTCTTGGTCTCACGGGCAACGAAC
>CALWUJ010000008.1 GCA_944384725.1 uncultured Agathobaculum sp. | reverse complement strand
TCCTCGTTGCCCTCTGCCTTCTTAACGATAGCATCGCAGGCAATAGCAAGCTGCATAATGGGGAAGTTGAAGCTGTACAGTACCTGAGCAACCAGAACTTCCTTGCTCGGCATGTTCGCCAGCTTCTTGACCTCAGCCTCGTCGATTACCTTACCTTCCAGGTAACCAGCCTTGATCGTGAAGTTCTCGTGGGTCTTTGCGAAGTCGCCCAGAATCTTAGCCGGCGCGATCACGTCATCCGTGGTCGAAATCGCCAGCGCGGAAGTGCCGTTCAGGTGCTCTTCCAGAGCGTCAAAGCCCAGTTCCTTCGCCGCAAAGCGGATCAGGGTGTTCTTGATGACCATATACTCAACGCCTGCTTCACGCAGCTGACGGCGGAGCTTGGTATCATCCTCAACGTTGATGCCCTTGTAATCGACCAGCACGCCGGCCGGAGAATTCTTGATCTTCTCTACCAGAGACGCAACCAGAGCCTTCTTCTCTTCCAGAACCTTTGCATTCGGCATCTTTTTCACCTCCTAAAAAATAAAAGTACCCTCCCGGTGCAAAGACACAGGGAGGGTACACAGAAAACCACATAAAAACGGTATTATTTCATTCCGTGTTGACCTCGGCGGGCGGCGAAAAACGCCTTTGAAGCCTTACGGCTGCCTGCTGTCTTTGACCAAGCTCATATATTATATCGAACAAAGAAAAAAATGTCAAGCAAAAATGCAAAAGAATTTTTTAATCAGTTATTTTTTATTGCATTTTAGGAGAAACGTTCAAAAGCTGTAAATAAATAGGCTTTAGGATTGTGCATGATATAAAAATGTGTTAAACTAAGATTGAAAATTCTTACAAGGGGGAATACCATGCGAACCTTATACAAACGAGTGCTCAGTCTTGTGTGCGCCGGACTGATGCTGTTGCCAGTAGCGGCGGGCGCAGCAGGCGGCACACAGCGCGCCAGCATGCCGATGGGCGGCACGATGGTCTATCTGGAAATGGGGGCAGGCCGCACCGGCGAGGTCACGCTGGCAAATAACCGTCTGTTCCAGACACAGTCGGCTTACAGCCATGTCAGCGCCAAGGCATCCGAGGGCGGTAAAAACGTGGTCGCATCTATCAACGGCGGCTATTTCGACGCTTATAGTGGCGGCGCAACGGTTTTTGCGACTATCATTCAGGGCGGCGAAGTGGTCAACGGCGGCGGTGAAAAACCGACGCTGGTTTTCCGCGCGGACGGCACACCGCTGATCGACCGCGTCAAGATCGAGACCAAGATCGCTTTCCGCGGCGAGGACAGCGCGACGGTCACAGCATATGCGGTCAACGCTTATGATGCGAAAAACGCATGGGCAAGCTACTTGCTTACGCCGGTATATGGTCGGGCGGTCAATGTTGCCTCGGGCGCACGTATCATCACCATACAGAACAGCGTGGTCACCAACATTCAGGTCGGCGGCACGGTGCCCAAGCTGAACTGGGGCACGACCGTGCTGGTCATGAACCAGAGTGCGTGGAACAATCTCGTGACCTATACGCTCGAACCGCAGATCGGCAACGATGCGGTGCGCAAAACCGTTTATACGCCGCAGCATGACAGCGCTTCCGAATGGACGGACATTGTCAACGGTGTCGGCGCAGGTCCGCTTCTGCTTAAAGATGGCGTAGACGTCTGCAACCAGAACAGTGACTTTACCGATCCCAAGCAGTCCCCGGACTATGTTTCCTCCCGTTCATTTGCCGCGATCATGGGCGACGGTCGGTTGGTACTCGGCAGCGCGAGCAGCGCTTCGATGCGCAATATCGCGCAGTACCTCAAGGGTCTGGGCGCAGTTGATGCGATGGCACTGGACGGCGGCGCTTCCACCTTCCTGAGCATCGGCGGTTCGACCGTACATAGCGCGGGACGCAGCCTGACCAATGTGCTGCACATTGTAGATTATTCTTCGGGTACGCTGCCCAAGGGCATCCAGCCGCGCGACTTTGACACACCCTCCAGCTGGGCAGCACAGACCGTTGTCGACGCGGCAAACGCAGGCATCGTTCCGGAAACGCTGCAAAATGGCTATCAGAAAAACATCACCCGCAAGGAGTTCTGCCAGATCATTGACGCGCTGCTGCACAAGAAGCTGGCGGACTATGACAAGGAACTCTATCTGACCGGTATCTCTTACAATGACGCACGCGCGGCGCTGACCGACACATGGGATGCCAGCGTGCTGGCTTGCTACCGCTTCGGCATCATCAACGGTGTGGGCAACAACAAGTTCGGCCCGAATGAGAGTCTGACCCGCGAACAGGCAGCTAAGATTCTGATGGGCGCGGCCAACAAGATCAATCTGCCCGGCGGCGAATCCTCCAATGTCTGGGCGGACGCTTCGCAGATCTCGTCGTGGGCACATGAGGGCATCAACTTTGTCGTCGGCGCTGGAATCATGAACGGCACAGGCGATAACAAGTTTGATCCGCAGGGTCTGTTCACCCGCGAACAGGCGATTGCAACCGTATATCGCATGATGGGCTGATACAGCCCGACAACAAAAAAGCACGCTGGAAAACCAGCGTGCTTTTTATTTGCTTATAAACTCTGTATCAAACAGACGCTTACGCCATCAGCTTGGCAGCGTTAACCTTAACGCCGGGGCCCATGGTAGAAGCCACAACGCAGGAGCGGACATACTGGCCCTTGGCAGCAGCCGGTTTCGCCTTGATGATTGCGCCCATCAGTGCGTCGAAGTTGTCCTGCAGCTTCTCTGCGCCGAAGGAAGCCTTGCCGATCGGGCAGTGGATGATGTTGGTCTTGTCCAGACGGTACTCGATCTTACCAGCCTTGGACTCCTGGACAGCCTTGGCAACGTCCATGGAAACCGTACCAGCCTTCGGGTTCGGCATCAGGCCCTTAGGACCGAGCACGCGGCCCAGACGGCCAACCAGACCCATCATGTCCGGGGTAGCGATAACAACGTCGAACTCAAAGAAGTTCTCCTTCTGGATGCGCTCCATCAGGTCCTCAGCGCCAACGATGTCAGCGCCGGCAGCCAGAGCCTCGTCTGCCTTTGCGCCCTTGGCGAAAACTGCAACGCGGACATTCTTGCCGGTGCCGTGCGGCAGTACGATCGCGCCGCGCACCTGCTGGTCAGCGTGACGGGAGTCAACGCCCAGCTTAACGTGCAGCTCGATGGTCTCGTCGAACTTGGCCTTGGCAGTGGAAACAACAGTGGCAAGCGCTTCTGCCGGATCGTACAGCTTGGAACGATCAATGGTCTTTGCGCTGTCTACATACTTTTTACCTTTATGCACAATAAATCCTCCTTAAGTGGTAATGCGGGAATAGGCTAAACCTAACCCTCCCACTTTGACCGGCGCCTGCAAAAAGCGCGGTCAAAATCCATTCAGCTTATCTTAAAACTTATTCCTCGACCGTGATACCCATGGAACGGGCGGTGCCTGCGATCATGCTCATTGCAGCTTCCAGGGAAGCAGCGTTCAGGTCGGGCATCTTGGTCTCTGCGATCTTCTGGCAGTCAGCCTTGGAAAGCTTAGCAACCTTGGTCTTGTTCGGAACGGCCGAACCGGACTCGATGCCGCAAGCCTTCTTGATCAGAACCGGCGCCGGGGGAGTCTTGGTGACGAAGCTGAACGAACGGTCAGCGTAAACCGTGATGATAACCGGGATGATCATGCCGGCATCGTTCTTGGTGCGCTCGTTGAATTCCTTGGTGAACGCCATGATGTTGACGCCATGCTGGCCGAGAGCCGGACCTACCGGGGGAGCCGGGGTTGCCTTGCCTGCGGGAATCTGGAGCTTAATATAACCTACTACTTTCTGTGCCATGTTGAAAGGTTCCTCCTTCAATAAATGTGGTAATTGGCGAGTCCCTTCTGCGGGAGCTCTCCCACTTGCCGCGCGCGTTCCGCGCGCATTTCCGGCCAGATGCCGGAAGAATATTTTACTCGTCGAGCGTCTCGACCTGGTCGAGTTCCAGCTCAACAGGGGTTTCGCGGCCGAACATGGAAACCGTTACATTCACCTTGTTCTTATCCGCTTCCACCGACGATACAACGCCGATAAACCCAGCCAGTGCGCCGTCGATCACGCGCACGCTGTCGCCGGGTGCGTAGTTTACCTCGATCTCGCGCTTCTCCACGCCCATTGCTGCGATCTCGTCATCGGTCAGCGGGATGGGTTTGGAGCCGCCGGACTTGTCCTGCCCGACAAAACCGGTGCAGCCGCGGGTATTGCGAACCAGATACCAGGTTTCGTCAGTCATAACCATTTTGACAAGCACATAGCCCGGAAAAAGCTTGCGCTCGACCTCACGGCTTTTGCCGTCCTTGACTTCCGTGACCGTTTCGGTCGGGATGTTGACGGCTTGAATCAGGTCATGCAGCTTGCGGTTTTCGACCGCTTTTTCGATCGAAGAGGCTACTTTGTTTTCGTAGCCGGAGTATGTGTGCACCACATACCATTTTGCAGCGTCTGACATAAATGCCTCCTTTTAGGCGGCGAAAGCTTTGAGCAGCGTCTGAACGCCGAGACCGAACACGATATCGAGCACCCAGATGAAGATACCGACCATGACAACGCAGGCAATAACTACCAGCGTGTTGTTCACGGTCTGCTGGCGGGTGGGCCATACGATCTTACGGCACTCGCTCTTCAGCTCACGGAACCACTTGCCGATACGCGCAAAGAGACCGGGCTTTTTCGCCTTGGTTTCTTCAGCCATGAAGCTACTTCCTTTCTCTTACTTCGTTTCGCGGTGCAGCGTGTGCTTCCGGCAGAAACGGCAGTACTTGTTCATTTCCATACGGTCCGGATTGTTCTTCTTGTTCTTGTTTGTGTCATAGTTTCTTTGCTTGCACTCGGTGCAGGCCAGCGTAATTTTCACGCGCATAAATAACGGCACCTCCTTTTAATATTCGTCCCTTCCCGTGCCCCTTTGGCCGGGCGCGGGACAATTTGCCTCCCTTTGCCAGTGTTCCAAACCCGTTTTTTCGAGACACACGAAAAATGGGCGCAAAAAAAGAACCTGCATAGGTGGTTAAAGTATAGCATGGAGAAAACCGGCGGTCAAGGGTTTTTCAAAAAAATGTGCTGGTTTTTTTGCGTTTTTGTGATATACTTAGCTTATTACACAAGATATAGGAGTATTCGCATGCGTATTTTGGGTATTGATTACGGCGATGCGCGCACCGGGCTTTCAATTTCCGACCCATCGGGGTTTCTGGCGGGTTCGCCGAGCGTCATCCATGAATGGAACTATGACAAGCTGGTTGACAAGCTGGTGTCGTTTGTGCAGGAAAACCGGATCGAAGAAATCGTGCTCGGCTGGCCGAAAAACATGGACGGCACGGCCGGTCCGCGCGCGGAAAAATGCGAAGCGCTGGCGGAAACGCTGCGCGAGCGGACAGGCATACCGGTCACGCTGTGGGATGAGCGGCGCACAACGGTCGCGGCGCACGATATCCTGCACCAGACGGGCAAAAAGGCCAAAAAGCACCGCCAGACGGTCGACGCGGTCGCGGCAAGTCTGATTTTGCAGGGCTATCTGGATTTCAAACGCCGGCAAAGCTAAAAACCGAGAAAAAAGAGGGAAACCCGCAGGGTTTCCCTCTTGCTTTTTATTTGTACGGGTTATCCGCCTTGAGGTAGCAGCATTTTTTATACTTCTTGCCGCTGCCGCACGGGCACGGATCGTTCGGACCGACCTTTTTGCCCACGCGCTTGGGCTCAGCCTTCACCGAACCGTCAGAAGCGCCGGCCGCTGCGGTCTCCTTAGCAACCTGCTCGCGCTTGGGCTCCTCACGGGTGCGCACCTGCGCGAGGAAAATCATGCGCACGGTATCCTCGCGGATGGCGTCGATCATCGCGTCGAACATATCAAAGCCTTCGCGCTTATACTCAATGACCGGGTCATGCTGACCGTAAGCACGCAGGCCAATGCCGTTGCGCAGCTCGGTCATCGCGTCGATGTGATCCATCCACTTGGTATCGACGTTCTTGAGCAGCACCACGCGCTCTAACTCGCGCATGATCGGCGCGCCGATGGCCTGTTCCTTGGCTTCGTATACCTTGTGCGCCTGATCGGTCAGCACATTGATGAGCTGATCGGCGGTCAGATCGTCGCACTCCTCCGGAGTGAAGGTGCAATCCTCGGGACGCAGGAACATGCCGATAAACGGACGGCGTGCCTGCTCGACCATTTCCACGCTGATGAGATGACTCTCACCCACCGCAGCATGCACCGCACGCGCGATGGTATCATCGACCATGGAGAGAATGTTATCCTTGACATCCTTGCCCTCAAGCACCTGCAAGCGCTGGCTGTAAATGGTCTGGCGCTGGGTGTTGAGCACGTCGTCGTACTCGAGGACGTGTTTACGGGTGGCAAAGTTGCGGGATTCGATCTTTTTCTGCGCGTTTTCGATCGCGCCGGACAGGATCTTCTGATCGATCGGCTCATTTTCGTCGATGCCCAGTGTATCCATCATGTTCTGGATACGCTCCGAACCGAACAGACGCATCAGATCGTCCTCCAGCGAGATATAGAAGCTGGATTCGCCCGGATCGCCCTGACGGCCGGCACGACCACGCAGCTGGTTGTCGATACGGCGGGATTCGTGCCGCTCGGTGCCCAGAATATACAGGCCGCCTGCCGCGCGCACCTTTTCCGCGTCCGCGTCGGTCTCCTGCTTGAACTTTTTATACAGCTCATCGAACTTCGCACGGATGGCGAGCACTTCGGGGTCGTCGGTTTCGGCATGACCGTTGGCCTCATAGAGCAGTTCAGGGGTATAATCGCCCTTTTTCAGCTCGTCCAGCGCCATGGTTTCGGCGTTGCCGCCGAGCATGATATCCGTACCACGGCCAGCCATGTTGGTTGCGATCGTGACCGCGCCCGACTTGCCTGCCTGCGCGACGATATCCGCCTCGCGCTCGTGATACTTCGCGTTCAGAACGGTATGCTTGATGCCCTTTGCCTTGAGGATCTTGGACAGCTCCTCAGACTTCTCGATCGATACCGTGCCGACGAGGATCGGCTGTCCCTTAGCGTGGCACTCTTCGATGCGCGCGATGGTCGCGTTGATCTTGCCGCGCTCGTTCTTATAGACCGCATCCGGGTTGTCCTTACGGACAACCTGCTTATTGGTCGGGATTTCGATAACGTCCAGCTTGTAGGTGTGGCGGAACTCTTCTTCCTCGGTCAGCGCGGTACCAGTCATGCCGGACAGCTTGCCGTACAGACGGAAGTAGTTCTGGAACGTGATGGTAGCCAGGGTCTTGCTCTCGTGCGCGACCTTGACGCCTTCCTTCGCTTCGATTGCCTGATGCAGACCTTCGTTATAGCGGCGGCCGAACATCAAACGGCCGGTGAACTCATCGACGATGATAACCTGACCGTCGCGTACCACATAGTCAACATCGCGCTGCATGACGCCGCGCGCCTTGATCGCCTGATTGATGTGGTGCTGGAGCGTGGTATTTGCCGGGTCGGACAGGTTTTCCACACGGAAATACTGCTCCGCGCGTGCGGTACCCTTGGGGGTAAGGGTCGCGGTGCGGGCCTTTTCATCGACGATATAGTCAGCGTCGATATCGTCCTGCTCCTCCTTGGCGTCAACCTCCTTGACACGCAGCTGCTTAAGGCCTGCGGCAAAGCTGTCTGTCATTTCATAAAGCTGGGAGGACTTCTCGCCCTGACCGGAGATAATCAGCGGGGTTCGCGCCTCGTCGATCAGGATAGAGTCCACCTCGTCGACGATGGCAAATGCATGACCGCGCTGCACCATGGCATTTTTGTAAATCGCCATGTTATCGCGCAGATAGTCAAAACCAAACTCGTTATTGGTGCCGTAGGTGATATCCGCCTCGTACATCGCCTTGCGCTGCGACGGCTCGACGGCGTGGATGACCAGACCAACGGTCAGACCAAGGAAACGATACACCTTGCCCATCCATTCGCTGTCGCGCTTGGCAAGATAATCGTTGACCGTGACAATGTGCACGCCCTTGCCGGTCAGTGCGTTCAGGTAAGCGGGCAGGGTTGCAACCAGCGTTTTACCTTCACCGGTCTTCATCTCCGCGATGCGGCCCTGATGCAGCACGATGCCGCCGATGACCTGCACACGGTAATGCCGCATGCCCAGCACGCGCCATGCCGCCTCGCGGCAGGTGGCAAACGCCTCAGGCAGCAGCTGGTCAAGCGTTTCGCCGTTCTGATAGCGTGCCTTGAACTCGTCCGTTTTGGCGCGCAGCTCGGCGTCGGTCAATTTTTTGTACTCCTCCTCGAGCGCGTCGACCTTGTCGGCAATGGGATAGATTTTCTTTAACTCATGCGAGGAATGGGTACCGAAAATTTTCGTGAAAAGGTTAGCCATTCTTACTTCAGCCTTTCAAAAGGGACATAAGTCCCCGTTCGTTCATACGGAATTTATTATAACACACAATGGACGGGAAACAAACAAATTTTTTGTGAACGAATGTCGGTATGTAAAAAAGGCACCCGCAGGCACCTTTTTACATTTTATCGAATAATCAGATAGGCGGTGTAGACAACATAGGTAAGTGCCATGATCGCACCGGGCGCACGGCCAAGCTTGCCGCGGCGCGCAGGAAGATAAAACACGATGCTGATACCGATGAGCACCAGTGCGTCGATGATCGAGGTCGCCTGCACCGGAATCGGCGTGATCGTAGCCGAAACGCCGAGGATCAGCAGCAGATTAAAGATATTCGAGCCGATGACATTGCCCATTGCGATCTCGTTCTGTCCCTTGCGGGCAGCTACCAGCGAAGTGACCAGCTCGGGCAGGCTGGTGCCGATCGCAACGATGGTCAGGCCGATGAGCGTCTCAGACAGGCCGAACATACGCGCGATGCCGGTCGCACCGTTAACAGCCAGCTGACCGCCGATGATGATGCACGCAAGGCCAAGCACGATATTGATGCCGATCATCAGCGGCGGCATCGCGACCTCATCCTCTTCGGTTTCGAGCGTATCGCGGTTTTTCAGCGCCGCGCGGATCTGTGTACCCAGCACCACTGCGAACGCCGCCAGCAGGATGATGCCCTCAACGCGCGAAATGGTCAGGTCAGGCGCGATGAACACCAACAGCAGCACCGCCGCCGCCAGCGAGATCGGCCAGTCGCGCCTCAGCAGCGTGCGGTCCATGATAAGCGGACAGACCACCGCGGACAGACCCGCAACCATCAGCATATTAAAGATGTTTGAGCCAACAACATTGCCGACCGCAATTTCATTGGCACCCTGTAAGGCAGCGGTCAGGCTGACAGCCAGCTCCGGTGCCGATGTGCCGAAGGCCACGATCGTCAGGCCGACGAGCAAGGGCGACACGCCCAGCCGCCGCGCCAGAGCGGATGCGCCTGCAACAAATTTGTCCGCGCCCCAGACCAGCAGGACAAAGCCGAATACAAGCATAACAAATGATAACATGAGAAAACCCCCTATATTAGATACAATAGCATATCCATGCGCAAAAAAAGAGACTTTTATTGCGCATAGGCAATAAAAGTCTCGCTGCTTCCGGTAGGCACGGGTCGATATTCGACCGTGATTGACGATGCCGACCACACCCGCAGGCGTGAGCTACTCCCTTTCGTTGTACATAAAAATATAGCGGAAGGACAAGGGTTAGTCAAGTCAAACTTAGAAAAAACTTTACAAGTTCCCCGCGAAACGGTATACTATATAGTACGAAAAAATACGTGAAGGAGCATTTTCATGCTTGAGTTCGAGGAATACAAGGTCAAACTGAACAATTTGAAGCCCCAGCTGGAGGAGCTGTACGGCGCGCTCGGTCTGGAGCGCGCAAAGCGCAAGGTCGAGGAGCTGGAAATCAAGTCCTCCCAGCCCGGTTTCTGGGACAATCCGGAGGAAAGCCAGAAGATCGTCTCCCGCATGGGCGCGCTCAAGGGCAAGATCGAGGCGTATAACCGTCTGAACAGCCTGTGCGACGATCTGCTGACAATCTGCGAAATGGCGATCGAAGAAAACGACGAATCCATGCTTGAAGAGCTGGAAAACGGCTACAAAGAGCTGGAAGAGGGCGTGGCCGAGCAAAAGCTGTCCACGCTGCTGACCGGCGAGTACGACAAAAACAACGCGCTGGTGTCCTTCCACGCGGGCGCAGGCGGCACCGAAGCGCAGGACTGGTGCGAAATGCTGTACCGCATGTACACCCGCTGGGCAGAGCGCCACGGCTTCACCTATAAGATCATGGACTATCAGGACGGTGAAGAAGCGGGCCTGAAGAGCGCGGATATCATCATCGAGGGCGAAAACGCGTACGGCTTCCTCAAGGGCGAGTCGGGTGTACACCGTCTGGTGCGTATCTCGCCGTTTGATGCGTCCGGCCGCCGCCATACCTCGTTCTCCGCAGTTGAGGTCATCCCGGATATCCCGGACGACTCGGCGGATTTCGAGATCAAGCCCGACGATTACGAAATGCAGGTATTCCGTTCCTCCGGTGCGGGCGGTCAGCACATCAACAAGACTTCGTCTGCGGTGCGCCTGATCCATAAGGCGACCGGTATCGTGGTTTCCTGCCAGACCGAGCGCAGCCAGTTCCAGAACAAGGATAACTGCTTGCGCATGCTGCGTTCCAAGCTGGTCGAGATCAAGGAGCGCGAGCATCTGGAGAAAATCTCCGACATCAAGGGCGACCAGAAGAAGATCGAATGGGGCAGCCAGATCCGCTCCTACGTCTTTATGCCCTATACGCTCGCCAAGGACACGCGCACCGGCTTTGAAAACGCCAACATTGGCGCGGTCATGGACGGCGATATTGACGGCTTCATCAATGCGTACCTTTCCGGCCTTGCAACCGGCACGCTGGGCAAGAAATGAACCTGTAAACACACATAAAACAAAGCCCTTCGGCGCAAACTGTTGCCGGAGGGCTGTTTTTATGAGAGAAAACGCAAAATACTGCGTGACCGGAGCGCTGGCGGGCGCGGCCAACGGATTTTTCGGTGCAGGCGGCGGCCTGTTTCTGGTGCCGCTGCTGGTATACTGGTGCGGCTTGGAGGAACGCCGCGCGTTTGCGACCTCAGTCGCAGTGATTTTCCCGCTCAGCGCACTGTCCGCCGCACTATATTGGATGCAGGGCGGGCTGCCGCTTGCCGCAGCATGGCCTTACCTGTTAGGCGGCATATTAGGTGGCTGGATCGCAGGCCGTGTCTTTCACCGGCTCAATATGACATGGCTACGGCGTGCATTCGGTGTTTTGCTGCTGTATGGCGGCGTGCGCGCCGTCCTGCTGCTGTGAGCGCGCTGATAGCGGCCGCAGTCGGGCTGATGACCGGCATTTTATCCGGCTGCGGCGTGGGCGGCGGCTCGCTACTCATGCTGTATCTCACTATGCTGGCCGGTATCGGACAATATCAGGCGGCAGGCATCAACCTGTTGTACTTTCTCGCCTGCGCGCCCGCCGCGCTTTGGTCCCACAGCAAAAACGGTCTGATCGAACGCCGGACAGCCCTTTGGTGCATTGCGGCGGGCATACCGGCAGCCTTTGCCGCTTCCCTGCTGGCTGCGCGCATGGATACCAGCTGGCTGCGCCGGGCCTTCGGCGTATTCCTGCTATGCGTGGGCATCAAAGAGTGCTTTGCCAAACGAAAATAACTTCATGCCGATTCTCCGCATGCTCCTATCCCGAAAGCAAACTGCTTCCGGGATTTTGCTTGTCACACAGAAGATTACAGATCGGTTACATTGCGGTTACAATCTTGTTATGATGCGTACATTTTAAGAAAATAGGAGTATAGTATAAATATTAAGAATGATATTTATTCCTATTTGTAAATAAATATCAATAATAGGAGGAATCTGGAATGAACCTGAAAGGATCTCGTACCGAACAAAATTTGCAGGCTGCTTTCAGCGGCGAATCGATGGCGCGTAACAAATATCTGTTTTTTGCAGACAAAGCCCACAAAGAGGGACATGAGGACATTGCCGAGCTGTTCACTGGACTGGCGCAGAATGAAGGCGCGCACGGCCGACTGCTGTACGAAAAGCTGACCGGTATCGGCACCAGCGCGGAGAATCTGCAAACCGCCATCAAGGGTGAATACGGCGAATGGAGCAGCATGTACCCGGATTTTGCAAAGATCGCCCGCGAAGAAGGCTTTGACGACATCGCTCAGCTGTTTGAGAACATCGCCAAGATCGAGCAGGATCATGAGATGCGCTTCATGACCGCGCTGATGTCGCTCAACCAGGGCGCAAAGAAGGAGGAAGTTGCCGCTTCCCTGCCGCCGAAAAAGAAAACAGTTGAGGTGCAGGGTTACCGCTGCACGTTCTGCGGCGCGATTTACGACGAGCGCCCGGACGTATGCGGCGTATGCGGTGCAATCGGCTCGTTTGAGGAGACTACTTACCAGAAGGAAGTATAACCCCCTCCATACATAAATAAAGTTTACAAAGCAGCAACAGCTGGGAACAACTGGTACGCATGCCCGTCTAACAGGATAACCGAAACGGAAAGGGGTGTCCTGTGATGAAACGACGATGGCTTTGTGTGGTACTTGCCCTGCTGTTGCTGCTTTCGCTTGCTGCGTGCGGCGCTTCGGGAGGAAACGCCGCCACCACTGGGGATGCGGCAGCGTCGGCCGAAAACGGCGCCGCCATGGATACAGCCGCATCAGAAAGCACGGCGGACTTTTCCGCGGTGCGGGAAAATGCCAAGCTGATTTTATCAGCAGACCTGGCACTGGAGACGCAGGACTATGACGGAACCTGCGCCGCGCTTGAACAGCTCACCGCCGAGGCAGGCGGCTATATCGAGTCGAGCGGAAACGCGGGCGAAAAAGGCAGCCGCACGGCAAATTACACCCTGCGTGTACCGCAGGAAAAGTTTGAAACCTTTTTCGCGCAGATTGGCGACACCTGTCATGTGGTGTCCGCCAATCGTTGGAGTGAGGACGTGACCGAGCAGTACACCGACATTGAAACGCGGCTGGCGACCTTGCAGACCAAGCACGAACGGCTGCTCATGCTGCTCGATCAGGCGGCAAAGATGGAGGATATCATCTCGCTGGAAAACGCGCTGGCAGACTGCGAATACGAGATTGACAGCCTGACGGGAGAAAAGCGTCATTACGACGATCTGGTGGGCTTTTCCACCTTTACGGTCTCGCTTCGTGAGGTGCAGACGCTGACCGCAGTTTCCGAAGGCACAAGCTTTGGCGCGCAGCTGGCGCAGGCCGCGAAGAACGGTCTCGGTGGTCTGACGGTCACGGTGCGCGGGCTGATTCTCATGCTCGTGACGCTCTGGCCGGTGCTGGTGCTGCTGGGTATTGTCGGCGGCGTATTCTGGCGCGTGCAGCTGTACCGCAAAAAGAAAGCGCAGCAGTCCGAGCAAAACAAAAAGGAATAATGCCCCGCGCCGTCAAACGCGCGTGAAACAGAAAAGAACCGCCCAATCGGGCGGTTCTTGTATCAAAAGCCCGGCTAAGCCGGGCTTTTGATACAAGAGAGCAATTTTGTGTGCAGCCTTACGCGCAAAATTGCGAAAGGGCTGTGTCCGCGCATCGCGCGGCACAGCCCCCTCGATGAAAGCTGTACGCTTTCATCGAAATTTTAGATTGTGTTGATGTCCACCATTTCACAGTTTTCAATCTTGATATCGCCTTCCAGGCAGCGCAGCAGCGCGGAAGCCGTGTCGATTGAGGTCAGGCACGGAATCGCATGCTCGACCGCCGTACGGCGGATGTGCACCGAACCCAGTTCCGGATGACGGCCCTTGACCGAAGTCGCTACGACATAGTCGATCTTGTCGGACTCGATGAGGTCAATGATATTCGGGGACGGCTCGTCCACGTTGCGGATGGCGTTGGTCGCTACCATATGACGGTTCAAGACGTTCGCCGTGCCGCTGGTTGCATAGATATCAAAGCCGAGCGCTTCAAACCGCTCACCAATGCGGATGGCCTCCTGCTTGTCCGAATCGCGCACGGAAATGAGCACCGCGCCCTTCTTCTTCATCTGGAAGCCCGCGCCGATCAGACCCTTGAGCAGCGCCTCACGGAACGAGGTCGACACGCCGAGCACCTCACCGGTCGACTTCATCTCCGGCCCAAGCTGGGTATCGAGGTCACGCAGCTTCTGGAACGAGAACACCGGTACCTTGACTGCGTAGTGGTCGCTTTCCGGATGCAGACCGGTGCCGCAGCCCATATCGCGCAGCTTTTCACCGAACATGCAGCGGGTCGCGAGATCGACCATCGGCACGCCCGTTACCTTGGAAATATACGGCACGGTACGCGACGAACGCGGGTTGACCTCAATGACGTAAACCTGATCGTTATACAGTACAAACTGGATGTTGACCAGACCCAGAACCGCCAGATTCTTCGCCAGCGCTTCGGTATAGCGGATGATGGTATCCTTGTGCTTCTGCTCGATGTTGATGGACGGATAAATCGAGATCGAGTCGCCCGAGTGGACGCCTGCGCGCTCGAAATGCTCCATGATGCCCGGGATGAGGATGTCGTCGCCGTCGCAGATGGCGTCGACCTCGATCTCGCGGCCCATCATATACTTATCCACCAGCACCGGGTTTTCCACCTTGTTGCGAGTGATGACCTTCATGAACTCGCGCACGTCCTCTTCCTTGTGCGCGATTTCCATGCCCTGACCGCCCAGAACATAGGACGGACGGACAAGCACCGGATAGCCCAGCTCGTCAGCCGCCTTGACAGCCTCTTCCTCGGTCATAACGGTGTGGCCCGCCGGACGCGGGATGCCGCACTTTTCGAGGATAACGTCGAACTTCTCGCGGTCCTCGGCGGCGTCGATCGACCACGCCGGAGTGCCCAAAATCGGGATGCCCAGCTTTTCGATGTGCGCGGCAAGGTTGATCGCGGTCTGACCGCCGAACTGCACAATGGCGAAATCCGGCTTTTCTGCGTTCACGACACCGGTCACGTCCTCAGGCGTCAGCGGTTCGAAATACAGGCGGTCGGCCGTATCGAAGTCGGTCGAAACGGTCTCCGGGTTGTTGTTGATGATAACGGTCTCGCAGCCGAGCTTTTGCAGCGCCCAGACCGCGTGTACCGAGCAGTAGTCAAACTCGATGCCCTGACCGATACGGATCGGGCCGGAACCGAGCACCAGCACCTTCTTTTTGCCGGATGCAGGCTTGACTTCGGTCTCTTCGTCATAGGTCGAGTAGTAATACGGGGTTTCCGCCTCGAACTCAGCGGCGCAGGTATCTACCATCTTGTAAACCGGCAGACGCTTTACCCCGGAAATATCCTTGCCGCCGGACAGTTCGACAATCGTCTTGTCGAGGAAGCCCATCTTCTTGGCGCGGATATACAGATCCTTGTCGATGGTCTCGGCAGAGGCCAGTTCCTTCTCCATATCAATAATGTTCTGGAACTTGTGCAGGAAGAAGGTGTCCATCGTGGTGATCTCATGGATTTCCTCGATGGTCATGATGCCGCGGCGCAGCGCCTCGCAGATGTGGAACAGACGCTGGTCATCCGTACGGGCAACGCCCTTGCGGATCTCTGCATCCGACTGCTGCTGGATGCGCGGGGCGATCATACTGTCCAGCTTGATTTCACAGCCGCGGACAGCCTTCATCAGCGCGCCCTCAAAGCTGTTGTCGATCGCCATGACCTCGCCCGTCGCCTTCATCTGCGTGCCGAGCGTGTTGTCCGCGTAAACGAACTTATCAAACGGCCAGCGCGGGAACTTGACCACGCAGTAGTCGATCGTCGGCTCGAAGCATGCCTTGGTCTTTTTGGTAACGGCGTTTTCGATCTCGTCCAGACCATAGCCCACTGCGATCTTAGCGGTCACCTTCGCGATCGGGTAACCAGTCGCCTTGGAAGCCAGAGCAGACGAACGCGATACGCGGGGGTTTACCTCGATAACCGCATACTCGAACGACTCCGGATTGAGCGCGTACTGCACGTTGCAGCCGCCCTCGATGCCCAGCTCGGTGATGATGTTGAGCGCGGAGGTGCGCAGCATCTGGTATTCCTTGTCGCACAGCGTCTGGCTGGGCGCGACAACGACCGAGTCGCCGGTGTGCACGCCAACCGGGTCGACATTTTCCATGTTACAGATCGTGATCGCGTTGCCCTTGGCGTCGCGCATGACCTCGTATTCGATTTCCTTCCAGCCGGCGATACATTTCTCGACCAGAATTTCATCCACGCGGGAATACATGATGCCGGTCGCGGCGATCTCGCGCAGCTGGTCCCATGTATAGGCGATACCGCCGCCCGTGCCGCCGAGCGTATATGCCGGACGGATGATGACCGGCAGACCGATTTCCCGGGTAAACTCAACCGCGTCCTCGACCGAATGCACCACCTTGGATGCGATACAAGGCTCACCGATCTTTTCCATCGTGTCCTTGAACAGCTGGCGGTCCTCCGCCTTGGCGATGGTCTCCGGGTTCGCGCCGAGAAGCTTGACGCCCATCTTATCGAGGAAACCGCTCTCGCACAGCTCCATGGCAAGGTTCAGACCGGTCTGGCCACCAAGGTTGGGCAGCAGGCTGTCCGGGCGCTCTTTCTTGATGATCTCCTGCACCGCTTCTACGGTCAGCGGCTCGATATAAACCTTGTCGGCCATGGCTTTATCGGTCATGATGGTTGCGGGGTTGGAGTTGACGAGCACAACCTCCAGACCTTCCTCGCGCAGCGCGCGGCAGGCCTGCGTGCCTGCGTAGTCGAACTCGGCCGCCTGGCCGATGACGATCGGGCCGGAGCCCAGTACCATTACCTTATGAATATCCTTGCGCAGCGGCATTACTGAGCACCTCCCTTTGCTTTTGCAATATTGTCCATGAATTTATCAAACAAATACGATGTGTCCATCGGGCCGGGGCATACCTCCGGGTGATACTGCACGGTGAACACCGGGCGATTAACATGCTCCACACCCTCAACCGTGCCGTCGTTCAGATTGACATAGCGCACGCGGGCAATGCTCGGATCGACCGACTCACCGACAACCGCGTAGCCGTGGTTCTGGCTGGTGATATAGGTGCGGTCGACATCCAGATCCTTAACCGGATGGTTCACGCCACGGTGGCCGTACTTGAGCTTGGTGGTTTTCGCGCCGATAGCAAGGCTCAGCAGCTGATGGCCGAGGCAGATGCCAAAGATCGGGATATTGCTTTTGAGCAGCTTTTTGAGATTCTCGACGATCTCGACGTTTTCCGCCGGGTCGCCGGGGCCGTTGGACAGCATAACGCCGTCGAACTTGCCGATGACATCCTCCGGCGGGGTGAGCGCCGGGATGGTGACGACCTCGCAGCCGCGCTTTTGCAGCTCGCGCTCGATGTTGTATTTCACGCCATAGTCATACAGGGCGATGCGGTATTTCTGCTCGCCTTCCGCCGGGTAAACGCGGCTTTCCTCGCAGGTAACAGCCTTTACCGCATCCTTGACAACATACGCCTTCATTTCCGCGATGGTCTGCTCATCCGGCTCAAAGCCCTCGGTGTAGATGACACCGTTCATAACGCCCGCATTGCGCAGCTTACGGGTCAGTGCGCGGGTGTCAATGCCCGCAAGGCCAACGACCTTCTGCTCCTTGAGGTATTCGTCCAGCGTCAGGCGGCAGCGCCAGTTGGACGGATACTCCGCGATCTCGCGCATGATAAAGCCGGAAACCCAACTCTTGCGGGATTCGTAATCGTCGAAATTGATACCGTAGTTGCCGATCAGCGGATAGGTCATGGTGACTACCTGACCATAATAGGACGGGTCGGTCAAAACCTCCTGATAACCGGCCATGCCCGTGTTGAACACGACCTCACCGATGCTCTGCCCTTCATAGCCGACGGCCTTGCCTTCAAACAGCGTGCCGTCCGCAAGCAGTAAATACGCTTTTTTCAAGTGAAAATCACTCCCAATTCAATCCTGATGTTCTATCTTTCGGTAGTTCTGCACCGATTGCGTTTTATCGAATCGCTGCGACGATCTCATCCCGCATGCGGATCGCTTCCGCGCGCGCAGCTTCCTTATAGTCCTCGCCGTTGTTGCCGGTTTTCTTCCATGCGCACATGATGCCGCGCGAGGAGTTGACGATCGCGCCGAGGCCGTCGTCGTTAAAGGCGTTGGCAATGTCCTTTGCGGTCGCGCCCTGTGCACCGTAGCCCGGAACGAGGAAATAAGATTTCGGCAGCAGCTCGCGCACGATCTTCTGCTCCTCCGGATAGGTCGCGCCGACGACTGCGCCGATCTGGTTATATCCGCACGAGGTGTCCAGACCCTCGCCCCACTTGGCGACCATTTCCGCCATGCGCGCATACAGCGGCTTGCCCTCCATATCGCGGTTCTGCAGCTCGCCGGAGGACGGATTGGAGGTCTTGACCAGCATGAACAGGCTCTTGTCCCGCTCGCGACACTCCTTCAAAAACGGCTCAACGCCGTCCGTGCCCAGATAACCGTTGACGGTCACACTGTCGCAGCCATAGGGCGCGATCTCGGTATCGCCCACGCGGGTCTTGCCCAGATATGCCTCGGCGTATGCCGTAGCCGTTGCGCCGATGTCGTTGCGCTTGATATCACCGATGACATACATGCCCTTGGCGTGCGCATAGTCGATGGTCTCCTTGAGCGCCATTGCGCCGTACGAGCCGAGCAGCTCATAATACGCCGCCTGCGGCTTGACTGCGGGCACGATGTCGCACAGCGCGTCGATCAGGCCGCAGTTAAACGCGACCACGCTCTCCGCCGCCGCGCGCAGCGTTTCGCCGTGCAGCATCATATTGCGGCCCGCGATGTGCTGCGGGATGTACTCCAGACGCGCATCCAGACCCGCAACGGTGGGGTTGCCTTTTTCCTTGATCTTTTCTACCAGTGTTTGGATCGACATAGATATTCTTCCTTTCTCAGCTGCAAGCGGTTATCCTATGCTTCACTGCTCAAAATAACAACATTGTCCGCGCCGTCGACCTCGGTCAGGCGCACGCACACACGCTCATCGCGCGCGGTCGGCAGGTTTTTTCCGATATAGTCCGGTCGGATGGGCACTTCGCGGTGACCGCGGTCGATCAGCACCGCAAGCTGGATGCGTCCCGCGCGTCCCTGATGGGACACCGCTTCGATCGCGGCGCGCACCGTACGTCCGGTATACAGTACGTCGTCCACCAGCACGACCGTTGCGCCCTCGATGCGCGGGTCGGGCGGTGCTTTGGGTGCTGCCTCGCGCGGCTTATCATCCCGCCACGGGGTCACATCCAGTTCGACCACCGGCGGCGTGCGGCCTTCGACCTCACCGAGCTTTTTTGCAATGCGTTGGGCCAGAAACACCCCACGCGTTTTCACCCCAGCCAGCAGCAGGTTTTCCGCACCCTTGTTTTTTTCAATGATTTCAAACGCAATGCGGGTCAGCGCGCGGCGCACACCGTCCGCATCCATAATCACGGCCTTTTGTTCGGCCATCCTGCCACCTCCCATCGGAAAAATTTACAAAAAAACAGCCTCCTGCGCCGAAAGCAGAAAGCCGTACCCTAAAATTACACCTGTCCCCCATTCTCCGGCTGACGGCGTATGCACTGTTTTCTGCCTTGGCGGCTCACGGGCCGCGCCTTAAAGGCGGATTGTTTCATTTATTATATCGTATGAAACGGCTTTTGTAAACAGACGATACCACAAAACAATTTTGTTTTTTTATACAAATTTTGTTGCCGCCGCATAACGTAAGGATTTGCACAAAGCGGACATACTATGTTCGGCGGCACCAAACACACTTTATTGAAAGGCGGCGGACAAACCATGCGGGTATCTCCCTTCATTTCAGGCATTGCGACCGGTGCGGTCGCGGGCGCGGTCGTTTCCATGATGGCGGCAGGCGCGATGATGAATCCTTCGGTACGGCGCAGCGCGCAGCATGCGGCGAACAAGGCAGAGCACGCCATGCACAAGGCGGCGAACAATGTCGGCCACATGCTGGGCTAAGTAAGCCGGCAAAAAAACAGGGAGAAGCAGCAGCTTCTCCCTGTTTTTTTGTGTTTTATACAGTATCTGCGGTGTGCCCTGCCTTTTTGTCATGCAAACGCCGCGCGGCGTACACAACCGGTGTGTCGAGTAAGGACGTGAAAATAAAGATCACATAGCTCGACAGCGCGACTGAAATCAGCGTCGGCATATCGTATGTCCCCCAGAACGCGAGCGTGGTGAACAGCACCGTGTTGACCAGCTGGGAAATCAGTGTCGAACCGTTGTTGCGCAGCCAGAGGAACGCGCGGTGGTCGCCGGTGCGCTTTTCGGTCAGCGCCCACCATTTATGATACAGCCAAACGTCAAAAATCTGCGCGACCGCGTATACGGCAAGCGAGGACAACATCATGCGCGGTGTGTTGGAAAACACCGCCTGCATGGACGGCATCACCCAGTCGTTTATCGACGGGATGTAATGCAGCCATGACTGCGACACCAGAATGAACAGCACATTTGCTGCGATGCCCGCCCAGACCGCCTGCTGCGCGGCTTTTTTGCCCGCAACCTCGCTCAAAATGTCGGTCACAAGGAAGGTGGTTGCAAACAGGATGTTGCCGAGCGTCATCTCCATGCCGAACGCATCGACCAAAATCATCACTTCGATGTTCGCCGCAATGGTCGCAAACACGGTAAACGCCATCAGACCGCCGGTGCCGAACAGATAAAACCACAGCAGCACCGCGCCATATAACACCACAAGCGTTCCGATCAACAATAATTCGTTTGTCATTTTACTTCTCCTACGCCAAAATCTGTATTTTCCAACAGAATATCCACACGCGGGTTGTCGCGGTAGAGCGGATACACCTCGCGCACAAAGGCTGCGCGCGCAGCGTTGTCCGGCCGGACGGGTGTGGTGTTCGGAACCATGATGTTGACGCAGACGCGGTCAAAATGCGCAAGACCGGTCTCGATATCGTGCCGCATGCTGTCCGCCGTCTGTCCGGCAAGGCCGAACAGCAGACAGCAGTCGTCAAAGTCCGCAGCGATCTTCGCGGGATCGGCTTCGTCAATGCCCTTGTCCAACACCCGCTCGCGATAGTCCGCATCGAAGGTCTCCACGCCGATTTTGACATGCAGCGTGATCCCCTGTTCGGCAAACCGCGTGCGCAGCGCGGGCAGCGTTTTGCGAAACAGCCAGTGGCTTTCGATGTGCAGGTCGCGGATGCCCTTTTCGCGGCAGACGCGCTCAACCTCGCGGATAGTGGACTCCTCCAGCTCGGCAAATGAGCCGGAGTTGATCGCCTCAAGGCGGCCGTACCGTCCGGTCACCTGCGCGAGCGCCGCACGGTTGAGAGCCAGATTTGCCTGCTCGTCCCGCGACGCGTCCAGATGGTAGTCACAGAAACGGCAGCGCTTCCACGCGCAGCCCCGCCCGCGCAGCAGCACGATCTCGCGCGGGTTTTTGTCCTCGATCACGGAATAACGGGTCAGCTCCACCGGTTTTCCCCTTTCTTTTGCAAAAAAATAAGGCGTACCCGAAAACGGTACACCATCCAACACGCCGCAAGGCGTGCATCAAACAGACCATTGCCTTGCAATGGTCATCAAAAATCAGGACATGCGCCTGATTTTTGATACAAGAAAGCGATTTTGTGTGCCGCTCCTGCGGCGCGCAAAGATCGCGCCCGGGATTGACTCGCGCTTCCGGCGCGATCAATCCTCCTCCATCAAAACTGTAGTTTTGATGGAAGGTTTCGTAGTTTTGTTTAGAGACAGGATGGTTCCGAACTGTCTGTTATGGAATTGCTTTTCCATTATAGCGGATTGCGCGCGAAAGTCAAGCATATACTTTTCCGAATGGAGGAATGAACATGCCACTGGACACCATCGCGCGTGTAAACGACGCCCTGCGCGGCGTCATCTGGGGCGTGCCCATGCTGCTTTTGCTGGTGGGTACGGGCGTTTACTTCACCCTGCACACCGGCCTGTTTCAGCTGCGGTACATCCGGCTGTGGCTGGGACGCACCGTGCTGTCCTGCTTTTCCGGTCAGATGCGGCGGGCGGGCGGCATCTCCCCCTTTGCGACCATGTGTACCGCGCTCGCCGCGACAGTCGGCACGGGCAACATCGCAGGCGTCGCCACCGCGCTGACCATCGGCGGTCCGGGGGCGGTGTTCTGGATGTGGGTCGCAGCCTTTTTCGGCATGATGACCGCGTTTGCGGAAAACACGCTCGGCATGCTGTACCGTGAAAAGGGACTTGACGGCGCGTGGCGCGGCGGGCCGATGTATTATCTGAAAAAAGGGCTGCACGCCCCCGTGCTTGCCGCGGCGTTTGCGCTGTTTTGTGCGCTTGCTTCGTTCGGCATCGGCAACATGAGCCAGTGCAACTCGATTGCAGGCGGGCTGCACGGTGTGTTCGGCGTGCCGCCGCTTGCGACCGGCCTTGCCACCGCTGCCCTGCTGGGCGCGGTTATGCTGGGCGGGCTGGGGCGCATCACCCGCGTGACCACCGCGCTTGTGCCCGCCATGGCACTGTTTTATATGGGCGGCGCGGCGGTTGTGCTGTGGTGCCGCCGCGAGTTTATTCCACAGGCTTGTGGACAAATTCTGTCCTGCGCTTTTGATCTGCGGGCGGCAGGCGGTGGCGCGGTCGGCTTTGGCATCCAGCAGGCCATCCGCATCGGCATTTCGCGCGGCGTGTTCTCCAACGAAGCCGGACTGGGGTCATCGGTCATGGTACATACGGCAGCAGACGCGAAAGAGCCGTGCGAGCAGGGAATGTGGGCGGTTTTCGAGGTGTTTTTTGACACAATCGTGATGTGCACCGTGACCGCTCTCGTTATCCTAACCGCTGGGGTGTACGACCCCAGCCAATACGCGCTGGCGGCGGGCACTCCCCTGCTTGACGCGCTGCCCACAGGCGCAGCGCTGACCGCGCGCGCCTTTTCCGCAGTATTCGGTGCGCCGGGCGGCGCATTTGTCGCGGTATCGCTCGCGCTGTTCGCCTTTTCCACCCTGCTCGGCTGGTCGTACTACGGTCAGCGTGCCGCGGAATACCTGTTTGGACCACGCGTCGTTCCTTTCTATAAAGCATTGTTCGTCGCAGCGGCGGCTGCAGGCTGCGTCATGCGTCTGGATCTGGCATGGGCGCTGTCCGACACGTTCAACGGCCTGATGGCACTGCCCAACCTTGCCGGCGTGCTCGCGCTGCGGCGCGATGTGCTGGGCGAGTGGCACCGCTACCGCCGCACGCACCATATTATTTGACAATTCCAGTCATTTCCTCATCCACTTCCCCCACAAATTGCACAAATTTATATTTTTTGCACCGAAAAACTGTTTTTAACCTTGTCAAGCCGCTCCAATCCATATAAAATAAAAGAGCATTGCAGGAATGAAACAAATATCCTGCAAAATAAAGGGGGAAAATGGAATGGATTTAACGGCAACCGTGTGGACGCTGCTGCCGCCAATCATTGCAATTGCATTGGCGCTGATCACTAAGGAGGTTTATTCCTCCCTGCTCATCGGCATTCTGGCGGGCGCGCTGCTGTACACGGGCTTCAACCCACTGCATGCGGTCGAAACGACCTTTACGGTCATGGGCGGCAAGCTGGGTGACAACATTAACATTTGTATCTTTCTGGTGCTGCTCGGCATTCTGGTGTCGCTCGTCACCAAATCGGGCGCATCGCGCGCCTATGGTGACTGGGCGGTCAAAACCATCCGAACACGCCGCGGCGCTTCGTTTGCCACCTCGTTCCTCGGCATGTTCATCTTTGTCGATGACTATTTCAACTGCCTGACCGTCGGCACGGTCATGCGTCCGGTAACGGATAAATACAACATCACGCGTGCCAAGCTTGCTTATATCATCGACGCAACCGCGGCACCGATCTGCATCATTGCACCGATTTCGAGCTGGGCGGCGGCTGTCGGCTCGTCTCTGCCTGAGTCCAGCTCGATGGATGGTTTCTCGCTCTTTTTGCAGACCATCCCGATGAACCTGTATGCGCTCTTGACCATCCTGTTCCTGATCTGGCTGATGGCGGTAGACTTTGACTTTGGCCCGATGAAGAAATATGAGCGCGCACACTGCGGCGAGGATCTCTCCCATCAGGAGGAAAACTACGTTGTCGGCGGCGCAGGCAAGGTGTACGACCTCATCCTGCCGATCTGCGTGCTGATCGTGCTGTGCATCTCCGGCATGCTGTATACCGGCGGCATTCTGGATGGCGTTGGCGTAGTGGACGCTTTCGCCAACTGCGATTCCTCGACCTCGCTGGTTCTGGGCTCGTTCTTCACACTGATTTTCACCTTTATTCTGTATATCCCGCGCAAGGTGCTCACTTTCGGGCAGTTCTGCGAAGCGTTCACCGAGGGCTTTAAGTCCATGGTGCCCGCCATCCTGATCCTGACCCTCGCTTGGACGCTGTCCGGCGTGTGCTCGGAGGATTACCTCAACATCGGCGGCTTTGTTTCTTCTGTGGTAAACGGCAACTCCATGGTGTCCATGCTGATGCCCGCGATCTTCTTCCTGATTGCGCTTGGCCTTGCCTTTGCGACCGGCACCTCGTGGGGTACGTTCGGCATCCTCATCCCGATCGCGGTTGCAGTGTTTGGCGATGCGCCGAGCACCATGCTGGTTATGACCGTGGCTGCCTGCCTGTCCGGCGCTGTCTGCGGCGACCATATCTCGCCTATTTCGGATACGACCATTCTGGCATCCGCAGGCGCACAGTGCAACCACATTGACCATGTCTCTACCCAGATGCCCTATGCCTTGATGATCGCCGCGATCAGCTTTATCGGCTTCCTCGTGGGCGGCGTTGTCGGCAGCGGCATTGTCGCGCTGGCGCTCGGCATTGTGCTGCTGGTGATCCTCACCCTGCTGATTACCGCACGGCAGAAGAAAAATCAGGCATAAACGCAGCATCCTTTAACAACTGTATCTCTTTACGGCTCCCCCATTTGGGGGAGCCTGTTCTCTGCATTTGACCCACCCCGATTGACCCGAAAGGAAGGAATCCCGTTGACCACCGATCTGACCGAAGGAAAACCCTCATCCAAGCTGTTCTGGTTTTCGCTGCCGCTATTGCTGAGCGTCGCATTCCAGCAGCTTTACCAGATGGCTGACTCCATGATCGTCGGCCGCTTTGCGGCAACACCCGCCGCGGGCGAGCTGGCGCTCGCCGCCGTCGGCGCAAGCTATCCGATCACCCAGCTGTTTGTCGCGGTAGCGACCGGCGTGAACATCGGCACCAGCGTGCTGGTCTCCCAGCTGTTCGGCGCGAAGCGCTATCTGCGCATGAAAACTGCGATTTCCACCGCACTGCTGACCACCACCGTGATCGCACTTGTGCTGACCCTCATCGGCACGCTCGCCACCGGCGGCATCATGCACGCGCTGCAAACGCCGGAAAATATCTTTGCCGACGGCTCGCTCTATCTGCGGGTGTATGTATTCGGTCTGCTGTTCCTGTTCATCTATAACGTCTGCACCGGTATCTTCAACGCGATGGGCGACAGCCGTACTCCGCTCATCCTGCTGATCCTGTCCTCGGTGAGCAACGTCATTCTCGACCTGGTGTTCGTTGCTGTGTTCCAGTGGGGCGTCGCAGGCGTTGCGTGGGCAACCTTTATTGCGCAGGGCTGCGCGGGCGCGCTGGCCTTCCTGCTGCTGCTGCGCCGGGTGCGCTCGTTCGACACGGGCGGACATTTCCTGCCGTTTGCGCCCGAAATGCTGCGTCGCTTGACCAACTACGCCATTCCGTCCATCGCACAGCAGAGCTTTGTCTCGGTTGGCAACGTTATCATCCAGTATTATATCAACCTGTGCGGCCCCACCGTCATCGCAGGCTTCTCAGCCGCCACCAAAATCAATACCTTTGCGCTGACCTGCTGCATGTCGTTTGCATCCGGTCTGTCCAGCTATGTGGCGCAGAACATCGGCGCGCGTAAGCTCGACCGCGTCAGCATGGGTCTGAAGGCGGGCGCCGCCTTCTCGCTGTCGCTTTCGGTCGTGTTCACTGCGATCTATCTGCTGTTTGCCAACACACTGGTCGGTCTGTTTGTTCCGGCGGGCAGTGGCTCAGGGGTCATCGACGTCGGACGGCAGTATCTATTCGTCGTCACGCCGTTCTATATCGTCGTGTGCATCAAATTTGTCTGCGACAGCGTGCTGCGCGGTGCGGGCGCGATGCGGCCGTTCATGATTACGACCTTTTCCGACCTCATCATCCGCGTGGTGCTCTCGATTGTGCTGTTCCACGTCTGGCGTGAGCTGGGCATCTGGCTTTCCTGGCCGATCGGCTGGTTCCTCGGTTCTGGACTTTCCGTTCTGTTTTACAAAACCGGCGCATGGCGTAAAAATCTTCCCGCGCTTTGACCAAACAGGGCTTCCTCAAAGGAAGCCCTGTTTTTTTTGGTATAATACGGCTTTTCTCCATGCAAAATAAGGGCGGAAAGGAAGGGGAAAAGCCTTGCTAAAGCTCATCCATGCGAGTAAAATATATCATGACAGCGGTGTGCAGGCGCTGCGCGACGTGAACCTGCATGTGGCATCCGGCGACTATGTTTCCATCACCGGTGCGTCTGGCTCGGGCAAAAGTACGCTCATGCACATTCTCGGCCTGCTTGACACGCTTTCCGCAGGGCAATATCTGCTCGGCGGAGCGGATGTGTCCTGCCTGCCGCCGCATACGCTCGCGCAGCTGCGCAGCGAGCAGATCGGCTTTATCTTTCAGGGCTTCCGCCTGCTGCCCGGCATGACCGCATTGGAAAACGTTGCGCTGCCGCTTACCCTGCAAGGGATACCGCGCAGCGAACGGCTGGAACGCGCCGAACAGGCATTGGCGCGCGTCGGTCTGTCCGAGCGGACAACCCATCGACCTGACCAGCTCTCCGGCGGTCAGCAGCAGCGCGTGGCAATCGCCCGCGCGGTCGTTACAAAGCCGCGCGTCGTGCTGGCGGACGAACCGACGGCGGGGCTCGACCCCGAAGCCGCAGAAGATGTGCTCAGCTTGCTCGACGGTCTGCATCACGCAGGTCACACCATCGTACTGATTACACACGACCGCGCCGCCGCTATGCGCGCAGCGCGTCGGCTCTATCTGGAAAGCGGCGTGCTTTCCGGCGGATAAATTCTTTGTGGGAGGCTGTTTATGAACCGACGGGACAAGGTTAACTATTATCTGGATATGGCGCAGGTTGCGCTCGAGCGCAGCACCTGCCTGCGGCGCGGCTTTGGCGCGGTGATCGTCAAAAATGACGTGATCGTATCCACCGGCTACAACGGCGCGCCCCGCGGCCGCGCCAACTGCATTGATATCGGCACCTGCATCCGGGCAAAGATGGGCATTCCGCGCGGCGAACGGTATGAGTTCTGCCGCTCGGTACACGCAGAAGCCAACGCTATCATCGCTGCGCCCCGCGAGCAGATGCTTGGCGCGACCCTCTATCTGGTGGGACGGGATATGTCCACGGGCGAAATCATGCCGGACGCCAACTCCTGCCCGATGTGCAAGCGGCTGATTATCAACGCGGGCATTGAAAAGGTGGTCATCCGCCGGGATGCGGATACATACGACACGATTAACGTATCCGAATGGGTGGACCACGACGATATTCTGGAGGGAAAGATGGGTTACTGACCCGCTTTTCTACATAACACAAGGAGGAGATTACCAATGGAACTGAAGATTTTCAAGTGCATGCATTGCGGCAACATCATTGAAATGATCGACGATCATCATGTACCGGTGATGTGCTGCGGCGAAAAGATGAAAGAATTCAAGGCGGGCGAGACCGACGGCGCATCCGAAAAGCACGTACCGGTTGTGACGGTCGAGGGCGACGTCATCCGCGCCAAGGTCGGCGAGGTTGCGCATCCGATGACCGAAGAACACCACATCGCGTTCATCTGGCTGGTGACCGATAAGGGTGTACACCGTGCAGTGCTCGACCACACGGGCGCACCCGAGGCGGTATTCCATCTGGCAGAAGGCGAAAAGGCCGAAGCAGTTTACGAGTTCTGCAACCTGCACGGTCTTTGGAAGGCTGCGCTCTAAACCATTGTGCGATATGGAAAAAAACAGGCTGCTTGTGCAGCCTGTTTTTGTGTCTTATGCTGTTTGTCCTCTCTTTTTTCAAGGTTTTTATCATTTGTTCACAGATTCTACACAAAAGAGTCGTATCCTGCCTTTTATATCTTTTGAACCATTCCATGAGATGGAAGAAAGGACATCCAAACATGACGACTTTTTTTGCGCGCTGCGACACACCGCATCCGGACGCGTTCCCGCTGCTCGGCCTGCGGCACATCCTGCTTCTGCTGGCACTCGCGGGCTGCATCATCGCAGGGCTGCTCTGGATTCGGCAATTACAGCCGCAGCAAGCGCGGCATGTGCTGTATGGCGCGGCAATCCTCGTTCCCACGCTCGAACTGAGCCACTCGATCTGGCTGTATTTGACGGGCACAACCTCGCTGGTCAAGCTGCTTCCTCTTCACCTGTGCGGCCTGCAAAGCCTGTTCATTCCACTGGCCGTATTCACGAAGTTCACCGGTTTCCGCGATTTCGTATATGCCACGTCACTGCTCGGCGGTATTTTCGGCACGGTCATGCCCGCCGGTGTGGCGGATTATTACCCGCTGCTGTCTTTCCAGACGCTGCAAACCTTTGCGCTGCACGGCCTGCTGGTTTTTGTCCCGCTTGCGATGATCCTGTGCGGCATGCACCGTCCATCCATCCAGCGCTTTCCCCGGGTGCTGTGCATTTTCCTGCTTGCCGCGCTGGCCGTCGGCATGGTGGACCAGCTGTTCGGAGAAAATTATATGTTCCTGTACGCTCCGCCGGCCGGCACGCCGCTGGTATGGGTTTTCAACACCTTTGGCCGCGGTATTTATCTGGGCTGCACCTTTGTCCTGCTGGCAGGTGCCAGCCTGCTGATCCATCTCCCCTTCCGTGCAGCAGCAAATGCGGATGCAGAGGACGCCCCGGTGTCCCTGCCCTCGCTGCACCAACTGCATAAAAGCCGTCTTTGGCATCGTTCTTAAACAAAAAGCGTGTTTCCAAAATGGAAACACGCTTTTTTCGTTTCTCTCAGTTCCGTTCGTCCAGATTGACATATTCAACCGTTTTAGCCAGCGGCTTGTAAGCCGGACGGATGATCTTGCCGCCGGTCGTGACCTCTTCCAGCCGGTGTGCCATCCAGCCGACAATACGCGCGGTCGCAAACAGCGGGGTATACAGCGACTTGGGCAGGCCGAGCATCTTGTATACCAGCCCGGAATACATATCCACATTGGCGCACATCGGTTTGTCGCTGCCCTTTTTCTCGGCAAAAATTGCAGGTGTGAGCTTTTCGACCAGCTCGATGAGATCCATTTCCTTGGAAAAGCCGGTCTTTTCAGCCAGCGGACGCGCCGCCCGCTTGAGCGCCACGGCACGCGGATCGCTCTTGGTGTAGATGGCGTGACCCATGCCGTAAATCAGGCCCGAACCATCGCCCGCCTCGCCATCCAGAATGCGGCGCAGATAATCCGCGACCTCGCCTTCATCTGTCCAGTCGTGGAGGTTGGCTTTCATCTCCTCAAACTGCTTGACAACGCGCAGGTTGGCGCCGCCGTGGCGCGGCCCCTTGAGTGCCGAAACCGCTGCGGCGATCGCGGAATAAGTATCCGTGCCGGAAGAGGAGGTAACGCGCACGGTAAACGAGGAGTTGTTACCGCCGCCGTGCTCAGCGTGCAGGATCAGGCAGCGATCGAGCAGCTTTGCTTCATCGTCCGTATACTTGCCGTTCGGGCGCACCAGATGCAGAATGTTCTCCGCGGTCGAACGTTCGGGGTCAGGCACATGCAGGAACATGGAATCGCCGTCAAAGTAACGGCGCTTGGCCTGATATGCATGCGAGATGATAACCGGGAACTTTGCCATCAGGCTGATGCCCTGCCGCATGATGTTCTCCACCGTTGTCTCATCCGGATTTTCGTCATAGGAATACAGCGCCAGCGTCGCGCCTGCCAGCTTGTTCATAATATCGCGGCTGGGTGCACGCATAATCATATCCTCGGTGAAATTGTCCGGCAGCGCACGCTCCAACCCGATCGTGTGCTGGAACTCCGCAAGCTGGCTGCGGGTGGGCAGCTTGCCGCACATCAGAAGATAGCCGACCTCTTCAAATCCAAAGCGGTTCTCGCTTTCCAGACCGTGAATCAGATCGTATACATTATAACCGCGATAGGTCAGCCGGCCTTCGATCGGCTCCCGCTCGCCTTCATTGATGATGTAACCGTGTACGTTGCCCAACCGGCTTGCGCCGACCAGCACGCCCGTTCCGTCCGCATTGCGCAGGCCGCGCTTAATACGGTAACGAGAATACAACTCCGACGGGATCTGACTGTTTAAGCGAAAACTCTCGCTCAATTCGTGCAGGAGTTCCTCACTTACATAATTCGGCTGAATCATCATCCGGCTTTCCCCTTTCCGTGCTTACCTTATCTTTATGAATATATTTTACTCCTATCCTGCATTCATGTCAAATTCTGTTGCTTGTGTAAGCCTACAAAAACTATTTTTCCACACTTTTCTGCATTGTTCACTCTGCCTGTACGCAAGTTATTTCCTCTTATTGTGCAAATATTTTTTCGATTTGCCTTGCAAAAGCAACAGAGTATGCAGCAATAAAAAAATCACGGCTTTTCGCCGTGATTTTTTCTCTTTCTTTATTTGAGCTGTTTTTATTACATCAGCTCGAGCAGCTTGTAGCAGCGTGCCTTGGTATAGCTCTGCTTAAAGCTGTAAGACGCAAGCTGACCTGCCGTCTCGTCTGAACTTTCCTTCGCCGCGTTCGCCGCGCCGGAGTCACGCTCCTCGACCCACTTCTTATAGCTTTCTTCCTCAGCAGCATACTGATCTGCATTCAGGATGGTTGCCAGATGATCATACATCTGCACCAGCAGATTATCCCACGCCTCAAACGAGCTTGCCGTCAGCGCCAGCTCATCTTCCTGCGTGGCGGCGGAAGCAATTTGCAGATCGTTCTGCTCGAGCGCATCCATCTGGCTGCTGAAATCCTGCTTCTGCTCGTTCTGCTTCTGCTCGGTCTCCTGCTGCTTCTGCTCAGCCTCCTGCGCTTTGGTCAGCTGGTCGCGCAGCTCGGAAACCTGCTTTTTCTGATCGCCGGTCAGCGTATCGTCCGCATCGAGCGAATCCAGCTTGCCGGCAGCTGCGTCATACTTCTTATCCGCCAGATAGCTCTTGACTTCCTCAATATCCGAAGCGAACTCACTGTCCGACTGTGCGGTTTCCGACTGGTCGATCAAATCCTCGATGGCGCCGTACAGCGGGGAATCCGGATCGGTCACCCGGTTCTGCAGCTGCTTGAGCAGCGCGATCGCCTCGGTGTACTGACCGTTATCCACATAGGCCTGCGCGGTCTGGAAGTCCTCCAGCAGCTGAATGGTCGTATCCAGCGAGGACGGGTCCTTGGCTTCCGTCTGCGCAGCGGTATAATACTGAAGCGCCTTGTCAAAGTCGCCACGGTTCAGATACTTTTCCGCCAACGTCAGGTTTTCGTCCGGCTGACGGCTCATGATAAACCAAATGCCGCCGCCAATCAGCGCAACAATCAGCACGACGACCACCGCGATCACCGCGCCCTTTTTCCCCTTAGACGGCTTGCGGTACGGCTGGTCATCCGGGTCAGGCTCGGAAAAATAGGTCGTGCGCGGCGCACCGGACGAGCGCGATGTACCCGATACGCGCGTTGCGCGCGGCATATTCGAAGTGCGGCGCACCGACGACAGCTCCTCCGCCGTCGGGATGTGCGGGTCGGTCGCGGCAAACGGATCACCTGTGGTAACGCCGTCCCCGGATATGCCGCCGTGATGATCTTCCTTCATCGCCGCGTCAAATGCCGAAAGGTCGATCGGCCCTTTCAGCTCATCGGGCAGTGAGGTAAAGACAGCGGTTTCATCGTTGACGCCCTCCTGCTCAACGACCGCGCCGCAGAATGGGCAGAATTTGCCCGCGATGGGCAGCTCCCTGCCGCAGTTCTTGCAAAGCATGGATGGTTCCTCCTCTATCATATACAAATATAACAATCCTATATTAGTATAGCATGCAGAAAAGCGCTTGTAAACCTTTGTAACGGGAACCGAACAACCCATTTTTGCGTCTGGTATCTCAGCGGGAAATCATGGGAAAGCGGGCTTTGTATCGAAACTGAAACCGCGCTTTGGCTTGACAAGCCATAGCCCGCGAACGTACAATATACTTATTCTGGAACAAGGGGGATTATGCCTTGAAAAAACGTCTTTTCAGCGGCCTTTTGGCTGCTGTCATGCTGCTGACCACCGCATTTGCCGCGGGTAGCGACGCAGCTGCCGAACAACAAAACACCTCCGGCACCACGCTGACCTTTGCGGTCACCCTGCCGGATCAGATGGACACCGACCAGATGGAGGACGGCATGGTTGAGCAGGTCCGCACCGTGCTCGAGGGCCGTCTGGAACAGCTGGCGTTGTCGGACGCGCAGATTACCTTCCCGGATGACCGCAAAACCGTCATCGTCACCCTGCCGGATGGCACAGACACCGCCCCGGCCGACGTTGCGGCTTTTCTGTCGCAGACCAATGCACTCTCCATCGTGGACGCGAATGGACAGATCGCGCTGACGAGCGCCGATGTGCTGTCTGCAGAGGTGGAGCAGCCGGCTGAAGCGGACGGCGCTCCGGTCTACATATCCCTCACCCCGACAAGCGACGCGCAGACGGCGCTTGCTGCGCTCGGTGAGGACGATGCACTGTCCGTCACACTGGATGGTGAAGCCGTTGGCGAAACGGTGTCCTATGACGCAGACAATACGGTGCTGAACCTTACCGGCGGTTTTGACCTCAATGCTGCCAAGCTGTACGTTGCACGCATCATGGCGGGCACGCTGCCCGTTACGCTGACGCTGACCGGCGAGACCCAGCCCGAACAGCCCGAAGAACCGGAGCAGCCTGTCGAGCCCGCTTTCCCGGACATTGTGGGCCACTGGGCGGAAAACGCACTGAACACCGCGGCTAATATGGGTCTGCTCAAGGGTACGGATGGCAAAATGCTGCCGGATAACCCGGTCAAGCGCTCGGAAGCCATCATTATGCTTAACCGCGCGCTCGGCGCCAACGTTGTGGACGACACAAGCGGCCTGAGCAACACGCCCTCCAATGCATGGTACGCTGCCGACCTGGGCAAAGCCATTCACCTCGGTCTGATCGATGCAAACGACAGCCGTAACTTTGATGCCGCTGCCACCCGTGCGGAGGCATTCGAGCTGCTCGCCCGCGCATTCGTCTTTGACCGTGCGGAATCCGGTGCGGATGAACTCAGTGCTTTCACCGACATCAGCTCGATGACCGCAGCACAGCAGCAGGCGGCGGCAGCGCTGGTATCGGCGGGCGTGATCAACGGCGTGACCGATACCACTCTTGCACCGCAGGCTACGCTGACACGCGCGCAATTTGTCACCATGATTACCCGCGTTGCGAATCAGATCCTTGCTCCGCAGGAAGAAACCGCAGACGCGGAAACCGCCGCGGAGACTGAGGAAAGCGCGGAAACCGACACAGAAGAATCTACTGCTGAAAATACTGAAGCGGACGCTGGGACGGACACTGAAACGACTGCGCCGCTCACCGGTCACAGCATTCTCGCTTATCCGGAATACACGGTATCCAATACGGAGCTGAACGGTGACCTGATTTTCGCCACTGCCGCGCAGAACACCACGCTGGACGCGGTCACTGCACACGACCGTGTGGTACTCAAGGGCGCGGAAAACGCCAAGCTGAACGTGCAGAACGGCTCTTACCTCTCTACTCTCGCGATCGACCCTGCAGGCACGGCAGACGTGGGCCTGTCGGAAGATTCCTCGACCAGCACGCTGGTCATCGCCGGCAAGGGCAGCACAGTCAACTATTCCGGTCATGCCAGCAATATCGAAATCACCGCTTCCGGCCGCACGATCAACCTGTATGAGTTGCAGGCGGATACGGTCACCATCATCGGCAGCAACAACACCATCATGGCGGACGGCTCGATCGGTTCGGTTGCCATCAATGGCGGTGCGAAAAACAACAAGCTGACGCTGAATGGTACGGTGGATAACCTACTGGTGGCAGGCGTCGGCACGACGGTGGACGGCAATGGCAAAGCTGCCACGGTCGATATCCGTGCGGTCAATTGCACAGTATCTATCCAAGCGGATTCCATGATCGAAAACATTGACCCCGGTCTTACCGGCGTGACGCTTTCGATGGGCGTACCGGACAAGGTCAAGGCGGGCGGTTCGCTGGTGACGCAGGTCACGTTCCAGGGTGTGACCGAACCCAAGATCTGCTCCGCACAGTGGTACAAAAACGGCAAGCCGATGGCGAATTATCGCAATGACAGCTTCGAGCTGACTGCGGATGCTGTTTCCCGCATCACCACCACTTTCACCTTCACCAAGGACATGGACACCAGCGTGACCATGGGCTTTAAGCTGACCTATGAAAACCCCTCGACCGGTGAAATCGAAGAGCGGTATGTCGAAAAGACTGTACCGATCGAGAATTACTCGGACGAGTGGTACTATCAGCGCGATGTAAACCGCGTGCTGAATCTGGTCTCCTCGACCTATCGCGGCAATTACACCACGTCTTATGCGGTCAACAACGACTACAAGCCCTATGAAAAGGAAGTCTGGGTCAATGCCAAGGGCTATTCGAGCAAGACCCAGTACCTTGTCTGGATCAACCGTGCTTACCAGCATGTCAACGTGTTCCAAGGCTCCAAGGGCAATTGGAAGCTGATCAAATCTTTCCTCGTCGGCACCGGCGCAGCCTCCACGCCGACGCCCACCGGCCTGACCACGGTTTCCTACAAGTCCGCGGGCGGCTGGACGACCAGCACCTACACCGTGCGTCCGGTCGTTGGCTTCTACCCCGGCACGGGCTATGCGTTCCACTCTCGCCTGTGCTATCCGGGCACGGACACCGAATATGACTTCAGCGCGGGCTATCCCGTTTCGCACGGCTGCGTGCGCATGTATAAGAACGACATCAAGTGGATTTACAACAACATCCCGGTCGGCACGACGGTTGCCATTTTCTAATGCATGATAAAAAGGCTTGGAACTTCGGTTCCAAGCCTTTTTTCTGTCTGTTTATTCTTTTTTGCGGCGCAGGCTGTCTGCAAATAGTGCGATGCCTGCACAAAGCGCGGTCAGCAGCAGAAGAAGCGCCAGCCCAATCAGCTGGATGGTGATATCTTCGGTGCCGCCCGCATTGATAAACTCCTCATAGCCGATATCCAGCCACAGCGCGCCGGACGGCAGCCAGACCATCGCGTACACTACGAGCAGGATCGCGCTCACGAGCGGCACGCGGCCATGCGTCATGCGCCACAGCACCAGCAGCGCCACAAACAGCACGGCCAGCACAATCGCTGCGACGATCTGTGCGCTCTGCCCAGCGGTTTGGATCTCCTGCCGGAGCATTTCACGCTCATTGATCGTCGACAATGCCTCGGCATAGTCCGGCATACCTGCCAATGCGGTCTGCACGCGCTGCCAACCAATGACACCCGCACCGATGAGGCACGGCACCACAGGCAGTATAATCGCCAGCGGTCGGAAGCGCGTTTCCGCTTTCATGCGGCGGTAGGCCAACGCGAATAAGCCGATCAGCGCAAGACACAGCGGCACGGAAGTGAGGACATACACCCCGATCCACGCTGTTTCGTTCGTGATATGGATGTTGATTGCATCGAGCATTACACGGTAACGGACGATTTTTGCAAGTTCATACTCATACAGCAGCCATTTGATCTGCTGTCCCGGCCAAACGGCCAGCGCAACCACCAGCCACACCACGCCGAACAGGATATCCGTCATGCGTGCACGACGGCGGCTGACCGCCGCGTCCACACCGAGCGCAGCGAAGCGACTGCACTGCTTGTTGTGCCACACGCGGAACGCGACATAGGCGATCAACACAATCACCAGATCGCGCAGTACGGCGGTCTGTCCGATCAGCCTGCCGCAGTACGCCGACGCGAGGATGAGTACAACCGCTGCAAGCAGCATTTTATCGTCCGTGCTGCCCAGCCGATCCGCCAGATAATCCTGCGGCGCGAAATGTGCATCAAGCGACGGCGCGGCAGCCTGTTTTTCCGGCGTGTCGGCGGCATCTCCCTGCTCCGCTTCCTGCGATTGCTCTTGTTCCCGCACCGCACCCGCCAGCAGTTCGTCAACCGTGATGCCGAGGATCTGCGCCAGCGGCGGCAGCAGCGTCACTTCGGGATAGCTTGCGCCGTTCTCCCATTTACTGACCGCCTTATCCGACACAAGCAGCCGTTCGGCCAGCTGCTTCTGCGTCAGCCCCATTGCCTTGCGGCGCGCAGCGATGAGTGCCCCTGTATTCCTTGCATCCATCTGCTCCACCTCCCTTTTCCTGCTTTCAGCATAGCAGAAAACGCCCTCATGGGCAACCGACAGACGGAAGAAGGGCGCTCTACCAACGGTAGAATGCCCTTCCAAAGTGCGTTTAGTCAATGCAAATCCGCTTGAACATGCGATAATGCAAGCCGTTTTCGTCCCGATATTCGCCACGCTGCTCAAACGCGAATTTATGATAAAAGCCCTGCGCACGCGCGTTTTCGGATGCGACATGCGCGCATAAGTAATCCTTGCCAAGCATGCGGTACACGCTGATGGCCTGACCCAAAATCTGCCCGCTCAGGTCATGGCCGCGGTAGGCCTCGTCGATACAGAAGCCGCCGATCAGTCCCACGCCCGGCTCGTCGTCATACCACGTTTTGAGATAGACAAGCGCCACGGGCGTGCCATCCTCCAAGCAGCCAAAGCAGCAGGAGCGCGGGCTGACGCGCTGCGCCCGCTCAACATCCGCCAGCAGCGCGGCGGGATCTAACCCTGCATCCGTGCCGTAAGCATTCCGGTGCAGCTCACGCATGTACGAAACGATTTTATCCGCATCACTCTCGTCCATCGGGTCGGCGCGGCGGAACCAGATTTGCGTCGAAGTCGGCACGCTCTTGTTATCCGTCCAGCCGATGGACGCAAAGGTAGACAGCTCCTGCGGCAGATGTGACGCGTCGTTTTCGTACACGACTTCGATCTTGTCCGGGCCGTCAAACTCAAATTTGGCCACGCAGGTGTTGTCGCCCCAGCCGATCTCAACAATCTGCTCGGGCGCAAGACCATGCGCGATGGTCAGCGCACCGCGGATGGCCGTACCATGCGTTACAACGGCGATCGTCTTGCCCTCGTTCTCCGCGACCAAGCGGCGCACACCGTCCAGCATGCGTCGGCCGGCCTGTATGGCGTTCTCGCCGTGCGGCGCCACCGCTTCCCACGGGCGCGCGCGCCAAGCAGCGTATTCCTCCGGCCAGACGCGTGTCAGCTCCGCCACCGGGACATCTTCCCAGTCGCCCATGTCGATCTCACGCAGCACCGGACGGATTTCGACGTTTAATCCATGCGGCGCGGCAACGGCTTTCGCCGTCGTGCGTGCGCGGAACAGGTCGGATGCATAGACCGCGTCCAGCGGTACGTTTTCGAACCGCTTGGCCAGATACGGCAGCTGCTGATACGCGCGGGGCGTGAGCAGGCTGTTATACTGTCCGTGGCAGCGACGGTAAACGTTGCCCTCGGCCTCGGCGTGGCGAATGATATAAACCGTAGTCATGTGTTCAGACCTCCACCGCGCCGGACAGCTCGGAGACCGACTTCACGCCATGCGCGTCCATCCATTCTTCCAGCTCGCGCAGCGCCTTGACAGGTGCCATCGGGTCGGCAAACATGACCGTGCCCATCGCGATTGCATCCGCGCCCGCAAGCAGCATTTCGACGATATCCTTGCCCGTACGGATGCCGCCCATGCCCAGAATCGGTACAGAAACCGCCTTGCGCACCTGATACACCATGCGCACCGCGACCGGGAATACCGCCGGGCCGGACAAACCGCCCATAATGTTGGACAGGATGGGCTTGCGGGTTTCAATATTGATGCGCATGCCCAGCAGCGTATTGATGAGCGAGAGCGCATCCGCGCCTGCCGCTTCGGCGGCGCGTGCGATCTCGGTGATATCCGTCACATTGGGCGACAGCTTTACGATCAGCGGCTTTTTGGCCTTTTTCTTTGCCGCCGACACGACTTCCTCGACCATATCCGGCCGCGTGCCGAAGGCCATGCCGCCGCACTTGACGTTCGGGCAGGAGATGTTCATTTCGATGAGGTCAACATCCGCATCCGAAATCTTCTCTACCATGCCCTCATATTCTTCGACCGTGTTGCCCGATACATTTGCGATGATCGCAGTGTCGTGCTGCCGCAGGAACGGGATCTGCTCCTCAATAAAGCGGTCGATACCCGGATTTTGCAGACCGACGCAGTTGAGAATGCCCGCCGGGGTCTCCGCGATGCGGGGCGCGGGATTGCCGAGCCGCTCGGTCGGGGTCAGACCCTTGACGCCGATGCCGCCGAGCAGGGACAGGTCGAAAAACTCACCATACTCATGGCCGAAGCCGAACGTGCCGGACGCGGTCGTAATCGGGTTCTTGAGCTCCACACCGCAGAAATTCACTCTCAAATCAGCCATTACCACTCGACCTCCTTTGCGTCAAACACCGGGCCGTCCTTGCAGACGTGGCCGTATCGGGTTTCGCCGTTTTCGCTCTTAAGCGCGCACGCACACACCAGACAGGCTCCGATGCCGCATCCCATCCGCTCCTCCATCGAGACCTGACAGGGCAAGCCTGCTTCCTCCGCGATTGCGGCAATCGCTTTGAGCATCGGCTTCGGGCCGCAGGCGGCAACGCCGGTTGCGTCCGCGACGAGTTCTTTCAGCACGTCGGTGACAAAACCGTGCCGCGCATACGAGCCGTCATCGGTCGTGACGAACGCTTCACAGACCGCCTTAAAATCATCCTCAAGAATGACGGCATCCTTGTTCCGGAAGCCAAGAATCGCGCGCGGCTGCGCGCCCTCACCCGCCGCTTTCTTCACACATGCGAGCATGGGCGGCACACCAATGCCGCCGCCAATGAAAACGGGCTTTGCGCCGAGCGCCACGGTGTCAAACCCATGGCCAAGCGGTCCGAGCGCATCCAGCTCGTCCCCTGCCTTACGTTCGGCAAGCCACTTGGTGCCCTCACCCTTCACTTGGAACACAACACGCAGATTGCCGTCCTGCCAGTCGCAGATCGAAATCGGGCGGCGCAGCAGATTGCCCTCGCCGCACGCAATGTGCACAAACTGGCCGACCTGTGTCTGCGCACAGATCGCGGGTGCGTGCATCGTAACCGAATATAAGCCTTCGCCCAGCCGCGCACATTCTGCGACCCGGCAGATTTCCTGAATCGACATACCTCTTTCCCCTTTCAGTCATTGCTGCTTCTATTGTACAGGAATTTCGCGCAAAAGGAAACAGAAAAAGGACAGGCAAACCTGTCCTTTTTATTATTTTACTTTTGCTTAACTGCGCCGTCCTTAATGATGTCCCAATTCTTGCGCAGATAATCCCAGCCGGAATAGATCGTCACCAGCGTGACCACCCAGCCGACGATGCCGATCAGCGTGACCGCCGGAACCGAGAATGCAACCTGCTGCGCATACTGCGGCGGCATGAGCCACAGCGGGACGCTGCCAAAGTCCACATTCGAGAACAGGATGTAATACAAGTAAATCACGATAATGCCGCCGATCTGCACGCAGGTCTTGACCTTGCCCGTCCAGGTTGCGGCGAGCACGCGGCCCTTGTTCGCCGCGACGACGCGCAGCGAGGTGATGATCAGCTCACGCGCGAGGATGACACATACCATCCAGCCTGCCATTGCGCCCTGCTCGGCAAACAGCACAAGCGCCGAGGATACGAGCAGTTTGTCGGCCAGTGGGTCGACGAACTTGCCGAAGTCGGTCACCTGATTATACTTGCGGGCGACATAGCCGTCGAGAAAATCCGTGAAGCTTGCCACGCAGAACAAAACAAGCGCCACGACCGTTGCGGTCGGAAACACAAAGGTCGGAATCATCGTATTCGCCGTGGCTTCCTTGTCAAAAATAACCATGGACTGCGAGGCGAAATACAGGAAAAACGGGATCATCGCGATACGGGTCAGCGTGATCTTATTGGCGGTTGTCATAACTTATTCCCCCTTTTGTTGTACGCCGAGCAGATCAGGTCCAAGGCTCTCGGTGATGCGCACGGAGACAAATTCGCCCTCCTGCGGCTCAGCGTCGCTTTCGAAATACACATGCCCGTCAACCTCGACCGAATCCGCATAGGTGCGGCCAAACCAGAGCTGCTGCTCCTCGTCGAAGCCCTCACACAATACGTCCATCGTCTCGCCATGACGCGAGGTGTTGTAATCATCCAGCACGCCGCTTTGCAGTTCTTCCACAATCAGGCGGCGATTGGCCTTAGTCTCCGCATCAATCTGATCGGGCAGCTCGGCAGCCTCCGTGCCCTCCTCGGGCGAAAACTCGAACACGCCGACGCGCTCGATCTGTGTCTCCTGCAGAAAGCTGCACAGCTCCGCGAATTCCTCCTCGGTCTCGCCCGGCAGGCCGACGATCAGGCTGGTGCGCAGCACCAAACCCGGAATGCGCGCGCGCAGCTTTTCGATCAGCGCGGCAAACTCCTCGCCGTCGCCCGGACGGTGCATCGCGCGCAGGATGCGCTTTGACACATGCTGGAGCGGAATGTCCAAGTATTTCACGATCTTCGGCTCTTCCGCGATCACGTCGATCAGCTCTTCCGTGATCTGGTCGGGGTACAGGTAATGCAGGCGCACCCAAGTAAAGTTAAGCTGGCACAGCTGCCGCAGCAGTTCGGGCAGCAGACGCTTATGCTCGGGCAGGTCCATGCCGTATTTGGTGATGTCCTGAGCAATAACGATCAGTTCCTTGACCCCTGCATCCGATAATTCCCGCGCTTCTTCGAGCAAAGCCGCCATTTCGCGCGAACGGTATGGCCCACGCAGCTTGGGGATGATGCAGTAGCCACAGCGGTTGGAGCAGCCCTCCGCAATCTTAAAGTATGCAGTGTAGGACGGGGTCAGGCGAGAGCGGTCACCGTCCAGCGCTGCCGCCGCCATGTCCGCCATGTACGCGGCCTTTTGGCCGCCGAGCGCAGCGTTTGCCGCGTCCACGATATTTTCATAGCTGCCCGTGCCACAGATCGCGTCAATTTCCGGCAGCTCCTTTTGCATTTCCTCCGCGTAGCGCTGCACAAGACAGCCGGTCACAACCAGACCTTTCATCTTGCCGGTCTGCTTATACTGTGCGGTCTCCAAAATGGTCTCGATGGCCTCGCTCTTGGCCGCTTCGATAAAGCCGCAGGTGTTGACCACACCCACATCAGCCTCGGCCATGTCCTCGGTAATTTCCCAGCCCGCTGCGCGCAGCAGAGCCAGCATGTGCTCGCTGTCCACCAGATTTTTGGCGCAGCCGAGCGAGATCAACCCGATTTTCGGCATGCGATCTCTCCTCTCCGGTATTTCCATTCATTATACAGGATTTTCCTGTGTTTGTCACGCCAGAAGCGCTTCCATTTCCCCGATCAGTTCGTCAAACAGCTTTGTCGCGTCCTCGACCGGGGCGGGGCTTGCCATATCGACGCCCGCGCCGCGCAGCAGCGTCACCGGGTCGGCCGAGCAGCCGCCGGACAGGAAGCCGATATAGTCGCGCACGGCGGGTTCGCCCTCGCGCAGGATGCGGCGCGACAACGCGATCGCCGCGGCGTAGCCGGTGGCGTACTGATAGACGTAGTAATCATAATAGAAGTGCGGGATTCGCGCCCACTCGAGCGCGATCTCGTCGTCGACGATCATATCCGGCCCAAAGTACTGCACGTTCAAATCCTTGTACAGCGCGCACAGCGCTTCGGCGGTCGTGCCCTCGCCGCGCTGGGTCATTTCGTTGACGCGCAGCTCGAACTCCGCGAACATGGTCTGGCGGTACAGCGTGCCGCGGAACTGCTCAAGGAAATGATTGATGAGATAAGCACGCTGCTTTTTATCCTCAGTGACGGACAGCAGATATTCCATCAGCAGCGCTTCGTTGCAGGTCGAGGCAACCTCGGCCACGAAGATCACATAATCCTGATAGGCGGTCGGCTGGTGCTTGTTGGATAGATAGGAGTGGATCGCGTGACCCATCTCATGCACGAGCGTGAACACATCGTCGAGCGTGCCTTTGAAGTTCAGCAGCACATACGGGTGCACGCGCGCGCCTGCCGAATACGCACCCGAGCGCTTGCCCTGATTTTCATATACATCAATCCAGCCATTATTAAAACCTTCGCGCAGCAGGTTCAGATAATCCTCTCCAAGGGGCGCCAGCGCTTTGAGCGCGATCTCCTTGGCTTCGTCAAAGGTGAATTTCATCTCTACGCCCTCGACCACCGGGACGTACAGATCATACATGTGCAGTTCATCCACGCCGAGCGCGCGGCGGCGCAGCGACACATAGCGGTGCATCGGCGCAAACGAGCGGTGCATCGGCGCAAACGAGCGGTGCACTGCGTCGATCAGGTTGTGGTAGATCGCAGGATCAACTTCGGTGCCGTCGAGCGCGGCGGCAAGCGTCGAAGGATATTTGCGGGCATTCGAGAAGAACAAAAGCTGCTTCATCTGCGCAGACAGGATGGACGCCGCGGTGTTGCGGAACTGACCGTAAACCGAATAGAGCGAATCGAACGCGGACTTGCGCAGCACACGGTCGTAGGACTGCATAAGCGGAATATAGGTGCCGTGGGTGACAGGGTGCTTTTTCCCGTCCTTGTCGACCGCGTCCGGGAACTTGAGATCGGCATCGTTGAGCATGGAGAACACATCGTCGGGCGCGGCGGCCATTTCACCCGCGGCCGCAAGCAGCGCTTCTTCCTTGTCCGACAGCACATGCTCCTTCCGGCGGCGCACGCGGTCAATGTTCCGGCGGTACAGTTCAAGGTCGGGCGCAGTTTGATAGAAGCCCTCCAGCGTATCCTCCGGGATGGCAAGCAGCTCAGGCGTCTGGAACGCCGCCGCCGCCTGCAATTCTACTGCCAACCGCGTCACCTGACTGACCATCTCCTGATAGGTCGCAACGCGGGTATCCTCGTCGCTCTTGCGCTGCGCATAGTGCACCAGCGCGTCAAACGCCAGGCTGATTTCATCATCCAGCCGCAGATAGTCCAGCAGCATCTGGGCGCTCTCGCCCAGACGGCCGCGGAACGCCTGCACCCGCGGCACATACTCTTTGGCTGCAGCCAGTGCTGCGCGCCAATCGTCATCGGTGGCAAACAGATCATGGATGGCCCATTTGTCCTGCGCGGCAACCTCCACGCGGGCGGGAATCTGCATGGTTTCCATGGAAATACTTCCTTTCCGGTATGAATTTCAATACTCTATTATGATACCCCAACTGCATGGCGTATGCAAGCAAAGCGCGGTAAAATCGGCGTTTTTTCCGAAAAATACAAAAGAAGCGTGCTTTGCACGCTTCTTTTTATTCAAACGTATCCGGGATGCTCTGCCCGTACTCTGCAAGCGCATCACGAATGTCCTGCCACGAAAAGCCGCGCCGCTGCAAAAAGGCAACTGCCTTGTCGATCTCTTTCCGGTCGGACACATCGCCGCGCAGACGCTTATCCAGCAGCGCGACGAGCTGCGAACGGTCGGGCGAAAAGCCAGTCAGTGCCGCTTCTGCCGTCTCACGGTCGACTCCGCGGCGCGTCAGTTCCTGCCGGATGCGCATTTCGCCGTACCCCTTGCGGGCGCAGCTGCGCACCACGCTTTCAGCATACGCTGTATCGTCCAGCAGATGCCGCTCGGTGAGCCACGCGAGCGCATAGTCCGCGGCCTCTTCGTCGTGGCCCTTGTCCAACAGCTTATCTCGCAAGCCTTTGGCGCTCAGCGCACGGTAGGACAATTGCTTAGCGGCTGCGTCCAGCGCCGCGCGGTACTTATCCTCGCTCATTCTTCGTCGAGGTCATCAAAATCATCCGCGTCGATCGACACTGCCTTGGACGAACTCGCCTTGGGGGCGGCAGTCTTAGAAGCAGGTGCGGCAACCGGTGTTCCCGGCTTTGCCGTCATTGCCTGATGTGCGCTGCGGCGCTCTTCTTCGACCTTTTCCATGATCTGCTTCTGCACATCGTCTGCGATTTCCGGATGATCCTTGAAATACTGCTTGGCAGCGTCGCGGCCCTGTCCCAGACGGGTCTCACCCATCGAGAACCACGCGCCCGACTTGTTGACGATGCCGTACTTAACGCCCAGATCGACCAGTTCGCTGGTGCGCGAGATGCCCTCACCGTACATGATGTCGAACTCGGCTTCCTTGAACGGGGGCGCGACCTTGTTCTTGACCACCTTAACACGTGTATGGCTGCCAATCATTTCCGTGCCGTTCTTCAGATGCTCCATGCGGCGCACATCCAAACGGACGGACGCATAGAACTTGAGCGCACGACCGCCGGTCGTCACTTCCGGGCTGCCATAAATTACGCCCACCTTTTCACGCAGCTGATTGATGAAAATAGCCACGCAGTTGGACTTTGAGATAGAGCCAGCCAGCTTGCGCATCGCCTGGCTCATCATGCGGGCGTGCAGACCAACGAACGAATCGCCCATTTCACCTTCGATCTCGGCACGCGGGGTAAGTGCAGCGACCGAGTCGATAACCACAATGTCAATCGCACCCGAGCGCACCAGCGCTTCCGCAATGTCCAAACCTTGCTCGCCGGTGTCCGGCTGCGAGACCAGCAGGCTGTCGATATCAACACCCAGCGCCTGCGCATAGACCGGGTCGAGCGCATGCTCCGCGTCGATAAACGCGGCGGTGCCGCCCATCTTCTGCGCCTCGGCCACGCTGTGCAGCGCAACCGTTGTCTTACCGGAGGATTCCGGCCCGTAAATCTCCACAATACGGCCGCGCGGCAGGCCACCGATGCCCAGTGCGAGATCCAGACCGATCGAACCGGTCGGAATATGGTCAATACTCATACCGGCGTTTTCGCCTAGACGCATCACAGAACCTTTGCCGAACTGCTTTTCGATCTGTCCCAGCGCGGCTTCGAGCGCCTTCTTTTTATCGGCCGCAGGCGCGACCGGTTCCAACTGTTTCTTGGTAGCCATGAAAAGCCTCCTGCACGTTTCAAAAATTCCTGCTCTTATTATAGCAGTGTCAAAAAACAAAAGCAAGAAAAATCGAAAATTTGTTCGTTTATTTTTGCATGAAAAATGCCCACCTTTCGGATGGGCATCGCATCCGCTCATTCCAGCGGATCGTTGATTTCCGTATTATAGCCATAGACGATGCGCGGCACACCGGCAAGATCCTCGGTAATGCCAATGCCGCCGAAGCGGTTTTCCTCCAGAATCTCGGCAACATCGTTTGCCTGCTGCCAGCCGCACTCGAACAGAATGATCCCGCCGATCACCAGCAGCGAACCCCATTTGGAGCAGATCGACCGGTAAAAATCCAGACCATCCACGCCACCGTACAGCGCTTCATGTGGCTCATAATTATAAACGCTCTTATCCAGCTGGTGCATCTCTGTGCGGGTGATATAAGGCGGGTTGGATACGATGATATCAAACTGCCCCATATTGCCCGGCGGACGAAAACGCACATCCGCATTGACCGCCACGAACCGGCTCTGCACGCCCAGCCGCCGCGCATTCTCCCGTGTGACACGCAGCGCGCCTTCGGAATTATCCACACCCGCCACATGCGCATCCTTTACCGTATGCGCGGCGGCGATACCGATGCAGCCCGAACCGCAGCACAAATCGAGGATGCGGGGCGATACCTTTTTCTTTGCCTGTTCGATCACCAGCTCACACAGCGGCTCGGTATCCGCACGCGGGATGAGGACGTTTTTATCCACTTGAAAGGTCAGACCGTAAAAATCCCATTCTCCAAGGATATAGGCCAGCGGCTCGCCATCCAGACACTTATCGCAGAGCAAATTCGCATAATCAACGGTTGCATCATCTAAGTACAGATGGCCCCATTCGCCTGTTTTATTCTTGTCCACCTTGCAGGCATACGCGGTCAATTCGCGCGCAGACAGCGACGGCTGTGGGTCATTCGCCTCTTTGAGACGATGAAACAGCTCCATATACACGTCGTTGATCGTTTTGGTCAAAGGTTGACCCACCCCTCTTTGTATTCTGCACGCTCCTCAGGAGCGAAGCGACATAAAATCACAAAAACCGAGGGCATGTACCTCGGTTTTTCACCCCGACCCCGCGGCCTTGGCCGCGTCCGGGGGTATCGAAAACAGGTTTCTTCGGAACCTGTTTTCGTATATAGGGGGTACAGGGTACCCCCTATAGCCTTACCAGTTATCCGACCCATCCTCCGGAATGACCGCTTTCATGCCGGTGATCGCAACCTCAATCATGGAGTCGTCCGGCTCAAACACGGTCAAGTGCTGGATCATCAGACCCGGCCAGCGCAGCGCGCGCGATACGATGCTTTCCGACCGTCCCGCATAGCGGTTAAACTCATAGCTGATGCCAACCACCAGCGGCAGCAAAACCAGATGCGCCAGCATACGCAGGAACGGGTTGGTGATATCGACGATGGAAAAGACAATGGACGAAACAATGGTCGCAATGATAATCAGCACAAACATGAAGCTGGTGCCGCAACGGGGATGATACTTGTTCTGACGGCGCACGTTTTCCACCGTCAGCTCCTCCCCTGCCTCATAGCAGAAAATGGTCTTATGCTCCGCGCCGTGATACTCAAAGGTGCGGCGAATGTCTTTCATGTGAGACACCGACCACATGAAAATCAGAAAGATAATCACGCGGACGATACCCTCCAGCACATTGCGGGCAAGCACGCCCCAGCTTTCCGGCACCAAGCCGCCGAGAAAACTCGGCAGTAGCAGGAACAGCGCGACCGGCAGCGCAATGCCGATGACGGTCGAAATGCCGAGAATGAATTTGTCCAGCCCTTCCGAGCCGAACTTGTTTTCCACCCACTGCTCAAATTTGGAAGGCGGTACATCGGCTTCCTCATCCTCAAAAAAGGATGCCGAATAGTTGATGGCTTGAATGCCGTCCTTCATGGCCATAAACAGACCGTAAGCGCCGCGAAAGACCGGCTTTTTCCACAGGGCGGACGGCTGATGCGCGTCCTCTTCTTTTGTCACCAGTTCGCCGTTGGCACGGCGCACGACGGTACAGGTCTTTTTCGGGCCTTTCATCACGATGCCCTCAATGATGGCCTGCCCGCCGATGGTGGTTTTCTTTTGCGTTGTCATGGGTTATCTCCTTCGGGGGTATAGGGATTGTCCGGCACTTTTGGGATCGCGCCTGTGATACCGAGCGCTTCCTCCGCTTCCGCGGCAGGCAGCGAAACGGTCACGGTCGTGCCTGCGCCCAGCGTGGACGCAATGTCCAGCGTGCCGCCGTGCAGCGATACGATCTCGTCGGTCACGGCAAGGCCGATGCCGCTGCCGCGCTGCTTGGACGAACCCTTATAAAATTTCTCCTTGACGAACGGCAGCTCGGCCTCCGGAATGCCCTGACCATAGTCGCGCACGGATGCGACTACCTTACCGCCGTCCCGCCGTAGGGTGATATCAATTTTCTTGCCGTCGCCGCCGTATTTTGCGGCGTTATCCAGAATATTGAGAAATACCTGCTTCATGCGGTGGCGGTCGCCGTTGATATAGTAATTGGCTTCCACATCCTCGTCATAGCTGAGCTGGATGCCGCTTTTATGCAGCAGGTTTTCATACATGTAAACCGCCTCGTATAGTTCGATCGACAGATCGAACAGCTCGACCTCAAGCTTCATACGGCCGGATTCGATGCGGGCGAAGTCCAGCAGTTCCTCGACCATACGGGTCAGGCGGCTCGCCTCTTTCTGGATGATGGTCAGGCCCTGCATGACCTCCTCGGGGTCCTCGCCGCCACCCGCCATGAGCGTTTCACTCCAACCGCCGATGGCGGTCAGCGGGGTGCGCAGTTCATGCGACACCGAGGAAATAAAGTCGTTCTTCATGCGCTCGGCACGGCTGATCTCATCCGACATATAGTTGATGGTATCGCATAGTTCGCCAATTTCGTCATCGTATGTTTTTTGCAGGCGCACGCCATAACGTCCCGCCGCAATTTCCTTGGCAATGGTATTGATCTTGAGCACGGGATCGACGATCGACTTGACAAAATAACTGTTGGATGCGACGACCAGCATCAGGAACACCAGACACGCCAGCAGCGCAATGCCGATGATGATCCAGATCTGCTTCTCCACGATGCGCAGCGAGGTGATAAACCGCACACCGCCGATCAGATCGCCGCGCGCGGACAGCAGCGGCGCAGTCACGCTCATCACCCGTTCTCCGGAAAGCGGGTCACGTCCGGTATATACCGCGGTTTTTTGTGTAGCAAGCGCTTGTGTAGCGTCCTCGGTTGAAGCCATGCCGCCGCCGGACAACCCAGACGTGGACAGCAATATGCGGCCGGTCGAGTCAAGGAACTGCTGCTCCAGTTTATCCTGCTCCTGAAAGGTCGTGACGGTCGATTCCGCCTGCGCATAAAACTGATCATATGTCTCGGTGAAGTATTTGCGGAACGTATCTGCCGCGGTCGTGGCGCGGGACACCAGATTGTCCCGCACGGTCGCATAATAATAGCCCGATATGCCGACCGAGATCAGGATCATCACGACCGCAAGGATGACGAGCACAAACGAAAGCGAGTTCATCATCCAGCGTCCCTTGATGCCGCCCGGAGAGTGCAGCACCTTGGGCACGGCCGGCTGCGGCGGCACTTCGGGCTTTTTCTTTTGTTTGTGATAATTCATAACAGAGGGCCTTTCTGCAAAATGCCGGTTTACAGGCGGCAAAACGCCGCGGGAAGGCTAAAATCAGCCTTCCCACATATAGCCATAGCCGCGCACGGTGACGATGTGCGTCGGCTCGGCCGGATCGTCCTCAATTTTGATGCGCAGACGGCGGATATTCACATCCACGATTTTCAGTTCGCCCACATAGTGATGGCCCCACACCATCTCGAGCAGTTCGTCGCGCGAAAGCGCCTTGCCGATATTCTCCATAAATGCCTTCAAAAGACCGTACTCGATCTGCGTCAGTTCGATCTTGATGCCGTTCTTAAGCACTTCGCGTGCACGCAGATTGAGTTTGAACGGACCGGACTTGATGACATCCTCCTCCGAAAACGGCGAACCGGACACGCGGCGGTAGAGCGCATCCACACGCGCCGCCAGTTCAATGACCGAAAACGGCTTGGTGACATAATCGTCCGCGCCGTTCATCAGGCCGGTGACCTTGTCGGCCTCCTGCGTGCGGGCGGTCAGCATGATAACGCCTGCGGCATAGCCCGCGGCGCGCATCGCACGGCAGACCTCATAGCCGTCAATGCCGGGCAGCATAACGTCCAGCACCGCAACCGCAATATCCTGATTTGCATGGTATTTTTCGAGCGCCTGCTCACCGGTTTCCGCTTCTATCACTTCGTAACCGCTGCGCTTGAGGTTGAGCACCAGAAACGAGCGGATATTTTCCTCATCTTCCAATACCAGTATCTTACGCTTCATGGAAAATCCTCCTTTTATTCCAAACCATCAATTGTTCCAATCCTGTTTGACGAGCGAAAAACGATTTTGTATCGCCTCTGCGCTAATTTCCAGAGAACTTTGTTCCGACTCGTCCGCGATGCGCGCGAAATACACTGCCTGTGCTGTCTCGCCAAGCTGCAGCAGATCGGTGCGGCCGGCATAGTAATCCCGGCTGGAACCGGTGGCGCAGTAAATGGTGAACAGCGGAATCTGTCCGCCTCTGCCGACATATTCTGAAAACGTGACAGCGCTGATACCGCTGTCAGTCGTTTTGGTTGCTGTGATGCGGTCATGCCAGGTGGGGTCAATCACCAAGCTCCACGCATCCGAAATATTCTGATAAGTGGTCATCACCAATGCAGGCGGTTCGTCTACACTGTAAGCGTACCAGTCGAGCATAAACACCGCATCGGATGCCGCGGCATCCGTGTAGCCCGCCATCAGTACGGCACGCGGCAGCTCGGTCACGCCGTCGTTGTTGATATCGGTTGCATAAACCGACACCGGGCGATAGGTGCTGCGGGTGATTGTATTCTCGCCGTCGAGCGCCAGATTGACCAGCGTGCGGTCAGCAAATACAAAAATATCCGTTGTTAAACCCACGCCGCTTGCCATTTTCTCTTCGGCAAACACCGCTGTATAATCATCCAGCACATGACCGGTCCGCATGCGTTCCACCGAGACCGTTTCCGCGCTGGTGGACGCTTCTCCGACCATCGACAGGCTGCCGTTGCGATACTGATACAGCCGCGCCACGCGCTTGCCATCCGGTGCGGTGGTCATGAGCAGCAGATCCTTTGCGCCGTCGCCGTCCATATCGGTCAGCTCCATGGCGGAATACTCGGTCTCGAGCAGCACGCCCGGTGCACAGTCGCTTCCAAAATCGCACATGGTCAGTGCGCCTGTGCCATCGGCAGCGAGCCGCCATGTAATGACCATGCCGCGTCGGCCGTCCGGCGTGATCACCGGATAATCCACCGACTGGATCGCCGTGCCTGTCCCTTCAATTGAACCGGTGCAGACATAGCTTTCGTCTTGCTTGCGATAGATATATACCTTAAAATCATTACTGGTTGCTGAGGAGGAACCACGGAAGAAGGAAATGGCTTCCTCCACCCCGTCGTTATCCAGATCGATCAGCTGAATCGAGGAACGGTTTTCCCCCTCCACCGGCGCAGTATAAGAAATGCCGGAAGAAATCAGTTTCTCCAGCTCAACCTGCAATGTTTGATAGTTTGTAGACGGTTTGGGTGCAGCGAGCAGCTCATCACCCGACGGAAACGCACAGCCGCTGAGCACCAGCAAAGACAGCAGTACGGATAGCATGCGAATCGGTTTCATGAATTTCTCCCATTCATTACACTCCAACAGATATACAAATTCAGTATAGCACAAATCCATTCGGTTTGGTACTGGAAATTGTATAATTTTTATTCGTATCACAGGGCTTTTCTGCATCAAAATGCTGTGCCTTTTGTTCGCTCCGCACCGTGATTTTGATTGACAAAATCGGCGGAAATGGGTATACTGATGATACGTCTTTTTATGGTTTCATGCGGGTATGGCGGAATTGGCAGACGTGCAGGATTTAGGTTCCTGTGCCGCAAGGCGTGTGGGTTCGACCCCCACTACCCGTACCAGTACAGCAAAATGCGGACAGCTTTACAAAAAGCTGTCCGCATTTGTTTTTCCCGTATATCTGCTATTTCAAACCCTAGCCCTGGGCTGCAATTTCCCACAGATAAAGCCCCGCAACTGTTGCATATGGCGAATACCGTGCGCGATATTCTTCAAACTGCGTGCGGGTCAGTTCCTCTAATCCATACAGACGGCACATGCCTTTGCGGATACCAAAATCATCAAACGCGAGCACGTCAGGCCGCTCCAAAGAAAAAATCAGCAGCATTTCCGCCGTCCATCGCCCGACACCGGGAAGCCCAGTCAGGGTTTTGATGATTTCATCATCATTTTTATCCACAAGACTGTGGATATTTATTGTTCCATCCTGCACAGCACGCGCGGCGGCGAGCATATACCCCGCTTTACGTCCGGACATGCCGCAGGCACGCAAGTTTTCCTCCCCTGCTGCGAGGATGGTTTCCGGTGTGATCTCTCCCAGCTGGTCACACAGTCGTGCCCATACGGTCGCAAGGGCTTTCCCCGAAATCTGCTGCCCGGCAATCGAATTCACCAAAGCTGTAAACAGGTTGGGGATAACTTCGCGGTCAATATGGCCGATGCGCGCGATCGCTGCGCCGAGCACGGGATCACGCTTCGTCAAATAATCGACTTCGGTTTTGCCGTATGCAAAGAATTTCTTTTCCATTGCAAACTCCCTATCACAAAGGGCGGGGTTTCCCCCGCCCTTTTGACATTTATGCGTTTTTCTTGGCCTGCGCCTTCTGCTCAAAGCGTTCCTTAGCGACGATGGCGCGCTGGTGCGTGCCCTCACCGATCAAGCCGGCTTCGTCGTAAGCCGCAACTTTGAAAGTCAGCATTTTGCCGTTCGGCGCGATCTCAGTGAGCTCGGTCTCCACGCGCACTTCCATGCCCTCCGGCGTAGCGGCAACATGGCTGACATTGACCAGCGTGCCGACCGTGGTCTTGCCCTCTTCCAGATGGGGCGCAACCGACGCTGCCGCGGTGTTTTCAATTGCTGCGATCATCATCGGTGTGGCATATACCGACACCAGACCGCTGCCGACATTGCATGCCAGCTTATCCGCAGTGACCACAAACTTCTGCTCGCCCTTGATTCCGATTTCCATATTTTTACTCTCCTTTTTTGCGGATCTCGGTCATGCCGCCCATATACGGCTGCAGCGGCTTCGGAATTGCAACCGAACCATCCGCGCGCAGGTTGTTTTCGAGGAATGCAATCAGCATGCGCGGGGGCGCAACCACCGTGTTGTTGAGCGTATGCGCGAAGTACAGCTCCTTGCTGTCCTTGCCGCGTACGCGGATACCCAGACGGCGTGCCTGTGCGTCGCCCAGATTCGAGCAGGAGCCGACCTCGAAATACTTCTTCTGACGCGGCGACCATGCTTCTACGTCGCAGGACTTCACCTTCAGGTCAGCCAGGTCACCCGAGCAGCACTCCAGCGTGCGCACCGGGATGTCGAGCGAGCGGAAGAAGTCAACCGTGTTCTGCCAGAGTTTGTCGTACCACATCGGGGATTCCTCAGGCTTGCAAACGACGACCATTTCCTGCTTTTCAAACTGGTGAATACGATATACGCCGCGCTCCTCAATGCCGTGCGCACCGACTTCCTTGCGGAAGCAGGGCGAATAGCTGGTCAGGGTCTGCGGCAGGGTTGCTTCATCGTTGATGGTGTCGATGAACTTGCCGATCATCGAGTGCTCGGAAGTGCCGATCAGGTACAGATCCTCGCCCTCAATCTTGTACATCATGTTCTCCATTTCCTTAAAGGACATAACGCCCTTTACTACATCGCCGTGGATCATGAACGGCGGGATATAGTAGGTGAAGCCGCGGTCGATCATGAAGTCACGCGCGTAAGACAGAATGGACGAATGCAGGCGCGCAATATCACCCTTGAGGTAATAGAAGCCATTGCCCGAAGTGCGGCGCGCAGCGTCGAGGTCAATACCGTCAAAGGATTCCATGATATCCACATGATACGGGATTTCATAATCCGGCACAACCGGATCGCCAAACTTCTCCAGCTCAACGTTCTCGGAATCGTCCTTACCGATCGGAACGGACGGATCAATGATGTTCGGAATGACCATCATGCGGTTTTTAACTTCCTCCGCATAGGTCTTTTCGTCCTCTTCGAGCTTCGCCATCTCGTCAGCCATTGCCTTGACCTCGGCCTTGACCTTCTCGGCTTCGTCCTTCTGACCCTTTGCCATCAGGCCGCCGATCTCCTTGGACTTCTTGTTGCGCAGAGCACGCAGCTCATCGCAGCGGGTCTTGGCTGCACGGAACTTCGCGTCAAACTCGATGACCTCGTCTACCATCGGCAGCTTTTCGTCCTGGAACTTCTTCTTGATGTTTTCCTTGACTGCGTCCGGGTTCTGACGAACAAATTTGATATCCAGCATGGTTTTCTTCTCCTTCTATTTCCTTTTAATTTTTATTCTGCATCACTATTTTGGGTGTCCATCTGCTGCTGCACTGCTTCAAACAGCTTGTTGATATCCGCATCAAAGCCGTCCTCCGTTTTGCCCAGCAAACGATCCTCACTATATTTCTGCACCAGCTCATCGTATGCCTTTTGCGCATCCTCCCGATTTTCTGCCAGCAGCTGCGCATTGATGCGGGCCAGAAGTGCGTAAACCTCGCGTTCTTCCATGCGCTGCTCGGTTGCGCTTACGACATCGGTCTCCGCCAGTTCGGTATCCAACACTTTGCGCACCTTATCCAATGCTGCGCTTTGCGCATCATATTGGGTCTGCAAATCTTCCATTTTTTGGGTTGCACCTTGTGCCACCGTCTGTTGCTCATTGAGCTGATTGGTCAGTGTGTCGAGCTGCCGGTCGGCACGTGCCTGCGCGACATAGCTGATTAAAATGAGTGCAATCGCAACCGAAAACAGGCCGACGATATAAAAGGTCAGTGTTGTGCGGCTGAGCTTTTTCTCGGGTTTTCCCTGCTCAGGCTTTTTCTTTTCGTCCATGGCAGTTCCTCCTTATACATGCAAACCGCGCAACGCTTCGATCAGGCGTTCCAGATCGTCTGCGCCGTAGTATTCCAGCGACAATTTACCGCTGGTTTTGCCTTGCTCAATGCTGATTTTGCGGCCGAGCACGCTTTCCAGTTCTTTTTCAACCTCCGAGACATAGTCCACGGAAAAACCTTCTGGCTGCGGCTTGGGCGCCGGCTTCTTGTTGATGCGCTTGGCGAGCGCTTCCGCCTGCCGCACGCTCATGCCGACCATTTGCTTGGCCGCTTCTACGCGCTTGTCCTCTTCTGCAACCGCTAAAACAGCACGCGCATGGCCGCCGGACAGCTTACCCTCGGATACCATGATGCGCACCTCATCGGGCAGCGCAAGCAAACGAAGTGCGTTGGCCACCGCCGGACGGGATTTGACCACGCGATGCGCGACCTCTTCCTGCGTCATGCCGAACTGCTGCATGAGCAATTCATAACCCTCGGCTTCTTCGATAGGATTCAAGTCCTGCCGCTGTAAATTCTCAATCAGCGCCAGTTCCATGACTTCGCTCTCATGCGCTTCGAGCACCATAGCAGGGATTTCTTTCAATCCCGCCAGACGTGCAGCGCGCCAACGACGCTCGCCTGCAATGATCTGATAATACCCGTTTTTGTCTCCCGGCCGCACAGTGATCGGTGTGATGATACCATGCAGACGGATGCTTTCAGCCAGTTCTTCCAGCGCTTGCTGGTCGAATTTCTTACGCGGCTGGTTAGGGTTTGGCTCGATTTTTGATAGTGCGATCTGTGATACGCTATCGGTTGCGCTGTCAGCACTCAGATCAGCCACATCCGCGCCGAACAGGTTGGACAGGCCGCCTCCCAATCCTTTTTTGGTTGACGCCATGCTCAGCCTCTCCCCTTCCTTTCCGTTTTCTTCAGTATCTCATCTGCAAGAGACAAATATGCCTCCGCACCGCGGCACAGCCGGTCATAGTCCGTAATGGGCTTACCATGGCTGGGCGCTTCGCTCAGACGCACATTGCGCGGCACAACCGATGAAAACACCTGACCCGGGAAGTGCTTTTTCACTTCTTCCACTACCTGAATGGAAAGATTGGTGCGGCCATCAAACATGGTCAGCAACACACCTTCCAGTTCCAATGCGGGATTCATTGATTTTTTCACCATGCGTACGGTCGTCATCAGCTGACTGAGACCTTCCAGCGCATAATATTCGCACTGGAGCGGCACCAGAAAGCTGTCTGCTGCGCACAAACAGTTGAGTGTCAGCAGGCCGAGCGACGGCGGACAATCTATAAAGATATAATCATAGTCATCGCGCACACGGTTTAACACGCTTTTCAGGCGGTTTTCCCGGTTTTCCATTGCGATCAAGTCCAGTTCCGCGCCCGCCAGATTGACGTTTGCACCGATCAGATCCACCCATTTTGTGGATACGATCGCGCTTTTCACATCCGGCTCATCCGCCACAATCAAATCATAGACCGAGGTTTCGAGCGAACGCGGGTCCACGCCGAAACCAGAGGTCGCGTTTCCCTGTGGATCGAAGTCGCACAGCAGCATGCGCTTGCCGCGCTCATAGAGCGCAGCCGCCAGATTGATGGCCGTGGTGGTTTTCCCTACACCGCCTTTTTGATTAGCGAACGCGATAATTTTCCCCATATCTGGTTCCCTCTTATCTTTGGTAATTTTCCTACGGGTTTCATTATATCACACCCTTATTAGAATGCAAAGCAAATCCCTTAAATTTTACGATTTGTTTCACGTGAAACATAAAAAAAGAGCTGCCCTGCGGCAGCTCTCTCCCTCGGTCAATGTTTCACGTGAAACAAAAACCAATCCTCTATGTTAAACACACGCTATGCTCGCGCATGTGGAATACTGATGGTTAAAGTCAGACAATCATCATCCTCAGTTTGGTCGACTGTTGCGCCAATGCCCGCATCCACCATCACGCCAACTGCACGGTTGAGGGTATTGAGAAAAAAGCGGACATCCTTAATCAGACGCACGACCTTGCGCTCTCCCACGACGGTAGATGGCGCATCCTTCTCCTTTAGCAAAGCATCTATGTACTGCTCCGAACGGCTGACATTCAAATCATGCTCGATAATATATTTGGTCGCGTTAATGCGATCGTTTTCATCCTCCAGCCGCAGCAGACAACGCGCATGACGCTCGGTCAAATTTGCACTGCGGATCAATTCCATATTCTGAGTAGACAACCGCAGCAACCGAAGCTTGTTTGCCACCGCGGACTGTGTCTTGCCTACCTTGCGGGCGGCTTCCTCCTGCGTCAAACCATACTGGTCAATCAAGCGCTTGAATCCTTCCGCTTCCTCAAAAAAATCCAAATCACGCCGTTGCAAATTCTCCACCAGCGCAATCGCGGAAGAATCCTCATTGTCCGCAGCAATCACCAAGCAAGGCACATCATTGAGCCCCGCCACACGCGCCGCACGCAGCCGTCTCTCCCCTGCAACCAATTCATAACCTCCGCCTGGCGCACGACGCACCGTCAAAGGATTGAGCACACCATATTGCCGAATGCTTTCCGCAAGTTGAGCAATTGCCTCCGGGTCAAAATACTTACGCGGTTGATTGGGATTACGCACAATATCACTTACACGTACCCGCCGCAATGTCCGGTCCTCTTTTCCTGTCACCAATGTCAAAACCGACATCATGTCATCTCCTCCTTGTGCTGTTGACCGGCCCAATACACCACCGCCGGTTTGTCCTTCGGTAATAGATTACCATATTATTACATTTTGGCAAGGAAAATCGACCGCAAAACCTGCCGCATTCGACACGCATTTGTCATTTCCTCCCAGATATCACACATTTCCATGCATTTTCGGACAAAAAATAACCCTCTGTAATTTCCATACAGAGGGTCAACAACTTGTAATGTATTAATATCAAAGCGGATCCGTCTGAATCTTTTTGAAGCGCCGCGGATATTTGTCCGGCGTTTCTTTGATTTTTTGCAGACGTACCAGCACGCGCTCTACCCCATCATGCGGCACCGTGTAATGCAGCAGTTCAGCAGATGGGGCACCCAACACGGCAAATGCCTGCGACGCAGAACCGACCTCATCCATACAGTCGGCCGCTTTCATTGCGTAAAACACACCACCTACCTTGACCATCGGCAGCGCCAGTTCACAAAGCACGCGAAGATCCGCAACCGCACGGGAAACCGCGAGATCAAACGATGCACGATGCATTGCCGCAAATTCCTCCGCACGACCATGCACCGGAAAGACATTGGTCAGTTCAAGTGCATCGACAACCTCAGTGAGAAAATCAATGCGCTTGCGCTGCGCATCCAATAAGGTAAACTCCGCCCCCGGACAAAGAATCGCAAGAGGCAAACCGGGAAAACCCGCACCCGTCCCTACATCCAGTACGGTCTCCTCTTTCTTTATATATGGAGCAAGCGATGCGCAGTCGAGAAAATGGCGTGTCACAACCTCGCAGGGATCAGTCACGGCGGTCAGATTCATCACCTTATTTTTCTCGAGCAGCAAATCCGAATAACGCAATAATTTATCCACAGCTTGTGGAGAAACTTCCGGGATAAACTCCCGCAAGCCGGAAACCAACAACTCATACGCGGTCACGCTTTCTCCTCCTTCCATCGCGTTTCAATATAAATCATCAACGCAGTGATATCCGCCGGAGACACACCGGAGATACGCGCGGCTTGTCCAAAGTTAAGCGGCCGCACCGCATTCAGCTTTTGCCGCGCTTCCAAGCGCAAAGATTCTACCTGCTCGTAATCCAGATCAGGCGGCAAGGGACGCGACTGCAATTTACGGTACTGCTCCACATCCTTCTGCTGGCGGTCAATATAGCCCGCGTATTTGACGCGGATCTCAACCTGCTCACGAATCACCGCAGGCAGCGCAGGCCGTTCCGGATCGAACAGAGCCAAATCAGCATAACTGAGTTCCGGACGGCGCAACAAGTCGATCAGCTTGCACCCAGCTTTGACCGGTGCGCTGTTTTTTCCTGCCAAAAAACCATTGAGCACATCCGAAGGCGCGATACCAACCGCAGCGATGCGGTCAATCTCTGCCTGCACCTGTTCGTACTTGCGGCGCACTTTTTCCCCGCGCTCCGGCGGGTTCAATCCGATGCGCACACCGATTGGCACCAGACGTTCATCCGCATTATCCTGCCGGAGCAGCAGACGGTATTCCGAACGCGAGGTCATCATGCGATACGGTTCATTGGTACCACGGGTTACCAAATCGTCAATCAGCGTACCAATATAACCGTCTGCGCGGTCGAGGATGAGCGGTTCTTCTCCCTTAATGGCAAGCGCTGCATTCACACCCGCGACCAAGCCCTGCGCCGCCGCTTCTTCATAACCGGACGAACCGCAGAACTGTCCTGCGCCATACAGCCCCTTGACCTTTTTCGTCTCAAGCGTCGGGCGAAGCTCCAGCGGATCAACGCAATCATATTCGATCGCATAAGCCGGGCGCATGATTTCCGCATGCTCCAGCCCCTTGACGGTATGCAGCATATCACGCTGCACATCAAACGGCATCGAGGAGGAAAAACCCTGGACATAGATTTCCTCTGTGTCCAGCCCCATCGGCTCCAAGAAGAGTTGATGGCGCGGCTTATCTGCAAAGCGGACAACCTTATCCTCAATGGACGGACAATAACGCGGGCCAACGCCTTCGATCTGACCGCCATAAAGCGGGGAACGGTCAAGGTTCGCGCGAATGAGCTCATGCGTGCGGTCGGTGGTATAGGTTAGATAACATACCGCACGGTTTTCCGGCGGTCGGTCGGTTTCAAACGAGAACGGAATGATCTCCTGTTCCCCTTCCTGTAATTCCAGACCGGCAAAATCAATCGAACGGCGGTGAATACGCGGCGGTGTACCGGTCTTGAAACGCTGCAACCGTAAACCAAGCGCGCGCAGTGACTCGGTCAACGGCTTTGCAGCCGCCATGCCGTCCGGCCCACTTTCACGCGCATATTCGCCAATGATAATACGCCCGCCGAGAAATGTACCGGATGCAACGATAACCGCTTTGGCAGGATGGCGTGCGCCGATCGCGGTCACAACCGCGGACACCGCTCCGTTTTCGGTTTCGACCGAGACGACCTCATCCTGCATCAGCTGCAAACCGTCTTGCTGTTCGAGCGCATGCTTCATATACGTCCGGTATTTAACGCGGTCAGCCTGTGCGCGCAGCGAATGCACCGCTGGGCCTTTGCCGCGGTTGAGCATACGGTACTGGATACAAGCTGCATCCGCTGCCCGCGCCATCTCGCCGCCCAATGCATCGATCTCACGCACCAAATGCCCCTTTGCCGTACCGCCAATAGCAGGATTGCACGGCATATTGCCGACAGCATCCAGATTGATCGTAAAACACGCGGTTTTCATTCCAAGACGTGCAGCGGCAAGCGCCGCTTCAATCCCCGCATGCCCCGCGCCGACCACGACAACGTCAAAAGCTTCGGCTGGAAAAACCGTCATGAATCCTCCTCCTTCTTCGTACGTCACAGAGACTCATAGACAAAAAGTGGATAAGCCAACCTTTATCCACACCTGTTGATAACTCTGTGTAAACTTTGGATAACTTGCACTTTTGGCAAAAAAATTGATAACAGAAACGAAATATAACAAAATGATATTACAAATAGTAATATAGTTATCCCAAGGAAAAGGGCCGCTGCGCGCGGCAGGCGGCCCTTCTCACTGTGGCATACATATTTACTTTCCCACGCAAAAATCGCTGAAGATCCGGGAAACAACCGCTTCGGTCACGGTCTCACCCGTGATTTCCCCAAGCGCAGCAATCGCACCTTCTGCATCCATGACAACCGCATCCGGTGTCATGCCCGACTGTGCGGCATACAGCGCGGCTTCGCACCGCTCCGCTGCACGCGCCAAAGCAGCAGCCTGACGGGCGTTGGTAATCAGCGCGCCGTCAAATGCACCATCGCCCAAGCCAATCGTGCGCGGAATCAGCGACAAAAGCTTATCCATACCGGCGCCGGTCTTAGCAGACAGCGGCACGATATGCAGAAAATGCTTTTTCAGCAGTTTTTCGTCCAGCTGCTGCGGCAAATCCACCTTGTTGACCACAGCAATGGCGCGGTGTCCCGCCGCACGGGCGAGCACCAGCATATCCTCGTCACCGATCGGCTGCGAACCATCAAACACCGCAAGGATCAGTGCAGAAGCGGAGGCTTCCGCCATCGCGCGGTCGATGCCCGCCTGTTCAATCGGGTCTGTCGTATCGCGCAGACCTGCCGTATCAGTCACGCGCAGCAAAAGCTGGCCGACCTTGACATTTTCCTCAATCAGATCGCGGGTCGTGCCCGGGATATCGGTCACGATCGCACGTTCACGACCCAGCAGCGTATTGAGCAGCGTACTCTTGCCCGCATTCGGACGGCCCAAGATCACACACGGGACACCCTCCCGCAGGATACGGCCGCGCTCATAGCTTTCGGCCATTGCATACAAACGGCTGGTGGTTCGATGCAGCAGTGCAGCAGCATCATCAAACAAAATCGGGTCGATATCCTCATCCGGGAAATCCACGACCGCATGAAAATGCGCCACCATGCCGATCAGTTCTTCCCGCATCTGCTGCACGGGCGAGCCGACCGCACCCATCATCTGCGCCGCCGCATTCTGCGCGGCCTCGGCAGTACGGGCAGTGATCAGATCGTGTACAGCTTCCGCTTCGGATAAACCCAGCTTGCCGTTTAGGAATGCCCGACGGGTAAACTCGCCCGCTTCGGCCTGCCGCACACCCTGCGCGAACAGCGCATCCAATGCCTGCTGCAAAACAGCGGTCGAACCATGGCATTGCAATTCCGCCATCGACTCACCCGTGTAGGTATGCGGCGCATGAAAGACCACTGCATAGCAGCAGTCGATCATCTTGCCGTTTTTATCATGCAGTGTGCCGTAAACCAGCTTTTGCCCCGGTGCATCCAGCATACGCTTGCCGTTTTTTGCACGGAAAATAGTATCCACCGCCTGTATCGCCTGCTCACCAGACACCCGAATCAAACCGATCGGTCCGCCAGCGGAAGAAATGGCGGCAATCGTATCATTCATAGACAATACCCCGCGTTAGGAACGCGAACGGAAGCTGTTATCCGGTGCAATCACAACACGACGGCCGGGCTCCGTACCGGTCGAGTATGTGGTGACACCGTTGAAATCCTGCAGCGCAGCATGGATGATGCGGCGCTCATAGGGATTCATCGGTTCCAGCGTCATCGAGCGGTGGGACTTAACCACCTTCATTGCCATCTTACGGGCAAGTCGCTCCAGGCTCTCCGCACGCTTTTCACGATAATTCTCGGTGTTGACCGACAGGCGCACATGCTCGTCCAACGCGTTATTGAGCACCAGCGAACCGAGATACTGGATCGCATCCAGCGTATCGCCGCGGCGGCCGATGATCGGGCCCATATCCGGGCCGGAGATCTCGAGACGCAGCTGGTCACACTCGACCTGCGGCAGCGTCTTGACTTCGCCCTCGACACCCATTTTTTCGAGCAGGCCGGTGACAAAATCGGTTGCCAGCTGCTCTGCCTTCTTCATGCACTCTTCCGAAACCGGAATTAACTCGCGCTCCTTGGGAACGGACGGCGTTACCGGACGTTCCTCACGCGGACGGCGGTCGCGACGGCCGCCGCGCTCCCGGCGCGGACGCTCCCGACGCGGCGGGCGCTCCACTTCCAGCTTTTCGGGCACAAAATCCGCCGGCGCAGCCTTGACCAGACGCGGTGTATCATCCTCATCGGTAATGGACAGCTTCTGCGGTTTCACAGCGGGCTTTTCTTCCTTCACCGGCTTTTCCGCACGGTGCGGCTTTGCGGGTTTCTCCACAGGGGTGTGGACAGGTTCCGCCTTTTTGACCGGCTCGTCCGGCACCTCATAGGTGACGCGCACGCGCGCAGGCGTTGCGCCAATGCCGAGGAATCCCTTTTTGCCGTTATCCAGAACCTCTACCGATACATCATCCCGGTCCATACCGAGCTGCTTGAGCGCTGCTTCAATGGCAGCGTCGCGGGTATCGCCTGTGGTTTCGATAAATTTCTCCATAAATTACTTGTCCCCCTTCTTTTTCTTCGCGTTCTGGGACTGTTCCTGCTGGGCCGCTCTTTGCGCCGCACGCTTGGCTTCCTTTTCCGCCGAGATGCGCGCAGACTCTTCTGCGTCCTTCTTCTCCTTCTTGCCGCGCAGGTAGGTCGTCAGCACGATTTCCTGCACACAGGAGAATACGTTGTTGAAAATCCAGTAAATACCGATCGTACCCGGCAGAATAAAGCCGAAATACAAGGACATGAGCGGCATGATGAGGTTCATCATCTTCAGCTGGCTGGCTGCCGCGCTGTTCTGGGTGCCCTGCATCTTCTGCATGACAAAGCTTGCCAAAAATGCGGTTGCACCCGACAGGATCGGGATGACCCACAGAATGCTCGGATTGAAAATAGACGGGGTCTGCGCCAGATTCAAACCAAGGAAGCTAAAATCAATATTGAGCAGCTCACCTGCATTGTTGGTGATGTTAGTCACCGCATCCGGCCAAACGCCGCCATTCTGCGTGAACAGGTCGCCCAACTTTTCCGCGATCGTGATCTGTCCATAATAACCGGCGGATGCCATATCAACACCCACCAGCGAGCCGAGCTGCGAGATCACATCATCGCTGAAGCCCATCATGAACTTGAGCGGCTGCTGTACGGCATAGTACAGGCCCATCATGATGGGAAGCGGAATAAACTGCGGCAGACAGCCGGACATCGGATTGACGCCGTGCTTGTCATACAGTTTTTGCATTTCCTCGTTGAGCTTGACGCGGTTGTTTGCATACTTCTTTTGCAGCTGCTGCATTTCCGCGTTGAGCGCATTCATGGCGAGCATGCTCTTTTTGCCCTTGATCGCCAGCGGAATACAAATCAGCTTGACGATCAAAGCAAACAGGATGACCGCAAGACCATACGAGCCAACCGCCTTAAAGATTGCCAACAGGATCAGACCAAGCGGCCTGACGATGACAAGTCCGAAAATTTCTCCCATATAAACCTCCGTAGGGTTATTTGTTCATTCGTAAAACGAAATAGAACCGGTTCCACCCACTCTTTTTCTCCCTCAATTACGGTACGGGGTCATAAGGCCCGCGCTTAGAGAAAGGATGGCACCGGCAGATGCGTTTGAACGCCAGCCAGCCGCCTTTGAGCGCGCCATATTTCTCGATCGCTTCGATCGCATATTGCGAACAGGTCGGGATATAACGGCAGCAAGGTGGCTTAGCCGGTGAAATATGCCGGCGGTAAAACCGGATCGCCGCCAGCAAAAAACGCTTCATGACCGAGCTGCCGCGACTTTGTTTTCCTGCAAAGCCCGCAGCAGCGATTTCTCAATTTCCAAATAGGTTGCGCCCACCGCGCGGCTGCGCGCGACGAGCACGAGATCCACGCCCACCGCAAATTCGCCCTCGTGCAGACGATATGCTTCGCGGAACAGGCGTTTGACGCGGTTTCTCTGCACCGCGCCGGCCAGCTTTGCGCTGACTGTCAGCCCCAACCGGTTATACCCCAGACGGTTCTTCCGGCAGTACAGCACCAAATGCCGCCCCGCCGTGGAAGTCCCGCGGTGATACAATCGCCGGAACTCATGATTTTCCTTCAAGGATATGGTGTGTTTCATCTTTTTCTCCTCGTTTTTCCGATGCCCGGGAAAAAACGGAAGGTAACGCACCCTTTACGGACACGTTATCTCAATTTCTTTGCAGCTAAGTATGTTTGCAAAGCCAGTCGTATCGCTTTTGTTCCGGCGGATACGACCCAAACCCTTTTCGCCGGTTTCCCTTATCAAAGAAAAAGACCTTTGAGCCTGTCCTGTTCCCTGACAAAAGAAAAAGACCTTTGAGCCTGTCCTGTTCCCTGACAAAAGAAAAAGCGAACCGCAAAATAAAGCGGCTCGCTTCGTTTTTCCTTCGCGCCGCCGGCGCGTATTGAAAAATCGGGTTTCGCTTAGTGCGTCAAGCGTGCGCGGCCCTTGGCACGGCGACGGGCCAGTACCTTGCGGCCGTTCGACGTACGCATACGCTTGCGGAAACCATGCTCCTTGGAGCGCTGACGCTTCTTGGGCTGATACGTTCTCTTCATTTCTTCGTGCACCTCCCTGTTTATGGATTTACGGATGGGCACCGGCATAGGTCCGGCGCGAGACGCGGGCATATGCCGCTGCCTGTCCGCAGAATATGAGACAATAAATATTATCCTATACAAACCCCAAAATGTCAAGGATTTTTTGTGTTTTCAACATCTTGGGGAAAAGTTTCAAAATCATACAATACATTGGGCTGGTATTCGGGAAAACACAAAATTTTATACACAAATTTCCGCACAGCTGTGTAAAACCCTTGCTGTTGAATCCGTCCGCGACTTGTGCTATTATATTATTATCTATGTACTTATATCGACAGGAGGCGCCCCATGGCTAATAATATATTGGAAATGGCGCTCGAACGCCTTGAACGCGATTTCCCGCCGTCCAGCCTTTCCGCCTGGTTCGACGATGCAACGGTTGTTTCTTTTACGGACAACCGTTTGATTTTGCATTCTCCGGTCCAGTTCAAAAAAGAATTTATCGACCAGAAATTCATCGAGCCACTGCAAAACGCACTGTATGAGCTGACGGGCGACCCGACAACCGTCGTGGTCGTCACCGGCGAGTATACTGCGCCGAGCACCAGCTCTTCTCCGTATGATGACTATACCTTTGAGCGGTTCATCGTCGGTTCGAGCAACAAGTTTGCGCATGCGGCAGCGCTTGCGGTCGCACAGCGTCCGGCGGCGGAAAACAACCCGCTGTTTATCTACGGTAACTCCGGACTGGGCAAAACCCACTTGATGTATGCAATTGCGAACGTTCTGCGCCGCACGCATCCGGAATTCCGCATCATCTACGTCAAGGGCGAGGATTTTACCAACGAGCTGATCACCGCCATCCAGGAAGGCAATGTGCAGACCTTCCGTAACAAATACCGCATGGTCGACCTGCTGCTGCTTGACGACGTGCAGTTCATCGCGGGCAAAGAGCGTACGCAGGAAGAGTTTTTCCATACCTTCAATGCACTGTACGAAGCAAAAAAGCAGATCGTACTGACCTCCGACCGGCCGCCCAAGGAAATCAACACCTTGGAAGACCGCATGAAAACCCGTTTTGAATGGGGTCTGCTGGCAGATATCCAGCCGCCGGATTTTGAAACCCGTATCGCCATCATCCGTGATAAAGCGGTCAAGATGGGGGTCGACCTGCCCGACGACGTTTCTACTTACATCGCGGAGAATATCCAGGCCAACATCCGTCAGCTGGAAGGCGCAGTCAAAAAAATTAAAGCCATGCATGAACTGATGGGCGAACGCATCACGGTTTCGCTGGCGGAAAACGCGATTGACGCCCTGCGCATCGAAAATCCCGGCCTCAATCCCACGCCCGAACGCATTATGGAGGCCGTCGCCAACTATTTCTATATTCCTGTCGAGCAAATGATCTCGCAAAACCGTTCCAAAGACGTTGCCTATCCGCGCCAGATGGCCATGTATATGATCCGTCAGGAGCTCGAATACTCCTTCCCCGATATAGCAAAGATTTTCAAGCGCGACCATACTACGGTCATGCACGCCTGCAACAAGATCGAGGAGGAACGCAAGAACTCCCGAGAGACCGAAGAGGTCATCAAAAAGCTGCATAATAACATCCGTGGGGAATAAAAAAACTATCCACATATCCCTGTGGATTCCACAAGAGTTGTCCTGTGGATAAAAAAACAAACTGTGGAAGCTGTGGAGCGCATAAAATTCATCCACATCCTCCTGTGTACGACATTTCCCGCACCACGTCTAGCTTTTCACCGTTTTTCCCCAATTTCCCCAGCCCCTACTACTACGATAAAATCCTATCCTGTTTTTTCTTACGATTTCCAAAGAAAGAGGAACGTCCGATGAAATTCTCCTGTGAAAAAGAAACACTGCTCAGCCTGATCGGTACTGCCTCCCGTGCTGTTACCGGCAAAAGCGCTATGCCATTGCTGGAAGGCTTGCTCATCACTGCCGAAACCGATTCTCTAACCATGACCGGTTACGATCTTTCCATGGGCATCCGAACCACAGCCGAAGCTGATATTGTTGAACCCGGCAGCATTGTGCTCAATGCAAAGCTGTTTTACGATATCGTACGCAAACTGCCGCAGGATGTTGTCTACTTGGAAACCGATGACAAACTGCTGACTACCATCAAATGCGGCCGCGCTGTATTTAACCTTGTCGCTACCGAAGCCGACGAATATCCGGCTTTGGCAGAGGTTTCTGCCGATACCGGTTTTTCTCTGCCGCAGTCTATGCTTAAAAGCATGATCGCACAGACGATTTTTTCGGTATCCGACAATGAATCCAAACCCATCCACACCGGCTGTCTGTTTGAGCTGGAATCTAACCGCCTGAATGTAGTCGCAGTCGACGGTTATCGCCTGTCTGTGCGCCGTGAAACCGTGGAAGGCATTTCCGGAGATATGAAATTTGTCGTGCCCGGCCCTTCTCTGCGCGAAATCGAACGCATTTTGACCGAAGAAGACAGCGATGTGGAGATTTTCCCCGATCGGAAGAACATTTTGTTCCGCATCGGCGGTACAACGCTTATTACCCGCCTGATCGACGGCGAATTTCTCAATTACCGTGCGGCAATTCCGTCGGAATTTGAATATGTGGTGAAAGCAGATCGCCATGAGATGATCACCTGCATCGAACGTGTGTCGCTGATCGTATCCGAAAAGCTTAAAAACCCTGTCCGTTTCCATTTTGACGGCTCTTATGTGCAGATGTCGTGCATCACAGCTGTCGGCAAGAGCTATGACGAATGTGCATTTGAAGGCACGATCGACGATCTGGAGATTGGTTTTAATAACCGCTATATTCTGGACGCGCTGCGTGCTGCCGGTGATGATACCGTTAAAGTACAGCTTAAGGGCGCGCTCAATCCGATCGTCATTTCGCCGCTCGAAGGCGATAAATACACTTATCTGGTGCTGCCCGTGAGGTTGAAAGCCAATGACTGAGATTAAAATTGAAACAGAATTCATTAAATTGGATGCACTGTTAAAATTTGCTAATTTAGTAATGTCCGGCGGTGAAGCGAAAACTCGCATTGCTGAAGGTGAAGTGCTGGTAAACGGCGAAAGCTGTACCATGCGCGGCAAAAAGCTGCGCCCGGGCGATACCGTGACACTGGACGGTGAAACCGTCAAAATCGTATGAATATCTGTTCTTTGGAGCTGGAACAGTTCCGAAATTATGAGCATGCGCGGTTTGAATTTGACCCGGCGGTCAACCTGATTTGCGGCGAAAACGGACAGGGAAAAACCAACCTGCTCGAAGCCGCTGCCGCTTGCTCTACCATGCGTTTATTTCGCACGGCACAGAAAAAAGAGGGTCTGCGCTTTGGAGAAAATCATGCGCGGATTTTAGCCGATTTTCAGGCGCAGTGGCGCGATTTTGCGCTGGAACTGCGTCTTTCGCGCACAAAATCCATGGAAATCTATAAAAACGGCGTGCGGCAGAAGCGTCAAGCCGATGCACAGGGGCTTTTGAAAACCGTTTTGTTTTGCCCGGAAGATCTGATGCTCGTGCGGCAAGGCGCGGGCGCAAGACGGCGCTTTCTGGATACCGCGCTGTGCCAGCTGCGTCCATACTATGCGCGCTATCTGGAGGAATATAACCGCCTGCATGAGCACAAGACCCGCATCCTGCGTGACAGCGAGGAAAAGCCCTCTCTTTTGTCTATGTGGGAGGATTTTTCGCTGCGTATGGCGCATATCGGCGCGCAAATCATCCGTTATCGTGCCTATTATTGCAAAAAACTGCTCGAAGCGGCGGCCACTGTGTATGCCGATATTGCACCGCAGGAGGTGATTTCGGGCGAGTATCAGACCGTGTCGTCAGTGACCGATCCCTTTGCTTCAGCAAAGCAGATCGAGCAAGAGCTGATCGACCATGTTTTGCGCCACAAACAGGCTGAAATCGCAGCGCGCAGCTGCCTGTCCGGCCCGCATAAGGATGATTTGGTGCTGCTGCTCGACGGGCGCAGTGCAGCGTCCTTCGGCTCACAGGGACAGGTGCGCACCTGTACGCTGTCGCTCAAACTTGCCGAACGCGAACTGTTTTTCGGGGAGGACGGCGAGTATCCGGTTTTGCTGCTTGATGACGTGCTTTCCGAGCTCGATCGCCGGCGGCAGGACTTTGTTTTGAACCGGATTTCGGCCGGTCAAGTCATGATCACCTGCTGTGAGGACGGCATTTCGGATAAGCTGCGCGCAGGCGCGGTTTTCCAAATACAAAATGGTAAAATCATTTAAGTTTTTCCGTCTGTTTGGTACACAAAACCTGAAAAAAGTGGTATAATCAGAATAGAATACAGCCCGAGGGACAGACCGGCGGACGAGCCTCCGCGCGGCGGCTGAAAAAACCCGCGCGCGGTCGTTTTGCGGTCTGTTCTTTTGTCCATTTTATGCGAAAACAGGAGGATATTCCATGTATCTGCATCTGGGACAGGATTATATTGTGCCGCTGCAAAGCGTGGTCGCCGTGTTCGATATGGACACCGCCACCGCCTCCAAGCGCACCGTGCGTCTGATCGAGCGATTACAGGACGAAGGGCGCATCATCGAGCTGTATGAGGATCTGCCGCGCGCCGGCGTTTTATGCGAAAATGCGCTGGGCGAAACGCTGTATTTGACCAGCCTGTCATCACAGGCGTTGCAGCGCCGCGCGGAAAAGGCATATGCTATATAAGCGCATCAAACCATCGTTACCGCAATTTCTGGAAAGGAAATTAGATCATATGAGTGAAGAAATGGAAATCAAGGACGAAGTGCTCGACCTGAAGGTCACCGACACCTATGACGAAAGCCAGATTCAGGTGCTCGAAGGCCTGGAAGCCGTGCGCAAACGTCCGGGCATGTATATCGGCTCGACCTCGGCGCGCGGCCTGCACCATCTGGTGTATGAGATCGTCGACAACTCGATCGACGAAGCGCTGGCGGGCTACTGCACCCATATCGAGGTGACGATCGAAAAGGGCGATATCATCCGCGTGACGGACAACGGCCGCGGCATCCCCTGCGGCATTCATCCGCAGATGGGCATTCCGACGCTTGAGGTCGTTTTGACTGTACTGCATGCAGGCGGTAAGTTCGACGGCTCGGGCTATAAGGTGTCCGGCGGTCTGCACGGCGTTGGTTCGTCGGTTGTTAACGCATTGTCCGACTGGCTGGAAGCCGAGGTGCGCGATGGTCACACCAAGCACTATATGCGCTTTGAGCGCGGTGTGACGCAGATCAAAATGCGCGACACGCCTTGCGAGAGCGAGACCGGCACGACCATCCGCTTCCATGCCGACCCGGAGATCTTCGAGACGACGGTTTACGAGTTTGACGTGCTGGAAAAGCGGCTGCGCGAGCAGGCGTTTTTGAACGCGGGTCTCAAGATCACGCTGCGCGACGAGCGCGACGATGAGCCGGTCGAGGAGATCATGCACTACGAGGGCGGCATCCGCCAGTTTGTGCAGCATCTCAACCGCACCAAGAACCCGCTGCATGAGCAGGTCATCTACATGGAGGGCAGCCGTGATACCTCGATGGCCGAAGTTGCCATGCAGTATACCGACAGTTACAGCGAGCTGCTGCTGTCCTTTGCCAACAACATCAACACGACCGAGGGCGGCACGCATGAGACCGGCTTCAAGGCCGCGCTGACCCGTGTGCTCAACGAATACGGCCGCAAATACAAGCTGCTCAAGGACGACGAGTCCTTTAAGGGCGAGGACGCGCGCGAAGGTCTGACCGCGATTATTTCTGTCAAATTGCAGGAAGCGCAGTTCGAGGGACAGACCAAGACCAAGCTGGGCAACAGTGAAATGCGCACGTTGGTCGATGCGATGGTGTCCGAAAAGCTGATGACCTTCTTTGAGGAAAATCCGCAGGTCGCTCGCACGATCATTGACAAGGCACAGACCGCTGCCCGTGCCCGCGAAGCGGCGAAAAAGGCGCGCGAAATGACCCGCCGCAAGTCCGCGCTTGATTCGGCTTCCCTGCCCGGCAAGCTGGCCGACTGCATCGAAAAAGACCCGACCTATACCGAAATCTACATCGTCGAGGGTGATTCCGCAGGCGGTTCGGCCAAGGAAGGCCGCGATCGCCGCCATCAGGCAATTCTGCCGCTGTGGGGCAAGATGCTCAACGTCGAAAAGGCGCGCCTTGACCGCGTATATGGAAACGATAAGCTGACCCCGATGATTACCGCATTCGGCGCGGGCTTTGGCGACGATTTTGATTTGTCCAAGCTGCGGTACGGCAAGATCATTCTGATGGCCGATGCCGACGTCGACGGCAGCCATATCCGTACCCTGCTGCTGACGTTCTTCTTCCGCTTCATGCGGCCGCTCATTGAGCATGGACACGTTTATATCGCACAGCCGCCGCTCTTCAAGAACGAAAAGGGCAAGGATGTGCGCTATACCTACACCGATGAACAGCAGCGCGAATGCATCGCCGAAATGGGCGAGGGCGTGCGCGTACAGCGGTACAAAGGTCTGGGCGAGATGGATCCGCAGCAGCTGTGGGAGACCACCATGGACCCGGCAAACCGCACGCTGCTTCAGGTGACGATGGAGGACGCGGCGGCGGCCGACGAGACCTTTGCGCTTCTGATGGGCGAAAAGGTCGAGCCGCGGCGCGAATTCATTGAGAAAAATGCTAAATACGTTATGAATCTGGACGTTTGATGCGCGGACGGTATGCATAATAACGCCAACAATTCCGGAGGCAAAGAATGAGTCAAGAATACGAACAGCAAAAAATATTGCAGGTCGATCTCGAAAAAGAGATGAAAAAGAGCTACATCGACTATGCGATGAGCGTTAT
>CALWUJ010000007.1 GCA_944384725.1 uncultured Agathobaculum sp. | reverse complement strand
AGGCCGAGGGCTTGACCTCAAATTAGAGGCAATCTCAGAACAAACTCTTAGCTTGCCGGTAGTTATTGTTCAGTTTTGAAGGTGTAAATCTTCTAAAGTGCGTGTAAATGGTGACGAGGGTACACCTGTTCCCATTCCGAACACAGTAGTTAAGCTCGTTTACGGTGACAATACTTGGCTGGCGACGGCCCGGGAAGATAACTCGACGCGCACACAAAATGCCGGTTCGTTTGAACCGGCATTTTTCATTTCGCTTTCTTAGTATGCAAGTGGAAATGCCGTCAAAGTATATAAAACCTTGTGCTTTTCCTTGGATAATGCTACGAAATCCATATTTTTCGCAATAAATGGATTGACAAAAGGTAGGAAAAAGCGTTATTCTTGATTCACAAAAAGATAAAGGCTTGTGACTGCTATGCAGGCAAGACCAAACGACCGAATAGGGATTGCTATATTCGGATGTTTGGTCTTTTTTGTTTTTTAGGGACAAAGGATAGGGAAAGGAGAATAAGGAGAATGGGGATGCGGCAGGACACTGGCAAAGCGCATGAAAGCAGCACAGCATTAGCGTATACAAGGCCTGTGAAAAGAGAAATGGTTTTTCGGAGGGAGGCGTCATGACAGAGCAAGAACAAAACAACGGTGCGTATCGCATCAGCCGCGTAATTGGCAATAACTTTGTTTGTGCAGTGGGTGATGACGGAAAAGAAATCATTTTGCGTGGGCTTGGCATCGGGTTCAAAAAGCATGCGGGTGATTTGGTTCCACCGCAGCAGGTGGAGAAGATTTATGATTTGCGCGATCCAGAGAAATCTTCTCGGCTGCGCGATTTGCTGGCAGACGTTTCGCCAGACTATCTGGATGTCAGCACGGAGATCATTGAGACAGCCGAAAAGCGAATCGGACGGCGTCTGAGTGACAATATCTACATCACGCTGACCGACCATATCTGCTTTGCGGTAGAGCGGCTGCGCAGCGGAGTACGTTATCCCAATCATCTGCTGTGGGAAGTCACCAATTTTTATCCGGCGGAGTTTGCCATTGGAAAGCAAGCGCTCGACTTAATCGAGGAGAAGCTGGGCTTTCGTCTGCCGGAGGATGAAGCCGGATTCATCGCCCTGCACATCGTCAACGCGGAAATCGACGGCAAGATGGCAGACATGGTGCGCATCACCGAGCTGATTCGCAAGATCATCAGCGTGGTGCAGGAATATTACGGGGTGACGTTGGATGAGCAGTCGCTCGATTACGGACGGTTTATCACGCATCTCAAGTTCCTCGGCCAGCGCATCACGCAAAACCGTTATGTGGCGGACGATGATTCCGAATTCCAGAACATGATCGTGCGGCGGTATCGACAGGCGCATCAATGCGCAGAAAAAATTCGGGCGGAGCTGCGGGAAACGTTTGACATTCAGCTGCCGTCCGAGGAAATGACATTTTTGACCATTCATCTGCATCGTTTGGCCTTATCTATGGGCATCACAGATCAAAAGGAGTAAAAGCATATGAAAGATAAGATTTTTGGCGTATTACAGCGCGTCGGCCGCTCGTTTATGCTGCCGATCGCTATTCTGCCGGTTGCTGGTCTGTTCCTCGGCATCGGCGGCTCGTTTACCAATGAAACCATGCTGGAAACCTACGGCCTGATGAGCGTTATGGGACCGGGAACGTTCATCAACGCCATTTTGCAGGTGCTCAATGCCGCCGGTTCGATCGTCTTTGACAACCTGCCCATCATCTTTGCAATGGGCGTTGCGATCGGCATGGCCAAGCAGGAGAAGGAAGTCGCGGCTCTGTCGGCGTCAATTGCATTCTTCGTCATGCATGCGACCATCGGCGCGTTGATCACCGACTTTGGTGCGCCCGATCTGTCCGGTGCCACTGCAAGCGTGCTGGGCATCAACTCGCTGCAGATGGGCGTGTTCGGCGGTATCATCGTCGGTCTGGGCGTTGCAGCGCTGCACAATAAATATTACAAAATCCAGCTGCCGCAGGTGCTGAGCTTCTTCAGCGGCACGCGCTTTGTGCCGATCATCTCGGCGGCGGTTTATCTGGTGGTCGGCATTGCGATGTACTACATCTGGCCGGTCATCCAGAGCGGTATCAATGCGCTGGGCGGCTTCGTGCTGGCATCCGGTTACGCAGGCACTTGGCTGTACGGCTTTATCGAGCGCGCGCTTATTCCGTTCGGCCTGCATCATGTGTTCTACATCCCGTTCTGGCAGACCGCGCTGGGCGGCACGGCCATGGTCAATGGCGTGCTGGTAGAGGGTGCGCAGAACATCTTCTTTGCTGAGCTGGCAACCCCGGGTATCGAGCATTTCTCGGTCGAGGCGACCCGCTTTATGGCCGGTAAGTTCCCGCTGATGATCTTCGGCCTGCCGGGTGCGGCGCTCGCGCTGTACCGCTGCGCCAAGCCGGAAAACCGCAAGGCGGTTGGCGGCCTGCTGCTGTCCGCAGCGCTGACCTCCATGCTGACCGGTATCACCGAGCCGCTGGAATTCACCTTCCTGTTTGTCGCTCCGGCGATGTATGTGGTGCACTGCATCTTTGCAGGCGCGTCCTACATGATTATGCACATCCTGAATGTCGGCGTTGGCCTGACGTTCTCGGGCGGTCTGATTGACCTGACGCTGTTCGGCATCATGCAGGGTAACGCTAAGACCAGCTGGCTGTGGATTCCGGTGGTCGGCGTGGTATACTTTATCGTTTATTACCTTGTATTCTCCTTTATGATCAAAAAGTTCGATTACAAGACCCCGGGTCGCGACGATAGCGAAATCAAGCTGTACACCCGCGCGGATGTGAACGCCCGCAAGGAAGGCGAAGCTGCAGCGGCGCAGGGCGGCGGAGACACGACCCTGTCCCGTGAGATCATGATGGGCTTGGGCGGTAAGGCGAATATTTCCGACGTGGATTGCTGCATCACCCGTCTGCGCTGCACAGTGCATGATGCATCCAAGGTCGATCAGCAGGTGCTTAAGAATACGGGTGCGTCGGGCGTTATTTGCAAGGGAACTGGCGTGCAGGTTGTATACGGTCCGCGCGTATCGGTCATCAAATCCGATCTGGAGGCGTTCCTCGCATCGCCTGCCAGCAATGAAGACGCGCCGCAGTCGGCAACGACTGCCGCAACGGACAGCGCTCCGGCATCCAATGGCGCGCATGTGATTGCGTCTCCGCTGACCGGCAACGTCATTCCGCTGGAGCAGGTGGAGGACGGTGTGTTCTCGGAAAAGATGGTCGGTGACGGCTTTGCCGTCGAGCCGACGGATAATCAGGTATATGCCCCGGCAGACTGCGAGGTGGCGACGGTATTCGGCACCAAGCATGCTATCGGCCTGACCACGACAGATGGTGTCGAGCTGCTTATCCATCTGGGCATTGATACGGTACAGATGAACGGTGCGCCGTTTACCATCGGCGTGAAGGAAGGCGACAAGCTCAAAAAGGGCGATAAAATCGGCAGCTTTGACGAAAAGATGATCGTCGAAGCAGGCTACCGCACAGTAACGCCGGTGGTCGTTACCAATTCGGACGTTTATACAACCTTCACCTTGCAAAAGACCGGCAAAGTCTCTGCGGGCGACGAGGTATTGACCGTCGAATAATCCCGTTTTGGGTGATAGCAAACCGCCCCCGTGCTGCAGAAACAGCACGGGGGCGGTTTTAATATATTGCGACTTATATGTAAGTATGCTTTTAGCGAGCGGGAAACTCAGCCGTTGCCAGTGGGAATGTAGGGCTGAATTGCGGATGCCACACCGGAAATCGGCATGGTTTGCAGCCAGATTTTGCCCGGGCCGGTCAGTATGGTGTTGAAAAAGCCCTCTCCGCCGAGCAGTTTGTTCTTGATGCCCTTGACCTGCTGGATGTCGATGGACACGCTGGCATCAAAGCCGAGCACGTTGCCGGTGTCCACGACCATTTGCTCTCCGGATGCAAGGGTGTATTCGACCAGTTCGCCGTCGACCTCGACAAAGGCCGTGCCGCTGCCGGAAAGACGCTGCATGATAAAGCCTTCGCCGCCGAAGAAGCCTGCACCCAATTTCTTGTTAAAGTGGACGGACAGCTGTACACCGGCTTCCGAGGCGAGGAACGCGGTCTTTTGCAGGATGAATTCACGTCCCGGCGCGACATCGAGCGTGAGGATGCGGCCGGGGAAGCTGGAGCCGAAGGCGATCATGCCCGCACCGCGCGCGGTATAGATGTTCTGGAACATGCTTTCGCCGGAAAATGCCTTGGAAAACATTTTGCCCAGACCACCGCCCGAGGTTTCCATCTCCATATTGGGGGTCATCCAGACCATAGAGCCTTTTTCGGTAATCATCTTTTCGCCGTCTGCCAACTGGCATACAACGACAGGGAAAACGCCGCCTTTGAGTTCGTATTGCATACTTGTTCTCCTTTCCTACGCTTACAGCTGAAATTTTTGAAATAGGATGGATGGCTTGTGCCACCAGTTCCACATAACACGTTCGTGCTTCTGCGGGGCTTGCTGCCTATATTGTATCACAGACTGCGGCAGAGGGAAATGCATATCTGGCGCTGAGGCCGGTCGGTATGATATAATTGACAGAAAGAAACAGATGAAGCGGGAGAGAAAAATGATCAGAATTTTGTTTGTGTGCCACGGCAATATCTGCCGCAGTCCGATGGCCGCTTATGTGATGCGGGATATGGTGGATAAGGCAGGGCTGTCCGACCAATTTATCATTGACTCGGCGGCGACCAGCCGCGAGGAGATCGGCAATCCGGTTTATCCTCCTGCGCGCCGCAAGCTGGCAGAGCATGGGATCGCTTGTGAGGGACATGCAGCCAGACAGCTGCGCAGCAGCGATTATGACCAGTACGATCTGCTGATCGGGATGGATCATGCGAATATTCGCAATATGCAGCGCATGTGCGGCGGCGATCCTGATGATAAGATCCAGCTGTTGCTGGATTATACCGATCGCCCCGGTCAAGAGGTCGCAGACCCATGGTACACGGGGAATTTTGAGGCAACTTGGCGAGATGTGGAGGATGGATGTCGAGGATTGCTGCAACAGTGCTGCAACTGTTGATTTCGTATGCTGCAATCGCGCTGCGCCTGACGTAAAACGAGACAATAAGCTCCGCAAAAAGAACTACCAGCCTGCACCAGAATGGCAGGCTGGTAGTTCTTTTTCTTTCCGGTACACTTCGCGCAAACAAAGGAAACGGGAATTATTTTAGCTTCCATGTAAGATCCGAAAGGAACAAATCATGCTCCAAGGATGCAACCGTGGTATCGTCTGTGATATGCACGAATTCAATGTCCATCATTCGTGCCCAGTCGCGCATCTGCTCCGCGCAAATATCGTAACTCAGCACCGTGTGATGCGCGCCGCCAGCGGTGATCCAGGCTTCGATGCCTGTCGCGAGATCCGGCTTTGCCTGCCACATCACACGGGCAACCGGCAGGTTGGGCATGGGCATGATCGGATCAACGCAGTTGATATCCTGGCAGATGAGTCGCAGACGGCCACCCATATCAATCAGGCTGACCACGATGGCGGGGCCGCTATGGCCTTCAAATACCAAACGAGCGGGCGGTTCACGGTCGCCAATCCCAAGCGGATGTACCTCAATGCGTGGACGATCGTTGGCCACGGAAGGGCATACCTCCAACATGTGGGCACCCAGACTATATTGTGCATCGTTTGCCAGATGATAGGTGTAGTCTTCCATAAAGGTGGTGCCGCCGGTCTGTCCTTCGCTCATAGCTTTCAGAATAGCAGTCATCGCAGCAACTTTCCAGTCGCCTTCGCCGCCATAGCCATAGCCGAGCTGCATCAAATGCTGAGAGGCCAGTCCGGGCAATTGCTTCATACCATACAGATCCTGGAATGTGTTGGAAAATGCCTTGCATCCTTCGGCATCCAGCATTTTTTTCATTGCCAATTCTTCACGGGCCTGATAGCGAATGCAGTCCATATTGTCACTGGCAAAATCATATTGGCTGCCATATGTTGCAATCAATGCATCAATTTCAGATTCCGAAATGGATTGCATGGTTTCCACCAGCTTGCCTACCGGCCAAGTGTTCACTTGCCAGCCCAGTTTAGCCTGCACTTCCACCTTGTCGCCCTCGGTGACGGCAACCTCGCGCATGTTATCGCCAAAACGCATCACCTTGAGGGAACGGCTGAACATAACACCGTATGCGGCACGCATCCATCGGCCTAAGCGTTTTTGCACCGATTCATCTTGCCAATGACCGGCAATCACCTTACGGGGCATGCGCAGCCGGGCACCAATGAAGCCATGCTCCCGATCGCCGTGTGCCGCCTGATTCAGGTTCATGAAATCCATATCAATTTCTTCATTGGGGATCTCCCGATGATACTGCGTTGCCAAATGACAGTACGGCTTGGACAGGTTGGACAGGCCGTTGATCCACATTTTGGACGGGCTGAAGGTGTGGCACCAAGTGATCACACCGGCGCAAGTCGGCTCGTAATTGGCTTGTCGCACGATGTCGGTGCACTCGTCGTTGGTTTTCACAGTGCACTTATAGACCAAGCGGCAGGGAAGATTACCGGATGCATTCAGTTCCTCCACCATCTGTGCAGCGCGTGCTGCAACCGTATCCAGCACCTCCTGTCCGTACAGGAATTGGCTGCCGACAACAAACCAGAATTCATAATTTTTCAAACTCATATTGCTTGATCAATCCGGCGGAAATCGGATTGACATACCTCCTTTTCAAAATACTTGTGTTGCAATTCGTTCACATGCAAGCCCCTTTTGATAGGACTGCATAAACGCTGAAAAACCTTGTACATCACTGTCTTCGGGCATAACCGTAGTGACTGGGCTATCCTGAAAGACATGATGCGCCAGATAGGCTTCCAACGTTTCATTCGGGGCTTTTTGCAGACAGTATGCAGCAAGAATCGCAATGCCCCAGGCTCCGCCGTCTCCCGCTGTGCGCATAATGGATACAGGGGCATTCATGGCTGCGGCGAGCAGGCGTTGACCGACCACCGGTGTTTTGAACAGTCCGCCATGTGCGGAAAGACAGTCTACCTGAACCTGTTCCTTCTGGAACAACAGATCCATGCCGATTTTCAGCGTAGCCATAGAGGAAAACAGCAGTGTGCGAATGAAATTTGGTAACGAAAATGCGCTGTCAGGCTGGCGCATGAAAAGCGGTCGACCGGAATCCAGCTGCGTGACCGGTTCTCCAGAAAAATAATTGTACGCAAGCAGCCCGCCGCAATCGGCCTGGCCGGAAAGTGCTTGGTTGTATAAAGTACCGTATACGGTTTGAAGATCCACAGGGCAGTCAAAGGCTCGCAGGGCTTGATGAAAAATCTGGATCCATGCATTGAGATCGGATGTGCAATTATTACAGTGCACCATAGCGGTTGGGAATCCGGTTGGCGTTGTCACCAAATCAATTTCGGGATACACATGCTGCAATGGCTTTTCCAGTACGATCATGGAATGGAAGGCCGATTATCGACCATGGCCGTTATCAGTTGGATTTCCGCAATCCGGAGGTGACTGCGCATCTGGATCGTGTGATTGATCGTTTGGTCAAGGAATATGGCGTCGGGTATATCAAGGTGGATTACAACATCAATGCCGGCCCCGGAACCGAGCTGCATGCCGATAGTGCGGGCGACGGTCTGCTGCGGCATACGCGTGCCTATCTGGAATGGCTCGACCGTGTGTTCGCACGATATCCTGACTTGATTATTGAGAATTGCAGCTCTGGCGGTATGCGCATGGAATACTCCATGCTGTCACGCTGTTCGATCCAATCGGTGACTGACCAGACGGATTATTTGAAGATGGCAGCGATTGCTTGCAATTGTATGACAGCGTTAACGCCGGAGCAGGCCGCGATTTGGAGCTATCCGCTGCGCGATGGAGACTGCGAAGAAACGGCTTTCAATATGGTCAGCGCAATTTTAATGCGCATCCATCAGAGCGGCCATCTGGCTGAACTATCCGCAGAGCGAAAGGCTTTGGTGCGGGAAGGTATCGCTTATCATCAATCTATTTGCGATATCACCAAAGACTGTCTCCCGTATTGGCCGATTGGATTGGGCAGCATGTCGGATGATTTCCTTTGTGTTGGTCTGGACGGCGGTTGCCGGCATTTTCTGGCTATTTGGTGCATTCACTCCGGCACATGTGATATTCCGTTGGAAAAAAATTGTGTCCTGCAGCAGACGTACCCATTGGCCGCGCAAACCAATTATCAGTGGGATGAGGAAACCGGTATATTGCATGTACAGATGCAGTCCGGTACTGCACGGATCTTTGAACTGAAAAAATAACCGGAAAAGGAGTGGGGTATCTTATGGCAAGCATTTCCCTTCGCAATATTGATAAGACATATCCTGGAAATGTGCAGGTAATTGATCATTTGAATCTGGAAATTAAAGATAAGGAATTCATCATTCTGGTCGGGCCGTCGGGCTGCGGCAAATCTACAACGCTGCGTATGATTGCCGGACTAGAGGAAATCACGGGCGGAGAAATGTATATCGGTGACAGACTGGTAAACGATGTGCCGCCGAAAGACCGTGATATTGCGATGGTTTTCCAGAATTATGCGCTTTATCCGCATATGACGGTGTATAAGAACATTGCATTTGGCTTGCAGCTTCGCAAAGTGCCCAAAGAGGAAATTGACCGGAAGGTGCATGAAGCAGCAAAAATTTTGGATCTGGAACATCTTCTGAACCGTAAGCCGCGCGCTTTGTCCGGCGGTCAGAGACAGCGCGTTGCGCTTGGCCGCGCGATGGTACGTGACCCCTCCGTGTTTTTGCTGGATGAACCGCTGTCCAACTTGGATGCAAAGCTGCGAACCGCTATGCGCACCGAGATTACCCGATTGCACAAGAGGCTGGACACAACGTTCGTCTATGTCACACATGACCAGACGGAAGCGATGACAATGGGCGATCGCATCGTTGTGATGAAAGACGGATATATTCAGCAGGCAGATACGCCGCAGAATCTGTATGATTATCCCTGCAATCTTTTTGTTGCCGGTTTTATCGGCGCACCGCAGATGAATTTCATTGATGCAACGATCGAAAAGAAAAATGAGCAATACTATGTCAAGTTCTTGGAGTATTCTTTTGAGATCCCCAAAGAAAAGGGCGATGCACAAACCTTTGAGAAATATGTTGGTCGTCCGATTGTGCTTGGCATCCGTCCGGAAGATATCATGACGGACGAACAGCATGTGGATGCCAAAAACAAGGGCGTAATCCGCGCACAGATTGATATTGTTGAACTCATGGGCGCGGAAGTTTATATTTATCTGCTGTGCGGCGACCAGAAGTTGGTGGTTCGCACACCGAGCGGCTATCACAAGCAAGCGGGTGAGACTGCACAGTTCGCGCTTGATATGAGCAAGCTGCATCTTTTTGATAAGGAAACCGAAAAGGCAATCTGCCATTAAACGGTTCCATTTTTATGACTCCTCTCTTCTCTTCTCTTTTTTCTCGGAATGCGTCCTCTGCGCTTTCAGCGCAGGGGACGCATTTGCTTTGGCGAAAACAGGCATGCTATAAAAATATAAAAAGAAAAAGCACTGATTTCTTTCGAAGTCAGTGCTTTTTTAATGGTTGCGGGGGCTGGACTTGAACCAACGACCTCCGGGTTATGAGCGACGAAGCGAAAGCGCGACGCGCAAATAGACACTATATATAGTGTTGAATAAAAAACATCATGCAATATAATGCATAGAAGCGGTGCGGAAGCACTTGTATCTTTTGCTGGAAAGAACAAATAAAGAGCGGCGGCTTGTTTCTTGTCGTAGTTTCTGCTATACTCACTTTAAAGCACTGTCACCAGACGGCAGGCGGTCGGCTACTCCCTTGCGAAAGGGGGTGATAGCGATTGTGGGAAAGCTCTTTCGGCTTTGCGTATGCACGGCATTCATGCTTTACATACTGACCATATACGCGAAATGACCGCTGCACCCTCGACAAGTCAGCGGTCATTTGACTAATGATTCTTGAGGGCTGACCGTCTGCCGACAGTGCCCTTTTCTATATTCAGTATATCTTTGTTGTGTCCGCTTGTCAAGTGATTATGCAGTCTCGGTAGCGCTTCAAAGTGGCTCAATGGGGTATACCCTATTGATACGCTCAAAAAGCCCTAAAAAGCGTATCACACGGGTTTCAAAACAAATTATGAAACGTATCATAATTATATTATATCCTATTGACACAAACGAACAAACAGTGTATACTTAAAGCATGGAAAAGGCATGTAGATAGTATAGGGCAGAGAGAGGGCGCAGACCATGACTTTTGAGTATACACGGGTCAGCACAAACGACCAGAATCCCGAACGGCAGCATATCGCCATCGCGGAATATGCTGCGGCAAACGGCATTGCGATAGATCGCGCCTATGAGGACAAAGCGAGCGGGCGCGACTTCCAGCGTCCACAATATCAGGCCATGAAAGCAACGCTGCGCTCTGGTGATGTGGTCATAGTTAAGGAACTTGACCGTATGGGGCGCAACATGGAGCAAATCAAGCGGGAGTGGCAGGAATTGCAGCAGATCGGGGCAAGCATCATCGTAACCGATACTCCGCTGCTCAATACGGCGAATAAAACCGACCTTGAAAAACAGCTTATCACGAATATTGTCTTTGAACTGCTTGCATATATGGCTGAAAAGGAGCGGCAGAAAATCCATGCGCGGCAGGCCGAGGGCATAGCCATTGCCAAGGAACAGGGCAAATACAAAGGCCGTAAGCCGATTGTGCGGGCTGACTTTCCGAAAGTGTATCAGGCATGGAAAGCGGGCGAAATAACGGCAGTAGCCGCTATGGAGCAATTACAGTTAAGCAAGGCAACCTTTTACCGTAAGGTGCGCGAGTATGAAAGGAGCGCGAACGCATGAGCGAAAAGGACTTTTTGACCGTGGCAGACGTTGCGCGAGAACTGGAGTTGACTGCCCGAACCGTGCGGCGGCTGTTCAGCACCGGCAAGCTGCAAGGGAAGAAGATTGCGGGCAAATACATTATTACGCGCGACGCTTTGAAACGGTATATCGACGCGGCATAATGGTAGAAATCCCCCGCACGGCTGCGCGTGCGAGGGATTGACAAACCCGCTTGTGGGCGGTATACTGAACATAGAAAAGGGTGCTGCCGGTAGACGGTTAGCCCCGGATATTGGGTTGGAAGTAACCGCAACATTGGGAGTGTCGGCGGTTACTTCTCTTTATTGCTCAAAATACGCTCGATAAGTACGAGTATCACTACAAGCATTATCAGATATTCCATAGCAACGCCCCCTTTCAGGGGCAAGACTTAACCGCCTACCGCTGGCGCGGCAGCACCGTACCCGTAGTATAGCAGAAATGTGTCGAAACTGCAAGCAAAGCCCCTGCACGTGGTGCAGGGGCTTTTGCTTTCCCGCACGGCTGCGCGTGGGGGTGTTCCCTATATTCGAGCGGGTATGCAATGGAAAAGGCATAACGACCGCAAAGAAAGGGCAGATCAGGACGCGCCCGCTTGTGGCGCGCACGGGGCATCGGCGGCAAAGATTGCCTTGCCGTCTATGTTGACAATGATTTCACGCTTGCATTTTCTACACCATGCCGGAAAATCACGGCATTGTGTGCGCTGCATGACTTTGAATAGCTTTCTGCCGCAGAATGGACAGCAAAACCAAGCGCTGCCGTCAGCGGTGCTTTTGATTTTCATGGGGTTCCCTCCTGCAAATGGACGCTTACGCTAACGTCCCCGTCATGCCCGCATACCGGGCAGATAAAGCCAATGTGTTTGCAAATGCTGTCGGCGTACAGATAGAACAGCGCAGCACCGCAGACGGGGCAAGGTATCGCCGCGCGTGTGGGGCGGTGTTTGGGCTTCCTGATGCGTTTTCGTTTCATAATATCATACTCCTTGATTGGCATTTCTGAAAAATCGGGAATGCATTTAGGGAATTTGCATGATAGAATATCCGATTACCCTATAGAAGAAAATTTCCATAGGGTGTGGTATTCCCTGTGCGGTAATGCATCTACGCGAATGGTGAAATGGTGTCACCGGACGGTGACAGGGTAAAGCGGTCGAGCGGGTGGGTGTTCAAATTGGACACAGGTATTAAACCGCTGCGCCGAGCGAGCGGGAAGATGTGTACATTCTTTTAACCCGCTTGCCCTCGATACCATGTGCCTGTACGGTCATCATAGACGCGACACAGGCCGCGCCTATGTCCTCTAAGCGGTCTGCATGGATATGGTCGCCATGTAGCCAAAAGCCCGCATAGGCGGCTTGTATTTCTTCGTCTGGTGCGTCGGTCAGCAAATAGACCTTGAGTGCGTCAGGTGTGCGGAAATCAAACGCATAGATATAGCGCAGGGCGCAGGACGGCGTGCGCATGGCAAGCTGCTCGCGCAAGGGGCGTATAAACGCCTGCTTCCAGTGCCAGTGCAGCAGATCAGCAGACAGGTTAAACCGATGCAGATCGAGCGGGAGCGTATACAGGCGGCTGTCGGGCGCAAAGCAGGCGGCGACCCTGCTTTCAAGATGCTGTCGCGATTGGTAGGTATTCCAGCGGTGTTCGGTAGCTATGACGGCTGCGCTTTTGGTTTTCATGGTCTCACCTCGTAAAAATCTTCGGCATGGGGAAAAAATCTCGCGTGTATGGAGGCCTGCGGTCTTGCGTCCCATGCCCCGAAACTTTTTCAGGGTGGGGGTAGGTGCATAACAGGCGCAGGCGTGGCGCACAGGCGGGCGGACGGGTGCTTGCGCCCAAGCCTTGCGCCGTTTGGCGCGCTTTCCGGGCGGCAAAAAGCGGCGTTTATCGCGGCTTTGGATGGGTTTTGCGGGGTAATGCAAGGCGCTGTCTGGGCTGCTTGGTGGAGGGGCATAACGCGCGTCTGTGTACGCTTGCGTGAACCCCACCCCTCATGCGGCAGTGCCGCAGCAAAATTTCTGTTGGGTATGCGGTCTGAGGGCAGCGCGGCAGCGGCGGCGCATGGGGGGAGTGCGCTGCACACGCTGCACGCGGTCGCGCGCGGTGGCTGTTCTGGTCTGTTTCCAGAATACCCGCCCGCTCGGTTGATTACAAGGTGTGCAGGGCGTTTTCTCTGCGCCCCTCTCTACAGATATACATGGCTTCAAGCCTGAAAGGGTGCGCTATTTGATTGTGCAGTATGCCGAGCGGATACGGCCTATCGCTGCGCATACGGGCGCGCAGGCGTGTCCATTTCGTATAGCGTCGGCGGTATAGGTAAGCTGGTCTTGCTGCGGCGCGGGCGCGTCTTGCGCGGCTGTGGGCGTTCTATGCGGTAATGAATATAGGAATAACCCGCGAACTCGTTTTGCTTGTCCTCCCGCTCGATCACATAGCAGCCAGCGGGCGCGGTTAGCGTTTCGTCACCGTCTACCCAGCTTGTTTCTACCGTGGGCTTTGTCAGCCCGCGTGAGGGTGTCCAACTCTGCGCGCCGTTGGGTTTGCCCTCGGCGGCTTCCTTGGTGAGATAGCGCGCAAGCCCGCCATAGTCACGGTCTGCAATGCGTTCCAAGTCTACTTGATCGCCCCATACCCAAAGGCTGCGTATCAGGTCATAGTCGCCCGCTGTGGCGTTTATTACAAGGTGGTGGTGGAAACGCTTGTCACCGTGTAAGCCCTCTGTGGCGTAGACGTATTTCAGCGGCAGGCCGCGCGCCTTGCGATAGGCGCGCAGCTGCGCAAGGAATTTGCGCAGCCGCTTCACGGCTTCCTTGCGCGTGGCGGGCAGATCGCCGGGACGGTAGGTAAGTATCAGGTGAAAGTCGCGGGGCGTGAAATTGGCAGCAAGCAGCATTTCAAGGCGGCGGCAGGCGGCTTTCAGGTTGAGTGCCTTGCGCGCGGCGGTTGTGGCGCGGGATTTCGCGGCGCGGACGTGTTCGGGGTCGTTGGGTGCGGGTGGTGTGCAAATCGTCGCCCATACAAGGTTACCCGCTCGGACAACTCGCTTTCTTTTCTTCATTCGTTACACTCCATGCAAGATATTTTGTTCTATTGCATTGTACACACGATATGTGCAATGCCCCTAAAACGGCGATGTGCGGGGCAAATGCCCCGCACACCGTGCAGATATGTACTTTTTAAGCCGCACTGGATTCTTTGACGGCTTGCTTTGCTTCTATTGCGTTTTGCGCTTCGTGCAACGAACGCAGCGCAGCGGCGGCTTTCTCGACAACAAGGCCACTTGCTACACACATTTTCTGTATAAAATCCGCGCCTTTGCGTGCGTCCAAATTGTCGCCGTGCCATAAGGGGGTAAATTCATAGTTGATGGTCTGTGCTACATATTTTGCTTCCAACAGGCAGCACAGGCAATCCCCTAATGCGTCGGACGCGTCCATAATGGCCTGATCGCGCAGAGTGGCACGGTGCGCTGCGCCGTCCAGCAGCCCCATGTGATAGGCTTTCAGCACCTTATCGCGCAGCAGCTGCGCCAACTCAGCGCAGGCCGCAGGATCGGCGGCTATCCATGCTGCGGGCATGGTTTCGGTGGAAAACCAAGCGCGGACGGTGGCTTCGTGTGTTTCGGTGTGCATTTGTTATCGTCCTTTCCATTTGACAAGGGCGAGCGGGTGCGGTATAATATGTACAAACAAACCCGCTCGCGGGTGGTTATGTCATTGACCTTTTCAGTGCCGTCCAAAGCTGCTGGAAAGGTCTTTTTCATTCTTCAATGCGGCGCAGCTTGCCATATTCGGGCGCAGGCTGCGCCGCGTTGCCGTTCTGGTAAGCGTCGCTTGCCAAGTAGGCAATGAGCAAATCAAGGTTAATCAGCGTGTGCCGCCCGGCTGATACGCTGGGGATTGCACCCGATTTGACCAACACGCGCAGCTGGTTTTGCGTCAAAGCGGTGTTCGGGTCTTCGGCCTTGATTTCCTCAATGGCTTTTGCAAGTGTGCGCATACGGGGTAAGGTGTGCCTGGTTTGCTGTTCGTTCATGGGGTTTCCTCCTTAATCGTCGTAGAAGATTTCCTGCACGGTTTTGCCAAAATAGGCAGCAATGCGCTTCTTCACGTTGTCGCGGGGCGTGCGCTCTCCGCGTTCGTACTTTCCCAATGCGGACAAACTAACATGGAGTTCTTTTGCTAAGTCCTTTTGCGACATTGAACCGCGCAATTCGGAAATGTTCATGCGCTCACCTCCTTGTGCACTATCTGTGCTCAATATTATAATGCACTATTTGTGCTCAAAAGGCAATAGGCAGATTTAACAAAGTCCAAAGAAAATGCTTATGCACTATTTGTGCTCAGGTGATATTGCTATAAGTGCACTTATTGTGTACAATAATATTGGGGTGGTATATGATGAGTTTCTTTTCTGGAATGCTTCGTGGGCTTCGTAAGGACAGTGGTATTACGCAAGCGCAACTTGCGAAAGAAATAGGTGTATCAAAGAGCAGTATCAACATGTATGAGCGTGGAGAGCGAGAGCCAAGTTACGATACATTGCAAAAGATTTCCAAATATTTTAATATTTCGGCTGATATGCTTCTTGGAAATACTGCTGGAATAGAAAAACTGCTCGATGTTCAAAATTCTTTCGATAAGGCTTTGCGTGATCTGGCTCTAAAGCATAACCTTATCAGCGATGAAGAGTGCAAGAAATATTCATCTTTAGAATTATCTGATCTGATTATTGATTCGGTGAAAAATTTGATGAACAATAAAGATATTGATAATGAATTAAGAATGGAAATTGGCATGGAATATGTATTGGCTACAACCGGCTTATTGACTGCTGTCGTCGAGGATGTTAAGTCACTTGAAGATAAAAGAACGCAATTAGCCTGTAAAATTGAGGAAATAGAGAGAAACCGAAAGGATGATACCAAAGACTGTGATGATTGAAATATGTAAACACGGTCAAATTTGACCGCGTTCATAATGCAAGCCTAACGGTGTTCAAATTGAACACACACCCGCTCGAAAGGAGGTGCGCTACATGGCAACCGTAACCCGGCGCGGCAAGTCGTATTCTATCCGCGTTTCCTGCGGCTACGACATGACCGGCAGGCAGATTATTAAATCCATGACGTGGAAGCCCCAACCGGACATGACCGACGCACAGGCAGAAAAAGAAGCCCAGCGGCAGGCTGTGCTTTTCGAGGAAAAATGCCGCACAGGGCAAGTGCTGCAAGGAAACGTGCGCTTTGCGGATTTCGCGGAAATATGGCTGCGAGACTATGCCGCAAAACAGGTGCGTCCCACCACGTTTGACCGCTATAAAGCCATGCTGCCGCGCATCAATGCAGCCATCGGGCATATTCGGCTTGATCGCTTGCAGCCGCACCACCTGATGCAGTTTTATTCCAATCTGGAAGAAGCGGGGATAAGGGAGGACGGAAAGCAGCGTTTCAAGGGCGACTTGCGGGAAGTGCTGCGCGCCCGCTCGATCACGAAAACCGCATTTGCCGAGCAAGCGGGCGTGTCGCTCGCTGTGCTTGCCAGCATCACGCAGGGCAAGAATATATCAGCCGAAAGCGCAAGGCGCGTTTCTGACGCGCTGGGCGAGCCTGTAAGCGCGCTGTTTGAGCCGGTAGGGAATGACAAGGGCTTGTCGGCAAAGACCATTCTGCACCATCATAGGCTTATTTCCGTTATCCTGCAAACGGCGGTCGAATGGCAAGTGCTGTTTGCCAACCCGTGCGACCGGGTAAAGCCGCCCCGTGTGGAGCATAAAGAAGCGCGGTATCTGGACGAAGAACAAGCCGCCCGCTTGATGGAAGCGCTTGAAAGTGCCGATATACAGAACCGCACCATGATAAAGCTGCTGCTCTATACGGGTATGCGGCGCGGCGAGTTGTGCGGCCTGACATGGGAAGATATTGACTTTGAAAAGTCGGTTATCCATATTCGGCGTTCGTCGCTGTATCTGGCTGATAAGGGCATCTTTGAGGACGAAACGAAAAACGCTACTTCGCGGCGCAGTATCAAAGTACCCGCCGACGCGATACAGGCTTTGCGCAGCTTCCGTGCATGGCAGCGGCAGCAGGCGTTACAGCTTGGCGACCAGTGGCAGGCGAGCGGGCGCGTGTTCACCGCGTGGAATGGCGCGCCGATACACCCCGACACAATTTCGGGCTGGCTTGCGCGCTTCATCAGGGAAAATAACCTGCCTGATATTTCGCTGCACTCGCTGCGGCACACAAACGCTACCCTGCTGATCGCGGCAGGGACGAATTTGCAGACCGTGGCGGCGCGGCTTGGTCATGCCAGCGTGACAACGACGGGCAAAATTTACGCCCATGCGATACAGTCAGCCGATGCAGCGGCAGCGGAAACCCTGCAAGACCTGCTGCACCCGCTCGGCACAAAAGTAAAAAAATAAGGCCGATATACCACAAAAGCTGTGATATGTCGGCCTTTCGGTTTGCTTGCTTAAAGAACGAATAAAGAACAAGCGCGGGGCGAGCGGGAGCAATGAACAAACGCAGAACGCGAAAAAATAAAGAAAAAGCACTGATTTCTTTCGAAATCAGTGCCTTTTAATGGTTGCGGGGGCTGGACTTGAACCAACGACCTCCGGGTTATGAGCCCGACGAGCTACCAACTGCTCTACCCCGCGATATAAGCCCCTCACTTAAGGTGCTTATATACTATACCACGGGAATGGGTTGCTGTCAAGTCTAAAAATGCAAAAATCAAAAATTTATTGTGTATCGTTTGCACAATCGCTGTTTTCCGGTGCATTGGGCAGTTCGAACCAGAAAGAAATACCGCCCGGTACATTCTCAGCGCCGCAGGAGCCATGCAGCGTGTCAGCAATGGCACGCACCAGTGACAGACCGATGCCGGTACCGCCGGCTTCGCGGGTACGCGCGCGGTCGGTACGATAGAACTTCTCCCAGATCTTTGGCAGTTCCTCCTCTGGCAAGCCTTCTCCTTCATTGAATACAGTCAGCCGGATACCGCTATCGGTGTGTGTTGCGGAGATTTCGATATGCCCACCGTCCACGGTGTAGCGGATCGCGTTGGAAAGATAATTCATTAATACCTGCTCCAGCAAGTCGCCGTCTGTGCGGACAGTGACACAGGTGTTGTCGAACTGCACGGTCAAATTGCGGCTTTCACAAAGCACCGAAGTTTTCTGCACAGCTTCTGCGCAGAGCGCATGCAGATCAATGTCGTCATAGAAGGTTTGCTCTGCACCCAGTTCCAGCTTGGACAAGCTCAACAGCTGCATGACCAGCTTGTTCATACGGTCAGCCTCGTCCGCAATGGTATCGCAGTAAAATTTTCGATCCTCCGGATCGTCCGCGACACCTGCGGTCAGCCCTTCCGCATAGCCCTGTATCAGCGCGATCGGGGTTTTCAGTTCGTGCGAGACATTGACGATAAATTCGCGCCGCATGTTGTCGATGCGTTCTTTCTTTTCGATTTCCTGCGCCAATTGATCGTTGGATTGCTTGAGTTCTCCGATGGTTTGCTCCAGATAGGCGGACAAACGGTTGAGTGACTGTCCGAGATGGCCGATTTCGTCGCTGCCGCCGGACTGGCACTTGGTTGAGAAATCAAGTTCGCTCATGCGGTCGGCCACTCCCGCCATATCAATCAGCGGCCGTGTAAACTGGCGCGAGATACAGTAACCGCACACCAGACAGATCAGCAGCGCACAGCCGCCTGCAATCAACAGGAACACCAGATTGAGCGAGGAGTTCTGTTCAATATAGGCATATGGCATATAGGCAAATAGGCAGTTTTCGGCCTTGCTATCCAATACACCTGCCAGACATAGATATTGATCGCCGTCCCATAGAGAAACGTTCAAAAACTGATAGTTGCGCTTGGCGAGCGTATCCGGGCTGACGCTTTGGGCGATGGATTGAAGGATGGCATATCCGCGCCGCTGCTGGTCGAATAAATCGAAATCCGGCAGTTGGAACGTACCCGGTAAAGTGGAGTCTCCGCTGCTCGGTTCTTCGTTGCCCGGGGAGAAAAAAGAGGAATATCGCACGGTTCCGTCTGCCGCAACGATGGAAAGACGGATCGCGCTGCGGCTTTCATAGTTGTCCAGCACGGTGGCAATGTCATCCACATTGCCATTATAGCTGTTGCGGATGCTCTGATACGCGTCGCGCAATTCATTGCGCCGCGTCATCATATAGTAATCTTCATAGAAAAACAGGTTGAGCAGCAGCAACATGCCGATAAAGACCAGTGCAACTGCGCTGATCGCGGCAAAGAATTTGAACCGGATGGAGCCGTGTTTCATCGTTATCCCTCAAAACGGTAGCCATAACCGCGGACGGTGGCGATCATCGAGCCACAGTCACCCAGCTTGGCGCGCAGTTTTTTCACATGGGTGTCGACCGTGCGCAAATCACCGAAATAGTCATAGCCCCAAACCGCGTTGAGAATGCTTTCGCGGGACAGGGCAATGGCGCGGTTGTTTTTGAAATAGACCAGCAATTCGTATTCTTTGGGCGTCAGATCGACCGGTGTATTGCCGACCAGCACCTCACGGCGCAGCTCGTTGATGGACAGCGCGCCGAATTGTTCCAGTGGTGTCGCAGTGCGGCCTTCGCGCTTGAGCAGTGTGCGCACACGCGCCGCCAGTACGATCGGGGAAAACGGCTTGGTGACGTAATCGTCCGCGCCGTCCTCCAATCCACGCACCTGATCGGCGTCCTCCGCGCGGGCGGTCAGCAGCATGACGGGCAGATGCTTGTCCCCACGTTCCTGTGTGCGCAGCTCGCGCAGCACTTCAAAGCCGTCCATGCCGGGCATCATCACGTCCAGAATGGCAAGATCCAGACTGGGATGCCGGTTTTCCAGTATTTGCAGGGCTTCGCGTCCGTCGGCAGCTTCCACAATGCTATGCCCGTCGCGTTTCAAAAAGTCGCTGACCAGACGGCGGATGCGCGCCTCGTCATCGGCAATCAAAATCGTAGACATTATATCCCACCTTTGTGTTGATATACTTCAGAGTATACGGCGGAAGTTTGTCCTTTCTGTGAACAAACGGGCAAGGGATAAAGGATTTCTTGAAATATGATTGCGAATTTTAAGGGGGAAGTCAGTCGTTGGCCGATGCCTGCTCTTCCTGTTCCAGCACCAGACGGTACAGTGCGTTTTTCTTCACACCCGCCTCCGCGGAAACAGCCTTGACCGCATCCTTTTGCGTTTCGCCCTGCGCGATGCGGCGGCGCACCTCGTCTGCGGCGGCTTGCAGACGCGCGTCGGCATCCTCCGGCGTGTCCGGTACATCGGGCGCGCCCTCGACGATCAGCACAAATTCGCCGCGCGGTGGGGTCTGGTCGAAATACTGCACCGCTTCGGCCAGCGTGAAACGCAGCGTTTCCTCGTGCAGCTTGGTCAGCTCGCGCGAGAGCGAGATGCGGCGGTTGCCGCCAAAGGCATCGGACAGGTCGCGCAGCGTGGCGCACAACTTGTGCGGCGCTTCATAGAAAATCATCGTGCGCTTTTCGCCTTGGAGCGCATCCAAATGCTTACGACGCGCCTTTTTGTTCACCGACAAAAAGCCCTCAAAGCACCAGCGACCGGTCGGCAGACCGGAAGCCGCCAGCGCGCACACAGCAGCACAGCAGCCGGGAATCGGGATAACCGGCACGTCATGTGCGGCGCATAGGGCAACCAGATCTTCTCCGGGATCGGAGACGGCGGGCGTGCCCGCATCGGTTACGAGCGCGCAGCTTTCGCCTGCCAGCAGCTTGGCGAGCACTTCCTCGCCGCGCGCGCGGCGGTTGTGCTCATAATAGGAAATCAGCGGCTTTTTGGGCAGTGCGCAGGCAGTCAGCAGCTTTTGGGTGACGCGGGTATCCTCGGCGGCGATGAAATCCACGGAGGCGAGCACTTCGCGCGCGCGGGGCGACAGGTCGCTGAGGTTGCCGATCGGCGTGGCGACCAGATATAAGATAGCTTCACTCATGGTAATATTCCCTCGATATATTATTTTTTGTATATCCTTTGGTATTCTTCGCTTTCCACCAGCAGCGGCGGTTCGACAGCCAGTCCCTCCGGGCTGCCGCCTTTGCGGCATTCGACCAGTACGGCACTGGGTGCGGCTGCCGCGTTCTGGTGCACAAACCGCAGCCGCTTGGGGACGAGCCGCACGCGGCTGAGCGCTTCGAGCAGCACCCACATCCGTTCCGGACGGAATACAAAGGCGGCTTTGCCGCCCGTGTGCAGCACAAAGGACGTTGCGACCGCCACATCCTCCACCGTGCAGCTGCCGTCCTGCCGCGCGGTACGCTTTTCGAGGGAGGGGGCACTTTTGCCCGCCGTGCGGTCGAAATAAGGCGGGTTGCAGATGACATAATCCATGCTGCCGTGCGGAAAAATCGTGCGGATGGTGCGCAGGTCGCCCTGCACGGCAGTCATTTCTATGCCATTGTCCGCGATCGAGCGGCGGAACAGCGCGAGCGCGTTCTCTTGTAATTCTAACCCGGTGATTTTGAGGTCAGGGCGGTAAACCAGAAGCGCAAGCGCGCCTGTGCCGCAGCCGAGGTCGAGCACTTTCGCATTCCGGCGCGGTTTGGCAAACGCGGAGAGCAGCACGCTGTCCTGTCCGAGCTTGAAAAAACGGTCATCCTGCCAGAGTTTCAGCCCGTTCGGCAGGGTTTCGATGGTTTGCGGCATGGGGTGTCCTCCTTGCAGTCGATGCAAAAGGCCGGCCATGACGGGCCGGCCTTTGACATTTGGATTATTGTGCGGCGTCGCTGCGATGCCGGCGCGCGTGTTCTTTGAGCTTCTCAAAGGTTTCCGTACTGATGACATGCTCAATGCGGCAGGCATCTTCGGCTGCGATTTCCGGGTCAACACCCAGCAGGGTCAGCAGCTCGGTCAGCACCGTATGCCGCTCATAGATAGTTTCCGCGATGTGCAGGCCGGACTCTGTCAAGCTGAGTAGACCGTTCTGGTCGATGGAAACATAGCCGTTATCCCGCAGCAGGCCAACAGCGCGGCTGATACTTGGTTTGGAAAAACCCGTGTAGTGTGCCACGTCGATTGACCGCACCTGTCCGTTGCGCTGTGTCAGGACGAGAATCGCTTCCAGATAATTTTCTGCACTTTCCTGTATTTTCACGGGGATAGCCTCCCTTGATACTTTTGAATCAGATAATTCATTGTAGCATGCCGCACGTTTTTTGGCAACAGCAGGGCGCGGATCAAGGTGAACCGTCTTTGTGTTTAATCATGTGGACGGCGGTAGAAGTTGCCTGCGACCTGATCGGTTTTCAGGATGTTGATAAAGGCATGCGGGTCGATCTCACGCGCGGCGCGCGTGATCTCCTTGACCTGATCGCTCGCGATGACCGAATAGATCAGGTCGCGTTCTTCGCCGTTGTACAGGCCGGTGCCGTGAAACAGCGTCGCGCCGTGGTGGGTGGTGTCTTTGATGTGCTCATAGATTTCCTGCGCGCGGTTGGAAATGATAAACAATGTGTTGCGTTTGAACCGCTGATCCAGCATATGCACGACTTGTGTCGAGGCAAACTGGAAGATGATCGAATAGAGCGCCTTATCCCAACCGAACAGCACGCCTGCCACGACGAGCATCAGGCAGTTGCCGAGGAAGATATAATTCCATGCGTCTACGTTCAGTCGCTCGCTCAGGGCGACCGCGATAAAGTCCGTGCCGCCGCTGGTGGCGCGGCCAAGCAGACACAGGCTGATGGCAAAGCCGTTGATGATGCCGCCGAAGATGCAGACGAGCAGCACATCATCGGTCAGCGGCATAGAGGGGATGATATCGGTCAGCACGCTTGTCAGCGCAATCATCAGACAGGAATAGAGCGTAAACCGTTTGCCGATCAATCGGAAGCTGACAACAGCAGGAATAGCGTTGAGCAGCAGGTTGATCGCGGTAAACGGCAACGATATACCTGCAAATCGCTGTGCGCTGCGCTGGATGAGCAGGGTCAGACCGTTGAACCCGCCCGGAAACAAGCCGCCTGCATCGACAAAGCTTTTGATGTTGGCAGCCATCACGATCGAGGCCAGCACGATCAGCAACAGGCGGCGCGCCTGCCCGACGAGCGGCGGTTCCAGTTCGTGTTGTGGGTGGACGTTCCGGGTTGCGGATGCTTGCTTGGATTGCATGAAACTCCCCCTCTTTGACCGGCCGAATGACCGGCGGATGTTCGCCTATATTATAGCACAGCGGCGCGCAGAAGTTAACCAACATTCTGCGCGCCGCTGTGAAAAATCCCAGAGGGGAATATGAACTTGTGTTACGGTTGCTGACCGTCCTGCGGGGGCGTGGACGGCTGCTGGGGTGCCTGCGGCGGTACCGGAGCGGCATTCTGCGGCGGGCAAGGCTGCTGGGCAGCAGGCTGCGGGGCTGCCGGAGGTACAGGCGGCTGCTGCGGTGCAGAGGAAGCAGGATGAGAGCCAGCGGCAGGGGGGATAGGCTGCTCCTCGGGGAGCGGTCCCATCTTGCGGTTGATCTCCTGCGTGTTGCGGCACAGAACGAGCAGCAAAAGTGCATATTCGTATACAATGCGCGCCACTAGATTGCCGAGCACAAACAGCAGCAGCGCGGTGAAAAAGTGCGTGAACAGCAGCACGACGCTGTATACGACAATCGCGACAACCGTGATGCTGTACAGCGCGCGAAGGAGCTTTTCTGTATAGAAGGTGCGGAAGTTGAGCGCGTCATGCAGCTTGGCGGCTGCGCCCTGAAAACGGTTGGGCTTACGGACAAACAGAAAGTACAGCGCAAGGCCGCCTGCGATGATGACGATCAGCGCAAGAATCGGCAGAATGAGCGAGAAAAATGGCGTATACGTATAAGTATGTGCATAGGAATAGGGATAGCTTGGCATGATTTCCTCCTGATAAAACGATGAAGTATGTGTATATTTAGTGTAACATATCCGGGAAAATCTTGCAAGTGCAATCGAAATGTTGTACCCTATTAGGGAGAAAACAAGACGGAGAGAAACGGTATGAGAATTTTACACACAACGCCCGCGGAAGACGGGTTTTTCATGCCTGCGGAGTTTGCGCCGCATGAGGGTTGCCTGATGATCTGGCCCGAGCGGGCGGACTCCTGGCAATACGGCGCATATGCCGCGCGCAAGGCGTTTTTGCAGGTGATCGAGGCCATTTCGCAGAGCGAAAAGATGACGGTGCTGTGCTCAGAGGGGCAGTATGACAACGCGCGCGCGCAGCTGCCCGAGCGGGTGCGGCTGGTCGTGATGGAGACGGACGACGCATGGGCGCGCGATGTCGGGCCGACGTTTGTCATAAATGGCAAGGGCGAGCGCCGCGGCATCGACTGGGGCTTTAACGCTTGGGGCGGTGAGGTAGACGGCCTGTACCCCAGTTGGGAGCGCGACAACCGTGTTGCGCGCAAGTTCTGCGACCTGCTGGAAGATGATTGCTATAATAAGCGTGATTTCATCTGCGAAGGCGGCTCGATCCATGTCGATGGCGAGGGGACCGCGCTGGTAACCGAAGCCTGTCTGCTGTCCGAAGGGCGCAACCCCGATCTGTCGCGCGAGGAAATCGAGCAGACGCTTTGCGACTATCTGGGCGTTTCCAAGGTAATCTGGCTGCCGCGCGGCATTTACAACGACGAAACCAACGAGCATGTGGACAACGTGTGCGCGTTTACCGCACCCGGCGAGGTCGTGCTCGCATGGACAGACGACGAGAGCGACCCGCAGTATGCGCTTTCCGCGGCGAGCCTTGCCGCGCTCGAAGCGGCCACCGACGCGAAGGGACGCAAAATCCGCGTCCACAAGCTGCCGCTGCCCAAGCCGGTGACCATCACGGCAGAGGAGTGCGAGGGGCTGGACCTGTGCGACGGCGAGCCGACGCGCACACCGGGAGAGCGTCTGGCGGCAAGCTATGTCAATTTCTATATCGCAAACGAAGCGATCGTGATGCCCGCTTTCGGTGATCCGATGGATGAAAAGGCGCAGGCGATTTTGCAGGAACTGTTCCTGACGCGCAAGGTCGTGGCGATCCCCGCGCGCGATATTCTGATCGGCGGCGGCAACATCCATTGCATCACACAGCAGATTCCGCGCGCATAAGCGGCGTAAATCCATACAAAGGAGAAGAAAAACGATGAGCAAAGTGACCGTAGCTGCGGTTCAGATGACCTATGGACTGGAAACCGCGACGGAAAAGGTGCGCGAGGCAGCAGCGCAGGGCGCGCAGATCATTCTGCTGCCCGAATTGTTTGAAAACTGGTATTTCTGTCAGGAAAAGAATTACGAAAACTATCATCTGGCGACCACACTGGAGGAAAATCCGGCGGTGAATGTGCTGCGCACGCTGGCGCATGATTTCCGCGTCGTGCTGCCGGTCAGCTATTATGAGCGCGTGGGCAATACGACCTTCAACACGGTGGCGGTGATCGACGCGGACGGCACAATCCTCGGCCAGTACCGCAAAACTCACATTCCGGACGATCATTTTTATCAGGAAAAGTTCTATTTCACCCCGGGAGACACGGGTTTCCGCGTGTGGGATACGGCGTATGCGAAGATCGGTGTGGGCATTTGCTGGGATCAGTGGTTCCCGGAGTCTGCGCGCTGCATGGCGCTGCAAGGCGCGGAGCTGCTGTTCTATCCGACGGCAATCGGATCGGAGCCGATTCTCGACTGTGATTCCATGCCGCACTGGCGACGCTGCATGCAGGGACACGCGGCGGCGAATATCATGCCGCTTGTCGCAGCAAACCGCGTCGGTACGGAGACGGTCACGCCCTCGCCGGAGAATCAGAACCAGTCCTCCAGCCTGACGTTTTACGGCTCGTCCTTCATCGCGGATGAGACGGGCGCGCTGGTGGAGCAGGCGGGACGTGAGGAGACCGGCATCCTGACGCACACCTTCGATCTGGATGAAATCCGTGAATTGCGCCGCAGCTGGGGCGTATTCCGCGATCGTCGACCGGAAACGTATGGTGCTATGGGGCATTTTGGATAAGTGGATAGAATAGCAAGACGCCCGCTGCGGCTGAGGCCGCGGCGGGCGTCTTTTTTGTCTGCTGAGGGATGGCTCAAAAAGCCTTTTTGGCGATATGTGTTTCCTTTGCTTCACGCAGCTTGCGAATCAGCTCCGGATCGGCATCATCCAAACACTCGTACACTTCAATGGCAAAATCCACACTGTCGATGGATTTTTGCAGCAAACGAATCTTTTTTTCGCACTGGATCGCGTCCAGCAAGCCTTGCGCGATTTCATGTCCCGGCTCGCGTGCGCATTGCTGGGCAAAGGCCTTGACCAGATTGTGCGGGCGCAGGCTGGAACCGCCGATGATGAGAAAAAACGCACCCGCTGCTGCCAGCAGCAGGCTGATTGCCAGCAATGCGTTTCCGGCGATCAGATTCAGAACAATGGCGATCAGAAGCAGTGCGCCTCCAATGATCTCAAAACGTACGGCAGCCGCGCGGTAGCGGCTGAAGTAGGAGGCGTCGTTGTCGGTTTTCATATTTTTGTGATCCTTTCTGCATGGCGGGACATGCTCAAACATAAAATGGAGATGTACTTAAATAATGCTGGTGTTGCTATAACCCTTGAGCAGTGTTGCCAGCGAGGATTCTTCCGAATAGTGCAAATGCTGCACCATGGCCAGTGCGGCGCGTTCCCAATTGTGCGACAGACAGGCTTCCGCAATTTCCGCATGCTCCGCCATCGTGCGTTGCAGGCGGCTTTCAATCAGTTGGCCGCTCATGACACGCAGACGGATGATCTGCGTTTGGATGCGGGAATAGAGGTCGCAGAGGTATTCATTGGGCAGTGCGGCGACCAACGTAGAATGAAATTGGTCATCCAGTTCATAAAAACCGGTAAACTCGTCCGCGTCCAGATGCTCACGAAAAATTTTCGCAAACTCTGCGATTTTGTCCATATCAAGACGGCTGCCGTAGTTGCGCAGGGTATAAGGCTCAACCAGACGGCGCACCTCGAAAATCATGCTGATGTCGCTGATGGTAAAACCGGATACAATGATACCGCGCTTTGGGAATACCTTGAGCAAGCCCTCCTGCTCCAATCGGCCAATGGCTTCGCGCACAGGCGTGCGGGAAAAGCCAAGCTCTGCCTGCAAAACTGCTTCGCTCAGCAGCTGATTGGGGGCATATTCGCACATGGTAATCTTGCGTTTGATAAATTCATAGGCCTGAGACTGCATGGAAGAGGTTTTTGCAGTGGACATGTATGTTGATACCTCCGAAGGGGGCGTAATTCACCCTGATAAATCTGTCGCCCCCGATGGGCACGCTGATGTTCGTCACCTGTGGCATCACCGGCTGTAAGACGGGCAAGTTCATTAAGGAAGCAGTTCCGTTCTATCTGTTGCTGGTTGTCAACCTGCTGCTGATTACCTATGTGCCGGCATTCTCTACCGGTATCCTGTCGCTGTTCGGCGGCTGATCGTTTTCGGTTCATCCATAAGGTTTTTGTCCGGTGCGGCGGAGGTTTCTCCGCCGTTTCCGGGTTGGTTATATGAGGAGAATAATGATGGAAAAGCTGAATTATGAAGTGCTGAAAAAGTCCGGTTATGCGGGCTATATTCTGGAAAATGCACCGGAAAAGATCCTCCAGTTTGGCGAAGGCAATTTCCTGCGCGCATTTGTCGACTACTGGTTCGATATGTCCAATGAAAAGGTTGGCTGGAACGGCAAGGCGGTTCTGGTGCAGCCGATCGCGCCCGGTCTTGCAAAGCAGATCAACGAGCAGCAGGGTTTGTATACCCTGTATCTGCGCGGCCGCGAGAACGGCGAGAAGGTTGACCGCAAGCGCGTGATCTCTTCGGTGTCCCGCTGCCTCAACCCCTATGAGAAAGCAGATTATGACGCGATGATGGAAGTCGCGGTTTCCGACGACCTTGAGTATATCGTGTCCAACACCACCGAGGCTGGTATCGTTTACGATCCCGCCTGCCAGAAGGACGACTGCCCGCCGTCCTCGTTCCCGGCAAAGCTGACCCAGGTGCTGTACAAGCGCTGGCAGGCCGGCAAGAAGCCGCTGGTCATCCTGTCCTGCGAGCTGATCGACAACAACGGCAAGGAGCTGGAGAAGTGTGTCGGCCAGTACATCGAGCAGTGGGGTCTGGAAGCGGACTTCAAGGCTTGGTGCGGCGAATGCACCTTCTGCTCGACGCTGGTTGACCGTATCGTGCCCGGCCGCATCAAGGACGCTGCCGAGGCCACCAAGATGGACGAGGAGAACGGCTACCACGACGAACTGATCGACGTTGGCGAAGTATTTGGCGTTTGGAACATCGAAGGCCCGGCATGGCTGGAAGACAAGCTGCCCTTCAAGGCGGCTGGCCTGAACTGCATCGTCGTACCGGACGTTACCCCGTACAAGAAGCGCAAGGTGCGCATCCTGAACGGCGCGCACACCGGCTTTGTGCTCGGCGCTTACCTCGCAGGTTTCGATATCGTGCGCGATTGCATGCACAATGAGCATATCAAGGGCTTTATGAACAAGATGCTGCATGAGGAGGTCATCCCGACCCTGCCGCTCGACAAGAACGATTTGGAGAACTTTGCGGTAGCGGTAGAAGACCGCTTCAACAATCCGTTTGTTGACCATGAGCTGATGAGCATTTCGCTCAACTCCACCTCTAAGTGGAAGGCGCGCAACATGCCCAGCTTCCTGGAGTACATCGAGAAGGAAGGCAAGCTACCGGTTTGTTTGACCATGTCGCTTGCCGCGTACATCGCGTTCTATTCGACCGACGTGCAGGAACTGACCGACAAGGGTCTGGTCTGCAAGCGTCCGAAGGGCAACACCTATACCTGCTCGGACGACCGTTGGGCACTTGAGTTCTACTGGAACCATAAGGACGACAGCGACGCCGATCTGGTGCACGCGGTGCTGACCAATGAACAGATGTGGGATCAGGATTTGACGGGGGTCGACGGCCTCGAAGCTGCGGTACTCGCTGACCTGACCAAGATCCGCACGGAAGGCGCGGAGGCCGCGTTTGCTTCCTGCCTGTAAGCGGGAGGGCTCACTATGACAAAACTCATTCGCATCACCGAGCGGGATAATGTGGCCGTTGCGCTGCATCCGGTCAGCAAAGGCGAAACGCTTCCTGCGGGCAGCGTGACTGTCACCGCGATCGAGGATATCCCGCAGGGACACAAAATCGCGCTCGCCCCGATTGCCGAGGGTGACGCAGTCGTCAAGTATGGCTATCCAATCGGCCACACGACCGCCGCAGTCGAGACCGGCGCTTGGGTGCATACCCATAACATGAAAACCAACCTGTCGGGCGAAGAGGAATATACCTATGTGCCTGACGTGCCGACCGTATCGGCCGTTGAGCCGGAGACCTTTATGGGCTTCCGCCGCAAGGACGGCCGCGCGGCTGTCCGCAACGAGATCTGGATCATCCCGACCGTTGGCTGTGTCAATGACGTGGCGAAAAAGATGGTGCGCGACAATCAGGATCTTGTGACCGGTTCGATCGAGGGTCTTTACACCTTCACGCATCCATACGGCTGCTCGCAGACCGGCGCAGACCATGCGCAGACCCGCAAGCTGCTCGCGGCGCTCGTGCGCCACCCAAACGCGGCAGCGGTGCTGGTGCTCAGCCTTGGCTGCGAAAACCTGCAGCACGACCAGTTCCTTGAAGAGCTTGGTCCCTATGACGAGAACCGCGTCAAATTCCTGACCTGTCAGGATGTCGAAGATGAATTCGCGGCCGGCCGCGCGCTGCTCGAGCAGTGTGCCGCGTTTGCCGCGCAGTTCACCCGCCAGCCGATTCCGGTCAGCGATCTGGTCATCGGCATGAAGTGCGGCGGCTCGGACGGCCTGTCCGGCGTAACCGCCAACCCGACCGTCGGCGCGTTCAGCGATATGGTGATCGCCCGCGGCGGTTCGACCGTGCTGACCGAGGTACCGGAGATGTTCGGCGCGGAGGGGATGCTGCTCAGCCGCTGCGTCAACCGCGAGGTGTTTGATAAGGCGACCAGCATGCTCAACAACTTCAAGGATTATTTCATCAGCCATCACGAAACCGTGTATGAAAACCCGTCGCCCGGCAACAAGAAGGGCGGCATCACGACACTCGAGGATAAGTCCTGCGGCTGCGTGCAGAAGGGCGGCACCGCCCCGATCGCGGACGTGATCGGTTACGGTGATCCGGTGACCGCGCATGGCCTGAACATGCTGTACGGTCCGGGCAACGATCTGGTGTCCGCGACCGCTATGACGGCGGCTGGCGCACACATCGTGCTGTTTACCACCGGCCGCGGCACGCCATTCAGCGCGCCCGCGCCGACCATCAAGATTGCCAGCAACAGCCAGCTGGCGCAGAAGAAGTCTGGCTGGATCGACTTTGACGCCGGCCCGGTGGCCGACGGCGAGCCAATCAAGGACGCTGCGGCACGCCTGTTCGATCTGGTTCTGCAGGTTGCGAGCGGCCAGCTTTCCAAGAGCGAGCAGCTCGGTTACCGTGAGATCGCGATCTTCAAGGACGGTGTTACGCTGTAAAGCGTGCAATCATATCCTCTCTCTTTGATACTTACTTCATTTCCTTTTCTACTTTCTTTGTATGGGAAACGCCGCAGCGGTTGCTGCGGCGTTTCTCTTTTTATTCGATGAAAAGCACGCTTTTCATCGAGTAGGGCTATGCCGCGCGGGGCGCGGACAAAGCCCGAGCGCGATTTTGCGTGTAAGTGTGCACACAAAATCGCTTTTCTGTTTGATGCGCGCCAAGGCGCGATTATTATTCCTGCGGTTGGTCGGCGGCACGGGTTTTCTCGATTTCCTCAAGCAGGTGCTTTTGTGTGTCATCGAACAGCAGACGCTTGTTGTGCGCAAAGTAGGCTTCGCAGCCGAAATTCTGGATGAACCACGAGGTAAAGTAGTTCGCGGTCAGCTCGGTTGCAAACAGCACCATTTCCTGGCTGTCCCCGATCGCTTCGTCGAGGAAGGCAAAGGCATTGGACAGTGCACGGTCGGTTTGGTCGGCGGCGTCTGCGCGCGCCTGCACATCAGTTTGGAACTTCTCCTTGAGGTAGTCAAACGCGCGGCCTGTCGGGATTTTTTCCAGCGAAAGCCCCTGCCGGAAGGCGTCCAGCCGTTCGGTCTCGCGGGACGCAATGAACAGTGCGTCGCGGTCGGTGGAACCGGCGGCACGGCGGCGGGAGAGCGCGGCGCGCTTGTCATCCAGCAGCGTGCCGAGCGTGGTTTCGCCCTCGCGGATGCGGATAAGATCCTGATGCAGCGCGTCGGTCAGGCCGTCAAGGCGGTAGGTTTCGCGCGCGCTGTCCGCGAGACGGGATAAAAGTAGTCCCAAAACACCCAGCTTTTCGTCAAACGGCGCGCCGGAAAGCTCGGAGGCGCGCACGCGCTCCCATGTGCCGTCGAGGATTTCCTCCACGCGGTAAACACGCTTGTATTTATCGTACAATTGCAGATAATTGGCAAAATCGCTTGCCACGCGCGGCAGCTGCAAATACTGCTCGACCACTTGACGGTCAACCGGCAGGCCGAGAGATTCATATACCTGCATCAGCTCGGACAAATCCTCCCAGCCGCGCGCGGTGACGAATTGCAGGCCGTCGGCGGTTGCCTCGACGCGGTAAAAATGGTCGCGCCGGATTTCCAGATAGGACAAAATCGCGCCATGGATGCCGCGACGGTAGGCGTATTCCTTCCAGACGGCGAAATCTTCTTCCACGTCGATGCGCTTGACGCGGTCGAGCGTCACGACGTCAAACTCGCGCACGGATTTGTTGTACTCGGGCGGGTTACCCGCCGCGACGACCACCCAGCCCGCGGGCAGCTGTTGGTTGCCGAAGGTTTTGCACTGCAAAAATTGCAGCATCATGGGCGTGAGTGTCTCGGAAATGCAGTTGATCTCGTCGAGAAACAAAATGCCCTCGGAAACACCCGTGCGCTCGATCTCGCGGTACACCGAGGCGATGATTTCGCTCATCGTGTAGGCCGTGACTGCGTATTCCTGCCCACCGAATTTCTCGCGCTCGATGTAGGGCAGGCCGAGCGCAGACTGGCGCGTGTGGTGGGTCAATGTGTAGGACACGAGTCCCACGCCGGTTTCATCCGCGATTTGCTCCATGATCTGGGTTTTGCCAATGCCCGGCGGGCCCATCAGCAGGATGGGGCGCTGCCGGATGGGCGGAATGCGGTACGCGCCGAATTCGTCGCGCGCGAGATAGGCGCGCAGCGCGTTTTTGATCTCGTTTTTGGCTCGTTTGATGTTCATGATGGTTCTCCTATCTCGTCCTCGCGCAGCACGGCGCGGATCGCCCACGGCGGGACGTTATCGGGATACGCGCCGCCCTCGAGCATGATGAAGGCCGCGTCGTATTTAGGTCGTTTTTTGGGATAAATCCCAAGTCCGTCGGTAAAGTAGATCAGGCCGCGCAGATGGTGGAACGCGCCCTCACTCACCAGCCGGTCGACATATTCAAACACCGGACGGAAGTCGGTGGCCGACTGGCCGATCAGTTCAAAATGCTCCATATAATCCGCCAGATCTCGGGCGTTCGTGATGCGTTTGTCCGCGCGGATCTGGTCATCGCACTGGATGATGCGCAGATTGATGTGCCGGAAAAAGCTCTGGCTGTCTTGTAGCAGTTCATAGGTACGCGACAAAAAGCTGCGCACCAGATCGCCTGAGGTGGACATCGAGGTGTCGATGGCGATGACAAAATCTTCAATTTTGCGCACTTCGCGTGTCTCCAGCGGCTCAATCAGCGGCATGTTGCCGAAGTGGCGCAGACCATAGGCATAGTAGCCGTAGTCAAAGGAGTCCGCGTCCACCGCGACTTCCTCACGCAGCGCGGCGAACCGCCGCAAAAAGGCACGATAGTCGGTCGTGTGCTGGGTGGTGACGGACAGTTGCTCGCGAACGGCTTCGCCGCCCATCGCCTGATTGGAGAACACGGTCTCCATCGCGGTCTGGGTGCGCTCGGCGCGCTGCTGCCACTGGCGATCCTGCTCGTCATCGCCCTCTTCGGGCCAGAGCGAGTGCTCGTCGACCGCGAACACGCGCGCGAGCGTGGCGCAGTCATAGGAATTCAGGCGGTCGCGCCGGAATTGACGGTAGACCGCCTCGGCGGTCAGCACGGGCATCTCCGCACGCAGGCTGCGGTACAGGTTTTGCCGCCGCACGGATGGCTTGTCTGCCTGCAAACAACGATAGTCCAGTGTGTCCAGTATGCTTTCGACTGCTACATCACAGGCCAAATCCCACAAATCGCGGTCGCGGCCGTGCGTTTTGGCGGGATGGCGCAGCAGACAGTGAAACACGCTGTGCAGGTAGGCGCGGTTGACGCGCGGGCGGCCGCGTTCGAGCTGCTGCGCGAGCCATGCGCCGTTGAAATACAGGCTGCGCGCATCGGTGGCAAGGGTGGCGGTGTCAAACCCGTCCGAGACGGCCAGCGCAGACAGCGCCGCGTCCAGAAACGGCAGGCTCATATATAATTCGGTACGGGCGGAGAACAAAATCTCACGCCCGAGGGCGGTCCAGCGTTCGCTTTGGGGCATGGAAAGCCTCCTTTACAGGTCGAAGGTTTTGGCGCGGCCCTTTGCCGTGGTTTTTCCCGTCGCGGCGAGTAGCACGGACAGCGCTGCGGTCTGTTCCTTTTCGCGGGCGGCATCGCAGGCCGCGTCCACGTCGGCGGCGGTCAGCACGCCGAGCGACAGCAGGAACGAGATCGCCGCGCTCTCGCCTGCGGCAGCGCAGGCATGAAGCAGCGCACCGCCGTGCGCGCGCAGACAGTCGAGATAGACGTCGCGCGCAGTGTCTGACAGCGCATAAGGCACAGCCAGCCGCCGCGCCGCGACCCGTGTGGCAACTGCAAAGTCGTGTCTCTCGAGCAGTTCGCTCAGCGCAAGGTCATACTGCCGGAAGCTCAGCACGCCCGCGTCAAAGCACTGACGATAGCCGTAGCCCGCGCCGTGGATGCGGCGCTGGAAGATGTGCGCGGGGGACAAGTCCTCGAGTTCCTCGGTGTAGGCGGGGAACAGCAGGCGCGCGGGAGAGCCGCCGTCAAAACGCACGTCGAGTTCGCCCGCATGCTCACCCAGCAGTTTTTGCAGACAGGTGGGGGCGTTTGGGTCGGCACACAGCACGATGGTGCGCAGCGCGCGGCAATTCATCAGCGCGCCGCCGCCAAAGTCCGTGACCGTTTGCGGCAGCGTGATGGTTTCCAGCCGGCGGCAGTTGTAAAATGCATAGCTGCCAACGCTTTGTAGCATGGCTGACAGTATAACCGACCGGATGGCGTTTGCGTCATGTACAGGCTCCGATCCACCGCAGGTGACGCGAATGGAAAATGTTTCGCGTCCGGACAAATCGGGCGCGCGCTCGCTGAGCGCATATGCGCCGAGCTGCGCGACGGGCGCGCCGTCTATGGTATCGGGCAGCGTGACTGCGTCGTCCCGCGTCTCGCAGCGCAAAATGGCGATGCCGTCCGGCACGCGCGTGCAGGTCAGCAAAAGGTCGTTTTCGCCCTCGATAATGCGCATGGCGCGTCCTCCTTTTCGGATGATTTTCGTCTGGATTGATTATAGCACAGCCGCGGCAAGGCGGCAAGGCGCGGCGCGGGCGTGCAGCGAGTGCGTTATTATGATAAGAAAATATCAAGATAATAATTTATAAAAATTCTCAAAATATGCTTGACAAATGCTTTGGATGAGAATATACTGTGACCATACTGATAAACCAATGACGAAGACGAGTAGCAGGGAGACCAAACTTCCAAGAGAGCCGCGGGTGGTGAGATCGCGGCAGGGGAGGCCCTTGTGAATGGACTTCAGCAGGGCAAGGCGAAAGGCTGCATGGCCGAGTATCTGCGACGGGGACTCCACCCGTTATCCGGGGAGCGTATATTGTTGGATATGCGAAAGTGAGCGGGCGTTTTTGCGCCAATTTGGGTGGTACCGCAAGAGTTTGTTTTTTCAGGCTCCTGTCCCATGATGTTTCATGGGACGGGAGCCTTTTTGTTTTTGTTAACCCACATATTTTTCATATAAAGGAGAGAACCTACCATGGCAAAGATTCCGCACAGATTGTATTTAACCGAAGATCAGATGCCCAAGCAGTGGTACAACCTGCGCGCCGATATGAAGCAGCAGCCCGACCCGCTGCTCTACCCCGGCACACATCAGCCGTTGCCGGAGGAGGCGCTCTATCCGATTTTCTGTGAAAAGCTGGCGCATCAGGAGATGGACAGCACGACCCGGTACTTTGATATTCCCGAGCCGATCCTCGATATGTATAAGCTGTATCGTCCGTCGCCCCTGTGCCGTGCGTACAATCTGGAAAAGGCGCTGGATACCCCTGCGAAGATTTACTACAAGTTTGAGGGCAATAATACCTCGGGCAGCCACAAGCTCAACTCGGCTATCGCGCAGGCGTATTACGCTAAGGAACAGGGCCTCAAGGGCCTGACGACCGAGACCGGTGCAGGCCAGTGGGGCACGGCGCTCTCCGAAGCGTGTGCGTACTTCGGACTTGACCTCAAGGTCTACATGGTCAAAGTTTCCTATGAACAGAAACCGTACCGCAAGGCAGTTATGCAGACTTTCGGCGCGGATGTCACGCCTTCGCCGTCCAATACCACGGCGGCGGGCCGCGCGATCCTCGCGGAAAACCCGACGACCGGCGGCTCGCTCGGCTGCGCGATTTCCGAAGCGGTCGAAGTCGCTACCACGCATGAGGGTTACCGTTATGTGCTCGGTTCGGTGCTCAATCAGGTGCTGCTGCACCAGTCGATCATCGGTCTGGAGAGCAAGCAGGCGATGGAGATGCTGGATGAATATCCGGATATCGTCATCGGCTGCGCGGGCGGCGGCTCCAATCTGGGCGGTCTGATTGCGCCGTTCATGCAGGATAAGCTGCTGGGCAAGGCTGACCCGCGTATCATTGCAGTCGAGCCTGCGTCCTGCCCGTCGTTCACGCGCGGCAAGTACGCATATGATTTCTGCGATACCGGACATGTGACGCCACTGGCGCGTATGTACACGCTGGGCAACGGCTTTATGCCGGCGGCGAACCATGCGGGCGGTCTGCGCTACCATGGCATGAGCCCGATCCTTTCCAAGCTGTATCACGACGGCTATATGGAAGCGACATCAGTCAAGCAGACCGATGTGTTCCAAGCGGCGACCTTGTTTGCCAAGGTCGAGACCATTCTGCCGGCACCGGAATCCAGCCATGCGATCCGCTGCGCGATCGACGAGGCGCTCAAATGCAAGGAGACCGGCGAGGTCAAGACCATTCTGTTCGGCCTGACCGGCACGGGTTATTTTGATATGTCGGCATATGAAGCATATCACAACGGCACAATGACCAACCATATTCCGACGGACGAAGAATTGCAGACCGGGTTTGACACGCTGCCCGCGCAGCCGGTATAATAAGGATAGCAACCAGAAAAGGGGAGATGACCGTGGCGGCGGCAGAGCAGTTGCTGGAGCACTTGATTTCATGGGCGATCCTGCTGTTTGAATACGTCGGCGTGATTGTGATTATCGTCGCAGGCGTGCGGGGAGTGTGGTATTATGTCCATCGTGACCCGTTGACCCGTCTGTCGCTTGCGAAAGGGTTATCCCTCGGACTGGAGTTTAAGCTGGGCAGCGAGATCCTGCGCACGGTAATTGTGCGTGAGTTCAAGGAGATCGGTCTGGTTGGTGCGATCATTCTGCTGCGCGCGGCGCTGACCGTCCTCATTCACTGGGAGATCAAGAATGAGGAACAGGCTGCGGTGGAAGCATCGAAAGAATAAAAAGAAAGATGTACCGTTTCATCAGAGCTGCCGAAAGTGGGTTTCGGCAGCTCAGATTTGCTTTGTGAGGACGGATTACACGTATAATCCAGTTGAATAAAAAATGAAGGATAAGGTCTCATCGGTTAAAGTTCAACAACTTGACGAGAGGGGACCATATCCTTCATGAGTAAATGACTTATTCAGGCCAAGGTAGTGCCAGTGCATTGCGGATCTGGAACTGCGCCTATTTCAGTTGCAGTCATGCAGCCCCGATGCACTACATCTTTTCGCTGTTGGAGAAACGGAATACTGTCAGGAACAGGATTTTGATGTCAAACAACAGTGTCCAGTTTTCGATATAATAGAGATCATGCTCAATACGCCCCTGAATCGAAGTATCGCCGCGGAAACCATTGACCTGCGCCCAGCCGGTGATGCCCGGACGTACCTGATGCTTGACCATATACAGCGGCACGGTTTCCTTGAACTGATTGACGAAATAAGGCAGCTCGGGACGCGGCCCGACCAGACTCATGTCCCCTTTTAAGACGTTGAAAAATTGCGGCAGCTCATCAATCGAGAATTTACGGATAAACGCGCCGAAACGGGTCTTGCGCGGGTCGCTGTTGGTGCTCCATCCAGTCGTCTGCTTGTCATTGACCCGCATAGAGCGGAACTTGTACATATAAAACGGCTTTTTATTCAGTCCCACCCGTTCCTGCCGGAACAGGATCGGTCCGGGAGAGGACAAGCGCACACCCACCGCAGCAAACAGCATGAGCGGCGAGGTCAGCACGATCAGCAGCAGGGAGCCGACAATATCCATCGCCCGCTTGAGAAAAGCGTTGCCGATATTGTCCAGCGGGATATGCCGGATGTTGACCAGTGAAACCCCACCCACTTCGTCAAACACCGGATGAGAAGGCATATATTTATTATAAAATGGAATAAGCGAAACTTTTACACCATTTTTCTCACTATTCATAATGATGTTAGGCAAATAGCGATATTCGTCCGCCTCCAACGCAATGACCACTTCGTCCGGGCTGGTGCGTTCCAATACGCGCGGAAACGCTTCATAAGTGCCCAGATAGGACAAGCCCGGCAGAGAATCGTGCGGCGCCAGATAGTGATCCACGCTTAATCCCAACGTACGATCACGCTGAATAGCCTCGTAATACATTTGCGCTTGTTCGCCGCAGCCAACGAGCAGCACATGCTTGAGGTTATAACCCTTTTCGCGGAACGCGCGAAGCACGCGCCGCAGCAGCCACCGCTTGGTTGATACTGCCATCGTCGCCAGCACAAAAAAGATCAGAAGCGTCCAACGGGAAAGGTGGAATTCCTTAAACACAAAGAAGAACGCGAGCATCACGCCAAACAGAAGCAGGTTACAACGGAGCAGCAGACTAAATTCCGTCAGGAAATTTTTCGATCGAAACGAATCATACAGGCCCGTCAAACCATACAGCAGCCAGAATAGCGGCGACATGCACAACACTGTATATATATAATAGGATAGGCCGATATGGCCGGGTTCTCCCTGAAACAGCACGAAACGGATGAAATATGCCAAAATCATGCAGGGGAACAGAATAAGCACATCCGTCAACCCGTTGATCTGGTTGAGTGTGCGCTGATTTTCCTTAATCAAATGCCGTGCCTCCTGACGATATAAAATCTTTTACACATAAGTGTTTCCATAATATCATACTTCACAGGAAATTTCCACCTTATCTGCCCTTTTACTTGACAAAAGATGCACTTTGGAGTAATATTCCAGTAGGAGTATACTGCGCAGGCAGAAGGAGTTGCCTGCGTTTTTTATTGAAAGTGTGTGATATGGTTCATGGGAGCAAATCGGAAAATTCTCTATGTCGCTTCCTCCTTCGGACATCTCGCCTCGTTTCATCGGCCCTATTTGCGCTGGTTCGCCCGGCAAGGCTGCGAAGTACATGCCGCTGCAGGCGGCGAGCCTTGTGCGCTGGATGGAGTCAGTCGCTTTATTCCGCTGCCGCTGGAAAAACGCATGTTTTCCCCGCACAATGTTTTTGCCGCTCATCAGCTGCGAGCCTTGCTGCGCCGTGAGGACTATGCGCTGGTCAGTCTGCACACCTCGCTTGCGGCTTTCTTTGCGCGGCTTGCGCTGCGGCCGGCTTGGAAAGGCCGCCCGGTTGTGATGAACACCGTGCATGGCTATTTGTTTGACGACGCCACACCGCTACTCAAACGCCAGCTGCTGCTCTCTGCCGAACGGCTGACCGCACCTGTCACCGACTGGCTGCTGACCATGAACCGGCAGGATGATGACATCGCGCATCACTATGCGCTGGGCAAAGATATCCGCTTTACGCGCGGCATGGGCATTGATACAACGCATTTTACCCCGCCGGACGAGGCACACAAAGCACAGCTGCGGACACAGCTCGGGCTCGATCCGTCCGCTCTGATACTGGTGTATGCAGCTGAGTTTTCCGGGCGCAAAAACCAATCTACGCTGATTCAGGCGATGCCACGTTTGCCGGAAAACACGGTTTTGGTATTGCCCGGCCGTGGTGAGCGTCTGGAGGAATGCAGAGCCCTTGCAGAAACGCTGGGCGTTGCGTCGCGTGTGCATTTCCCCGGCTTTGTACAGAACACGAAGGACTATTATCAGGCTGCCGATCTCTGCGTCTCATCCAGCCGCAGCGAAGGTTTGCCATTCAATATCATGGAGGCAATGGCCTGTGGCCTGCCTGTGATTGCCAGCGATGTGAAAGGGCATCAGGACTTGGTGCATCCCGGCGTGACCGGGCTGCTTTATCCGTTTGGGGACGCAGACGCTTTTTCCGGCGCCGTCCATCAGCTGGACAACCCACAACGCCGCCAGCAGATGGGACTGGCCGCACGGCAAGCGATTCTGCCGTTTGACATCCAACCGGTCTTTGAGGAACTGACCACGCTCTATCGTCAGGCCGCCGGTCTGGATGTATAACATCCCCGCATCACTTTACGGAATATCCCGGCTGATTTCAGTCGGCTTCACCATGGAGGTTATCGAATGAAACAAAAATCAGCTCAATCCACCCCTTCTGTCCGCTTGGGACTGTATATTTCAGCGGCAGTCGTTCTGTTTGCCGTTATTTGTATGGCGAACAACGGCAATTACTTTACGGAAAAGGTCATCGGCCTGTTGGGCGGCGCCGCCATTCTGTGTATGCTGGTGTTTGCGGACAAGCAGCGCGTCAAGCGCTTGCTGACTCCTCCGGCTCTGGCTCTGTTTGCCTATATGCTGCTGGCAGGCATTTCTACCCTGTATGCCAAATCCGGCAAATTTGCGATTGCAGAGTTTTCCTGCCTGCTAATCGCTTTTGCAGTCTTTATGGCGATTGTGCTATATGCTAAGGAAAGCAAGCTTTCCTTCCGACGCACCGCTGCCGTCATGGCCTGTGCTGCTGCACCGGTCGGCGTTCTGTCCATTGATGCTGCTTCCTGCAACATTCTCATGCGGCCATTCCGCGCATGGATGGAGGCAATCGGTCCGGGGTACGCTGATACCGGCTCCACCTTCTATGCCCGTCTGAGCACGATCGTTGGCAACCCGAATACCTATGCCGGTCTGATGTCTATCGCCTGCCTGCTGTCGCTCTGGCTGGTAGTGACCTCGGAAACCCGTCGGCAAAAGATATTATGCACGATTCTGCTGATGGTCAACGCGATTTCGTACCTATTAGCTTTCTCTATGGGTTCGCTCGGTGTTTTTGTGGTCGCTTGCCTGCTGATGCTGGCACTCAGCCCCAAAGAAAGCCGCATCGGTCTATTCCTCCTGCTGATCCAAACCGCAGTGGTTGCACTGATTGCCGGCGGCATTTCAGTCAAGGGCTTCGGTGATACTGTGACCGGTTCTCCCTTGCCTATGCTGATGCTGGTGGTTGGCTGCGTCCTTGCCTGTGTGTTGGAACTCTATGTGCGTGACAAAGTTGCTGCCGTGCTCAATAGCAAAGCAAAATTGATGATCGGCATCATTGCGGGAATCATTGTTGTTGCCGTCATTTATTTGATTGCTGCACTCAACGTCACCGGTGCCTATACTTTCGGCACCGAAGGCGATTTCCGCCGTACCGCTAATCTGCCGGCCGGTGATTACACACTGACCATGGAGGCAACTGCACCCGTTCAGGTGCGCGTTGCTTATAAAAACACCAGCAATCTGATCCAGAACAATGAGACCAACCTGAACAGTGGTTCTTCGGATGCGCCGGTATCCTTTACGGTGCCTAAGGACAGTGAAATCGTATTCTTCTACTTTTCCTGCACGGAGCCGGGTGTGACCGTACAGAGCGCCACCTACTCCGGCGCGCAGGAAGGCAGCGTCAAATTGGGCTATAAGCTGCTGCCTGCTTTTATCGCTGACCGTATTCAGGACTTGTTTGCAAATGGTAACGTCGTACAGCGCGGCGTTTATCGTCAGGATGCCATCAAGCTGTGGCTCACCGCACCGGTCTTTGGCCGTGGTCTGGGCGGCTTTGAAAACGGTGTCGCTTCGGTACAGGATTACTATTACGAAACCAAATACGCGCACAACCACTATGTGGAGGCGCTCTGTGACCTTGGTGTGCTGGGTCTGGCCGCTTTTCTTGCCATGCTTGGCACGTCCATCTGGGCGCTGGTCAAAAGCCGCAAGGAAAAGCCGCTGGCCGTTATGCTTCTGGCTGCCTGCGTGCTGCAAATGTTCGGTCAGGCAATCACCGACGTCATCTGGTCGGTCGGCTGCTGCTTACCCATGTTCTTTGCAGTGTTGGCGCTCGTCACCCTCTATTGCGGCGACTGCCTGCGGCTCAAACAGCCGCAAAGCAGCAACGGCGGCGCGGTACGCTGGCCGGTGACTGCGTTTTCTGCTATTTTCGTCGTTCTGATTGGCCTGAACCTGATTGCACAAAGCATTTTCATGGGGGAAGACCTGACGCTCGACGATCTCAAAACCTGTGCCGCCATTGACTTGTTTGAGAAAAATGACTACAAATTGTCTTATTTAATGTCCGGCGGCAATGAAGCGGGCGTAGCCGATCAATACGCGGCTGATCTGTCCACGGTGGAATCTAACTCGATCACTATTCCGCTGGCACAATACTATGTCTCCAGCGGCCAGTACACACAGGCGCTTGACACGCTTGACCACGGTATTGCCTACATGCGTGCCGATGCTGAAGTCTGGCAGCAAATGTTTGACTTGTATGGGACCATGTTAGATCCGGTCGGCAATATGACAGCCGTTCAAATTCTGATGGATGACAGTTATGTTCGTCGCATGGTTACCGGCTATGAACGTTTATGTCAAACCAACGCCGACCAGCTTGACAATGTGCTTCTGACCACATCCAATAACGCTTTCCTCAACCGTCTGCTGGCTGTTGCTGCACTCAATCCGTATGACACCTCGGAGGCGCTCAACATTCTGTCACAAACCGGTTTGGACACCAGCGCTCTGCCGGATGCGGATGGTAACGGTGTGCCCGACTGTGCTACCGTACAGGCAGGCACAGTGAACTGGCAGGAAAACGGTGCTTTCACCGCTGAAACAGACTGCACCATTCTGTTTACCACGCAAGTTCCTAATGAGGGCTATTATCCCCTCTATATTAACGCATCTGATCTGAATGGCATCAGTGTCACACTCAATGGCAATCCCACGACCCTTGACACGGCAACCGGCCTGTGTCCGGCATATGATGAATGGGGCACTTCGCCGACTGAAATTGTGCTGAATATCAAAGCTGGCACAACAGTCAATCAAATGACGTATATCAAACAATAACTGGGTCATATTTTCTCCCGGCAGCATAGAAAGCGCAAGAGCAAATATTGCTCTTGCGCTTTTTTCGCTGAATGTATTTACTAAATATAAATTCCATAATTTATGAAATTTACATCATTTTTATAAAAAAGAAAAACGCGGAAAGTATAAATAAAATATAATGCTGTCTGTTTTCGGCGTTCGGTGTAATAGTACTAATGTCTCAAACCACCTCTGTTTTTCATACAATACGAGGGGAGAGGCATGCACACCATCTTGTTACTCAAGCAGGGAAAACAGGAATCGTTACCGCACCATATGGTACAGCAGCACCTATATATAATAAGGTATAGAGGGCAAAACACATGTCCCAGCCTTCCCATGCCCTGATTGAAAAGTGCACGCATGTCCCCTGGAATACAATATAAAACGTGAAAAATTACAGTATGTTGCAATATTACACCCGTGTTACATTCGCGGCATTTTACTTGACCGCCCCTGAAACCTATGATATCATAGTCACCGTAAGAGCGAAAGCTCAAAAAATTTAAGGAGGAAAAAACCCATGAAGAATCTCAAAAAGGTTCTCGCACTGGTGCTGGCGTTCGCTTGCGCGTTCACCATGTTTGCTGGTGCGGCGTTCACGGATTCGGCTGATATCTCTCAGACCGAAGCTGTGGATATGCTCACTGCGCTGGGCGTAATCAAGGGCTATGAAGATGGCTCTTTCCAGCCTGACGCAACGGTCACTCGTGCAGAGATGGCCAAGATGATCTACGTTATCCGCAATGGCGGTTCTGACGTAGTAACCCAGTACGAGGGCTACAAGACCCCGTTCACCGACGTTGAGAACGTCAACCACTGGGCTAAGGGCTACATCGCGTACTGCTATGCCAACGGCATCATCGCTGGTAAGTCCGCGACTAAGTTTGACCCGGACGCTACCGTAACCGGCACCGAGGCTGCTAAGATGGCTCTCGTTCTGATCGGCTACGATGCTGAGAAGGCTGGCCTGAAGGGCTCTGCTTGGTCTACCAACACCATCAATCTGGCTACCCAGAAGGATCTGTTCTCCAACTACTCCATCTCCATCACTGGCGGCTGCGATCGTCAGTTCGCGGCTCAGCTGCTGTACAACACCCTGTGGGCAGGCACTGTTCGCTGGAGTGACGACGCTAACGGCTACGAAGACGTTGTTGACTACAAGTATGACAACAACAACGTGGCTGTTGGTCTGTCTTACGTAACTGTTGCCAAGAAGTACATGGGTCTGGAAGAAGCTACCGCTACCTTCGAGGGCGACAGCAAGGTTAACACTGGCCTGACTGCTGGTCAGTCCATGGTTGGCAACAATATCATCACCTTCGTTCCGGAGAACGGCAACGACTGGATCGGTGAGTCCGTTAAGGTTCTGTACAAGGACAGCAAGGACGGCAAGAAAGGCCTTGATAAGTATGATACCATCTACGGCATCACCCTGTCCGGCGAGACCTCCACTGTTGAGGCTGTTCTGGGCGACATCGGCGACAACGATGGCTCCAAGATCAAGGTTAACGATGTCAAGTACAAGCTGGCTGGCAACATTAATGTGTACCAGAATCTGGATGATTCTGTGTTTAAGACGATTACTGGTGTTGCAGATTTCGACAGCAAGCTGAAGACGAATTCTGCTGATACCATCAAGCTGGTTCTGAACGATAAGGGCGATGTAAAGTCCGTTTACGTCAACCACGTTGACTTCTATCAGGTAACCGGTCTGACCACCACCAAGATCTCTCTGGCTGGCCTGGGCACCATCGACATCAACGACAAGCTGTCTCTGGACTCCAACGTTGCAGTTGGCGACGTTGTTGCTCTGACCACCCTGTATGCGAATGCTTACAACAGCGATGACGCTTACAATGTGATCGAGAAGGCTGAAGTTGCTGCTGGTGTTGCCGCATCTAACGTTAAGAACATGACTACTACCGGCGACAAGCAGGTTCAGATTGATGGTTCTTACGCTAAGTATGCTGGTCACAACAACAAGCTGACCCGTTCCGACAGCAACTACAAGGATATCGTTGATCTGGGCGCTACTTACGACTTTGTAATGTACAACGGTTACTGGGTAGCTGCTAAGCAGGTTTCCGCTTCTTCCAAGGATATTGCGCTGATCACCAAGACTGCTCTGAACAATATCAATGATGAAGTTAAGGTTCTGAAGGGTGACGGCACTGAGGCTGTTTATGTCTACGATGACGCAGACGGCAAGGGCGCTGATTACACTTACCTGAATACTGCAGTAACTACTTCCACCAATAAGACTGACCGTCTGTATGCCTTCACGATGGTTGGCGACAACAAGATCCAGCTGAAGAATGGTACTCAGGCTGCTGGTGGTACTCCGCAGAACGGCGGCGAGGCTGTAACTGGTCTGCGCTTCAACGATGTTGCTTCCACCATCGGCGACGGTGCAACTACTCCGAAGTTCTACAACGCCGACAACAAGACCGTTTATGTTGATGGCAGCTCTTATGTTGTAGCTGAGGATGCAGCTATCTTTGTATACGCTGCTGATAAGGCTTCCAACTACGTTTATAACATCAACGATCTGAAGACCATCAATGTTGCGGACGTTACTTCTGGTACCTACACCGATATCGAGTACGTTCTCAATGATGATGATGAAATCGTTGCACTGTATGTTGAGACCAACTCTAAGCCGGGTGCTGCAACCACCAACGAGCAGTATGGCTATGTAGTAGACGACGTACAGGCAAGCAAGGTTGACGGCACTGAGTACCGTGAGTTCTCTGTCTGGACCGGCACCGAAACTGTAACCGTTAAGGTTGAGACCAGCAGCACTCCGTCCGGTGTTCAGAAGGGCGCATTTGTTAAGTTCATCCCGGGCACCAATGGTGTAACCGATGTAAATGACCTTGACGTCCTCACCGCCGGCAACATCGCAGCTGTCAGCGCGTACGATGCAAATCGTTCTATTCTGACTCTGTACAAGGATCCGAGCGATACTGTAAACGGCGGCACCAACACCTACAAGGTTTCCAGCGACGTTGTTATCATTGGCGTTAACACCAAGGATAAGAAGCTGGTTGAGGGTGTATCCACGGTTACCAAGGCATTCGTTAATGCTTCGATCACGGCTACCAAGCCTGCAGATGCGAACATTATCTATGTTCTGAACAGCGATAAGGAAGTTGTTGCAATCTTTGTTGACACCAACAACAAGGTTGACAATACTGGTCTTGTTCTGCCGTCTGGCGGTCGTGTTGACGCGGAGTAATCCTTCGCTTTAACCCGAAATCACGAAAACCCCCGGTTTTACCGGGGGTTTTCCTTTTTTATTTAAACGCAATATAATAATACTGTCGATTGTATACATTGGTCCAATAGCGATCATCTGAATATAATGCACGAAATCCTAACCCTTCGATTACCACGCCTCCGGAAGCTCCGGGCAAAACGAATCCGCCTTGAATGCGGTTACCATTGATCATAGTTCCATCACTTTGCGCAACAATGATTGCCTTTGGCGAAAATCCGAGAGAAATAAACTGGCTGGCCTGCCCATTGCCAGAATAGCTGCCGAACACAACTTCACATTTGGCTGCAAGCTGCGTTGTATGCGCGTTAATCTGGTTTTGCAGGTTGAGGTCGCCGCTGGAGCGAGTAGAAGCCTCGCTTCTCGCTGCATTTTCGATGGCGATAAACCGATCGCGCACGTCCTGCGCAAGCTTATCGCCGTCAACACTGCCGGACGGGATATTACCCATCACAGCGGCATCCAGCTGTGCCTGCACATTTTCGACTGCCGCCTGCACATCGTCTGCCGGTACGCCCGCTGTGCGCTGAAAACCGAGGTTTGCAGCGGCGCTTGCGTTGCTCGTCGCTTCGGTCAGCGCGTCACACAAGCCGTTGTGCGCTTGCCGCAGCTGTTCCGGGCTGCTGTCAAAGTAGGCTTTCAGCTCATTCGGCTGCATGTTGGGCTGATCGGGCAAGCTGGCGATGCGCTTTTCGTAAGTATCCTGCTTGTTTGCACTGAAATCCATGTATCTTCCTCCTTGCCTGAGATGATGCCCCGCGCTGACTGTTCGGCGCGGGGCGCTGACTGGGAAAACAAGCAAGTTCAAGAATAGGAGCAAGTACAAAAAAATGCAAGAGCAACTATTTGCGTAGATACTCTGGTTTTCAAAGCATGACAGCTCTTCATACGCTGGAAATGTTTTATGCTGTTTTATATTTTGCCTATGTGCATCTATCGATTGCAATTAATTGGATAAAAACGTGAAACGTCAAATACAAAAAATAACCGTGCAGTTGGAGAGAAGCCCTGGATGTTCCGGAACTTCTCTTCTTTGTTATTCTCCGTTTATAGTTTATGGTGAAATGATAATCCACCACTGCTTTTTCATAATAAAGAAATTGTGCAGACGATAAAAGATTGACATTGGAAAGATCTGTGCTGTCCTTTCCATAGAATTCTGGTTAATAATATGATATACTTTTGATAGTCTTTACGAATCAACCGAATCAATTTTTTGTCCTGTAATTCGCGAAAGGGTGCATAAAGGTTGAAATTTTTTCGATATTACGCAGCAATATTTCTCATCTGTTTGGTCTTGCTCCGCGCGGGCACGGCCACTGCGACCTATGTCGATACAGAGTCGCACTGGGCTTCTGACGCCATTGCTTTTGTCACAGACGCAGGACTGATGGATGGTTTATCCGACTATACCTTCGGCGCAGACGCACCAGCCACACGCGCCTGTATCATGCAGGCGCTGTATCGACTGGCGCCGGACACGGATATCAACATCGCTTCTTCGTTTGATGACGTCCCGGCAGACGCTCCCTATTACGATGCCGTGCAGTGGGGCGCGTACAATGACATCATTGAAGGTGTGGGGGATGGTCAATTCGAGCCGGGCGGTTCCTTGACCCGGGAGCAGCTGGCCGCTATGGTGTACCGGTATGCTGCCTTGAAGCAGGCCGATCTGTCTCCGCAAAACGATTTGTCTTTGTACACTGATGCGGGACAGATCAGCAGCTATGCGCTGACCGCCATGCAATGGGCCAATGCACAGGGTCTGATTCTGGGTACCTCCGATACCACATTGACCCCGCAGGACACGGTGACACGCGCACAACTTGCCACCATCCTGCAGCGACTGTCCGGACTCCTTGGCATTGTACCGCAAGCCGCCGACCCGAACGCAAACGTGCAAAGCCATTCCTATACCGCGTTCACCACCTTTCTTGGCCCAGTGACGCGCGCAGAAACCCGTCAGAGCCGGACCGAAGTGTGCAACGAGACACGCTCTTACAGCGACACACAAGGGTGCGTCGTGGAAATGGGACGCTCAACCGCATCACTCGCCACGCCGGCGCATATCGCTGCGCAGTTCCGAATGGAGGGCCAAAGCGGTACCGTCCGTTGGTATGATGTCAAATCTGCGCGCTGGTACGAAAAGCCGCTTTCCTCGGGCGTTCTGCCGCGCGGCATGTATTTTATCCGTGTGAACGGCATAGACAGCATTGTAGTAACGCCGCAGACCTATTGCGCCCATGAAAACGGCATGATCGAATATATTCCGAGCTGCGACGGCACACTTGCCGTGACGCAGGAAAACGGTGGCTTCACCTTTTCCCTGAAAGTTGCCGCACTGCAGCAAGGGACATTCAGCGACTATCTGGTGCTCACCTCGAGCCAGCAGCTGATCGACTGGACAGATGCCGACGAGCTCAGCCGCTGGTCTAACTACCGCTTTACCGACGACAATCGCTGGTGCTATGATGGGTATTATTACACCGCGCCCGATAACTATTATCCCTATGGTCCCAATTATTTTCACAGTCTGCCGGGTGCATACATTGCATGCAAGATGGCCAGGGATGCCGATCAGCCCGCGTCGCGCGCATTGGGGCTTGCGATGATCGACATCATGCGCGAACAGCAGAACGAATACGGCTTTATTCCCTCGCTTGCGGGCAGCACATGGCTGAAAGATGATTATAATATTGATCCCGGCTACTTTGACACACGGTTCAATACGGATTTATGGCTGGCCAATATCAACGCGGCGGAAAACTTCGGTGTGACTGAATGGCTGGATCAGACCAAACGCTATGCCGATTTTCTGGTCAGCCATGCGCAGGCGCACCATTACAGTTTCGGGAGCGGAGACAGCACCGGCTGGCTGGTCGAGGATTACTGGCATCCGAACGGCTTGGGCAAGCCCACGCACGCTTCCCTCAACCACCACACAGCCGAAGCGGTATTCCTCTACCGCTTCTCTGCGGTCACCGGTGATGAATCGTATGCCGCACTGGCTGACTGCATGGTGCGCGGCATTGAAAGCACGGTTTCCCTGTGGATTTTGCCGGACGGCAATCTGAATTACTCCTATAAGCCGGACGGCACAGCTTCCGGCACAGACTATCCGTATTTGACCTATAATGATCTGCTCGAAGTGCAGCACCTGTACACGCTGCGCCATGGCTCTCCCAGCAGCGGAGTGGCCCGCCTGATGGACAGCAAGCGCGCATGGATGGACAAAAACGGGATCACGGAATACAACCGTACTGCTATGTAATCCATTTCCGGCATGGCCACGTTGCTAAACTTGACGAAATGCGCGAATTTATGTATAATATCAGCATCATACAACCTAATTTTTACAGAAAGGTGGATGTAAGTTCCCATGTCTGACCCTGATCCTGCGGGCCGATTATCGTTCTGGCCTTTCGAAGTTTCCTTGGAATAGCGCAGTTTACTGACCAAATTCAAAAATACTTCGAAAGGAATACACCATGAACACAACAGTAGGTATTATAATCATTGTCGCCTGTCTCATTATGTCCGCGTTTTTCTCCTCTACGGAGACCGCGTTTTCCTCCTTCAACCGCATCCGCGTCAAAAGCCTTGCCGAAAAAGGCGATAAGCGTATGGCGCTGGTTCTGCGGCTTTCCGACCAGTATGACAAATTGCTGTCCACCATCCTGATCGGCAACAATATTGTGAATATTGCGTCCGCATCGGTTGCAACGGTGTTGTTCATCCGCTGGGTGGGTGAGGAAACCGGCCCTTCGCTTTCCACGATTGTCACCACGGTCATCGTGCTGATTTTTGGCGAAATCTCCCCCAAAACCTTGACAAAGGAATCGCCCGAGCTGTTTGCCCGCTTTTCCGCGCCGATCATTCAGGTTCTCATTTATATTCTCACGCCGATCAACTTCCTGTTTGTCCAGTGGAAAAAGCTGCTCTCCCTTGTTTTCAAGACCTCGGAGGATACTTCCATCTCAGAAGAAGAGCTGCTGACCATGGTCGATGAGGCTGAAAGTGAGGGCGGCATCGACGAGCAGGAGGGTGATTTGATCCGCAGCGCGATCGAATTCAGCGATGTTGAGGTTGTGGAGATTTTCACCCCGCGTGTCAATATTGTTGGCATTTCGGAGGATACGGACAACCAGACGATTGCCAAGCTGTTTAAGGAGACTGGTTTTTCCCGCCTGCCGGTCTATCGGAACTCCATTGACAATATCGTTGGCATCATCCACGAGAAGGATTTCTATAACGAAGTTGCTCCCTCCAACCGGTCGATCGATGTGATTGTGAAGCCTCCGATCTTTGTTGCCAAAACCATGAAAATTGGGGAGCTGCTTAAAATGCTGCAAAAGAGCAAATCGCATATTGCAGTTGTGGCGGATGAATACGGCGGCACATTGGGCATTGTGACGCTGGAGGATGTGCTGGAGGAGCTGGTCGGTGAAATCTGGGACGAACACGACCGCGTAGTCGATCAGTACTGGAAGACCGGAAACCATGAGTATTTGGCACGCGGCGCGGCGGATTTTGAAGATGTGCTGACCAATTTTGGCTATGAGGGTGATGAGGTGGCGGACAGTTATACCACCGTCAACGGCTGGATGATCGATCAGCTCGAACACATCCCCAAGCAGGGCGAAACGCTTACTTATAAAAATCTGGATTTTATCGTACAGGATGCCGATGACCGTCACGTGACGCTCATCAAAATCATCGAGCACGAACCCTGTGAAGAGACAACCGCCTGACGCATACATATATAAGCGAAAGCCGCTTCTCTGCGCGTTTGCAGAGAAGCGGCTTTTTGTGTAAACTTTCCGTTTATTTTCCCAAGCAATTGCCGCAAAGCGAATAGCCCTGTGCCAGCAAGTCCTCGTAGTTTCCGGTATAATACGACTTGTTCTTTTCTCCAATGCTGGCCACGCTCGAGCAATCCGGCAAATGGATTTTTTTCGATCCGGTATTGAGCACATATTCCTGTGTTTCTTCTGTGCTATCCGTCTGCGCGGCATCCGCTTCACGGCTTTGTCCGGTTGCGTAGTCGATTTCCACACCGGGCTGCACATTATAACAATATACGTTATAGCAAATTCCCTCGCCCGCATCTTCCACCGAAAGGGCTTCCATCTGCACACCGGAGGCAACAAGGTTATCCCCCTCAAAAATGGGTGTCACGCGGTACAACACATGGTTTCCGGTTTCCCTGATATAGTCCGCCACCATGTTTTCAAACGGGAGCATACCCTCCACGTTCAAATACCGTGTTCCGGTGATAAGGTTCTCTGCGTTTGCATTTTCCGCTGTCAGCTGATATCCGATCAGATGGCAGCGGTTATACAGATATTTTCCGTCTACAAAATCATACTTGACCGTCTGCCAGCCGGACGGCTTAACCTGTCCGATCGAGCCGCGCTCCTCGGTCGGCATCAGGTCAGTGGAGATACAGGCGTAAGCGGTACCGCACCGCCCTAAAAAGTCCAGCGGCGCATAGCTTTCAAAGGATTCTGCGACCTGATCCTCCTCCGGAAAGTCCGGCACATTACCGTCGATCTCCACATACGGCTCGCCACTGTATGCCGGGATATCCTCCAGCGAAACCGTCTGCTGCGGCCGCAGCATCGCACAGCCGGAGAGCAAAAACTGGATGCACAGCAGCACCGGCACGATTTTCTTCATCATTCTCTGCATTTTTCGTAAACTTCCTTTGTGATTTTTGCATGCGAAAAACCGGAAAAATCCTCTGTTTCCCGCAGGGTCCAGCCACAGTGCAGCAGCGACCGGTCAAAGCATTGATCCGCGGGGTAAATACGGTTCCAGCGAAACAGTATGACAGTCTCTATCTTTTCTAAGAACGGCGCTATCTGCTGATCTTCCACAAAGCAGTAGTCGCCTTCTCCTGCGAGCGACAGAAACTGCTCGTCGATCCGTAGGTGGGCGCGTTCCTGCTCTGCAAACTGCCCAGCAGAATACGCATTCAGCCACAGACCCTGTGCGCCACACAAATCCAGCATATACTTGCGCAGCACACGATCCTGACTTTGCCGCCGCTGATGAAACAGCATCCCATCCTTGTCATCCAGACAGAGCATCACATGCATACCGTTCCTCCCGTATTTTCCATATCTGACCCATAATCTTTTCGCAAGACTTTATTATCATACCATAAAATCGCCGGGATTGTCGATTGGCTATGCATATTTGCCAGAGACGCATTATTTTGCTGTCCGGAGAAACGAAAATGCCCCGACCAGATTCGGACGGGGCATTGATTATGAAAAAGAAAAACGTTTGCGTTATCGAGTGCGCAGAACGGCATCCAGCAAGGCTGTTCTTGCCTCGCTTTCGCCTCCCTGCCAGTCAACTGCACCGATACGAATATCCGGTTTGATTTTGCCGTGAAAATCGCTGCCGCCGCTGAGCAGCAAGTCTCGTTCTTTTGCTTTTTGGACGTAAAAAGACGTTTGCTGCGCTGTATGGTAAGTGCTGAAGGCTTCCACACCGTCCAGCGGCAGCCGCAGTGCGCGATCCAGCACCGCTGAATCCGGCAAACTAATACCCGGATGCGCCAGCACCGCAATCCCTCCGGCTGCATGGATCAGGTCGATCGCCTGCTCAGCCGCCATAAATTCTACCGGCACATAGGCTGGTTTGCCCGGCGCACATACCGACCAATAAAAGTTGACGAGCGGTCGATCTGATAATGCACCGCCCGGCAAAAGCGGGCGAATCAGCGGGTGCGTGCGGTTTTCCGGTTGTTGCAGTGCGGACTGTGCAATGGTTTCCGCGCAAACCGCGCCATCTCCTGCCCATTCCAGCACCTGCTCCCGGTCAAAGCCGATGTCCAGCGCCGCAACGGCATCCATGAGCCGCAGACCAGCCTCGACTTGCAGTCCGTGCACCGTCTGCACCGTTTGCAGCAGCAAGGCATTGGCAATATCAATCCCATAACCGAGCACATGCAGAAGATTTCCCTCAAACATGCAGTCCAGTTCCACACCGGGAATGGCTTGTACGCCGAGCTGGGCACAGCGCCAAATGAATTCCGCCACCCCAGCAATGTTATTGTGGTCGGTCAGTGCCGCCAGCGTCACACCCTCCTGACAGCATAATTCCGCCAGCCCGCGTGGAGATATCTCTCCATCCACACTGACGGCGGAATGTATATGCAAATCGGTCTGCGCCATGGTTTTGCCCCCTGTTCCTGCATGGTTTAAGCGGATATGCTGCATTTTGACGCAGCATATTCCAGTTCAGGCGGCAAAGCCGCATCCTCCGGAATCAGCCAGCGGCGGCTCATCCGCACCACACCGCTGATGCGGGCTTTTTCACAGCCGGTTCGCACCTGCTGCGCGCTCACGCCCCATTTCACGGCCGCTTCCGGAATGGTAATATAGCTTTTCATGTAAAACGCTCCTCTCTTGCCTGCCGAACAATGGTCTTGCGGCAGGGGGCTTACGCAAAAAGATGATAGACTGCCTTCGCTACGCCGTCATGGTTGCAGTCCTGCGTGACATAGCGCGCCAATTGCTTGAGCGCGGGATCGGCATTGCCCATCGCCACGGGCATACCGACCGCGCGCAGCATCGCCGCGTCGTTATCGCTGTCCCCAACGGCGACCATTTCCTCCGGTGCAACCCCGAGCATTTCGCCCAAACGGATGAGCGCGGTTCCTTTATCTACGCCTGCCGGCATGACCTCAAAGTTATCGCTGCCCGAGCTGGTGATCGTAATGCCCGGCAGCGGACGGATGGTTTCGAGTGCCTTATCCAGATCGGCGCGCGCCCCAATCGCATACACTTTGGTTACATCCAGTCCACGCGCGCGGATCGTGCCTGCAATATCATCCAGCACGACCTTATTGGCATGGAAGCCTTCCACGCGGTAATTTACAACAAAATCCCGGTCAGAAAACGGGTTGATATAGATTTTGTCGCCCACATAAATCATCACGCGCACAGGCAGATCCTGCACGGCGGCGACCGCCTGCGCGCCGATTTCGCACGGCATGGCCCAGCTTTCCAGAATGCGTTCGTCGGAGGCGGTGGCAATCGCCGCGCCGCCCGCCGTGACCATCCGATCCTCGCAGTCGATTTCGCGGGCAAACTCTGCCGCTTCGCCCACAATCCGCCCGGTGGACAGCACGACGTAGACGCCGCGCGCCTTGGCCCACGCCAGCGCTTTCCGGGTTTCCGGTGTGATCTCCTTTTGTGAATTGAGCAGGGTGCCGTCCAAATCCAGTGCCAGCAAACGGTATTTCATAGCTCTTCCCCCTTCATCCAATGATGGATTGCCGCCGCAACGCCTGCGTGGTCGTTATCCGGCGCGATCCAATCTGCGGCCTGTCGCGCGGCGGGCGAGCCGTTGCCCATTGCCACACCGACACCTGCCGCGTGAAGCAGCGCGCAGTCGATGTCATGGTCACCGATTGCCATCGCCTGCTCTGATACAATGCCCAGATGACGGCACACCGTACGCAGCGCTTCGGCTTTTCCTGCCTGCTGCGGCATGATCTCCAGATACTCGTCCTTGGAGCGCAGCAGATCGACTGCAAGCGTTTCTTTCTGCAACACTGCATAAAAGCGGTCGATAGAAGCCGCTTCACCCATACACAACAGCTTGTGCGGGGCACCTGCGGACAGCGTGTCCTCCAGCGTGACAACCGTGGGGCGCAACCCGGTGATATTCCCCTCGGCTGCGTTCCAACGATCTTCTCGCTCGACAAACCAATCGGTATCACGGTACAAACTGAGGGAAATGTCCTGCGGCGCCAGACGAAGCACCGTACGGACCGCGTCTATTGGCAACCTGCGGTCGAAAATGCGTTGCTCGCCTGCTTGGATCAGTGCCCCGCCGAAGCTAGCCACCGGCCCCGGCACACCCAGCGCCTGCGCGATCGGTTCGATAGCCTGTGGCGGCCGGGCGGACAACAGACAGACGCAGACACCCTTTTCCGCTGCATACTGCACTGCCGCCCGGTTCTCGGGCGGCAGGTGATGCGCAGTGTCAAGCAGGGTTCCGTCAATATCAAGGCACAGCAGACGAAGGGGAAGCATAACATCTTTGGCCTTGTTCATGCCTGCTCCACCGCCTTTAGGATATGCGCCACATTCCGGCGGCCGTTGCGGATGCCAAGTCCGATCAGGGCGGCACAAGTCACGCTGGCGAGTGCCATCACAACCCCGGCCACGCCGCATGCCAGACGCAGCCCGGCTCCGCCAAGCCCCCACCATGCCAGCACAGCGGCACAGGAGGAAAGGAGCATCGCATTTCTCAGCCAGCCAGACAATCGTCCCAGCGCGTCCTTCTGCTGCTCGGCTTCCCGAAGCAGCGTTTGTTTACTCAGTTTGGTTTTCATCTGCGAAAACTCCTTTCCAATGCCGTTTTTTAGTAGCTCAGCTGCGGGTCAAAGAAGCCGAGCAGCACGCCAACCAGCGCCACGCCGACCAGAATGAGCATCACGGTCGTCGGCGCCATTTTCTTTTTGCTCATCAGCCAGTAGCAGAACATGACGGCAGCCAGCGGCAGCAGTTTAGGGAAAATCGTGTCCAGTACGCCCGTCTGCAAGGCAATGTCGCCGGGCAGAACCAAAGGCGTGGTAATGGAAATCCAGGTTGCGGCGACCGCACCGATAACGACCGTGCCCAGCATGATGACCGACTCACGGATGGCGTTGGCCTTTTCACCGACGATCAGTTCCACCGCCTTGCCGCCCAGTTCATAGCCTTTATAGTACAGGAAACGCATGCCAAGCGTCAATACGATATTGTAAACGAGGATGTAGAAGATCGCGCCGAGCGGCGAACCGCCGGATGACATGCCCAGCGCAACGCCGAGCAAAATCGGGATGAGCGTACCGACCAGCAGGCTGTCACCGATACCGGCGACCGGGCCCATCAGACCGGCGCGGATACCGTTGATCATTTCGCCGTCGATCTCTTCGCCGTTGGCCTTAGCCTCTTCAAGGCCTGCGGTCATGCCGACGATCACCGTGCCGAGCTGCGGCTCGGTGTTGAAAAATGCGGAATAGGTCTGGAGAGCATTCTTCTGCTCCTCCTTGGTTTCATACAGCTCCTCCACCAGCGGGAGCATGGCGCACAGGTAGCCGAACGTCTGCATATGCTCCTGCGAGAAGCAGGTCAGATGGCCGTAATACCAGTTGCGGAAGGATTTCGCAAGCGCCTTTTTGGAAAGCTTCTTTTCAGCCATGGTCAAATCTCCTCCTCGTCGTCGTCAAATTCGTCCGTGCCGCCAGCGGATACTGCGGCGGGCGCAGCCTTCTGCATGCTCAGCAGCTTGATGCGGTAGTTGATGACCGCGAAGAACCCGCCGACGACAGAAGCCGCAATCAGGTTCAGGCCCATGCAGGCCGCCAGCGTAAAGCCGAACAGGAAAGTCAGCAGATCGACCGGCTTGGTCGCCACCTGCTTGAGCAGGATCGCAATACCGACTGCCGGGAGGAGAGAACCGACCGTAAACAGCGTTTTCATAGCGATGCCGTCCATCGGCAGATAAGCCTTCATCAGATCGACCATGTTCACGCCGACCTTGGTGATGATAAATGTCGGGATAAACGAGCACAGGATGTGCGAGATCCACGGCAGACCCATATCGACCACATAGAGCTTTTTCAGATCGCCCTTTTCGAGCGCTTTCCAGCCCATGTGCTGCCAGACGAGGTTGACGGTTGCCGTGCCGTAAAACAGAACCGTACCGAGCGTACCAACGGCGGAACCGAGGGTGACCGCCATTGCCTGACCTTCTGCGGAAGCCGGGTTCAGACCCATGCCGTGCACCGCCACGATGGACAGCGGGATGCCGATGTACGAAATGGCACGCACGTCAGCGGAAACCGTGCCGCCGGGCGTGACCAGTGCGATGTAAACGACCTGAATTGCCGCGCCCAGATAAATACCGGTCTGTACGTCGCCCATAATCAAGCCGACGATCAGACCTGCAACCAGCGGACGGCCTAAGGTGTAGTTGCCGAACACCGTACCGCCAAGGCCGGGCATGGATGCCAAACAGGCGAGTAAGCCGAACAATGCCGCCTGCCATACCTGGATTTCCATAAATCCTTCACCTTACCTTTCTGATAAAACCCCTTTTGTTGTTATCACAAAGCCACTTACCGCAGCTTATGAGATACGATCAATAGCCGAACTGACCGCGGAATTTCTTCCAGTTGCCAATGGCGGCTTCCTTAATCAGTGCAAACTCTACCTCATAGCCCTTCTGCATGATGGCTTCGAGTGCGTCAGCCTCTTCCTGTGTGATGGACTGGTTGTTGCCCAGTTTGACTGCACCCTCGCGGTCGTTGCACGGCCCGATGATGACCGTTTTCACCTCGCCGGGATCAAAGCCGTCATCCACCAAAATCTGCTTCATGGTGATCGGGTCCTTGGTAATCAGAAAATAACGGTCCTTGCTTGCCAGCACCTTGCCGCACTTGGCGCGCCACTCGTCGAGCGACCAAACAAAGGTCTTTTTATCGCTGGCGTTTTTATAAGCCGCTTTCAGTACCGGCGTTTTTGCCGCCTTATCGTTGACGGCGATCAGGCCGTCGCAGGGATATTCGAGCGCCCAGCGGGTGCAGGTCTGACCGTGGATCATGCGGTCGTCTACGCGGATAAATGAAATAGACATATGGTTTTCCTCCTTATCGAATATTGCAAAACTGCATTAAATTTCGTCCTCGTCGCCGCCGTCCAGATCAAACGGCTTGAGCTGGCCACGGCCCTCCTCCATGATCTCGGCTGCCACCTGCGCAAGCGGTGCGTCCGCGTCCGCAAAAGCGGCGGTCAGCACGAGCGGCAGGTTCATGCCGCCGATGGCGGCTGTATTCGCCACAAGGCCCTTTTCCGTCAAAACCTCCATCGCGGTCGTCAGCGGAGAGCCGCCGATGATGTCCGCAAACAGCAGGATCTCGTCCTCCGCTGTGATGTCCGCAACCAGTTCCGCGAACGCCTTCCGGTAGGTGTCCACATCCATCCCGTCGAGCAGGCTGGTCGATCGGATATCCTTGCGGTCTGCGCCGGCCATCATGCCGACCGCATTGTGCAGCCCCGGTGCAAAGGTTCCGTGGCTGACTAAAATCAGATAACGCATGCTCATGTTCCCCTTTCTCATGTTTGTTGAGACAATTTTACCAATTCATCCATCAAAATACATCTGCATATTGTCATGAATGCCGGATGACACTTATCCTGTTTTGCATGACAAATGTCATTTGCTTTGTGCAAAAATGCAAAAAAGCCGTCCCCGGCTTTGACAAATCGCCAAAACAGGGGACAGCTTTCTCCCGTTGATGCCTGACGCATCCGTTTAATTTTGCAAATATTCCTCCATCTCCCGCTGCACGCGCTGCAGCTGAAGCGACAGGTTGTGATCATCCTCCATAGCGGTCGCCACCAGACTTTCCGCCAGCAAAAGTGCCTGATCGTAAGCACGGAAATGCGGTGCAGCAACCGCCTGTTCCATCGCGTCAGACAAGATTTCCAGCCCAAGCTGGCTTTCGCCCGGGGTGTCATGCCGCAGAATCTGCTGGGTCTGCGGCGACTGGGTGACGCGCCGCAGCGCGGAAACGCTGTGCGAATCCGTATACAGCATACTCTGCGTCTGATCCGAGCAGGTCATCTCTTTGAGAAATTCCCATGCCAGCGCCTGCTGGGACGACCGGCTGCTGATAGCCGCCAGCACAGTGCTCAGCTCTGACCGTCCCGTGCCGGACGGCCCGCCCGGCATCTGGATGCAGTCCCATTCAAAATCCGAATACCGCTTGATGCGCCACGGATAAGGCTGATAGGTGCGGTAATCCGAGAACAAAAACGGCCGGAACGCGACATGTCCTTCGTCAAAGCTGCGCGCTGTGATATCGCAGTCGGCATATAATTGCGCCAGCCGCTGCGCGAACCGAACCGCCTCCACCGACGCCGGCTGCGCGATCAGGCAGCTGCTTCCATTCTCATCAAACAGCGCTGCGCCATTTGCTGCGAGGGCATCCCGCCAAGTATAGCCATAGCTGCCGAACTGGTCGATCGTGCCGTCGCCGTCCGTGTCGCGCGTCACCTGCGCGCAAATCTCATAAAAATCATTCCACGTCCAATCGTTGTCCGGCACCGGAATGTTTTCCGCCTCAAGCAGCGTCTTGTTGACAAACATCAGCGTCGGCACGCATTCGTATGGCAGCGCATACTGTACGCCGCCCGCCGCGCCGCTCTGGAGCGCCGCATTATAAAAATCCGCCGTGGAAACCGTCGAATCGCTGGCCAACAAATTGTCCAGCGGCTGCAACGCCCCTTGCTCCGCCAGCATACCGAAGTCCTCCGGCAAAACCATGAACACATCCGGCTCCCGACCGAGCAAATATTGGTCGGTTAACCATTCGGAATAATCCCGCTTTAGAATACCGCTTGTATACTCGACGCGCACATCGGGATGCGTCTGTTCAAATCGCGCGATTGCAGCGTCGATCACGGCATAACAGTTGCCGGTCGGCGCATCCCAGTAGCTGCCTGCCACCACGCCGACCGTCAGCACGGTTTCCTGCGCTGCGCCAAACGCCGTTGCTGCCAACACCACAGCAGCGATCACAACGCCGCCCAGCAGCCGCTTCATCTTTTTCCTCATGTCTTATCCCCATAGGGGTCGACCGCTACACCGGTCTGCACCGCCCAAATCGCAAGTTGTGTGCGGTCGCGTAGGTCGAGCTTGCTCAATACGCTGCTCAGATAGTTGCGTACCGTCCCCTCCGACAGGCAAAGCGCCGCCGCGATCTCCTTGTTGGATTTGCCGCAGCCTACCTCCCGGATGACCTTCCATTCGTTCTCCTGTAAGGACGCGGTCTGCTGTGTATCCACCGGAATCTGCATGCTGCCGCGTGCCATGCGCGCAAACATTTCCAGTGCCTTGGATGCCACGCCGGGCATGATGATCGAGCCGCCGCGCACTACCTCGCGCACCGCATTTGCCAACTCCTCCACAGAAACGCCCTTGAGCAGATAGCCGGACGCACCATAGCGCAGCGCACCGAATACATATTCGTCGTCGTCAAAGGTGGTCAGAATGATGACCTTGATCTGCGGATGCGCTGTTTTAATCAGCCGTGTGCATTCCACGCCATCCACCTCGGGCATGCGGATATCCATGAGCACCACATCCGGTTTCTCTTTGCGCACCAGTTCAATGGCCTCGCGCCCATTGGATGCCGTGCCCACCATCGCGATATCCGCCTGCGCATCCAGCACAAAACTCAGGCTCTGGCGGATCAGTTCCTGATCGTCTGCAATCAATACGCGGATCATATTTCATCCCCCCATCGAAGTGGTATGGAAGCCTCTATGCGGAATCCGTTATGCCCATCCACACGCAGGCTGCCGCCAAGCAGCCGCAGCCGCTCCCGCATATGGCGCAGCCCAAAGCCCTGCTCGATTTTGGCGCAGCCGATGCCGTTATCCTGCACCACAATCGTCATGCACCGTTCCTGACAGGACAGGCGCACATCAATTTCGGTCGCATGTCCGTGCCGGATGGCATTGGTCACACTTTCCTGCACGATGCGGTAAACCGCATCCTCTTCATCCTGCGACAGGCGCATATCCGTCATCTGCACGTCCAGCCGAATTTCCGCATGCGAAGTCTGCTGCATCTCGCTGCACAGTTTGTCCAGCGCCTCGGACAAGCGGAACCGCTCCAGCGCATCCGGGCGCAGCGCGCGCACCGAACGGCGCACCTCGTTCATGCCCGCGCGGGCGGTTTTCGCAATCAGTTCCATCTGTTTGCGCGCCATTTCGGGCGAAATATCCATCATCTGGATACAGGCGTCCGCACCGGCGGTGATGCCGGTCAGCGCGTGGCCGAGCGTATCGTGAATTTCGCGTGCTAAGCGGTTGCGTTCGCGGGTTTCTGCCATGCGCTCGCTTTCCGCCGCATACTCCTTGAGCTGACCGTTCAGGACGGACAGCTTGTCATTCGCCCGCGCCAGTTCACCGTTCAGGCGGCGAATAGCGGCGTTTTCTTCCGTCCGTCTGCCGACCAGAATCACCATATAGCCGATAAACAGAATCAGATTGAGCGCGCCGAGCAAACCGATGGCCGTCTGCATCAGTTGACGCGGCTGCCCTTCGTAATACGCCAGATATTCGGAAACCGAAACCATGCCCAAAACGGATTGCAGAACATCCAGACTGGTGAGCAGATAGAGTGAGGTCATTGCGCCGAGGAACAGCATGCGTCCCCGCCCATGCAGACCGTCCACCAGATTGACCACTGCAAGCAGCAGCAACCCGTTATAATCCAGATGCAGTGCCAGGATCACCAGCAGGGCGAACCCCGGCTCCAGCAAAAACGCCAGCCGTCCGTTTCCCAGCCGGCCGCGCCGGTAAGCCAGATCCACTGCGACAAATGCAAGCAGACCAAGCGCCGCAAACGCCACGCTCCAAGGAGCGGCTGGCAGCATGCTCAGCCCCTGCAAAAAGCTTACGCCCTCGGCCCGCTGCACCGCGCGGAGTGGTGTCAGCACAAAAACCGCACCGAGAAACACGCAAAGAGCCAGATTGATGAGCAGCGTTCCCTGCCGCAGCAGGGTCAGGGTCTCATCCGTCTGCATGGTGCGATTGTCCGTCCCTTCCGACATAGTGCAGCCCCCTTTCACCGTTGGCATTTTGCCGCACGCGTCTATACCGCGCCGTAACATTGCTTTACTATGCATAAATTATAATATATCTCGCCTGCAAGGTCAAACAGCATATCCATCCATGCAGAAAACAGTTTGCACACTCTTCTCCATATGATATGATAAAAGAAGATAGGGGGGACTGGCCATGGAATGGAGACGGCTGTTTCTTGCCGTGTGCAGTGTGATGCTGGCCGTATGGCTGTGCCTGACATTAGGCATTGGGGACAAACAGGATGAGAAACCGCTGCGCATCGGCGCAACCTATATGACGATGAACAACCCATTTTACAGCGTCATTGACGAAGAACTGCGGCTGATGATCGAAAGCCGCGGCGATATTCTGCTGACGCGCGATCCTGCGCTCGATCAGGACAAGCAAAACGACCAGATCCACGAGCTGCTTGCAGGTGGGATTGATCTGCTTGTCATCAACCCTGTCGATTTTCAGCAGATCCGCCCCGCGTTGGAAGAAGCACGGGACGCGGGGGTACCGGTTGTGATCGTCGATTCACAGGTCAGCGACCCCGCGTTGGTCGCCTGTACCATCGCTTCGGACAATTATGGCGCAGGCGTATTGTGCGCTGAGCATCTGATTCGTACACGAGATTCGGCGCGCATCGCCCTGCTGGAGCATCCGACCGCCCAATCCGCACTCGACCGCATCCAAGGCTTTTGCGATACGATTGCCGGTCAGCCGCAATATCAAATTGCCGGCCGCGCCAGCAGCGACGGCCAGCTGGAGCTTGCCATGCCTGCGCTGGACAGCTTGCTGGACGCTGACCCGGACATTGACGTGGTAATTGCGCTCAACGACCCAACGGCGCTGGGCGCAATGGCTGCGCTGGAAGAACGGCAGCTGCTGGACCGGACGCTGGTTTACGGCGTGGATGGCGCCCCCGAAGCCAAAAACATGATTTTCGAGGGCGTCATGACGGCAACGGTTGCCCAATCTCCCATTCAGATCGGGCAGACGACCGCACAGGTCATCTATCAAATTTTGTCCGGCGAGGATTACGAAAGCGAGATCATCGTACCGGTCGAATTGATCACAGCGGAAAATGTGGGGCAGTTCGGCTCGGACGGCTGGCAGTAGGGGAGAGCGGCTTTGCGATAGCCCCCTTCGGGCTGTTTGCAAGCATTTTGGCACGGAACATACAAACGCGCAATCACTCTTTGACACAGAGTGATTGCGCGTTTTTTTCTTCTTTTATGGTATGAACCTTACTTCATCAGAATGTGTATACACGCTTACAGGTTTTCGCCGTGGCTGGCGATGACATCGCGATACCAGTAAAATGACTTTTTCCGGATGCGTTCTCCTGTTCCGCTGCCGTCATTGTCCTGATCGACGTAAATCAAGCCGTACCGTTTGGACATTTCTCCCGTGGTCGCACTGACCAGATCAATGCAACCCCAAGCGGTGTATCCCATCACGTCTACGCCGTCTTCCTCCACAGCCTGTATCATCGCCTGAATATGTGTTTTCAAATAGTCAATACGGTAGTCATCTTCGACGGTGCGCTCGGGTGTCAGCACGTCGATGGCACCCAGACCATTTTCCACCACAAAAAGCGGCTTCTGGTAACGGTCGTACAGAGCGTTGAGCGTGATGCGGAAGCCAAGCGGGTCAATCGGCCATCCCCACTGGCTGCAAGTCAGATACGGATTCTTAGCCGACGCGAACACGTTGCCTCCGGAAGCTTCTCCTTGTCCATCGGCGCGCACACACCGGCTATTGTAATATGAAAGGGCGATGAAATCCGCGGTATGCTCCTGCAAAATGCGCGCGTCCTCCGGTGCCATATCGACGTCAATCCCTTTGCTCTCCCACAGTTTTTTTGCATAGGTCGGATACGCACCGCGCGCCTGCACATCCGTGAAGAAATAGGTTTCCCGGTCTTTCTGCATGCTTTGCCAGACATCCTCCGGTCGGCAGCTGTATGGATAAACGCTGCCCGCTGCGATCATACAGCCCACCTGACAATTGGGATCGATCTCATGGGCGAGCTTGGTCGCCAGCGCGGATGCCACCAATTCGTGATGCGCCGCCTGATACTGGACTGCAAGCGGGTTTTCGCCCGCGTCAAACCGAATGCCCGCGCCCATAAACGGCAAGTGCATCAGCATATTGATCTCATTAAAGGTGATCCAATAGCGCACCTTATTGCGGAATCGGCGGAAAATTACCTCGCAATAGCGCAGATAGGCATCAATCACCGCTCTGCTGCGCCAAGAGCCATACTTTTCTACCAAATGAAGCGGCAAATCAAAGTGGCAAATGGTCACGACCGGCTCGATGCCGTAGCGCAGCAATTCATCAATGAAGTCCTCATAGAATCGCAGGCCGGCTTCATTCGGCTGCGCCTCCTCAACGGTCGGGAAAATGCGCGACCACGAAAAAGAAAATCGGTAGCAGCGGAATCCCATTTCCGCAAACAACGCGATGTCCTCTTTGTAATGCCTGTATACATCAATACCGTCCCGTCCGGGATAGCGTGTGCCTTCGGGCAGGGTGCGATAATCCATCACACCCTGCATGACCGGCAAACGGTTTTCTCCCTGCGGCAGCACATCTACGACCGCCATGCCGCGTCCGTCTGCCTGCCAGCCGCCCTCACACTGGTTGGCAGCAGTAGCGCCGCCCCATAAAAAATCTTTTCGCATCGTTGTCCTCCGGTCGTGGTTTAGCAAAGCGTCAGCAGCGAATCGCCCGTGTTGACCGTTGCGGCGTTTGCCGCAAGCACAGCGGCATATTCATCCGAATTTGTGATAATCACCGGTGTCACCAGAGAATATCCGGCTTTTTCGATCAGATTTCGGTCAAACTTGAGCAGCGCCTGTCCCTTCTTGACGGTATCCCCCGACTGAACCAAAGGCTGGAAGCCCTTTCCGTTGAGCTGAACGGTGTCCATGCCGACATGAATCAGCACTTCAGCGCCGCTGTCGGTCAGCATACCGATGGCGTGACCGGTGGGAAACATATTGGCAATCGTGCCGTCCGCCGGGGCATAGATTGTGTCATCCTCGGGCAGAATCGCCGCACCCTGTCCCAAGATGCCGGCAGAAAACGCCTCATCCTGCACATCACTGAGCGCAATAACCTTGCCCTTGACCGGGCTGGCAATGACAATATTTTTCGCTTGTGCCGGTTTTTCGGTTGCAATCGCTGTCGGTGCAGGTTCCTCGCCCGCCGTTTCCGAATCACGGTAGAATACCATGGTCAGAACAAAACCGACCGCCATCGAGATCGCGATACCAACCAGCGAGATGATGATATTGCCCATCGAACCATCCGGGTTCATCATGTTCGGGAGTTCAAAAATACCCATGCCGCCCAGAATGAACTTGCGGAAGTTGAAGTGTCCATAGAAGGCGCCGCCGATGCCGCCCGCAATACAGCTGATGATGAACGGCTTCTTGAGCGGCAGCAGGATACCGTAAATGGCAGGCTCGGTAACACCGAAAATGCCGGAAATAAAGTTCGGAATCGCCATTTCTTTCAACTTTTTATTCTTGGTCTTGAAGAAAATGGCAAGAACGACCGCCGAAGTCGCAAAAGTGCAGGCAAAGAAGGGCATCATCACGTTGTCATAACCGAGCGTCATGACATTGTTGATGTAAACCGGGATAAAGCCCCAGTGCATGCCGAAGATGACGAGAATCTGCCACGTCAGACCGACGACTGCGCCGGCGACCAGCGGGCTGAAGCTGCGGATGGTCAGCGTGAACTCGGAAATCAGGGTCGAGCCAAAGGTTGCCACCGGGCCGAGCAGCAAAAGCGTGATCGGAAGAGTGACCAGCAAGGTGAGCATCGGCACAAAGAAGAACTTGACCAATTCGGGCACGATTCGGTTAAATAGCTTTTCGCACTTGGATGCAAACCAGACCGACAATATGACCGGAATGACCGTTCCCGTGTAATCGACCGCAATTACCGGCAGCCCCAAAAAGTCAATATACACAGGGGATGCAAACATCGTTCCTTCAAAGAGCGTATAAAGCGGCTCTCCCGCTGCGGACAGTGCACTGGATTGGATCGCCGGATAGCACAGCGCCGCGCCGATCGCAAGGCCCAGCATGGGCTTCAGATTGAACTTTTTGGCTGCCGTATATCCCAAAAACAGCGGCAGGAAGTTAAACAGTGCATCACCTGCGGCATTGATAATCATATAGATACCGTCGGTCGTCGCGTACCAACCCAGCGTTGCAAAAAGGGTATTGAAGCCTTTGAGCATGCCACAGGCCGCCATAATGCCCAGAATCGGCTGGAAGATACCCGATACAACGTCAATCGCACGGTCGAGCAGCTTACCTTTCTTGACCTCCGCCGGTGCAGCGCTGTCCTCCTTCATGCCCAGCACAGCACACACATCATCGTAGACCTCGGCTACGTGGTTGCCGATGACCACCTGATACTGTCCGCCGCTCTTCATCACCGTGACAACGCCATTCATTGCTTTGAGCACTTCGTCGTTGGCTTTCGCTTCGTCTTTCAGCGTGAAGCGAAGCCGCGTAATGCAGTGGACAAGGCCCGCTACATTTTCCTTTCCTCCGACATTTTTTACAATGTCCTTGGCCAGTTCAGAATACTTTCCCATAGTTTACCTCCCGTTACCATTCTCTTTTGTGCGGTAACACCAAAATAATCCATTTCTTTGCCAAATACAATACGCAGCGCCGATTCCGGTCCAACGGTTCAAAATCCGCAAAAAAAGAACCGATGTTATTGAAACATCGGTTCGGCGGGGCATCATGCATCAAAGGTTTCATTCAGCAGGAGATTTCTGTGCCGGATCATTTCGAGCGAGGATTGGATGTGCTGTTCCTGGCAATGTGACAGCAGCATAGAGAAAAAGATATCAAACACATAGTTGCTCGCAGCAAAAGAAGTAATGACATCCAGACTGAGAATGGAGTCACGGTTGGGAATTTCGACAACTTCATGGCACCATGGCCGGATTTTCTGGTTATGCGGCCCTAAAATGCCGACCACATGGTTATGCGTGGCTGTGCGCAGGTATTTCGCATCGTTTCCACCGAGCGATTGGCGCCGGTAAAGCTGATGACAAAGGCCACGGTCTTTTTGTGCTTTCGCGCGGCAAGATAATGCCCATTGATACTCTCGTAAGCAGAGCTTTCCACACCCAGCGTTGCAAATTTGAACGCAGCCGCCTGCGCTAGCGTATAGCTGATGCCGGTTCCATAGATATCAATGCACTCCGCTTCCTGTAAAAAGCGGTCGATGCGCAGCATATCCCCTTTGTTCAGCGTGAGCCGCGTATTGGTGACGGCTTTGTCGTAAAGCCCCGGAATGGTGTGGATGATATCCGAATAGGAACTATTTGGCGTAATCGGTTCATTCGCCAGAATCTGCCCAATGCGCTCATTTTGATTGACTTCTGCAATCAATTTCAGCTTGAACTCCTGATATCCGGAAAGCCCCAGCTTCTGACTCAGCCGAACCACGGTTGCCTTGCTGGTCAACGACGATTTTGCCAGCTCACCCGCCGACATATCCGGGATTTGTTCCATATGCGTCAGAATGTAATTTGCAATATCCTTTTCATGACTGGTGAAGTTCTTCATCTCTTTCAGCTGCACCAACAACACGATTTTCACCCCGCTTTCCCGCGTTATGCCTGCCAAAATTATAGCATAAGCTAAAATCATTTACAATTCCTGACACGGCTTTTACCGGTTGACAGACTGCTCGCGGATAAAAAAGTAAATTTCTCTTTTCGACCAGTGCGGGAAAATAACGATTTGCCGAACGATTAAGAACTGCCCATACCGCACAAAGGCAGCCGCCCCATCCCATGCTTTTTGCGCAGGATAGGGCGGCCGCCTTTTGAAAGTGGAAGGTGATAGCAATTGGCATTGTATTCTTCAACCGCAGCGTTGATGCTCCAAACTGGCAGCGGTTGCATGGCTCATCCGAAAATACTCTTACAGTGCTTTCAGATAGCTTGCGATCTCCTCATCCTTGCAGTTCGGATAGAAATACTCTGCGAAATGCGCGCCGGAAATCGTTTCTTTCAGAAATTCCTGATCAATTTCCTTCAAAATAGTCATAATCGGCTGATGCGTGACCTTTTTCACCTGATCGAGAATCTTTTTGTTACGCTGCTCGGGTTCTCTTCTCTCCTTGGGGTAACCGCCGCCGAACGGCTCAGAGAACAACTTGGCAAAGGTATCGCGCAGATTGATCTCTGCACCCCAGCCAAAGCCCTGTGCAAACGGCATAGCAATGCAGTTGCCATCGTTGACCTGACCAAACAGGAACGCATCCAGCGGATTGGTGATGTGGCCGCACAGTACATTCGGGAACGAGTTGCATGCGAGCATAGCGCCCTGACCCGTACCGCAGCCGGTCACGACAAAATTCGCCGCGCCGCTCGACAACAAGATGCTGGCCAGCAGACCGTTCTTGACATAGGTCAGCTGCGTTTCATCCTCTGCGGAATACATACCATAGTTATCCACCGTATGGCCCGCTTTTTCCGCCTCTTCCTTCAGAATCTCGTAGATCTGCGCATTCTTGGCAGCCTGCGAATTTTCGTTGATCAATGCGATCTTCATTACTGTGTTTCCTTTCGTATCGTCTGTGTTTTACGGCTGCTTGCCGATGTACGCCAGAATGCCGCCGTCAACATACAGCACATGGCCGTTGACAAAATCGCTGGCATCGCTGGCGAGGAACACTGCCGGACCCATCAGATCCTCAGCTTCGCCCCAGCGCGCAGCCGGCGTCTTGGCAATGATGAACTGGTCGAACGGATGACGCGAACCATCCGGCTGGATCTCACGCAGCGGCGCGGTCTGCGGCGTCGCGATGTAGCCCGGCCCGATGCCGTTGCACTGAATGTTGTGCTCGCCGAATTCGCTGCAAATGTTGCGCGTCAACATCTTCAAGCCGCCCTTTGCCGCCGCGTATGCGCTGACCGTTTCACGGCCCAGCTCAGACATCATCGAGCAAATGTTGATGATTTTGCCATGGCCCTTGGCAATCATGCCCGGCAGCACAGCCTTGGAAACGATAAACGGACCGTTCAGATCAATGTCGATGACCTGGCGGAAATCCTTTGCGCTCATTTCAAGCATGGGAACACGCTTGATGATACCGGCATTGTTGACCAAAATGTCGACCACGCCGACCTCTTTCTCGATGCGGGCAATCAGTTCCTGTACCGCCTGCTCGTCGGTTACGTCGCAGACATAGCCATGCGCCTGGATGCCTTGCTCCGCGTAAGCTGCCATGCCCTTCTCAACCAGCGATTCATTGATGTCATTGAACACAATGGTCGCACCGGCGTTGGCATATGCCGTTGCAATGGCAAATCCAATGCCATAGGAAGCGCCGGTTACCAGCGCAATCTTGCCTTCCAGCGAGAATTTCGACATGTTAAACATGAGTTTTTGCTCCCTTTCTAAAATTTGTTCGGATTGCTGCCTATGCAGCAATTTCAAGTCTTCATCTTCACATCCGGGTTAATCAGATGAACGCCAAAGCCGGCGATTTCCAGATCCAGATACACAAAGTTGATGGCGTTGGTTTTCTTGTTGCGGGTGATACTTTCCTCAACAAAGCGTACCCCTTTTTTGCCAAGATACCGCATGGCTTTCTCCGGATAGGGCGTGTAAATACCGATATGTCCGTTGCGCCCCCGACCGACTGTATTGAGGATCTCAAAGCCTCGGCCAGCAAAATGCGACTTGGGCTTTTTGTAATATGTGAAGTGAAACAGAGTGCACAATGTTTGGGCGGTTTCCAGTGCTTGCTCACAGGATTCCTGATTCACGCCCACATGGATCAGCTCAAAGCCAAGAAGCTGCTTGACTGCGGACTCGGCCTCCTGTTCGGCCTGCGTCCAATCCGCACGCTCCAGCGTGTCGGTCGAAAGGATATCTTCCCGAATGACGGCCAGCACGTTGGGCTGAGACAGGTAAGCGTGCATGTCCTGTACCCCCATGCCGTCCGAGACAAGGAAATGCATTTGCGGATATGCCTTTGCATAGGCCTGCAATGTCTGCACGCCGCCCGCCGCCTGTGCAGGGAACAGGTGTACACAATCCAAGCCACAGGCAATCGCCTGTTCAATCTCACTGGCGCTGCTTACACCGGGCACAACCGTGATTTGCTGCTCCATGCACCAACGGACGACTGTTTCCTGTAAGCCCGGAGTGACGATCCATTGCGCCCCGGCCTGCACTGCTTGTTGGGCCTGCTCCAGTCCTACAATATTGCCGGCGCCGATCAGGATATCATCCATTGCATCGCGTACCGCGCGAATGCCTGCACAGGCGTTTTCGCCAGTCAGCAACAGCGCATCTATATAAGAGGTATGTAATGCCTGCGCCAACGGGACGGCATGCGCCGCATCGTCAAGATGGACAGACGGCAGTATGCCGATATCGGAAATTTCTGAAATACACCTATTCATAAGGCTCGCTTCCTTCTTGTTTGGTGGCTGAGTAGTTTTGTCTTTTGCAAGCTAGTAAATCGGTTCACCATCAGTATAGTTAAGTAAACCGGTTTTGTCAATAAAAAAATTACGAAATTTTATCTATTATTATATAATAAAGTGTCTATATTATCATTTTCTATTTAATGCACAAAATTCATTTACAATCTTCTTGCAATAATGACAATTGACGGCAACATATTTCCGCCCTATAATTATGCTATCTGGTAAATCGGTTTACTTCTGGGCTGGTTTTTCCTACCGACATGAAGTGATACTCTTTGAAGAAAGGTGTTATGTTATGACCCGTCAGGTGAACATCGAGGAAATCACCCTGCGCAACAACTTTCTGGAAACTCCTCCAATTACAAAAGAAGAGGCCACGGCAGCACTCGACCGATGCGTCAAGCAGGTTGAAGCAAACATGGAATATTTTCAAGATAAGTTCCCGTGGCCGGCCACGAAAAACCTTCGGTATCCCATTATCGAAAACATTGAATGGACGGACGGTTTCTGGACCGGTATGCTCTGGCTTTGCTATGAGTACACCGGAGATGAAAAGTTCCGCGCGCTTGCCGAGCGTAATGTAGACAGTTTCCTGCACCGCGTAGAGAACAAGATCGAGCTTGACCATCATGATCTTGGCTTCCTTTATTCGCTTTCCTGCGTCAGTGGCTATCAGCTGACCGGAAGCGAAAAGGCAAAGCGCGCCGCTTTGCTGGCAGCTGACCAGCTGCTTACCCGCTGGCAGGAAAAAGGAGAATTTTTGCAGGCATGGGGGCCGTTCAACAGCCCGGAGCATTATCGGTTCATCATTGACTGCATGCTCAATATCCCGCTGCTGTATCGTGCCAGCCAGATCTCCAGTAATCCGCATTATGCCGAAATTGCACAAAAGCATTTTGCCACCAGCTGCAAATATGTGATCCGCGATGATGCCAGTGCATTCCATACATTCTATATGAACCCGGAAACCGGAGGCCCGGATCATGGTGCGACGCGTCAGGGCTATAACGATGACAGCGCATGGGCGCGCGGGCAGGCTTGGGGCATTTACGGCATTCCACTCAATATCCGCTACACCCATCAGCTGGAATACACCGATCTATACCGCGGCATGACCAATTACTTCCTCAACCGTCTGCCGGACGATCATGTGTGCTACTGGGATCTGATTTTCACCGACGCGGACAAGCAGCCGCGCGATTCCAGCGCCGCAGCCATCGCAGTTTGTGGTATGATGGAGATGGATCGTCATCTGCCTGCGGACGCACCGGATAAGGACGTTTATCGCGGTGCCGCCGCTGACATCCTGCGCTCCCTGATCCGCAACTACACCGCAGATGCCTGCGAGCCGGGCGCACCCATTCTGTATCATGGTGTGTACAGCTGGCACTCAGGCAAGGGTGTTGACGAAGGAAACATCTGGGGTGATTACTTCTATATGGAAGCCCTGATGCGCTGCATCAAGGATTGGAAGCCTTACTGGTAAGCACTGACCTGCTAAATTAGAAAGAGAGGATTTATCATGAGCACTCCCAATATTGTTATGACCCGCATCGACGAGCGTCTGGTACATGGCCAAGGCCAGCTTTGGATCAAGTCTCTGGGTGTCAACACGGTTATCGTAGCCAACGACGAGGCGGCTGCCGATCCGATGGCACAGTCGCTGATGAAGACCGTTATCCCGAAGGAAGTGGCAATGCGCTTCTACCCGGTGCAGAAGGTCATCGACATCATCTATAAAGCCAATCCCGCACAGACCATCTTCATCATCGTTAAGGATTGCGCCGATGCGCTGCGTCTGGTTGCCGGCAATGTGCCGATTCAGCATATCAACATCGGCAACATTCACAACGCCGAGGGCAAAGAAAAGGTCACCCGTTCGATTTTCCTCGGGGCAGAGGACAAGGCCGCGCTGCGCGAGATGGTCGAGAAATACAACATCGAATTCGACACCCAGACCACTCCGAGCGGCACGGACGGTGCTGTGCAGGTCAATATCCGCGACTACCTCTGATAATCGGTAAAAGATGAGATAAAGAAAACAACGGTAGAAAGGAAACACCATTATGGTTGAAATTTCGATCATTCAGGCCCTGCTGATTGGCCTGTGGACTGCCTTTTGTTATATGGGCAATTTGTGGGGCATTTACACCAACCGGTGTATCGTTTTGAGTTTTGGTGTCGGCGTAATCCTTGGCGACATCCCGACCGCTCTCCAGTGCGGCGCGATCGGTGAGCTGGCGTTCATGGGCTTCGGCGTCGGCGCTGGCGGCACGGTACCGCCCAACCCGATCGGCCCTGGCATCATCGGCACCCTGATGGCGATCACGATGTCCAGCGTCACCCCGGAAAGTGCGCTCCCCATTTCCATCCCCTTTGCAGTTGCCATTCAGTTCCTCCAGACTGCCATTTATACCGTCCGCGCAGGCGCGCCGGAAAGCGCTGCACATGCGCTGGAAAAGCATGACTTCAACAAATTCCGCCGCAGTGCCAACATGACCATCCTTCTGTTTGGTGTTGCCGGTTTTGCACTGGGCTTCCTCGGTGCATTCAGCATGGACACTCTGAGCAAGCTGGTTGAGATGATTCCGCAGTGGCTGCTGGACGGCCTGACTGTTGCCGGCGGTATGCTGCCCGCAATCGGCTTTGCTATGATCATGAGCGTTATGCTCAAGAAGGAACTCATCCCCTTCGCTTTGCTGGGATATATCTGCGCGGCTTATTTCTCTCTGCCGATCATCGGTATCGCACTGGTTGGCGCAGTATTTGCAATCAAGCACTATAATGAAGCCGGAAAGGTTGCCGCAGTAGCCGCAACAGCTGGTGAATCGCAGGAGGTAGAACACGATGACTGGATCTAATCACACCGAGCAGCAGAACAAGCTGACCACCAAGGACTATACCAAAACCACATTGCGCGCGTATTTCCTGCAGAATGGCTTCAATTACAGCAATTATCAGGGCTTAGGCTATGCACTGACCATGTTTCCGGCGTTCAAAAAGCTGTATGGCAACGATCCTGAACGCCTGTCGCAGGAGTTAAAGGACAACAGTGAGTTTTACAACACCAACCCGCATTTTCTTCCGTTCATCACCTCGATCCATTTGGCAATGGCTGAAAACGGCATGAAGTACAAGGATATCCGCGGCATCAAAATGGCGCTGATGGGCCCGCTTGCCGGTATTGGTGACTCGCTCGCTCAGTTCTGCCTTGCGCCGCTGTTCTCCACCATTTTCGCCTCCATGGCAATGGAAGGTTTGGGCTTTGCGCCGATCGGCTTCTTGCTGGCGATGAACGGTGTCCTGCTCGGCATCAAGCTGATTATGGGCAACTACGGCCGTAAGCTGGGCACCAGCATGATCGACAAGCTCAGCGAAAAGATGGGCGTTATCTCGGACGCTGCCGGTATGATCGGCGTTACCGTTATCGCCGGCTTGGCTGCTACGTTCGTCAAGATCAAAGTTGCACTGACCTTTGCAGCCGGTGAAATGCAGGAAGGCGTAAAGCAGTCGGTCATGGACATTCAGGGCATGCTGGATAAGATCGCTCCCGCGCTGCTTCCGATCCTCTATACCTTGCTGATGTATTACTTAATCAAGAAAAAGAAGGTCACGACCTACTGGTTGGTACTCCTGACGGTTGTACTGGGCGTTGTCCTGAGTTTCTTCGGCATCCTTGCCTAAACCATGTACAAAGGGAGTTGCTTTCGCAACTCCCTTTGTATATTTCCCTCCCAAAAGGAGCTGTTTTCTATGAATTATGTTAAAAAATCACTCGATTCCTTGATGCGCGAAAAAAACATCAGCCAGCTTGTAGACAAAATCCCTGCGGCCGAATCCAAAACCATTCTGGCGCACGCAGACGGGCTGATGCAGCATACCTTCACGTTCAATCGGGCTTGGGATATGGAGCGTTGCTTGACCCCTTATACCTTGCCGGAACTGGACTGGAACACCTATTGCAATGATGATCCAGAATGGTGCTTTATGCTCAACCGCATGAGTTATCTCGACCATCTGCTGTTGGCCTCCTTGTTGACCGGCGACCTCAAATATGCCAGCAAAGCCAAGTTTTTCATTCTTGACTGGATCGCCGCCCATCCGGATATCGTACCCGAACCGTCCACCCGCACGCTGGACACCGGCATGCGCGTGATGAACTGGTTTGATGCATTGCCTTATTTTATGTTCCTGCATTGCTTGACAGATAGCGAATTGCAGCAAATCACCGACAGTATGCTGCAACAAATGCGCTATCTAAAAACACATTACCTGCCCAAGTACAAAACCAGCAACTGGGGCAGCATCCAAACCTGCTCTATCGTTTCTGTTTTACCTTTTTTGTCTTCCTCTTATGCAGACGACCCGCTCTACCAATGGGCAAGATCCGAAATGGAATTGCAGTTTTCCATTCAAGTCTATCCGGACGGGATGCACTGGGAACAGTCCACCATGTATCACGTTGAAGTGCTCAATTACGGTATGAAAGCGGTTTATTATGCGCAGCTGCAGCATGAAACCTGCCCATCCGTTGTGCAGCAACAGGTATATGCACAGGCCAAAGCGCTGCTCCACCTGCTCGCACCCTCCGGCGAGATCGACACATTTGGCGACAGCGACCGTGTCTGCGCGCGCGACGTACTCACACGCGCGGCCATCCTATTCCGGGATGCACAGTTCCGTTTTGCCGGTCTGGATGCGTTGGATGCGGAAAGTCTATACTTGTTCGGGGCTTCCGGTGCAGACATCTATGCGGCGCTGCCCTCGCAACAGCCCGATATGCTGCAATTTGACGGCATAGACAGCGGTATTTATACCGCCCGGAGCAGCTGGGATGCGGACGCAAGCTTTACCATGTTCACAACCGGCTCACTCGGCAGCGGACATGGACACAGTGACAATCTGCATGTATCACTCTGGCGCCAAGGCGCGCCTGTACTCATCGACCCGGGCCGGTTCACCTACCGTGAGGATCATCCGCTGCGTGTGCAGCTGAAAAGCATGCCAGCACACAACAGCGTTATCATCGACGACAAGCCATATTGCCTGCCGTCCGACAGCTGGGGATATGCTGATTTTGGCTTGCCGCTGAAAACCTATGCACGACATGCCGATTCTCTGCACTATTGGGAGGGCGTGCTGCTCGGACATGATCCGCTCCAGGTCTGGATACGCAAGCTGATTGTCATTGACCCGGCAATCTGGATGATCGTAGACGAGATCAAATGCGACGGTTTCCACGAAGCACACAGCCGCCTGCATTTTGATCCCACCGTTGTGCTTACACCACAAGGCGACAGCTACCATATTGCCACAGCCGCCTCAGCCCTTTCGCTTTTCTGCCCGGGCGAAAGCAATATCACGTTTGAGCCTTGCTCTTTGCGCTACAACGAGCAGCAAGCGCACCCGGTATTGCACAGCAGAACTGCATTCACTGACGCCGCTACGCTCGTGACTACACTGAGCCGTGAAGGGATCACAGTGCAGTCCGTACCGGCCTTTCAGGATCTGACGATCCCAACCTCTGACGACTGCGTACAGGCCCGTAAATTCTGCCTTTCACCTACGGAAAGCTACACCGTCGCCGTGTACAGTCAGGAGATTTACCGCGGCAAAAAAATCCTGTCCTGCGAGGACATGCCATATCACGCCAAATGCGTGGTCATCCACGAAAAAGACGGTCACAAGCAGCTGACCCTGCTTAAAGCCTGATGGATTGCAAACAAAAAGCCTGCGGACGGATATGCCGTCCACAGGCTTTTGCATTGTCTGTTTTTTACGAATTGCCCACCACATTGGTCAATGTACCAATCTTGTCAATCTCACAGGTAACCACATCGCCTGCCTGCAAAAAGCAAGGCGGCTGCATACCCATACCCACGCCCGCAGGTGTTCCCGTGGCAATGATCGTACCCGCTTTGAGCATCATGCCACGCGACAGTTCCGCAATGATCTCAGAGATGGTCGTAATCAGGTCGCCGGTCGAACCGTTCTGGCGCAGTTGCCCATTGACGGAGCAACGGATGCCCAGCACGGGCGGATAGGCGATTTCATCTGCGGTTACGATGCAAGGACCGATCGGTGTGTACCCATCGAGCGACTTACCGAAATACCATTGCTTATGGCCGGTCTGCAAATTCCGCGCAGAAACGTCATTGATGATCGTATAGCCAAAGATATACTCCTGCGCACGCTCTGCGGGCACATTCCAAGCGTCCTTGCCCAGAATGACGCCCAATTCGACCTCATAATCCAGACTATCCACCAGTCCGTCATACAGCGGGATCGTTCCGCCGTCCCAGTTGGCTTCATTGACGCGTTTGGAGAAGTAAATCGCCTTGGGTCGGTCGCCAAACGCCTCCTTGTCAAACCGCCCGGCTTCTTTGTAATGCGCAGCGTAATTGATGCCCAGACACACTACGTCCTGCATCGGATGGGGGATCGGCGCACGGCAGCACACACGGTCCAGCGGGATCGGCACAGCATTCTGCGGAGCCGTGCGCAGCTTGTCCATCTGTTCCGGCGTAATGTGACAGATCAAGTCATTCATATCCGCAAACTGCATCCCAAAATCCTGCAGCGCATACAAACTGCCCGGCACCAGTTCCACGCCAATTCGGTCGATGCCATCCGGCTGCTCCCGATAGGTGTACAGTCTCATGGTCAAATTCCTCCCTGTTATTTTAGCAAATCGGTTTACATATTCATAATATCATTTTTTATCTGGTTGTCAACCGATTTTCCGATTAAAAATTGTATTTCCTATTGGAATGTGTTATACTGGTTCTACCAACGGGACAAAGGAGCATCTCTATGCCACCAAAACATAAAATGACGATTCAGGAAGTCGCAGATGAAGCACAAGTTTCCAAAACAACCGTTTCCTTTTTCCTCAATGGCAAACGAGAAAAAATGTCTGCAAGCACCTGGCACCGCATCGCTGCCGTCGTGGAGAAATACGACTATCGCCCCAGCACTACCGCCCGGTTGATGACTGCCAAGCACTCCTGTCTGCTGGGTGTGCTGGTTGGCGATATCACCCACCACTTTTCCAACCGTTTGGTCAAGGGCATCGCGCAGGCATGCCGCACCAGCGGCTATCAAATCCTGATCGGAATGAGCGAATATGAAGAGGCTGCTGAACGTACGCACATTGACCGCATGATTGACATGCACGTTGACGGGCTGATTTGGCAGCCTTGCGGCAATCCGCAGGAAACGCTGGATAAGCTCAAACGCGCCGGTATCCCTGTGGTCTGTATCGACAGCAATCCTGAGGGGCTTCCCCTTGGTGTTGTTACCAACAATTATAGCGCTACGTTCGACGCTATCTCCGCCTGCATAGATAAAGGTTATGAGCAATTCATTATGTTTTCTGCCAAACCGCATGTGCTGACCTCTCGTCAGGAGCGCTATCAGGGATGTCTGGATGCGCTGGCGCAAAAAGGCATTCAGTGCAATACGCATATCATCGACATCCAAACCCCCATAGAGCAAATCTTGGAGACTACGCAGCAATATGACCTATCCAAGCGCACGCTGATTTTTGTGCCGAATTGCTGGCTGCTGCCCAATGTGTTTACCGCACTCAAGCCGTTGCACGCATTGGTCCCGCAGCAAATGGGGATTCTCGGTTTTGACAACGATGACTGGGCGGACCTGACCGTGCCCACCGTATCCACCATTGTGCAACCTGCGTTTCAAGAGGGCGCGGCAGCCGCCGCATTGCTCATCGATCATATCCGCGGCCGCTTTGACACGCCCTCCAAAAGCACCTTATCCTGCGAAATTGTTTGGCGCGGCTCTACCTAAGGAAGGCGCAGATCAACCACGTTGTTTGCACAGATCAGTTCCAAATCCTGTATAAAAGTCATCTGGAATACGGCTGATTGTCAATCAACAACAATCATAAAAAGCGCCGCTATTTGGCCTCCGAAGAAGGAGGCGGATAGCGGCGCTTTTTTTATACAGCAAATGCTTTGGCATGACCATTTGGAAAATATTTTTCAAAATTACAGAGAGACGACCGAAAGTCAGGTTGTTAGCAGATCTGTTGGCATTAAAAATTGTAAACCCTTGAAAAATAAAAAAACAAGCGATTTCCGAAGAAATCGCTTGTTTCCCACAAGAAAAAATGGTACGCCAGAAGGGATTCGAACCCCCGACCTTTTGGTTCGTAGCCGTTGGGAGCTTGCGCAATCCGCGCAAATAGTGCTTCAAAACGACGGTTATGAACTGAAAGGTCGGGGGTTTTCTGCGTTTCTGTGCAGCGTTTGCTTGCACTGTCCTTCAGCGAAAGCAGTTCATGTTAGCAGTTTTGTTAGCAGCTGCACACAAGAGTATATGGCTACTTGTTAGCAGATTTCTGGTTGTTGGAGCAAAAACGAAAGGATGTGTTCGGATGGCGATGGTAATTTCAATCGTCAATATAAAAGGCGGACCGGAAGTAAAGAAATGGAACCATAGCGATACTTGGCTGTAGTCTATCCATTGATCAGGCAATCGGTAATGGTTTTGTTCCTTACGTAGATACTTATGAACTACTTACAGCGGCGGAAGTTAATTTAATTTGGCCATAACTGCACCAGCGAAGTAGACAAAGTAGATATAGTCGTTATATAGACCTCGATAGTTATATTCATCAGGTCAAACAATGTATTTGGATTTGTGTTGTATCACGGTATCAAAAAATGTACAATTACATATCCGTCACACAGTTAAGAAATATGCATTGACAATAAACAAACATAGATGGTATTCTTAAAAAGTAAAAAAACATTCAACAACATTAAGGTTTGTTTGAAAATTAGATTCTTTAAAACAACAAATAGTAATGGGGAAAGTTAAACGCAGACAGGGCAAGAAGCATTAGCTTGTCATATCTGGCGGAAGTTTACGAAACCACTTGATTAGATGACGTTCCTTATACAAATGTCAATCTGACAGCTAACATTGTAAACATCGCTTTGCAGAGAAATCACATAGCCGCCCCTGCTCGGAGATGTATTTCTGAATCGCTACCGTAATCCAGAGTTGCCATGATAATGCTCTCGTTGATTTTGACTTTTTGCATAAGTTCTACAACGTGAACGAAATCGTAGGCAATCCGCGCTAAGCCGATAGAAGGAAGTCTACTATATTGCACAGTCTATGCACGGCAGCGTGAACCTCTGGGTTTGTCTCTGTAATGTCCAATTGCCTTATCCACTGTTTTGTCTTCGCCATTGGCACTTTTGTGTACCTTTATGCAGGCGGAGTCTACTCGCAGATTTTCCATATGCACATTCCTCAGGCAATAATAAAAAGATTTACAGCGTACCGTCATCTCGCCACTTAACAATCGGGCATAAACAGACTGCGAAGGATTATAATGTTCCAGTGGTTCCCGTCACTGAGCCACTTCGAACTACCTAGAGCATCCCGTTTTATATCATGCGGTTATCCTTCAACAGTTGGCCTTACTTACCAATTTTTCTGCAGAAGAAACATTTTGATCTGTTCCCTTTGTACTATCTGTTCACTCATAGCGTTACATATTTTTGTTTTGCCATTTTTATTAATATAGGTGATAGCATTGTATGATCATGGAATTCATCTTTTATTCGATGCAAATTCTTCTATTTCGAAGTCACGAAAAGTGCTTCAAGATAAATACTATTATTACAATGATCCAGATGAGATATTTTCCACTCGCAATATTATCAAAGTAATAAATTATATAAATTCATTTAAAGGCTCAATTCAGCTCCCGATACTTTTTGAATTAAACGCTGCGAAATTTGAAGATAAATTTTCTCTTACCCTATTTGAGTGCATCACATATTATATCATGGTAAAATTCAATCGAAGGGTTTTTGTTAAATTTAATAATTTGAGACATTCTATCTCAGGTGATGGTATTCATTCATCACCTCTACTCCTTTTAACAACCAATAAATTATCTAATTGCAAGAAATACGTGAACATTTTCGCAAATGATATTTATCAAAATCATTTTAGACGATATATATTATCTGATAAAGCAATTGGCACTTCTCTATTGAGCAGATTATATGATGATATCGCAGCTTTTCAAATTATGTTCGAAGTAAATAAAGAATATCGTGAATCTCTTGCTGAAGTGTTAGTGGAATTAATCAGTAATGCCTGTGAACATACAGATTCCGACTGCTTGATAGATGTTGATATTGCCCCACATTATCGCAAAAAGAATGAAGATGGTGAATTTTACGGTATAAATATATGCATATTGAATTTTTCTTCCCAATTATTCCCAGACGACATTAAAAAGAAGCTTAATGGTATACGAAATTCTGATAAGTTAACGGATAGGTATAAGCAATTGTTACAAGCAGAACGAAATCACAGTAAATACTTTTGCGAACAGTATTCATTTGAAGATTTTTGTACAATTGCTGCTTTTCAACATAAAATATCAGGGCGGTACGATAATAATATCACAGGGGGAACCGGACTTACAAAGTTGATTAAAGAATTGCAGAATAAGTCTGATACTTATAAATGCTATATGTTAAGCGGAAATAAAAGATTTATATTTCGCGAACAATACTTGTCATATGATCAACAAGATTGGATTGGCTTTAATGCGAACAATGATTTTTTGAATTTTCCACCTGATATAACTTTATTTAAGAAATCGGATATTTTTTTCCCGGGTTCCGCATATAATTTAGCATTTGTTTTTAAAAAGGAGAATTGAGATGGCTAATCAAGTGACTCTATGTTTTGATTCAACGCTTACTCGCTTAGCGGGATACTCTTACGGGAAAACAATATACGAGACTCAGGTCAAGGGACGGTTAGATTTATCAAAAAAAGCATACCTCGTATTTCCACAAACTATAATAAAAGCTGCATCCTCTTTTGTTCAAGGTTTTTTTGAAAATATTATTGCTGAAATCGGTATAGATGCAATTGGGGATAGTTTAGAATTAATCTGCAATAATGAATTGAAGGAATCTATTATGAAAAGCTTATGAGGTGACGTTGTGAATACAATATTCGATTATATATCGTTAATTGCCTCTCTCGCCGCACTAGTAATCTCTGGTATTTCAATCTGGGTTCAAAAACATACCGATATAAGAAACAATGAGCTTAACCTTGAAGCCATATATCATAATAAGATATTTCAAGACCATTTAATTTTTCTAATCCCACAAGCTAGACGCCGCCTTAGAATTCCTGACAATAATATCCCTGTTGCAACGGATCTTATCAACGAGCTTAAAGAATTACGAAAAGATTCATTGTATTATTGCTATTCTAATAAGGCATTCTATGATAAACTCGTGCAAGTATTAGATGAATTGGAGGATTTTCTTGTCATTTCAGAGGGTAAATGCTTTGTAGGCGAGGATCAGACTGAGTTTTTTAACAAAGTTCAAGATAAAATTAATGCAGTATATAAATGTATTACTGATATGTATAAAGGTCATTGAATTAAATATCAACTTCTAGAAAAGTGTTTTGATATAGACAGCATCTTTAGATAATTGAGTTTGCTCAGGAATCGGACCTTTTCTATGCTGCTATATCTTCTAGACGATCCATAAGTTATTGTCACTAGAGCTACAGCCTGCGTCTCGTGGCTCGACAGGTGGACATAACACCTCCATCCAATCAATTTGAGATAGGTATAAGCGCGTATTGGATTTAGTTCAAGAACTCAGTCCATTATTTAATGGCTACCATAATTATGATAATTACGGCAAGCAGCCCAACCATATTTTCAAGAAGCGCAAAGATTAGTGCTAGATTGCCATTGATAGTATCTTCGGCTTAACAAGTTAGCCGGCATCAAAATCAGCCAACGGGAACATTAAATTCAAGACGCATGTGAAGCAGGAACTTGTCTTCCTGCTTTTTTGTTGGTAAAATATTGTAAATTACACAGATATAAAGTATAATAAAAGTATTTAAATAAAGGATAATCGCGAATTATCGAT
>CALWUJ010000006.1 GCA_944384725.1 uncultured Agathobaculum sp. | reverse complement strand
GTAACTCAACTTTAACCGATGAGGCCTTATCCTTCATCCTTTTTATTCAACTGTCCAATATGTATTGTACCTCTACAAAAAACTTTACTTAATTTTCATTTTTTTCTTGACAATCTATCCACTCTCCGCTATAATAAATATCGCGCTGATGAGTTCGGCGCGATACAAAATGCGGCTGTAGCTCATCTGGTAGAGCGCCACCTTGCCAAGGTGGAGGTAGCGAGTTCGAGCCTCGTCAGCCGCTCCAAAAAGAAAACACCTGTCTCTGACAGGTGTTTTTTCGCATTGGGGTATATCGGGCTTATAAACCAGACAAAAAAGCACCGCTTTGCGCGGTGCTTTTTTCTTATTCGTGCCGCAGCGGCCGTTCCCGTAGTTCGCGCCGATACGTTCCATCAATCAACTTAGGCAGCACTTTCTCAAACTGAACGCCATGCATCGGGTCGGTCTGCTGTTCCATCGTATAAGCAATACAATCTTTTACATACTCCCCTGCCAATTCGCATGCATCCTCCAGCTTTGCGCCATTGAGCAGCTCACTGAGCATGGCGGACGCAAACAGGTCACCGGTACCCGGATAGTACCGATCAATCCGACGATGCAGACTGAGTGCGCCGCCGGATTCGGAAAGGCAGCCCGAACCAACACGTCCCTCTGCAAAATCCAGTCCCGTCAATACCACCCGCGCATGATAACGCGCGCGCAGCGCACGCAGCCATTCCCACGCTTCCTCCACACTGCCCGGCTTGCTGTACGGGTCACGGTCGAGCAGAATCGCCGCTTCGGTGGTATTGGGTGTGATGATATCCGCAATCGCACAAAGCTCACGCATCCGGGTGCACATTTCCGGCGTATAGGTATCATACACCTTGCCGTTATCACCCATTACCGGGTCGATCAAAGTCACTCCGTCCGTTTTTTTAAGGCGCTTTGCCGCCTCTCCAACGCAGTCGATCTGATCCGCCGAACCGAGAAAGCCCGCGTAAATCGCTTCAAAGCGTAAAGCCAGCTCATCATACTGGTCGATGGTTCCCTGCATCGAGTCAGTCAAATCTGTGGTCACCCAGCCGGGTATCGCGGTATGGGTAGAAAACACCGCAGTCGGCAGCGGCACGCACTGATGCCCGCCCGCGGAAATCACCGAAATGATAGGCACCAGCGACGATCGGCCAAAGCCCGATAAATCATGCAGCGCCAGAACCTTTTTTTGCATGCCATTCACATCCTTTTTCTGTCCGTGTTCCATCATACGATGAATCCGCGCCCGTGTCAATCATTCTTGCTTTCTCCTGCCTGCAATGGTAAAATAATTATAATATTTACGCTAAGGTCAAAGGAGTCTTTCCATGCTCAAGCAACGCATTCTTTCCATTGTTCTGGTACTCACGCTGATTTTTTCCAGTGCCGGCGCTGTCCAGACCGCGCAAGACGGTATGCGCGGCGTATGGGTTTCAACCATATATAATATTGATTATCCCTCCGCACAAGGCCTGTCAGTCGATGCACTCAAAAGCGAGGCAGATACTGTTCTCGACAACATCGCGGCAATGGGGCTGAATACGGTTTTTTTACAGGTTCGTCCTTCGGCAGACGCACTCTATCCGTCGAAGATTTTCCCGTGGAGCCGCTATATCAGCGGTACCGTCGGACAGGCACCGGACGGCGATTTTGACGTTCTGGCCTACTGGGTTGAAGGAGCGCACAGCCGCGGCTTGCAGCTGCACGCTTGGATCAACCCATACCGCATCACCAAGGACGGCCAAAGCGAATGGGATTCTCTGCCCGAAAACAGCCCGGCCAAGCAGCATCCGGAATGGGTTGTCGAATACGAGGACAATTACTATTTTAACCCCGGCCTGTCGGCAGTGCAGCAGCTGGTAGTGGATGGCGCAGCCGAAATTGTGAAAAACTATGATGTAGACGGCATCCACTTGGATGACTATTTCTATCCGGGAACCGATTTTGACGATTCCGCGACCTTTTCCCGCTATGGAAGCGATTTCAGCGACATTGGCGATTGGCGGCGCGACAATGTCAATACCTTGATTGCTTCTCTTGATGAAACACTGCATGAAATCGACCCGGAACTGTCGTTCGGCGTCAGCCCCGCCGGTATCTGGGATAACAAAGCCAACAATCCCAAGGGCAGCGAAACCAATGGCCGCTCGTCTTACCGCGAAATATACTGTGATTCGGTGGAATGGATCAAAAAGGGAACGGTCGACTATATCTGCCCGCAGCTTTACTGGTCCATCGGCTATGAGATTGCCGATTTTGAAATTCTGGTAGACTGGTGGCAGCAGGTGGTTTCCACCAGCGACGTTGCCTTGTATATCGGCATCGGCGCTTATCGCGCAGCTGAAGCGGAGCCGGGTGATGTCTGGTACGGTACCGAAGAGCTGCAGCGCCAGCTCACCCTGTTGGATGACAGCATTGATATCCAAGGCGAGGTATTCTTCAGCTATTCTTCCCTGCAAAAGGTAGACGGCTGCGCGGCCATGCTTTCCCAGCACTATACCGAGGGCGAAAATATCCCGGATACCACGCCGGAGACCTCCGTCCAGCAGTCCTCTCTGCTTGAATTGGTTTCCCGATTTATTGCCAGCCTGTTTCACTGATTTCAAGGAGGCGTTTTCCCTTGGCAGATCTTCTTTCCCGCGAATATGAAGTCAACTATGGCCATATTGATAACCGCGGCATTGCAAAGCCGTCCTTTCTCTGGCTGATTATGCAGGATGCCGCCACAGTGCATGCAGAATCGCTCCACCTCGCGCAGGACGAGCTCAACATAGTCTGGGTCCTATCGCGCATGAAAGCGCGTCTGACGCGTCCTCTGCACCCGTATGAGCGTGTCCGATGCGAGACATGGTGTCCCGGCATCCGCGGTGCAAGCTGGTACCGCTGCTTTGCGTTTTTCGCAGACGAACAGCAGATTGGCGACGCACAATCCATGTGGGTCACACTCGATCCCGTATCGCACCGTATCCTGCGTCCCAGCGCTTTCCCGGTGGCGGAAAGCTATCTGCACACAGCGCGCGGAACGCTATTCGATCCGCTGCCCAAACTGTCCTGCGACACGGTACGGCCGCACCATATCCACGCCGTGCAGTACTCTGATCTGGATGTCAACAACCACGTCAACAACGTGCGCATTGTAGAACTGATTTCAGACGCCCTCGACTTGCAGCGGCAACCGGGCTTTGTCTCCTCCCTGCAAGTCAATTATACCGCTGAAACCGCTTACGGTGAGCAACTGGAGCTGCTCTGCGGCACGGTGGACGGCGCGCGCTATGTGCGCGGCGAGGCAGATGGAAAAGCGCACTTTGAAGCGCTTGCAACGCTAACGCCATTTGAAACGCAGGAGGCATCCGCCCATGACTGAGTCAATCCAACAAGCGGAACGGGATATTCTCCGTGTGTGTCAGCCACGTCGAATTATTTTGTTTGCAGAAAAGCGCACCATGGCCACCGGCAAACTCAAATCGTTCAGCCTATGCGTGATTGTACCGAATGGTTCGGATTGCCGGCATCTGCGCACGCAGCTGCATCTGGCGCTTTCCGCTGATGTTCCGGTCAACTTAAGTGTCTACACCGCCGATGAATGGGATGAACTGCTGGAAGAGGAAACCTCTTATGCCGCATGGATTGCCCAGAAAGGGCAGGTGATTTATGGGCAGGAAACGTAAAGGCGCATCCGACAGCCATTTCTATTACAAATGGCTGGATAAGGCGTTATGCGACCTGCAATGTGCGCGCCTGCTGCTGACCTATGGCGGCGACCATTACAACATTGCGTTCCACTGCCAGCAGGCTATCGAGAAAGCGCTCAAGGGCTATTTGCTATTCCGCACCGGTCGACACTTTGACGGTCACAACCTGACCTATCTCTGCCGTCAGGCCATCCAGCAGGACGCTGATGCATTCTCGGAATATCTGGACGAAAGCGCCGCACTCAATGACCTGTATATCGAAACAAGATATCCAACCGACCTTCCGTTTGAGATTGGCGAAATGGAAGTCCGACGTTATCTGGATATGGCGGAACGCATGTTTGCAGCCATCCGGCGTGAATTATATTCCAGTGGCAGACCGCATTGCATTGAATGATAAAAAAACTGCTGCAACATCATGTTGCAGCAGTTTTTTAATACATGCAGAAGAATCAAGCGCTCTCGTTTTCATTACGTGCTTTTGCCGTAAGGCCGTGGCGAATGGGTTTCCACTCCACCTTTCCGACCAACGCAACCAGCGAAATCGGAATGTAAGTCAGCATGAACAGCGGGAAAGTAAACACATAAAAGATCTTTTTCCAAACGCTGCCCCGGATTTGCTTCCACTCCGCCGCCATGGTAAACGCACCAAAGAGAAACAGGCTGAACGAAATGCCCTTGACCGTAGTAAAAATGATCCGGCCCAACATACGCAGCACCCGGTATGTAATGAATGCGGGCTGGGACAAACTGCTCAGGCAAGCGAACAACGCCAAGCCCAACACGCCGATCGTCACCAAATTACAGGGAGCAACCGTCATCAGCATATCATAGCAGGACATACCTTTTCTGCCGCCGCGCATGCAGCCGCGCAGCAGCGGAGCCGTGTATTTCGCATCTACCTGATAAAAGCCCTTGCTCCAGCGCAAACGCTGATCCCACGACTGACAGAACTCTACCGGCTGCTCATCATAAATAATTGCCGTACCGCAATAACCGATCTTTCGACCGCGTACCGCGCACGCAATGGAGAATTCGATGTCCTCGGTGAGCAGATGATAAGGCCAGCCACCCTCCTCGCGGATCACATCCGCCGCAACCAGAAAACCAGTGCCAGAAACAGCGCAGTTGATGCCCAACTGGGTACGCGGACGGTTCAGGAAGCGAGCCTCACGCAGGAACCACAGCGCATAGCCTGCGGAAATCCAGTTGTCGCAGAAATTTTTCGAATTGCGATAGCTGGTAAGCGCGGTGTACTCGCCGGTATCGAACATTTTGTTCATCTCGCGCACAAACTGCGGGTCTACCAGATTGTCCGCATCAAATACAAAAAAGCCGTCATACGTCTTTTCGCCATAATCCTCAAAAATATGGTGGAACAGATAGTCCAGCGCGTATCCCTTGCCGACCTGCACCTTATTAAAGCGTTCATAGACGATTGCCCCCGCTTTGCGGGCAACCTCCGCCGTGCTGTCCGTACAGTTATCCGCAATGACGAAAACATCAAGCAGCTCCGTAGGATAGTCTTGCTGTTTTAGCGTTTTAATCAAATCCCCGATCACGCCCGCTTCATTGCGCGCCGCAATGATCGCCGCATACCGATGCAATTTGGCATCCTGCTTTCCCTGACGGCCTTTTCCAAGCAGACCGACCGCAAGATATACGATTTGATACGCATAGGCTGCCGTAAAAAATACAAATAAAACAAATTGCAGACTCTCTAAAAACCGAAGCATAAAGATCCTTCGCTCCTTTATGTTTGTCCGAAAATTTTCATCCCGTTTTTTCCTTGTAATATCATAGCACTATTCTCGGCTAATGCAACTATTTTTTATGCTTTTTCACTCATTTACCATCATTTTTCTCTGTTCGCACAAAAAGTCAGCGATTTTTTCTGCAATTTTCATCACTGTTTTTTGTCACATTTTCTCGTTACGCTGATCGCAGTATAGCATAATTCTCTGCTCCATTCCGAAAGAAATGATGAAGACCAAAAATATTTTGCTGCTTTGTCACACAACCCAGTGTTCAATCGTTATCGTAGTGAAAGGGGATGATCCGAATGCCCGTCTGGCAGGACGCAGCGGATGCAGCAACTTTCGTTCGGTTATATTCAGGCATGATCCTGCGTCTATGCTTTACGTATTCGCTCGGCCGGGCGGACGCACAGGATGTATGCCAGAATATTTTTCTGAAACTGCTGCAAATCGACCGAAAATTTGATACTGAGGGTGAAACGCGTGCTTTTATCCTCCGCATGGCAATCAATGAGTGCAAGGACATCCTTAAGAGCGGCTGGCGCCGCCGTTCTGTCCCATTGGACGAATTGATCGAACGTGAGGTTCCCTTTCTCCCCGCAGAGGATTCCGGCGTGCTGGCCGCGGTACAGCGTCTGCCGGTCAAATACCGCGAGGTAATCTATCTGTACTATTATGAAGGCTACAACGCCGAAGAAATCGCGACAATGGTCAGGGCAAAGCCTGCTGCCGTACGGCAACGGCTCGCCCGCGCCCGCGCTAAACTCAAACAAGAACTGGAGGGCAGCGAATATGAGACACTATAACAAAGCGCTCGATGCGCTGCGCTTTACCGAGGAGGAACAGACTATGCTGATACAAAAACTGACTCAGGCAGCACAAACCGCTCCCCAGCCGAAAAAACGGCGGCATCCCCGCAAGGTAATCTGCATTGCAGCCGTAGCCGCATGCATACTGGCGTTTACAGCAGCAGCAGGCGCAGTCGTGGGCTATTTTGCTGACCCGGAAGTAGGCCGTGCACGGCTTGCGGAATTTTTCGGAGGATCTGCCGGTAATATTGAGACCAACACCGGCTTTGTTGCCAGCGGTGCCAGTGATACCGATCACGGCGTTACCGTCACACTTGATGGTGTCTACGCTGATGAACAAACCGCATACGCCATCTTCTCGGTTGCCAAGGAGGATGGCACGCCGTTCGTCGATTTACAGGAGCAACCACAGACTGACTTTCTCACCTTTGAGCAGGTCGAATCCCGACTGGACGGACAGATCATCACCGGCAGCTGGGGACCGTGTTACGATACTGACATGACGCAGTTTTTCTTCCAGATCGAAATGGATATGAGCAGTGTTGACCAGTGGGAAGGAAAGACAGCGCGTTTTACCTTCTCCAATATCATCAGCTACATGCACGAAGGCAACTACGCAGGGCCGGATCAGACCCTTGTCAAGGGCGATTGGGTACTTGAGGTACCGCTGGAAAGCACCGATACCGCTGTGTACGCACAGGCTGGTCAGGTCATCCCCTACGGCAATCTGAATGTCACAATCGACAGCATCGCGTTCACACCGTCCTTCTACCATCTGGAGTGGCACTTCGATAAGGAAATGATCTTCGACGATGATATGAACCTGTATCTAGACGGCATACCGGACGAGTACGACAACGAATATTACACCGAGGGCGGCTCCCCTATCCTGACGCTTAAGGATGGTACAACCTACGACCTGTGGCAGATCGGCCACGCCAATACCGGCCTGCTTCCGGAAATCATTCCGCTGGAAGAGATGGAATCCATCACGATCTTCGGCCAAACCATTCCCCTTGTATGGGAAAATTGACACCGCAAAAAGGGCGCGTATACACGCGCCCTTTTTATTTGCCCGGAAAACAAAAGCGCCGCAAACGCGGCGCCAAAATTTTCAGTCCAGATTCTTCTTTTTGAGCATGAACCACGCAAAAAAACACGCAGCGACCGAAATCAGCAGCGGAATCCACCAGACAAAATCGCCCGGCAAGCCGCCGCCTTCGATATTCATGCCGTAAAAACCGAAGATGATATTGGGAATCGTCATGATGATAGTCAAAACCGTGAGCACCTTCATGATGATATTCAAGTTGTTGGATACAACCGATGCATAGGCGTCCATCGTACCGGACAAAATGCTCGAATAAATCCCAGCCATCTCGATAGCCTGACGGATCTCGATCAGCGCATCCTCCAGGATATCCCGGTCATCTTCGTACAGCTTGAGTACGCGCCCACGCAGTACTTTTTCCATCGTCACTTCATTGCCCTTGAGCGATGCAGAGAAGTAAACGAGTGATTTGGATAAGCCAAGCAGCTGGATCAATTCTTCGTTCTTAAGCGAGTCATACAGCCGCTTTTCGATCCGGGTAAAGTCGCGCTCGATCATGCGCAGGTTTTTCAGGAAGCGCCCAGCCACACGCAGCAGGATCTGAAATACAAACCGAGTGCGCAGCGCCGTGTGTACGCCCTTGACCGCACCTTCTGCAATCGACCGCAGGATGATGCTATCCTCCAGACAGACCGTGATGACCGCGTTCTGCGCCACCACAATGCCCATTGGCAGTGTGCTGAACATCTGTCCGCCGTCCTCCACCGAGTTTTTTTCCACCATCGGGATGTCGACAATCATCAACAGCTGATCGTCCTCGGTCTCGACACGCGAACTTTCCTCTGGGTCAAGTGCCGCGCGAATGAATTCTTCTTCAACATGCGCCGCACGAGCGATTTCTTCCAGTTCATCCGAGCTGGGATGCACCATATTCACCCAGCATCCCTCGGCAAAGCCGGCAATTTCCGTGATTCTCCCGTCAACAGTCTTGTAAAATTCTACCATATCTTACCGCCTTTCCGCGGCTTTACATAGCTGTGCCACCGCGAGTTATTTTGATCTTTTTACTTCGAGGGTCTGCACTCACGGTGATCACACTCCTTTATTACAAGAATTTTACAAGGTCTTTTCAGACCAAAACAGCCCTTCACAGGGCTGTTTTTCAGGGACACTATTTTCAGCTGTACTTAGCGATGGTCCTTATCGAAAATACGCATCAGCACATCGAACGCCGCATCGTCCGAACCCAGATCGCTGGACTTGGACTGCGTGGAAGCGGGCTTCTCCTCTGCTGCCGCAGTGGATGCCTCGGTAAACAAACCGGAGCCGGAAGCCTGTTCGGGCTGCTTGCCGTCCATATTCATTTTTGCAGAGTTCGGAATGTTGTCAAAGCCGGTGGCAATAACTACAACGCGAATCTCGTCGTCCATGGTATCATCAATGAATGCACCGAAGATGATATGTGCATCCGGATGCGCTGCCTGCTGCACCATGGTAGCCGCCGTCTCAACCTCATCCAGACCGATATCGTCCGAACCGATAACAGAAACGATGACACCGTGCGCCATATCGATCGAGGTTTCCAGCAGCGGGCTGGAAATTGCCATGCGAGCCGCTTCGGCCGCCTTATCTTTCCCAGCAGCGCGGCCGGTACCGATATGTGCATAACCTGCGTCCTTCATGACCGAAGTAACATCAGCGAAGTCCAGGTTAATGAAGCCCGGAACAGTGATCAGCTCGGAAATGTTTGCAACCGCCTGACGGAGCACGCCGTCCGCGATTTCAAATGCATTCTTAAAGGTGATCTTCTGCTCGGATACGTACTTGAGTCGCTCGTTCGGAATGATAACCAGCGAGTCGACATTCTTGTTCAGCTCATCAATGCCGCCCAGAGCCTGCTCCAAACGCTTCTTTCCTTCAAACGCGAACGGGCGGGTGACAACACCAACCGTCAGGATACCCATTTCACGAGCGATCTGCGCAACCACCGGCGCCGCACCGGTACCGGTGCCGCCGCCCATGCCGGCCGTGATAAAGACCATATGTGTATTTGCAAGCGCCGCAGCGATCTGCTCCTTGCTTTCTTCCGCTGCCTTGCGGCCGATCTCCGGGTTTGCGCCCGCGCCCTGTCCCTTCGTCAGCTTTTCGCCGATCTGGATCTTGGTACCAGCCTGAGAATAGTTCAGCGCCTGCATATCCGTGTTGACAGAAACAAACTCAACACCCTGCACACCACTTTCGACCATGCGGTTGACTGCGTTACCGCCGCCGCCGCCTACGCCGATTACTTTAATGTTCACTACATTATCCAAGCCCTGTTCAAACTCGAAACCCATTATTGCCATCCTCCGTTTTATGATAAAGAATCGTTCAGATTATCTTTTACGTTCTTTTGTGCAGACGCCGCTGTCTATCACAAGCGAGCTGTCCCTATTGTTTTAATTTTACCTCTAATTGTTCCATTTTGCAACAGAAATTAGTGAATTGCTCAAAAAAAACTGAAAGTTTTCTGTATCTTTCCACCAAATTTATGCCAAATGTCCTTGCAAATCCATGCTGTGCAAGGTATTCCGGCCTTCTTTTGTCCTTTTTTCCTCCCTTTTTCTTATGCATCCTCATCGGCGCTCTCTTCATCCGCCATATTTTCTTCGTCCTCACTTCCCTCAGACGCATCTGTCGACTGCGAATCCCCTTCTTCTGTCTGCTGCGCGGTATCCTCTGTCGTGGTATTCGGAACCGTCGGAGAGACAGTCAATCCAAGACCGGCTTTTTCGATATTTTCCGCAGTATCCGGCACATAATGCAAACGGTTTTGCGAATCCCAATACAGTTGTCCAATATCGGATGGCGACAGACGCTCCTCGATCACCGTTTGCGCAAAGCGCAAATCATACGCCAGGTTGTCCACCGAATCCACCCGGATATCAAACCGTTTTTGATACCCGATATGGATATCATGCAGATCAGACAAATTAATAAACGAAAGGTCCCCGAGCATACCGGCCGCATCCATCGTCTGCAAAATGGTCAGCAGCTCATCTGCCGACTCACCCGATTCGCTCGATAGGATTTTGCCGAGCGGAACATCAGATAAGGTCATACCTGTAACAATCGGCAGACCGTTATTGGTTGCGCTTTGTTCCAGCGCTTTGCCCTCCTTGCTGAGCAGAAGATACCCGCCATCCGACGCAATGGCGACGGATGCCGTGCATTCCGTCACCGTGACAACCAAGGCATTGGGCAAATGCCGCCGGATCTGCACGGTTTGGAGATACGGGAACTTTTCCAGCATCGCATTGCAAACTTTTACCTTATTCCACAAATAGAGGTTGTCCCCTTGCTTGACATCCATACCCGCAACGATCTCTTCCGCGTGGTATTTCTGTGCACCCTCCACCGTGATGGTATCTACCTTAAAAAAAACCGTCAGCGCCAATATCGCCGCCGCCAGCAAAATGCCGAGAAACAAGATGCGCCCTATCGTATGAAAAAAGCGCTGCCGCCGGCTGGCTCGCCGACGCATTTTCTCGGGCGTTCTCTGTCTTCGCTTTCTGCGTCCCATGTTGGCGTCCCTTCGTTTTTTTATTTCCCGTGATGCTCAATTGCCCACAGGATCTCACGATAAATCTTTTCGCTCGCGTCATGCGCAGCCAGACTGGTAGCGGCCTGCCCCATTTGCCGCAGCCGGTCGCGATCGGACAGCATCAGCTGTATCTCATCGTACAGCTTTTGCGGTGACGCATCCTTTTCCAGCAGCACACGGCATCCGCCCGCTTTTTCCAGCGCACGTGCATTCTTCTCCTGATGATTTTCCGCCACAAACGGAGACGGCACCAGAAGTGCAGGCCGACCCAGCATGCACAGCTCACCCATCGTCGCCGCGCCTGCGCGGCAGACGACCAGATCCGCCGCAGCAAGCCGGTCAGCCATATCATAAATATATTCGGTCACTTCGATGTTAGGATGCTTCTCTAAATCCGCACCCTGCTCTTTTGCCATACGCGGCAGCCACTCGCGTGCCGCCGCACCCGTGGCATGCACATGATGGTACGGCACGTTGTTTTTGCATTCCAGTGCAATCGTGCCTGCCATATGTTCGTTCATATATTTTGCGCCCATTGAGCCCCAGAACGAGACAACCAGCTGATCCTGTTCGGTCAGGCCAAAGCGAGCACGCGCTTTTGCGCGATCCGCTACAAGAATTTCGCCGCGCACCGGCGCACCGGTCAGCACGATTTTCTCTCCTCCGCCCAGAATTTCCTTGGCCTGTTCAAAGCAGACCAGCACGCGATCCGCCTTTTTAGAGAGCATCTTGGTCACCTTGCCGGGCAGTGCGTTGACCTCCAGCAGCACAGTCGGAATCCCCATCTGCTGCGCCGCCCGTACCACGGCAAACGACGCATAACCGCCGCAGCCGATGACGCAGTCCGGCCGCGCCTGCCGCAGCAGTTTTTTCGCCTTGCCGACAGCCGACACTGCCAGCTTCGCCGCCTTTATATTATGCGCCAAACCCTTTGGGCTGAGCGAACGCGACATACCGATGATCTCGATCGCATCCAGCGGATAACCCTCGCGCGGCACCAGCTTGTTCTCAATTCCGCGCGCCGAACCCGCAAAACGCACCACCGTATCCGGATGCTTGTGTTCAAAATAGCGTGCAATCGCCAGCCCAGGCGTCACATGACCGCCCGTACCGCCGCCGGTGATATACAGTCTCAAGTAGGTTCCCCCTTTTCCGAAAGCCCGATGCAGATTGCACAGGCCAATTTCTCCTTATTCTTCTGCGCGGGTTTCCACACGCGCATAGCGGGAGATATTCAGCAGTATGCCCATTTCTCCCATCTGCATCAGCAGCGCCGTACCGCCGTAACTGAAAAACGGCAAACTCGCGCCGGTAACCGGGATAATACCCGTGATAACGCACAGATTCATCAGCGTTTGAATCGCCAGCTTTGCCGTGATACCGGTTGCCAGCAAACAGCTGAACTTATCGGGCGCTGCCCGCGCAATACGAAAACCGCGGAAAATCAGATACGCAAACAGCAGCAAAACCAGCATTGCGCCCACAAACCCCATCTCTTCACACCAAGAGGAGAAGATAAAGTCGTTCTGCGGTTCTGGCAAATACAGATGCTTCTGCATGCCCTTGCCCAGACCGCGGCCGAGCAGTCCGCCCGAGCCGATCGCGATCTGGCTCATTGCACCCTGCCAGCCCTCGCCCTGCATGTTGGAAAACGGGTCCAGCCAAACGGAAAAGCGCTCCTGTACATGTTCAAAAGCAAAATAGAATACGGTTAAAATACCCGCAGCAGCCACAAGGATCGGTCCAAAATACCACAGGCGCATACCGCCTGCCACCAGAATGACCACGCCCAGACCACAAATAATCATCATGGCTGAGGTGTGCGGTTCAAAGAACAGCAGCACGATATAAGCCACCAACAAGAATCCATACGGTTTGATCAGACCCTTAAAGCTTCGGATACCCTGCGTATCGCGCGAAATCCAATAGGCAAAGCAAACAATAACCGTGATTTTTGCCAGCTCGGACGGCTGGAAGCCGAACAGCCAGCGCTGTGCACCCTTGGATGCCGTGCCGAGCGGTGTAATAACCAGAACCAGCAGGATGAGCGATACAATCATCATTTCCTTGTGAAAGCGCGCATATAGCTTATAGCTGATTTTGGAAATTATAATCATCGCAACGACACCCGCCGCCGCAATTGCACCCTGTCTGGTAATAAAATAAGTAGCGTTATTGTGATAAAACAGCGCATTGGAATAGCTTGCGGAAAACAGTGCGATCAGGCCGATCACCAGCAGCAGCAGCACAGAACCAAACACACCCACATCCCACACGTGTGCGCGCACCCGCGCGCGCGCATGTGTCCGTGCAGGAGGTTTTGTATATGTTCGCATCATAGCACCATCGCGCGGTACGGGCGCACGATCCGGCCGAAGCGCCGGGCGGGTTGTAGCGACCCGCCGTCGTGGATCCGGTCGGCGCGGCGAACGCGCCTGTCTGGTTGTTGAAGCCATGAGGACACCTCCGAAGGGTTAAGAATTAGGGCAGCACCGGAGCCAGTGCCACAAAGTAAGCCAGCAGGCAGAGCAGTACCGTGATGCCAGAGAAGGTCAGCACGATCTTTTTCTCGCCCCAGCCGCACATCTCAAAATGATGATGGATCGGCGCCATTTTGAACAGACGCTTGCCATGCGTTGCCTTAAAATAGGTCACCTGAAGAATGACCGACAGTGTTTCAATAATGTAGATCAAGCCGACGATCAGCAGAATCAGCGGCATATCGCATGCGAATGCCAGACCTGCCACTGCGCCGCCGAGGAACAGGGAACCCGTATCGCCCATAAAGACTTTTGCGGGGTTAAAATTATAGATCAAGAATGCCGCAAGACCGCCTGCCAGCGCCGCCGCGAAAATCACAACACCTGCGTCGCCGCGCGCAATGCCGACAAAGACAAAAAACAGCGCTACCGGCAGCGTGACACCAGCCGCAAGACCATCGATACCGTCGGTCAGGTTGACCGCGTTATCCGCGCCCACAATGACGAATGCCGCGAAAATAATGTACAACGGCCACGGCCAGAAGAAAACAATATCGGTAAACGGAATCCATAGGCGCGGCGCACTATCCGCTCCAAGGAAAAGCACCAGAATAAACGCACCCGCCACAAGAATCTGAAGCACCAGCTTCTGCTTAGGGGTAAGGCCAGCGTTTTCCTTCTTGCGGATCTTGGCATAGTCATCCACCATGCCGACCGCACCATATGCCACCGCAAGGCCGAGCACCGCCAGCGAGGACATACAAATTTCTCCTGCAAAGCTGTTGCCCGCCGCTACCGCAACGGCAATACCGATGATGAACATAAATCCGCCCATCGTCGGAATGTTCTGCTTATTCATATGCCATTTCGGCCCGATCTCAAGGATTTTCTGGCCAAACTTCATTTTGCGCAGATACCGGATCACAGCAGGCCCGATCGCAGCGGTCAGCACGAACGCGACCGTGCAGGCAATCAATGCCGTATAAAGATTTGCTGGTGTCATTCTTCCACGTCCTCCCCTAAGAACATCGCAAGCGCGCGCTCCATCTGCATGCCGCGGCTGCCCTTAAACAATAGGGCGTCTCCCATTGCAGCGTCCTGCCGCAGCGCCGCGACCAATTCCGTCTGGTCATCAAACGCAAACGCCCGTTCCATTCCATTTTCTTTTGCCCCTGCAACCATCGCTTGCGCATCCGGCCCGTAGGCATACAAGGCATCCGCATGCTTCGCCGCTGCACGGCCCGCTCTGCGGTGTCCTTCCTCCGCATAATCCCCCAGTTCGAGCATTGAACCAAGCACAGCAAAACGGCGGCCCTCAGGCGCCATGGTACCGAGCACTGCCAGCGTTGCTTCCATCGCGTCCGGGCTGGCATTATAGCAGTCGGCGTAAATCTGATAGCCGTCCTGCTCGTAAATGTTCTGCCGCATGCCGCTCGCCTCATACGACGCGAGGCCCTGCGCAATCTGCTCAGGTGTTTCGCCCAACAGCAGACCCACCGCTGCCGCAGCCAAAGCGTTGAGCACATTGTGCGCGCCCGGAACAGCAAGCTTTGCAGAAAAGCGCTCGCCGCAGGCCAAAGCCACTTCGGGCAGTTTGTTGTTTATGATATCAAATGTACCATCTTTATGCAAGCATGCCGTCAAATCACATGCAGGATTTTCGATGCCATAGGTGACTACCCGGCAACCCAAATGCTCCCGTTTCTCCCACAAAAGCGGCTCGTCGCCGCACAATACCGCACAGCCGCCCGGCTGGAGACTTTCCAGAATTTCGAGTTTTGCCTTGCAAATACCCTCGCGCGAGCCGAGAAACTCGATATGCGAAGTACCGATGTTGGTGATAACCGCGATATTCGGCTGTGCCGCCGCTGTCATGCGCGACAACTCGCCAAAATGGTTCATGCCCATTTCAGCGACCATAACCTCGGTGTCCCGCGTCATGCGGAACAGGGTCAGCGGCAAACCGATTTCGTTATTCAGGTTGCCTTCGGTCTTTTGCGCACGCAATCCCTGTGACAGCACCGCATAGAGCAATTCTTTGGTAGTCGTCTTTCCCACCGAACCGGTGACACCGACCACCTTGCCGCCGCACAATCGACGATAACCGCCCGCCAGATCGAGCAACGCCTGTGAAGTATTTTCCACATACAGCGTCGGCACAGAGTATTCCTCATTCTGTCGGTGCGATACCACCGCAGCCGCTCCATTTCCGATCGCCTTATCGATAAAGTCATGCGCGTCGAACCGCTCTCCCTTAATCGGCAGGAACAGCGCATCAGACGGAATCTGTCGGGAGTCGGTGGAAACGGCTGTGAAAGCCGCTTCTCCCACTACTGACCCTCCGGTCCACTCCGCCGCCTGCGCCAGCGTAAATCGTTCCATGCACTCGCTCCCCCATTGTGTTTGAATTTGCGCCAATTCCGCGCTTTTTCTTATCCCTTATTGTCAAAGAACAACGCAACAATCTCGCGTTCGTCCATATGATGCTTAACATGATTGATCTCCTGATAGGTTTCATGTCCCTTACCCATCAGCACGATCACATCATCCTTTTTCGCATGCGCCAACGCCCAATGAATCGCTTCCGGGCGGTCCACGATCACCTCCATTGGTGTTTTCGTGCCTTGCATGCCCTCCAGAATATCGTCGATGATCGCTTTCGGATCTTCTGTACGCGGGTTATCGCTCGTAACAACACAGAAATCCGCCAGATCCGCCGCAATCTTGCCCATCTTCGGGCGCTTGGTACGGTCACGGTCGCCGCCGCAGCCGAATAGCGCGATCACACGTCCCTTGGCAAAACCGCGCACCGCGCGCAGCACATTTTCCACTCCATCCGGTGTATGCGCATAATCAATCAGCACGGTGTAGTCCGTATCGGTCGGAACGACCTCGACGCGGCCTTTCACACCCGTCGCCGTTGCAAGCGAATGCGCCGCATCCGCGAGCGACATACCGGTTTGCAACACTATGCCCAACGCAGCAAGCGCATTTTCCACCGAGAAATGCCCCGGAATCGGCAGCTTGACGCGCGCCAGCTCTCCTTTGGTCGTCGCAACAAATTCCACGCCATCCGCATGCAGGCAGATATTTTTTGCTGTCAGATCCGCTGCATCCTTCTCGCACGAGAAAGTCAGACACGGACATTTTGCATCCGCCAGCATCGCCTGTGCCGCGTCATCATCCAGATTGATGACACCTTTTTCGCTGATGGCAAACAGCGTAGCCTTTGCCTTGCGATACTCTTCCATCGTTTTATGAAAATCCAAATGATCCTGCGTCAAGTTGGTAAACGCGCCGACCGCAAAAGGAATACCATATACCCGGTCGAGCACGAGCGAATGCGAGGACACCTCCATGATCACATGCGTGCAGCCTGCGTCGCGCATCCGCGCGAACAGCGCGTGCAGCTCATAGCTTTCGGGGGTGGTACGCTCGGTTTCGATCACCTCGTCGCCAATCAGGTTTTGGTTGGTGCCGATCAAGCCAACCTTGTGCCCCGCGTCCTCCAGCATATGCTTCACCAGATAGGTGGTCGTAGTCTTGCCGTTGGTGCCGGTCACGCCCAGCATCACCATGCTGTCCGCCGGGTGCCCGAAGCGGTTTGCCGCGATTTCCGCCAGCGCCTGACGGGCATTTTCAACCACAACCGCGGGTGCGCCTGCAGGTGCCTCTTCACACACTACCGCAACCGCGCCCTGTTCGAGCGCCTTGCTGATATATTGATGTCCGTCCGTTGCGAAACCGCGGATGGCGACAAACAGGTCGCCCGCCCGCACAGCACGCGAATCATACCGCACCTCACGGATTTCCAGATCATCCGCTGCCGTGCTGCTTTTCACCGCAACCCCGCGGAGTAGTTCCTGTAATTTCATTTTTCTCCTCCTATCGGTCGTTGACGTTCGTGGTATCCGAGAATTCTACCGTTACCACTGCGCCGATATTCACCTTTGAACCAGATGCCGGGCTCTGCCTGCTTGCTGATGTGTTGCCCGTAACCTGAGAAGATGCAACACCCTTCTGTTTCAAATACAGCCCATATTCTTCCAATGTACTACGACATTGATCCGGTGTCAAGCCCGTTAGATCCGGCACAGTAACCTGCTCGGTCGGTTTGCTCTCACCCATATACAGAATCACCTTGCCGCTTGCCGGGATGCGAACACCGCCGGACGGCACCTGATCGGTGACCGTGTCACCGTCGCCTACGACGCGGTAAGCAAACCCTGCCTGTTCCAATGCACTTGCAGCCGCTTCCTCCGTCGAACCGATCACGCTCGGCACGGTCAGCTCGCGACGATCATTCTCTTCATCCGAGTAAACCGGCGTTACACCAATATACGGCAGCACATCTTCCATAATGCGGCCAACCACCGGCGCGGCGATCGCGCCGCCGCCGTGCGGAGCCGACTCCGGCAGGTCGTTGATAGCAACGAGGACAGCAATCTGCGGATCGTCCATCGGTGCTACACCAATAAAGGATGCCGTATACCGGTCCTCTTTGTCAATCACATTGCCTTCATCGTCGTATTCCGGCAAAATTTCCGAGGTCGCGGTTTTGCCACCGATGCGATAACCGGATACATACGCATTTTTGCCCGTACCGCCGGATACGACCGCTTCCATTGCCTCTCGCATATAGGCCGAGGTTTCCTCCGAAATCACCTGACGAATGACATTGGTTTCGGTCGTAGACTTGACCGAACCATCCGAACCAAGGATTTCCTTGACCACATACGGCTGCTTGAGCTTGCCATCGTCCACGATCGCGCAAACCATGTTCAGCTCCTGCAACGGTGTTACAGTGAAACGCTGACCAAATGATGCCGTTGCAAGCGATACTTCGTTCCATTCGCTGGTTACATTCACGTCATGGAACTGGCCTTTGCTTTCGCTGGGAAGGTCAATGCCGGTCGGCTCTGTCAAACCGAACGCTTTGTAAAATTCATAAAAGCGATCCTTACCGGTTTTGGCGACAATTTGCATCATCGCCACGTTGCACGAATTCATCAGCGCTTCGGTCAACGTCTGTGTGCCGTGACCGCTGGTGTTCGAACACTGAATCGGCTTGGACCAGTCACCAACCATCATCGAACCACTGCAATAATAAGTGTCCTCTTCGTGCGCTAAACCCAGCTCATAAGCCGTTGCCACATTCATCAGCTTGAATGTAGAACCCGGCTCGTAGTTATCTGTTACTACGGGATTATACCACATTTTATAGAGCAGTTTGGAGCGAATTTCGGTTAATTTATCAACCAGCTCATCATTTTTCTGCACGCTCTCCGGCAGATTGGCGAGTCCGCCTTCCTGATAATACTTGTCGCTCACTTCCGCGGTAATACCGGCCTCCGTCAAGGCCGCCTGCACATTGGTTTTCAGTTCCTCAATGTACCGTTCATCCGTAATCATGTAGGAGTTGTTCGGATCATAATCCGGCATGGATGCCATTGCCAGCACTTCACCGGTTTTGACATTCATCACGATGCCGGATACACCGTCGCGCGCCTCCGGATTGTCCGCAAGCGCGGTTTCCAGATGCTTTTCCAAAAAGTTCTGGATATCGCTGTCAATGGTCAACACCAGCGAATCGCCATCCTGTGCAGGAATGTATTGCTCAGTATCCGGCGTCATATCCTTATTCTGCGCATTTTGTACACGCACGATACGTCCAGCCGTGCCCGAAAGCACGTCATTATACTGTGATTCCAAGCCATATGCACCGCTATTATCACTGCTGACATAGCCGAGCACAGCAGAAAGGAACGCACCCTGCTGATAGTATCGTTTGGTATCCGGTTCAGAATACACGCCCGTACAACCCGCTTGTTCCAACTTCTCATACAGTGCTTTGGCAATATCTTTGTCGACCTTTTGGGCAATAATCTCATACTCCGAATCGGTTTTCTGAATTTTCTTGAGCACCGCATCATAATCCAGACTCAGTTCATCCGCTAAAATCTGTGCCAGTGTCTGCTGCTGTGCCTGCGCAGACTTTTCTTCTGTTTTTGTCTCGTCCACCACGCCCTTCGGGGACACAACAATGCGCTCTACCTCAGCCGATTCCGCCAAGACCTGCATGTTGGCATCGTAGATTTTACCGCGGTTCGGGGTGATAAACGTATCGCGTGTTTGCAGAGACGCCGCCTGCTGCACATAAAAATCATGATGGAACACCTGCATATACAGCAGACGTATTCCCACCAGTCCAAATCCAAACACCACAAACGCCAAGGTCATTACACCGATTCGCGCACGCATTTGATTGTTCGGTCCCTTTGCTGCCATGGTATTTCCTTTCCTCCGTAATCCCGTTATAAAAAGCGTAAGGAGTCAGAAGTTTCCACCTCTCACTCCCCTGTACGCATCCTATTCATTTACTCATCGAATATATTCCACAATCGCAGAAAAGCTGCGTGCCAAACCTGCAAACAGCGATCCAAGCGATACGCCGCTATCCGCTACCGTCACGGTATCCGGGTTGGTCAGTTCCACATATTCAATCTGAGAATTATCCATCTTGACCATCCCCAGATTGTTTACCGCATATTCCTCTACCTCATCCAAATTCACGCTGTTGATCTGCTTAGTCGTCAGCGATACATTTTCCGCCGCCAATTCATTGAGCGTATCATTCTGTTCGCCAACCTCGGCGCTCAGCTGCGTCAGCTGCATCTGACAAACCAGGATATACACTGCGGCAATTGCCACGACCACAAAGCATCCCAGCAAGCTAGGTCTTACCCGCGCTTTTTTACGCCGACGCGGTGTAGGCGCTACGCGCAAATTGCGTTTCTGCTCCTCTGGCACCGGAAAACGTTCTTCATATTGTTCATAGGCCACGCTTTCCCTGCTGGCAGTCATCATTGCATTTCCTTTCTCCTGCGGTTGCTATTTCATATCTTTTCGCATACGCGCAGCTTGGCGCTGCGTGCTCTGGGATTTTCTCCGATCTCTCTTTCATCCGGAAGGATGGGCTTACGCGGCGTCAGCCGTACTTTCGGTTTTTTCCCGCACACACAAACCGGAAACTCTTTCGGGCAGGTGCATCCCTGCGCCGCTTGTTGAAACGCTGCTTTTACAATACGGTCCTCTAAGCTATGAAACGTGATCACCGCAAGCCGTCCGCCCGGATTGAGACAATCAATTGCTTTGTCCATTGCTTCCCGCACCGCACCCAGTTCATCGTTTACCGCAATACGAATCGCCTGAAAGCTGCGTTTTGCTGGATGTTGTTTTTCGCGCTTTGCCTTGCCCGGCATCGCGCTTTTGATAATATCAACCAGTTCCAACGTGGTTTCAATCGGTTTTTTCGCCCGTTCACGTTCAATCGCCGCGGCAATCAGCGGCGCATATCGTTCTTCTCCATACTCGAACAGGATACGACGGATCTCCTCCCGGCTCCAACCGTTTACCACTTCATAAGCCGTCAGCTTCTGTGTCCGGTCCATGCGCATATCCAGCGGCGCATCCTGCATGTAGGAAAAACCGCGCTCCGCATGATCGAGCTGTGGGGAAGAAACCCCCAAGTCAAACAGGATACCGTCTGCGCCCGGCAGTCCGAGCGACTCCAGCACATGATCGATTTCACGAAAATCACTTTTGACCGTCGTTACCCGCTGCCACACATCGCGCAGGCGGGTTTTTGCATTTTCCAATGCTTCATCGTCGCGGTCAATGCAGATTAAACGTCCGTTATCATGCAAACGCTCCGCAATGCGGAGCGAGTGTCCGGCGCCGCCGGTCGTGGCATCAACATAAACGCCGTCCGGTTTGATTTGAAGTGCTTCAAGGCATGGTTCCAGCAGAATGGATACATGATGAAATTCCATAGTTCCCTCCTGCCTGTCCGGTTAAAAATCCATATCTTCCACATCGGCGGCAACGCTTTCCGCATCGATTTCTTCGTTGTAAGCGCGCCACTTGTCGCTGTTCCAAATTTCCGCGTGATCCAGTTGACCGATCACCACAACATCTTTTTGCAGATCGGCAAACTCACGCAAATTCGCGGGGATGAGAATGCGGCCCTGTGCATCGAGCTGCGCATCAAACGCATTGGCAAAGTAATAGCGCTTGACGCGGCGTGCCTTTTCGCCATTGCCCAAGCTGCGAATGCGATCCTCCAAGGCTTCCCATTCCTTTTCCGGATAAACCGCAAGGCAGCCGTCCAGGCCCTTGGTGACAGTGAAGTGCTCGCCCAATTCCTCGCGCAACTTGGCCGGCATTGCCAGCCGCCCCTTTGCGTCAACGGAATGTTTGTACTCGCCCTTCACCGGATTCACACCACACTTTCGCTTTGGTGGAATCTGTGACACTTTACCCCACTTCTCACCACCTTGCTTCCATTATAGCGGTACGCCGAATAGATTGCAAGATTTTTTTCGCATTATTTTGCCGAAGATTATGGCCATAAATTCGTTGTTTCGACGATTTTTGCAATTTTCAAACACTTGTTCGATAGTTTTGTCATTTCCCTTCCAGAGCGCTCCAGTGGGGGAAAATCCCACCAGTCCTCCACTATTCTACTACGTTCCAAGCATCTTTGCAGAGAGCTTTCCTGCTCCGTATTCCCCATGTGGGTCAAAGTGGGAAAGGTGGCCATTGCATACAATTTGCATCCCATTTTTTCGCAGCACAAAAAAACAGCTGCCTTTTCAGCAGCTGTTTTTCTCATGTTGTTACTTTGCAATGCTCTTAAAACGCTGACGTGCCTTGCGCACTTCCTCCAACGAAAGCGCCACCGCTTCCTCTGTACGTTTGAGGGTATCCTCACAGTACTCATTAGCCACGCGGCGCAACTCACGCGCCTGAATTTCCGCATTTCCCTGCACTTCCTTGGCCTTACGGCGGGCAGCCACCACGATTTCGGTCTCCGAAACCATCTGGCGTGCATCCTCCTCTGCCTGACGGCGAATCGCCTCCGCCTCACGCTTTCCGGAAGCCAGCATCTCGCTGCGCTTGGCCACGATATCCTGTGCGACCTGCAAATCATTCGGCAGCGTCGCGCGCAGCTCATCGAGCAGATCGAGCAGATGGTCACGTTCGATGATGCACTTTTCGCCCGCCAGCGGGATTCCCTTAGCGTCCTGCACCATATCGTACATGCTGTTGATCAGTTCGTCCAAAGTTGCCATCGTTTAGCCTTCCTTTCTTGTGCGGCGCACAATATCCTGCATAATCCCATCCGGGACAAAGCCGGCGACACTGCCGCCATGTACCGCAATGTCCTTCACCACCGAGGACGACAGGTACATATATTCCGCGCTCGTCATCAGGAACACCGTATCCAATTCCGGATTCAGCTTCCGATTTGCCAGCGCCATCTGGAATTCATACTCAAAATCCGAAACCGCGCGCAAGCCCTTGACCACCGCACAAGCCCCCTGCTGTTTCGCATAGTCCGCAAGCAGGCCGCCAAAGGACGCAACCTCCACATTCGGCAGTCCGTCCGTTGTTCGACGAAGGAACTCCATCCGCTCCTCGACCGAAAACATCGGTTTCTTGTTCTGGTTATGCATCACCGCAACGATCAGCCGATCAAACATGACCGAAGCGCGGCGTATAATATCCAGATGACCTAAAGTGACCGGGTCAAAGCTGCCCGGATAAATCGCAGTTCTCATCTTCTTCATCCGTTCCGCCGTCCCGCCGACGCAGAACGGTAATCATAGTTGCTCCATAACGACGCTCACGAATGGTCTCAAACCCATGCGTGAACCGATCCTCTACTGCACTTTCGCATATTATTATACCATCCGCAGACAGAATGTCAAACGTTTCTATGCTCGCCAGTGCATTTTCCAAAATCCTGCCGCCATACGGAGGATCGAGAAAAATAAGGTCATATCCCTGTTTTTCCGCATGCGAAAGGAACGCATCAGACTCCGTTCGATGCAGCCCAGCGCGATCGGACACACGCGCCGCTTCTGTATTTTTACACACGATATTGTATGCTGTTTTGTTATGCTCCACAAAATCACAGTACTGCGCTCCGCGCGAAAGCGCCTCGATGCCGAGTTGTCCCGTGCCGGCAAACAGATCGAGCACCCGCGCTCCACGGACGTGATCCTGAATCAAGTTGAACACATTTTCCTTGACGCGATCGGTCGTCGGCCGAGTATTCATTCCAGGCACAGGCTGCAATCTGCACCCCCGCGCCGTACCGGATACCACACGCATTGCTCAGTCCTCCTTGTGGAAATAATCAAACACCGCCTGCGCCGCATTGCGCGGCAAAATACGCGCCAATTCCTGTTCGCTTGCCTTGCGGATATTGTCAATGCTGCCAAAATGATGCAGCAACTCCGCGCGGCGCTTGTCCCCCACACCGGGGATCTTGTCCAGCGTCGAGCCGCGCACCTTTTTACCACCCAGCTTGCGGTTATACTCAATAGCAAACCGGTGCACTTCCTCCTGAATCCGTCCGATCAGCGCAAACAATGCAGGCGTGGCTGAGATGCCGAACTCCCGTCCATCCGGCGCGACCAAAGCGCGGGTACGATGCTTATCATCCTTTACCATACCAAAACACGGCGTTTGCAGTCCAAACGAGTCGAGCACCTCTTTGCATACGCGGACGTGCCCCAAGCCGCCGTCAATCAGAAACGCATTGGGTAAAGGTGCAAACTTCTCATCGCCATCTACATATCGCTGCACACGGCGCGTCAGCATTTCTCGCATGGAGGCATAGTCATCCTGCCCGTTGGCAGCGCAGGCGATCTTAAACTTCCGGTAGGCGCTTTTTTTCGGCTGTCCTTCCACAAACACGACCATCGAACCGACCGTATCCTGCCCGGCAAAGTTAGAGATATCATACGCTTCCAGACGCAGCGGCAGAGCCAGCATACCAGTCACATTTTGCAGCAATTCGAGCGATTTATGCCGCCGTTCGGACTGTTTTTCGCGCCGCTCGATCTCCTCGCGTGCGTTTTTCTCCGCAAGTCTGGTCAGCACACGTCGCTCGCCGCGCTGCGGTACAGCCAGCTCGACCTTGCGCTCCGCAATCGAGGATAAATACTCCCCGACCGCGTCCTGCTCCTCAATTTCGTGCGACAGCAGCACGGTTTTGGGCACCGCGCCGCGCTGCGCATAATATTGCTTGACGAATGAGGAAAGCACCTCAGCCGGATCGCTGCCCGTCAGGTGGAACAGCGTATATTCTTTGTCCTGCAAGGCGCCGCCCGCATAATGCAGCACGCACACACATGCCCGTGTCTGCCCCTGCACAAACGCGATGATATCCAGTTCCGCGAACGCGCCTGCGACCACATGCTGCCGCGTTCCCAGCTTTTGCACGGCGCGCAGGCGGTCACGCAGCATCGCTGCACGCTCAAACTGCAATTCTTCCGCCGCTTCGTTCATCTTCTCGGTCAGTTCTTTTTCCAACTGCTTCGCATTGCCTTCAAACAACGCAATTGCCTGATGAATCAGCGCATGATATTCCTCCGGACTGACTTTTCCTGTGCACGGGGCACAGCAGCGTCCAAGATGCTGGTTCAGGCACGGCCGTTCCTTGCCGATATCACGCGGGAACACACGCGCGCAAGTCTTAAGCAGCAGCGCCTCGCTGATCGTATCAATTGCCCGCCGTGCCGCCACACGGCCCGGATACGGTCCAAAATAGCGCGCCCCATCGCGTGCCGGACGCGAAACAACCGTAAATGCCGGATAGGGTGCATCGGTGTTCAGCCGAATATAGGGATAGCCCTTATCGTCCTTCAAAAGGATATTATACTTGGGCTTGTACTTTTTGATCATCGAGTTTTCCAGCACAAGCGCTTCAAATTCGCTTTCGGTCACAATAATGTCGAAATCATCAATATGACTGACCAGTTGTCTGGTTTTTGCGTTCAGGCGTTCTGGCGGCTGAAAGTAGTTGGATACACGGTTGCGCAGCAGCTTCGCTTTACCGACATAGATCACCTTGCCGGTTTTGTCCTTGTGCAGATACACGCCCGGCTGCATCGGCAGACGGCGTACACGCTCCTTGAGTTGTTCCCTTGTCACGGCGAACCGCCTCCTTTTTGCAGCGAATGCCTCCGATAAAAAAAGCGCCGATCAATTCGGCGCTTTTCCTCAGGATGCGATAACTTAGTCGGTAAAGTTGGACGTAATCAGCTCAACCAGAGCAGAAACAGCCTCTTCCTCGTCCGGGCCGTCTGCGATCAGGTTGATGGTAGTGCCCTTGGTAATGCCCAGGGACAGAATGCCGAGCAAGCTCTTCGCGTTAACGCGGCGCTCTTCCTTCTCTACCAGGATCGTCGACTTGAACTCATTGGCCTTCTGAATAAAAAACGTAGCGGGACGGGCATATAAGCCTACCTGATTGGTAACCTGTACCTCTTTCGAATACATAATCTGCATCGCTCCTATTTCTTCAAATCCGTTATATATAGTCTATCCTCTTTTGTCGATTTCGTCAAGTCTCTTTTGCGCCCGCCGCTTTTGCGTTTTTGATGAATTTTTTCCTGCATTGTGCGAAGATATAAGGCATTTTGCCCTGTATGACGGTTTTTCGCAAAAAAATGCGCAAAATTTATCCCATCTGCCGAAACCGGTTTCAGCGCAGCTCCACGATGGTCACACCCTGTTCGCCTTCGCCGTACACACCGCTGCGCACGCTTTTGACACGCTTGTTGCTGCGCAAATGCTGCTGCACCGCATTTCGCAGCACGCCGGTTCCCTTGCCGTGAATCACCGTCACCGACGGCAGTCCCGCCATGATCGCACGGGACAGGAAATTATCGACCTCAAACAGTGCTTCCTCCGCGCTCATACCACGCACATCGACCTCGCTCGCCGCCGAGCGCAGGTTGAGTTCGCGCGCGGGTGCGTTCCGCCGCGGCTGTGGTGCGGGCTTTTTCGCTGCTTTTGGCTGTTCAACCAGACGCAGTTCATTCTCCTTGACCGCCATTTTCATCGGTCCCGCCTGCACCTGCACATTACCGCTCTTATCCGCAGGCGCAAGAACATCCGCCAGCACGCCGCCGACATTCAGCAGCCGCACACGGTCGCCTTTCTTGACCGGACGCTGTTCATCCGCCTCAACCACACGCTTTTGCACACCGCGGCGCTGTTCGTTTTCGGTCTGCGTGATGACACCGCGCAGCGCGGCCTTGGCCGCGGCAAGGTTCTGATCGGCGTTTTTCTTCTGTGCCTTTTTCTTCATATCCTCGAGCTCGTCAAAGACGGTCTCGGCCGTCATGCGCGCGTCCTTCAGGATGCGATCGGCCTGACTGCGCGCGCTTTCCAGCATTTTATCTGCGCGTTCTTCTGCCGCGTCGCGCTCCGCGCGCATCTTATCGCGTTCAGACTGCGCCGCCGAACGCATCTTCGCCGCTTCATCCCGCATCTGTTCGACGCGGCGGCGCTCGCGTTCGAGTTCGGCCAGCACATCCTCAAAACGCGCGTCCTCGGTCGAAACCTGCTCCTTTGCGCGCTCAATGATGGTGGGCTGAAGTCCCAGCCGCGCCGCGATCGCAAACGCATTGGATTTGCCCGGAATACCAGTTAACAAGCGATAGGTCGGCTGCAAGGACTGCACGTTGAACTCACACGAGGCGTTTTCGACGCCGTCAGTCGTGAGCGCAAAGGTTTTCAGTTCCGCATAATGTGTTGTCGCCGCCACACACGCGCCCATCTGGCGCGCATAGCCAATGACCGCGACCGCAAGCGCCGCACCCTCGACCGGGTCGGTGCCCGCGCCCAACTCGTCAAACAGCACCAAATCGCCCTGACCGCAGCAATCCATGATTGACACAATGGTTTTCATGTGCGCGGAGAATGTGGACAAGGATTGCTCAATGCTCTGTTCATCGCCAATATCGGCGTAAACATGCTCAAACAATGCAATTTCGCTCTGCTCATTCGCCGGAATGTGCAAGCCGGATGCCGCCATCAGCGACAATAGACCCAGCGTTTTCAGCGACACGGTTTTGCCGCCCGTATTCGGTCCGGTGATGACCAGTGTATCATACTCACCGCCGATTGCGATGTCGATCGGTACTGCCTTGTCCTTATCCAGCAGCGGATGCCGTGCGCGCAGCAGGCGGCAGCGGCCATTTCCATCCGAAAGCACCGGCGGAGCTGCATTCATCTCGAACGACAGCTTGGCGCGCGCGAACACAAAATCGAGCGACACCAGCGCGTCAAAGTCCTGCTCGATCGCATTTTTATAGCTCGCAACTTCGCTCGACAATTCCGCAAGAATGCGCTCGATCTCGGCTTCCTCACGGCCTTCGAGCACCTTGATCTGGTTGTTGATCTCGACCACCTGCTGCGGCTCAACAAACACCGTCGCACCGGTGGACGAAGTATCGTGCACCAGACCCGGAATATCGCCGCGATGTTCGGCCTTGACCGGCACCACAAAACGCCCGTTTCGTTGGGTGATAATGGTTTCCTGCAAATACTTCGACCGTTCGCCCGCAATCAGGCGATTGAGCGTCTCGCGCACCTTGCCCGAAATGCGCCGCAGCTCGCGGCGGATGGACAGCAGTTCCGGGGAGGCGCCGTCCGCGATCTCCTCCTCGGACACGATTGCGGTCGTAATCGCTTCCTCCAGCGATCGGTTACCAGTGAGCAAACCAAAAATCGGCGTCAGCGCCGTCTTTTCCTCCTGCTCCGCATCATATACCAATGCGCGGCGCGCGGTTTGCAGCAGACTTGCCACATCGAGCAGCTCGCGCGGATTCAGCGTACCGCCGCGGTCAGCGCGCAGCAGAATCGCACCCACCTCACGGATACCGCCGAACGAGGGACTGCCATGCCGGATCATACGATTTTTCGCATCTGTGGTCTGATCCATCCAGACCTGCGCCTGCTCATGGTCATCGAGCGGACGCAGCGCACGGCATTTCGCTTTGGCCGCGTCCGACGCAGCCTGCGCGGCCAGCCGCTCAAGAATTTCATAATATTCCAGTGTTTTTAAGGATTTTTCGCCTAAACGATTCATCACAAACTCCCAAAATACAAAGTATTATAATACAGATTTGTAAAACTGCAAGCTGTCGAACCCACAGCCGAGGTGATACTGCACATACTGCTCAGCAAGCCGACAGAATTGCTCCCTTGCCGCGCCGGACAATGCAAAAGCGTACGCCTTTTGCGGCTCCGCCGAAAGTGCATGCAATATCGCGCGCAGCGTGCCATCCGCCAGCCGTTCATACCCGCCGACGCGTGCGGCGCACTTATCATCCGCCGCCGTGCCCGCTCGCACAGAAAAACACACAGGCGGCTGCGTGATCGGCTGTCCGCACACACCGCAGCCCGCCAAATCAGGTGCATAGCCGCTTTCCGCGAGCACGCGCCACTCAAATGCCGCTTTTACCAGTGCGGGATCGCGTTTTTTCCCCTCCAGCGCATACAAGGCGTGCAGCAGCAGACGGCAGACCGCCGGACTGTCCTCATCCGGCCCGGTTGCTGCGCCAGCCAGTTCGGCCAGATAGCACGCAAGCGCATACCGCTCAATGTCCTCTGCAAGCGAAAAGAAAGAGTGCACCAGGTCGGCCTCACGCAGCGCGTACTTCCCGCCCCGCTCGGACAGGATGAGTTCGGAATAACAAAACTGCCGCGCGGCAGGGTTCTGTTTTTTACCCCGCCGCGCGTTTTTGTACAGAATTTCGCTTTTGCGGCCGTATTCGGTCAGCACGGTCAGATAGCGGTCAAAGTCGCCGAAATCCACCTCACGCAAAATGAGCGCGCGCAGCCTGACCTCCGCCATTTATTGATCCTCGTAGCCGAAGTTGCGCATCTGATACTGATTATTGCGCCAGCCTTCCTTGACCTTGACCCAAAGCTCAAGAAACACCTTCGCATCCAGCATGCGCTCAATATCTGCGCGCGCCTGTCGGCCGATTTCTTTCAGCATCGCGCCCTGTTTGCCAATGATAATGCCCTTGTGGCTGTTTTTCTCACAGTAGATAACTGCGTTGATCTCAATCAAGCCATCCTCACGCTCATGCCAGCGCTCAATGCCGACGGCAACGCCGTGCGGTACTTCACGGTCAAGCAAACGCAGCATTTTTTCGCGCACAATCTCAGCCACCAATTGCCGCTCCGGCTGGTCAGATATCATATCATCCGGGAACAGCTGCGGGCCTTCGAGGGCATATTTGTCTACTTCAGACAGGAAATCATTCAGCCCCTCGCCTGTGCGCGCCGAAACCGGCACCACCGCGTCAAATTCATGCGCCTCCGCATAAGTGGCAATGACCGCAAGAAGTTCTTCCTTTTTGACCGTGTCGATCTTATTGATGACCAGAATGGACGGCATGTGGTGCTGCTTGATCTGTGCGATCAAACTTTCCTCCGCCGGACCGATGTTGGCGATCGGCTCAACGACCAGTGCCGCCACATCGACCTCAGACACGGTATCAGTCACGACTTTGCACATGTAGTCACCCAGACGGGAACGCGGCTTGTGCAGGCCGGGCGTGTCCAGAAAGACATACTGCGTGTCCCCACGGCTGAGCACACCCGTGATGCGCGTGCGCGTGGTCTGCGGTTTGCTGGAAACGATGGCAACCTTCTGCCCCACCAGCTTATTGGTCAGCGTGGATTTGCCGACATTCGGGCGGCCGACCACCGAGACGACCGCAGTTTTCGTAATCTTGCTCATTGTATTCTCCCATAATGAAATATAAACCAAAGTGCAATTGGAATAGTCACCAACAGCGCCATCAATGCCCAAAGATGCGCGAGCAGAAACTGCACCGCCGTCCACAGCACCCCTCTGCCGAGAAAAATGCAGATGCCGACTGCCGCGCAAGCTACGGCACACACAAACACGCCCGCCGCCGCGATATCTTTCGCATTACGGACAAACCCGTCATATCCGCTGGCCTGCCGGTCACACAACCGCTCGATCGCGGTATTCATCAGTTCCGCGCCCATGGTCAGGCCAAAGCAGATGCAAAAAATCGCCGCTTCTGCCACGCCCGCACGCCCCATCAGCGCAAAAATGGTCACATAAAACGCCGCGACCATATGCACACGGAAGTTGCGCTCCCATTGAATGCACAATCCCAATCCGCGCAGCGCATGCTGGAAGCTTTCATGCAATTTTCGGATGTTCTTCCCCATATCAGTTCTCTCTGGTCAGTCCAAGAAAGGTGAGGTTGTCCTCCTCCTTGGCGCGCATCAAGCGCGTGTCCTCATCGTTCCGCTCGTGGTCATACCCCAGCAGGTGCAGCACCGAATGGGTTGTCAGATAACCGCACTCCCGCGCAGGCGAATGGCCAAATTCTGCCGCCTGCTCGACGGCGCGCGTGTAGCACAAGATCATGTCACCCAGCATGACACAGCCCGAGTCCTGCTCTGCTTCCAGCTCTTCCTGTGGGTTTCCGTTCAAAAAATCATACATCGGGAAAGACAGCACATCGGTCACTGCATCCTTGTCCCGGTATTCCGCATTGAGCTGCCGAATCTCATCGGCATCCACAACGGTCACGTCGATTTCCGCATCAAACGGCACGCCCTCACTCTCGAGCACGCGCAGCGCACAGGTGCGGATCAGCTCGCTGACTGCCTGCTCATCTTCCACCCGGGTTTCAAACCCGATATTGATCTGATGGCTCATCGTTTCTCCCCTTTTCGGCGGAAAGCAGGGTGCTTGTTGTCCTGCGTTTTGCTCCTGCCCTTTTTCCCTTCGTAGTCCGCATACGCCTTGACGATGCGCTGCACCAGTTCATGCCGCACCACGTCCTTTTCGGTCAGATAGCATTGAGCGATGCCCTCCACCCCGTCAAGCACGCGCAGCGCTTCTTTCAGGCCGGACTGCTTCCCGTCCGGCAGGTCGATCTGGGTGATATCACCCGTGATCACCGCCTGCGAACCGAACCCCAGACGGGTCAGGAACATTTTCATCTGCTCCGGCGTGGTATTCTGCGCTTCGTCCAGAATGATGAAGCTGTCATCTAACGTGCGGCCGCGCATATAGGCCAAGGGTGCTACCTCAATCGAACCGCGCTCCTGATATTTGGCAAAATTCTCCGCGCCAAGCATGTCAAACAAGCCGTCATACAGCGGGCGCAAATAGGGATCGACCTTGCTTTGCAGGTCGCCCGGAAGGAAGCCCAGCTTTTCGCCCGCTTCAACCGCAGGGCGTGTCAAGATAATGCGGGAGACCTGCTTGTCCCGGAAGGCCGCAACCGCCGCGGCCACGGCAAGATAGGTCTTGCCCGTGCCCGCAGGGCCAACGCCCATGACGATCGTATTTTTGCGAATGGCTTCCATATACCGCTTCTGGCCGAGCGTTTTGGCCTTGATCGGCTTTCCCTTCGCCGTGATGCACAGAACATCTCGGCTCATGGTATGCACCTCAGCCTCACGACCGTCGCGCGCCAATCCAATGACATATTGCACGGTCTGCGTGCCGATCGCGTCGCCGCGCGCCGCCATGGAGACCAGCGCCTCAATGGTATGCGACGCCGTCTCCACCTCCGCCGCTTCACCCGAAATTTTCAGCTCGGTTCCCCGGCTGACGACCGAAACGCCCAGCTCCCGCTCGATCAGCTTAATATTCTCGTCAAACGCGCCGAAAACCGACATCAGCAGTTCGGTTCTCTCCACCTGTATTGTCTTTTCTATGGTTTGCACCTTGCTTTCCTTATTCTCTTTCCGCATGCCGCTGTATGCTATGGCGAAGCCTCGTCTTCTGCCGGCTGTTTTTCCGGGATGGTGCTGTCATCGACTGCCTCGACACCAATCTGCTCAACCGCATGCACGGTCATTCGCAGCACTGCCGCGCCGTTCTGCTCGGTGAGCGTTTCACTGTGCTCTGTGACCGAACCATCCATACCGGAAGCGATCTCCTCCAGCGCACGCGAGAGCATTTCGACCCGCACATCCTCCACCGTATCCGTCTGCGGCTTGCGCTCATAAAACACATAGGTCTGCACGACCAGCGACACCGGGAACACGACGCTGTCCGACAGACGCAGTGTTCTGGTTTCTATTATTTTATCACAGGTGCCCCCGTCAATTCCACTCCCAATATATAAATTTAACCGTTGATTTCCCAAAACCAGCGCATACTGCCGCCGCACCTTGCCGGTATATACCTTGTTTTCGGTTTCGAGCGCGCGCGCCGCCGTCACCTGATGCATCGTATATGCCTCTACCTCACCACGTGCATGTGTCAGATGATAATTCCCCTCCTCCCGCGTAGGAGGTACCAAACCGCTGATAAGCGTGTCACCTGTTTCGACGGCATCTCCCGCCTGCACCATGGGCTGCCCCTCAAGCGCTTTCACACTTTTGATGACGCCCTCCCGCGCGGCAACGACTTTGACGACCGCATCCTGGTCGATTTTTTCCTCCGGCGGCATAATGCCGTAAGCTTCGATTGTCAGACTGTTCCCGCTAATGTTGAGCGATAAAAACGTCATATTGGGCTGCTTGCCGAGCATCTTCCAGCGGATGCTGCGCGTATCCAGTTCGCTGATCCGCGCACCGATATGCACGCCCAATTCTTCCAGCTGCTGCATCACCTCCGCCTCATCGAGCGCAGGGTCGATATGCGCTTCGATCGACCAGATATGCGCACACAACACCCAGCAAAGCAGCATCAGCAACGCAAGGCCACCCCACAATGCGGTGCGCGGCCGCAAACGCGCCGCCCAAAATGGCATTCCCCGCCGGTGCACGATATGGACCCGGCAGCCTGTGCGCCCCATATACCGCCGCAGCGCACGAAAATCAGCAAGCGACAACGTAGCATACATTTCATTCCACGCTGTGCGCTCCATCCGCCGCAGCATGAGGTCTTTCGCAGCGCACAGATTGAGAAAGCGCGGCAGGCTTGCACCCGTCACGCGCACGCGCACCTGTCCGCGTGCCAGACGCCAGAGCCGCGCAAGCATACTCTCATCCCCTTTCCGTTATCCTGCCGTCGTATACTCTACCGAAACGATCGTCCCGGTGACCGCCAGTTCATCCAGCGAAAGCGCGGTCAGTTCCAGTCCCGCGCCCACGATACGCACCTCGCAGCCGCTGCACTTTACCCGCAGCAGTCCCTGCTCATATTCCTGAATGCCGCGATGGTTTTCCACCACCACGCGGCTGTTGCCGATGATCTCCACGCGCGGCCGGAAGCCATGCAGATCGTCGATCAGCTCGCCCAACCCGTCATGCGCCATTTGCGTCCCTCCTCCGTTCGGGCTATTGTATGCACGGGCAGCATCAAACTTGACAGCACTGCATATCCTGATGCATCGGAGGTGCGTGCATGAAACTCTTTTTCTCTCTGGCCCTATTTGCGGCGTTCCTGCTGTTTCCTGCCGCCTGTGCTGACGGTGTGCGCAACGGTCTTTCCCTCGCCGCCGGACAGGCGCTGCCCGCGCTGTTTCCGTTTTTTCTGGCAAGCGGCCTGTTGGTGCGCAGCGGACTGGCACAAGCGCTGACCCGCCTCGCCGCGCGTCCGCTCGCACGGCTGTACCATCTGCCATCCTCTGCCGCTCCTGCTGTTATCCTTGGACTGACCGGCGGCTATCCGGTCGGAACGGCGACCACGGTCGATCTGCTGCGGCAGGGCGTGCTTTCGCGTGATACTGCGGAGCGGGTCAACACCTTCTGCAACTGCGCCAGCCCCGGCTTCTGCATTGGACTGGCTGGACTCGGCATTTTCGGCAGCGCGCGCACAGGTGCAACGCTTTACGGCATCCATATTTTGACTGCCCTGCTCACTGGGCTGCTGGTTGCGCGTCCGGCACAATATACACCTGAAACCGAGACATCCGCTCCGCAAGACCGCACCCCCACCCAAAGTTTTTCCGCCGTATTTTGCGCTGCCGTGCAGCAGGCAGCTGCCACCGCACTGACCGTCACCGCTTTTCTGACCGTTTTTTGCGTGCTGCTGCGGCTGGCACAACCGGTTTTATCATACTTCCCATACGGCAATGCGCTCTCCGGCATGCTGGAACTGACCTCCGGTCTGGATGCACTTCACACAGTTCCTCTGCCCAGCCGTGTAAAACTGACGCTCACCTCGTTCCTGCTGGGTTTCGGCGGACTGGCCGTGCAGTTTCAGGCGCGCGCATTGGCAGAGCCTGCCGGTCTGCCCATGCACGGATTTGCCGCCTGCAAACTGCTGCACGGCGCTATGGCAGCTGCCCTCACCGCACTGATAACCCGCATTTCGCCCGCCGCACTGCCAGCCTTCGCCCCCATGGGCAACGCAGCATCGCAGCGTCACTATCCGATTTTCTTCCTGATATTGCTTTTGATGTTGTTTACAATTTGGTCTGGAAAAAAAGCGAAAAATAAGATATAATGGGTCACAGAACATTAGATTGGAGTGACCTGACGCATGAAGCTGAAAAAGCTGCTGCGCAAAAATATTGAGCCACGCTGTACTTATTGCTCACATGGCACACCGCTGGCCGACGGCCAGCGCATTGCCTGCCGCCGCCGCGGTGTAGTAGACGGAACCGATCATTGCCGTTCGTTCCGATACGATCCCCTGCGCCGTGTGCCGCCCAAGCCGGCGGCGCTGCGTGGCCATTTCACCGATGCTGACTTCTCACTGGGGGATACCAATGAAAAATAATATACTATGGAACCGCTGCACAGCGCTTGCCCTGTGCTTCATTTTGCTGTTTGCTGCCGTCCCGCTGCCGCAGGCGTTTGCTGCGCCAGAGGATGAAGACACGGTTTCTGATTACTCAGATACCGACAGCGACACGGAAAGCACCGACTCCGAAGGCACGGATACTGCTAATCAAGCGAGCAACGCCAATGTCATTGCTGCCGCATCCAATGCACCTACACTCAACGCCGAAGCCGCGCTGCTCATCAGCCCGGGCACCGGCATGGTGCTGTATGAGAAAAATGCGGATGAGCGCCGCTATCCGGCTTCCACAACAAAAATCATGACTGCGCTGATCGTGCTTGAAAACGTGACCGATCTGAGCGAAACGGTCACTGCAGAAGCATCCGACTTTAAAAAGCTGTCTGCGGATAGTTCAAACGCCGGTATCAAACAAGGCGAAACCGTTACCGTGGAGGACCTTCTGTATGCGCTGATGCTGCCCTCTGCCAACGAAGCGGCCTACATGCTCGCCCGTCACGTCGGCGGCACCTATGAAAACTTCGTCAATATGATGAATGAGCGCGCCGCTGAGCTTGGCTGCACCGGCACACACTTTTCCAATCCCTGCGGTCTGCACGATGACGACCATTATACCACCGCACGCGACCTGTACAAAATCAGCTACGCTGCCATGCAGGACGAAACCTTTGCGGACATCGTTTCCACCGTACAGCACCGTATGTCCAAAACCAACATGCAGGATGAACGCATCATTCTGACTACCAATAAGCTCATCCTCAGCTCGTACGCCGCTTATGCGTATAACTATTGTTTGGGTATCAAAACCGGCAACACCTCGCAGGCAGGCAACTGTTTTGCGGGCTACGCAAAATACGGCGACGCTGAACTGTACTCTGTGGTCATGGGATGTGACGAAAAATCGGCTGATTACCCCGAAATCCCTGCCAGCTTCACGGACACCAAAGCGCTGTTTGAGTGGGGTTTTGATAACTTCACCTCCAAAACACTTGTCAAGCAGGGCGACACTGTCAAACAAATCGATGTGGAGCTATCCACCGATACGGACAAGCTGGTGCTGACTGCCAAAAATGATCTGGTGGCTTTGGTTCCCAAGGATTTGGATATCGAAGAACTCACCCAAGATCCTCCGATTACCGCACCGGACAGCGTGGACGCACCCATCAAAGCAGGCGATGTGATCGGTAGCGTCACCTATTCCTATAACGGCACGAATTACGGTACAGTCGAGCTGGTAGCGCTCAGCGATGTTGAAAGAAGCCCTGTGCTCTACTATGCCGATCAACTCAGCAACTTCTTCCAAAGCACAGTATTTAAGGTTATTCTAATCGTTTTGGCAGTATTTGTCGTACTGTATATTCTGTTTAACCTGACATTCGGCGGTATACGCCGCCGCCAGCAGCGCAAAAACCTGCGTTCAAGATACGAAAACACCAATTTTCAGCGCAGACGCCGCAGATAACAGCAAGCATCACAAAAGCAGGCAGACGCAAAAGCGTCTGCCTGCTTTTTTCACGCAAGGGAAAGCCACCAGCCGTATCTAAACGTGCTGGTGGCTTCCATTGCATTTTATTTATTGCTTTTCCATCAGGTAAATTCCGTCGGCGCATAGGTGCCGTCCGCAATCTCCTGCGCGACCTTATCGGTCAAGCCATTGTAGACAACGCCCGGCTCCAGTGCAATGCCCTTGACTGCCGCAAGCTCGGAAACCGTAACAAACGCATAGGTCTTATCCGTGCGGCTTTGCAGTTCGTCAATCGCTGAAAGCACACCCTTGACCGAGGTCGGATACAGGTCATGCATCAGAACCACTGATCCGTCCCCTGCATTTACGATCGCATCGTGTACGCTTTGCGCATCACGGTTGCGCCAATCCTGCGTATCCACATTCCAGTTGATAATCGGCAATCCCAGCTCCTTGGCAACTGCCTTGACATCGCTGTTCACGCCGCCGCCAACCGGACGCAATACCGTGGGGGCCTGCCCTGCTTTCTCCTGAATGGTATTCGTTGCGGAGGAAATTTCCTGCCGAATGCCGTCCGTATTCAGTCCGGTCAGATGCTGCATCGGGTGGGTCATCGTATGGTTGCCCAATTCATGCCCTTCGGACGCCAGCCGCGGCAGCGTACTGCTGAACATGTTGACACGATCGCCAACCATGAAGAAGGTCGCATGCGCACCGCGCTCTTTCAGACCATCCAGCAGAGTTGCCGTCAATCCGTTCGGATATCCGTCAAGCGCACCGGTCGGTCCGTCATCGAACGTCAACGCAATATACACATCCGCATCCGGCACATTTACGCTAACCGCTTGTGTCAGTCCGCTCGTCTGACCAGACAAGTAAGCTTTCTGGCTATCAAAGCCATCCAGAGAAGTTGCGGTGAATACAAATGCACCATCCTCCAGACCCGTATAGGTTTTGCCGAGCACTGCGGCAAACAGCGATGCGGATACATAAAACCGACCGCTTTCCTCATCTGTAAAGGCGCTGATGTTATCGCCCTTTACACGGTCGCCATTGACCTTGGCTTTGCCATTATCCTGTACGGTCGATTGGATACCGTTATAGTCTACCGTCCACTCATGACTGCCATCAAAAGAAGCCGTGCCGCCCAATGTCGTCACCGCTGCACTCAGCGGCACATATTGCGCGCCATCCCGTTCCATGACAGGTGCGCCGCGGTGATTGCCCTCTTCCTTCATCTGCCGGACCTCGCCCTGATATTGCAGCTTATCGGAATCCGTGCGCATGATCACACTGTCGGCCGCCAGCTGTGTCTCCGATGGGCCAAGTTCCGCCAAGGCTTCGTCGGCAATCTTGCCCATTTTTTCATCATCGAGCGCCTTTTTGGACTGAGAAACCACAACCAGATCGCCCATGTCCGCACCCAGCTCGCCTACCTGCCACGAAAACGTCTGACAGATATCCCGAACCGGCACATAAACCGTGCCGTCTTTTAATGCTGGGGCAGCCGACAAGGTTTTCGTTTCTTCATTGAACTGTGCAGTTTTGCTGTCCACCTGCATGCGCAGCGTATCTTTGTGCTCGGTAATCACAGCCGTTTTGCTGCTTTCTTCCCAGGATAGTTCCAGCTTCAGATTGTCGCACAAGGACTTTGCCGACACAAAAACCGTTCCGCTGCTGTCCCGATACGGTGCAGCACCATTCAGGTCAACTGTTTTACCGTCCGAAAATGCGCGTGTATTGTCCACTTGGTATACCAGCTGATTCCGATCCCCACCAAAAATCGCACTGGATATTCCTTTGACAACATGAAACGCGACTGGGACTGCGATGATCACCACCAGAATCAGTGCGATCAACACGCCATAGTGACTGTTACGGCGGCGGTGTCTGTGGCGCCGGTACGTTGTCCGGTGCGACGATTGATATGTCATTTCCGTTCATTCCTTCCTACCAGTTACTAATTGAATATATTCTCTATTGGTTTATTATAGCATCAAAACCGGAATACAAAAGTTACAGTACCGTTAATTTTCTTTCCCGGCAGTAGAAAGTGCTTCGGTCAACATTTGTACACCGATGCCCAACAGGTGCGGCCCCACATACGCCCCCAGCGTGCAGTCGATTTCCCCCTCCATCAAATGCTGATAATCCGGCAGGCTTTTCTGCGCAAGCTCCCGTATCTCCTTGAGTTCAGACGACGAGCTCCCATGTGCGACCGCCAAATTAAATGGCACGCCGCGCGGCATCAGCGCCATGGCCAACTGCGCCATTTTCTGCATCGCAGCTTTTCGTCCGCGGATTTTGGCCACACTGATCAATTCCCCATCCGGTGTAAAAGAGATGATCGGTTTGATTTGCAGCAGCGTTCCCGCTACGGCGGCAATTTTACCGATGCGACCGCCCTTCTGCAAATATTCTAATGTATCCACACAGAAAAATACATGCGTGTTCCGAATCAGCACAGGTATGGCGCGCAGCAGTTCGCTCCACGACCACCCCTCTTCGATCCAACGCGCCGCTTGGATCACCGTCATGCCAATACCCAAAGAGCCGCTCCGTGTATCAAACGAAGCGACCTCCAAACCGACGGTCTGCTCTCCAATCAAACGCACCATATTGCTGGTACCGCTCAAGCCGCCGGATAGGTTAATCGCCAACACTTTGGTATATCCGGCCTGCTTGATCCGAGCAAACGCCTGCTCCACCATATCGCCGCTCGGCAGTGTCGTTTTGGGAATTTCCTGCGGCAGCCGACGATACACTTCATCCGGCGTAATATCTACACCATCGGCATATTCGCCATCCGAGAAAATCAGTTTGAGCGGTACCACATAAATGTCATACCGCCGCACCAAAGCCTGCGGAATATCTGCACAGGAATCCGTCAACAGCGCAATTTTTTGTTTATTGATCATCTCATTCTCCTTTTACAGATCTTCCCCTGCGCTCCAGTTGATCAAATGCGGCGAGGGCTTGGGTTCATTTTGCCCCGGCTCCGCTACTTTCACACCAAAAAAATCATACCACTGTCCACACGCATCACATTGCCATGCGGTCGCTTGGGTTTCATCCATAATATAAATTTCATTTCCACATTCGCAGGTTAAAATCGTCATGCCGTTTCCCTTCTTTTTTGTATGCTGCGGTTTGCTATCCGGCTGATGCTTATAGAATACGTATAGTATAGCATACCCCATACAAGAAGTCGAACCTATTTATTCCTATTTCCGGATAAATTCGCGTTTTTTCAACATTTTTATCCAGAAAGCAGCACAAGACCCGACCGCTTAAGCGGCCGGGCCTTTGCCATCGGCAGACACCTGTGTTCCCGACAAATATTCAGGTCGGTATATCGCCGTTTCGGGTCACAGTTGCAGAAACATTGCTGTACAGGAAACCATTCGCCGTACTGACAACTTGCAGCGTTGCCGGGACAGACGAAACGGTAAACGGAATGGTAAACGACTGATTGACTACATCACTGGTATTGGTGAAATTGTGCTGCGCTGCAGCGCCGGGCAATGCGGTTCCATTAAGCTGGGCAACCGTACTGAGATTGAGCGGAAAACTTACGCTTTTTCCAGGAGCAAAACCACCATTAAATGAAAGGGTATAGACACCCGGCTGGTTGATGGTGAAAGTAGGGCTGTTTTCCGTATGACTAACCGCATCGCCATAAGACTGCGCATTTCGATCAAACAGCAGCGATGTCTGGCCAGTCGCCGGCTGCGGCGGCGTAGAATAGGCAGATAGCAGCTGAACATCTGTGCCAGGACCTGTCGGGCCGGTTGCGCCAGTGGCACCGGTCGGACCCGTCGGGCCGGTTACACCAGTTGGGCCAGTCGGACCAGTTGGACCTGTCGGGCCGGTGGGGCCTGTTACACCCGTCGGGCCCGTCGGACCTGTTGCGCCAGTTACACCGGTCGGACCAGTTGGGCCTGTTGGGCCTGTTGGGCCCGTTGGACCTGTAGGTCCTGTTGGGCCAGTTACACCGGTCGGGCCGGTCGGACCAGTCGGGCCGGTTACACCAGTTGGACCAGTCGGGCCAGTGGCACCAGTTTCGCCGGTTGGACCACTCGCACCTGTCGGGCCGGTGGGTCCGGTGGCACCAGTTGCGCCTGTCGGGCCTGTCGGACCACCTGCAGGCCCCGTAGCGCCTGTTGCTCCAGTTGGACCTGTGGGACCGGTCGGTCCTGTTGCTCCGTTTTGACCTGTTGCACCAGTAGCACCCGTGGCTCCAGTCGCTCCCATCCTACCCTGTGGTCCCATCGGCCCGCGTTCACCGCGGCATCCGCGCGGCCCAGCCGGACCGGTATCGCCTTTGGGTCCGGTCGGTCCCCGCCGTTCGTCCGCACCACAATCACCGCAAAGAGATTCAATCCATCCGTCAGATGCACGATCTCTGCCGCCACATCCACCGAATTGAGGGCGATGATACATATCATTCTTCCTTTCGAAGGATTTGCCGAAAAAGTATCCGGCAGTTCAGTCTATGCTTTCTTCCGTTCTATTGACACTGCCTTACCGCTCCAAACCCGCAAAATATCGTCGATTATAGGCAACCGCTGGGGATTCCGGCCAATACACTGCGGCACGCTCATTCCATTCGGCTGCTTCCGCGTGCCGCCCAAGCCGATCGCAGCACATGCACAATCCCAAACACGGAATATATCCATAACACAGCGGCTTGACAAAAGCGCCGTTTTGCTCCGCATATGGCACATGCAATGCGGTTTCATACCAAAACCGCGCCTGCTGGAGCCTGCCATCCTCCATTTCCAAGGCAGCCAAGGCGCAGCAGGTTTCTCCACGCGGGCTGTCCAACGCAAACGAGTGCACCAATGCCTGCCGTGCCTGCTCCCGCTTCCCTAACGACAAAAAGCAATTCGCCAAATTTCTGCACGCCTCGATCCGGTTTTCAAGCCAGCCGTCCGGCCTCTGCAAAAAATTTTCAAACGCCGCAACCGCTTGGACAAACCGCTGGTGCATCATCAATTCGCGCGCATAATAAAATTGCCCACGCGCATCCAGCTGCTCTCCACGCGCCAACAGCTTCTCGTAAATCCGCAAATTCCGATCACTATCCGACGTTTTTTCCTTCCGATGTGTCACTGCTGCCTCTCCATACCGAACGTGCCCGCACGGTGCGATGCATTCATGCACCGCGCCCACCCATTGAAAACCTGCCGCACACCGCAGCAGCCGTTCCCGATAATAGGTATAAGTTGGACGCCCGCGCTCATCAAAAGCGGTATGATACGGCAGCATAACCACGTCGGTGGTTTCATCCAGTTCTTGTTTGAGCTTCCAAAAACGTGCTTTATCCTCCGGTGTAATTACATCATCCGCATCCAACCACAGGATAAAGTCCTTTGTCGCTTGTGCAAAAGAATAGTTCCGTGCCGCAGCAAAATCCTCACACCAAACAAAATCAAACACCTGTCCGTACTGTGCAGCGATTTCCTTTGTCCGGTCGGATGACCCGGTATCCACTACAATAATTTCATCCGCTATCTCCCCCACACTGTCCAGACATCGCGCCAAAACAGCCTCCTCATTCTTCACAATCATGCACAAACTGATCGTAATCACAGAAATCCCTCCCATCCAGCGTATGCTTTTTGCCGCACAAAGGGACCGGACAAAAAGTTAACTCACTGGCTGCACAAAAAATCTCTGTTACGTTTTTCCAAATTCTGCGTGGATTCCCTGTTTTTTTAACGCAATTTGATTTATAATAAAATATTGTAATGGGAGGTGTCTGTTATGAATGAAGCCTATCAAGATGCGCTGTTGAAAGTAGACAGCTACGGCGCTATTTTTATGTATGCCACACACAAAGATCTGACAACCGCACCGCGTCACATCATCCGTATGACCGAACCGGTCGATCCGCGCGTACTGCTGGCAGCCGTGCGCACTACGCTGGACCGCTATCCGCAGTTTGCGCTCGGCCTTGTACGCGGTGAAACACAATATCACTATCGCATTCTGAATCAACCGCCCAAGATTCTGCCAATGAACGACCTGTCGCCATACTACATTGGCTCGGAAGACACGAACGGCTATCTGTTCCTGTGCGGCTATAAGGATAACACGATTTATCTGGAATACCAGCACTGTATTTCGGACGGTCGCGGCTTTGACCAGTTCATTCGCAGTATTCTATATTATTATCTCAAGGGCATGGGACACGACGTGGACCCCGGTCGTTCCATCCGCACCAATGAAACACAGTTTACGCCGCAGGATTGCGAAGACGGCTATCTGCGTCTGCGCGGTATGCCGCAATCGGATGCCGATCATCACCCGGACGTTCCCTCGTTCCACATGCCGGAATATGACAGCAGCAATGATGATAACGAACTGACCACGGAACTGACCATGTCTTTGCCGCAGCTGCTCGAATACACCAAAGGCAACGGCGTAACGCCTATGACCTTCCTCATGACCGCGATCTCCATGGGCATGTATCGCACCTACTATGAGGGTACTGACCGCACTGAACCGATCATTGCCGAAGTGCCGATGGATCTGCGCGCGTATGTCAAAACCACAACCACACGCTTCTTTGTCTCCCTGCTGGATCTGCCGTTTTTCTATGAGTATTTCAGCATGCCGTTTCTGGAAGCCTGCCAAGCCTGCAAAGCTTATTTCGATACGCAGAAAAACCTGCCGCATGCGGTATTCTGGGCTCTGAAAAATGCAAATCGCGTTGCAAAATCCCACAAACTGGACATGCCCATCGACGAAAAGGAACAGATGATGCGCCAGCAGGCGCGCGATTATATCCGCCGCGACAGCTTCATCCTGACCAACATCGGTGAATTCAAGCTGCCGCCCAGCATGGAGCCGCTTGTGGCCGATTATGCCGCAATTTTACCCTGCGCATTTCAGCCGTTCGGCATTCTGATCAGTTCGTACAAGGATACACTCAAGGTTTCCATCTCCCAGCGCGATTTCAATTATCATCTTGTTGAGAATATCCGCGCCGTACTGCGCGAGATCGGCTTTGAAACCACCGCGCTGCCCTATACCTTCCACGTTACCCGCTATGACGGCCTTCGTTTGGCAAAAGACTGACACAAACAAAAAAACCACCGGACACATCCGGTGGTTTTTGTTTGCTTTTATGCAGTTGTATAATAGATGATCGAAACCTCGCCATTGACAACAGACGGATAGCAATAGCGATACACATTTCCTGTGCTGACCGGTGCATCGATCTGGTGATATGGCTGCGTTACATCCACTGCCACGCAGTTTGATGCCGCCGGCATGGTGAACGTCTCACCACTCTGCGCATCTTTGAACAAGAACTGTCCATCAGTATACGTCACCGCGTAGTTGATTTTCTGCGGGTTGGTCAGCGTGATATATGTGACACCATTCTCCTGCCGCAGATTGGTATATTGCATCAGGCCCTGATATTGCACACTGGAATCATAATTTTCAATCACCACATCGCAGTAGCTCTGCGCGCCGATGCAAAGATTGACCACATTGCCGCGCTGCTGGTAAACCGCATTGGTTCCTCCGTCCAGCAAGTGGGTCGCGCGATACAGCATGACCGCCATTTCCGCGCGGGTGACATTCGCCGTTGGGCTCAGCTTTCCATTGGAACCGCTGATGACTCTGGCATTGACCAATGCACTGACCGCTTCGCGAGCATAACTGGATATCTGGTCAATATCCGAGTAACCCGACAAAGTTCCGATCGGCAACGTCAGCTGCGTACGGCTCAGCGTGCGATTGAGAAATACCATAGCATCCTGTCGGGTCATGTTCTGATCGGGCAGAAAACGGTTATCATCCGTTCCTGTAGCGACACCGAAAGCCCTTGCCGCAGTAACAGACTTACTATAATATGTGTTACCCGGCACATCCACAAAAGTACCGCTCGAATCAATCAGGCCGCTATCCAGCGCCTTGCTCATGCCAAATGCACGATCCAGCATCACAATGAAATCCGCCCGGGTAATGGCGCTGCCCGGGTAAAACAGATGATTACCGCTCCCCTTGATTACCCCTGCAACCGCAAGCGTATCAATTTCGCGGTGAGCCCATGCGTACTTCTCTGTAACGTCATAGAAATAAACAGAGTGATCGGGCAAATACGCATAGGTTTCCGTGTTGTCCGTCGCAAGCGCAGCTGTCAGCACGCTTACTGCAACGACAACAACCAGCAGCATCACTGCTGCCAGCTTACGCGTTCTTGTCATAATCTTCTCCTTGCCGTAAGGTGGACAACATGGGTGATTTCCTCCACCCATGTAAACTTACTGCAAAATTATATCACATTCGTCCCCACTTGGCAAGTTAAAAGTTGAATAAAATTATTGTTTCGGTTTTCATTATCCGCAATTTCCCACGTTTTTCCCTATTTTCCTATCCCTTTTCGTCACAACTGCGCGTGGGGAACATTGTGTTGCTTTCTCGTCATCCGGCACGCTGCTCTTCCCGATACCACCGGTAACTGAGCACCATCGCCGCAAAAATCCAAACCGCCACTTGTGCTTTACTGATTTTCTTCATAACTGCAACTCTTTTTGCGCTTGGACTCATACCAAGACGCTTTCTGCATGATGGACGCAAAAAATCCCGAGACTTTTGTCTCGGGATTTTTCTTTGTTCTATTACGAACTCTTACGCCATGCCGTTGAGCTTGGTAGTCATCTTGCTCTTCTTGTTGGCCGCGTTGTTCTTATGCAGGAGGTGCTTGGCAGCCGCCTGATCAACCGCCTTGACAGCGGTCGTATAAGCAACAGTCGCTTCCGCCTTATCACCGGCAGCAACAGCCGTATCGAACTTCTTCAGCGTGGTCTTGAGCGCGCTCTTAGCCATCTGGTTGTTCATCGCCTTGACAGCGTTAACCTTGACACGCTTCTTTGCAGACTTGATGTTGGGCATTCCGAAAACACCTCCTTCGTTATCTATTCGTCAGTGTTTTTATTCTACCATCACTTTTCCCAAAATGCAAGTCTTTTTTCCATGATTCTGTATAAAAAATCCGACGCGCCGTAAAATACTCAAAAAAGGAGTGAATGCAATGGCTTTTCGCACGGATTTGGCAGTGGAAGCAGTACAAAATCTGCCCCATGCAGCAAACTTACGGCAGGTGCGGCAGACTGAACGCACGATTGAAGGCTTTTCGGTCAACGAAGTGGATATTTTAACCGAGCATGCAGCGCGGGAAATCGGCAAGCCCTGCGGACGATATGTGACATTGGAACTGGATGCGCTCGTCCGGCGCGAAGAGGATGCGTTTCCACGCGCCTGCCGCGCACTGAGCACGCTTCTAACTGATCTACTGCCGGACAGCGCATCCTCCGGCCCGGTTCTGGTCACGGGGCTCGGCAACCGCATGATTACCCCGGACGCCATCGGCCCGCAGGCAATCGACCATGTGATCGCTACCCGCCATCTGGTCGAGCAGGTGCCGGACGTATTTGCCTCCTGGCGTCCGGTATCTGCCCTCGCGCCCGGTGTGCTGGGGCAGACCGGCGTGGAAACCGGCGAGGTGATTTGTGGTGTGCTGGATCGCGTCAAGCCTGCCGCCGTGCTCGCAGTGGATGCGCTTGCCGCCGGACGGCTGAGCCGTCTGCTGCGCACCATCCAGTTGGCCGATACCGGCATCACGCCCGGCGCGGGTGTCGGCAATGCGCGCGCGGCGCTCAACAGCGATACGCTCGGTGTGCCGGTCATCGCTATCGGTGTGCCAACCGTCGTGGACGGCGCAACACTTGCGCACGAAATCGCCGCGCAGCTTGGCGGCTCCTCCTGCGAAGCCCTCGACGATCTTTCCCTGCCGGTCATGGTCACCACGCGCGATATCGACCGCGAAGTTGCCGATATTGCCCGCGTGATCGGCTATGCCGTCAACATGGCGCTGCACCCGCACCTGTCTGTCAGCGATATCGACCTGTATCTGTCTTGAAACTCCTGCCATCTTTCGGTCATACTCGCGCACGGACGGGCGTATGATAGAACAAAACGCAGGGAGGTGGCAACCATGAAAAGGCGCAGAAAATCCACTCGGCGGCGGCATGGCATCGGTCTGCCCGCCGCTGTTACACTGTGCATTGCCGCCTCGCTGCTGCTGTTTTCGCGCATGGGCGGCGAATCCACCGCGCAGCAGGCGTTGATGCGTCTGGCAGGAAACGGCGATTTTATTATGCGCGCGGTTTCGCTTGAACTGGGACTTTCGCCCGATCAGGCTGCGGTTTTCGTTCCCCGCACAGCGGCATCCGCATTGAGTGAGGACGCGGAAAGCCCGCTTGCAGAAAGCACTTATATCCCGCAAGAAGACGAAAACGACAACCCGGTGCTGGATGCCGCGGATAAGGCTACCACCATTACCGTCAATAACGAGACCTCCTATGCGGTTGATGTGGCGGCCTGTCTGGCATCGGATGCCGCCATCCATGTCAGCGGAGACGGTCCACAGGTGCTTATCGTACATACGCACGGCAGCGAAAGCTACACACCAGACGCTGCCTTCCCCTACACACCGACTGAAAACGAACGCACAACCGACACCCGTTACAATGTTGTGCGTGTTGGTGACGAGCTGCAAAGCGTTTTGCAGGATAACGGCATCGAAACCATACATATTCGCGACATTTTCGACTCCCCCGCCTATTCCGGCTCGTATGACCGCTCGCTCGCTGCCATCGAGCAGGCAGTCGAAGAATATCCATCTATTCAAATCGTCATCGACCTGCACCGTGACTCTATTCTGACCGACGACGGGCAGGCCTACAAAACTTCCTGTACCATTGACGGCGAAGAAATGGCGCAGCTGATGTTCGTCGTCGGTACGGATGACGGCGGACTGACCCACCCCAACTGGCAGGACAATCTGAACTATGTCACCGGTCTGCAATACCAGCTCAACCGCGCCTACCCCGGTCTGATGCGTCCTGTCAACTTACGAACCCAGCGTTTCAACCAGCATGTACGGGCTGGCTCGATGCTGATTGAAGTCGGCTCTTCGGGCAATACCATGCCGGAAGCACTCGCCGCCATCCATTTGTTCGGACAGACGCTGGCCGATGATCTCAATAACGTATAAGCCCGCACCATTTGGCACAAAATACCCCCAATAAGGGGTGAAACCATGGATACCATCACATTCTCCACCGATTTGGAAAGCAACATCCGCCTGATGCAGACTATTTTTCAGGGTGATAACACGTTCGTCACACGCCGCGCGGTCGGTCATGCCGGTCTTTCCTGTGCCGTATTCTTCTTCGACGGCATGGTCAATAACATTGCTATCAACCAAAGTGTCATCCGGCCAATCGTTTGCTCGGATTTGGGCCGCGCGTCGGCAGAAACACTTTGCCAAACCGTGCTGCAAATTAACGACAGCCGCGTGGAGACCGATGTTTCCAAGCTGTTCGCCTCCTTCCTGTATGGCGATACGGTGGTATTCACCGAAGGGGAAGCGCGGCCGGTCGTGGTCAACACCAAGGGATTTTCCGTACGCAGTGCGTCCGAGCCCGAAAATGAACGTGTGCTTTCCGGCCCGCGCGAGGGCTTCACCGAATGCTTTATGCCGAATCTCGCCCTCATCCGCCGCAGGCTCAATGACAAACGGCTCAAATTCACCTTTCTGCGCATCGGCAGCCGCACCAATACAGTCGTCTGCCTTTGTTATCTGGCAGGGGTATGCGAGCAAAAGCTGATTGCCCATCTCAAGCGCAAGCTGGAGGCGCTCGATATCGACAGCGTACTGGATGCCAACTATCTGGCCGAGCGCATCCGCGACCATCGTTTATCACCCTTTCCTACTCTCGGCACGACCGAACGCCCGGACGTAGTCGCCGCGCGGCTTGTAGAAGGCCGCTGCGCCATTGTAGTGGACGGCAGTCCGGTCGTGCTGACCGCCCCCTTTCTGTTTCAGGAATGCTTCCAATCTAACGACGATTACTATATCAGCTTTTTGCAGGCCAACCTATCCCGCCTGCTGCGCGTGGCAGGCTTTGTTTTTACCATCACCTTTCCCGCAGTTTATATCGCACTGATGCTGTATCACCGTGAGCTGGTTCCCGCACGGCTGCTGTTTGCCGTCTCAGCGGCACAACGCGGCGTGCCGCTGCCCATCGGATGGGAGACCTTTTTGCTGCTGCTCGTGCTGGAAGCGCTCAAAGAGGCCGGTGCGCGCACGCCGGGCGCAATGGGCCAGACGATGAGCATCGTCGGCGGCTTGGTGCTCGGACAGGCTGCGGTTTCGGCACGATTTGCCGCTGCGCCGACGGTGATTGTGGTAGCCATTGCGGGTGTGACCGGTTTGATGGTACCCAAACTGCAAACCGCAACCTTGTGGCTTCGTTTTGCGCTTTTGGCTGGAGCCGCTGCCTATGGCCTATATGGCGTCAGCTTTGCACTCGCGTTGGTACTGACCTGGCTTTGCCGAATGCACTCGTGCTCGATACCCTATCTGCTCAACCTGATCCCGCGTGTACAGGCAGAACAGGAGGACGCTTGGCTGCGGGCACCATGGTTTTTCATGCGGTACGACCGCTTTGCGGTCAAACGGAATTCATCAAAGGGGGACAAACCTTGAAACTGCCCGGAATTTTACTGCTGCTTTCTCTGCTGCTATGTGGCTGCGCCCGTGAAGTCTCTCCGGTCTCCGCACTTGCGCTCGACCGCACGGACGACGTCTACCGTCTGACCGCCGAGGTCGTACGGCAGGACAGTCTGGACGATGCTGCCTCACCCGCCTATCTTTCCGCCACCGGACGCGACCTGCCTGAACTGCTGACCAATCTCAGCAATATCCTGCCCGGAGATCTGTATCTGAGCCATGCGCAGGTGCTGCTCATCAGTGAAAGCGTCGCTGAGGAAAGCATCCTACCACTGGCGGATTACCTGTGCACGGAAAACGATGTTCGTCTCAGCCTGCGCGTCGCGGTCGTGCGCGACGGCGCTGCTACCGACCTGCTGCAAGCCGACGATGAAATATATGCGCTCAGTGAACTGCTCGACCGCGCCGCGCAGGAAGGTACTCTGCCCGATATGCCGCTCTACCGCGTGTCTGAAGTGCTGCACGCTGATGGCACCGCCATCCTGCCCGCGCTGCATCTGGACGAATTCGGTCAAACCGCGCCCGCAGGCACCGCCGTCTTTGCCAACGAGCGGTTGTCGTGCTTCCTCGACGGCGGCGAGATTGGAGGCGGCGCCCATGCGTGAACGCTTATTCCCCCGTTGGGGCGCTGCGCTGTTCGCGCTGCTGCCGCTGAGCGAAATCCTGTACACGACCGCCGGTACGCAAACAGTCTATGCAGCAGCGCTGGCCAGCCTGATCTGCGCCTTGATCTGTGCGGGTGGAGCGCGCCTTGCCCCGATCTGGCAGCGATCCCGTGCGCTGCAATGGCTGCTTGCGCTGTTTGCACTCTGGCCGCTGACATCCTCTCTTGCACGCATGGGCGTCTTTCTGCGCAGCACAGTGTTTTCCTCCCGTCCGCTTTGGAGCCTGATCCTGCTCCTTACCGTTTGCACCATGCTCGCTGCGACGTCAGGGCTCAACCGCTGCGCCATGTGGGCGCTGCCGGTTGCATGGCTGGCCGGGGTCATTGTTATCCTGAGCGGCATTCTGACCGTCTCACAGCTTCAGCCGATGCACTGGGGCATGCCCGATGCCACTCTGCCGCGCGAGACCGGCCGTATTCTGCTGCGCCTGCTGCCCGCATCACTTGTGCTCTCGCTCTCTTTGCCGGAACGGCTTTCCGGTGCAGCGGCGCGCGGTCTGGCCACCGGCGGTGCGCTGTTTGCGCTGATCTCGCTGCGTACCACACTGTTGCTGGGTGTGCATACCGCCGCCTTGCTTCCTTATCCCAATTTCTCCGCAGCGGGACTTGCTGCGATCGGTGATTTTGCACGCCATGGCGAAGTGTTTTTCGCCGTCCCTCTGCTGCTTTGTGAACTCGGCCGCTGCGCCGCACTCGCCTGTGTGCTGCTGCTGCTTTTCTCGCATTCCTACGGCGTTCTGCGCCTGTCTCGTCGTGCCAAGCAATAACCGATCCCCCTTGCGTCCCGCCGTGCGCTTTGCTATACTGTTGGCAAAGGAGACGGATGCAATGAACATTCAGATATTTGGCAAAAACAAGTGCTTTGACACCAAGAAAGCCCAGCGTTGGTTTAAGGAACGCGGCATCAAGTTTCAGATGATTGATCTTGCGCAAAAAGGCATGTCCCGCGGCGAACTGGACAGCGTGCTCAAAGCCGTTGGCGGGCTGGACGCGGTACTCGATGAAAAGAGCAAGGGCTATGCTTCACTCGCCTATCTCGCTTATGACGAGGACAAAAAGGAAAAGCTGCTCGAGGATGGCACGCTTCTCAAAACACCTATCGTGCGCAACGGCAGACAAGCTACCGTCGGCTATCAGCCCGACGTGTGGACAAACTGGGAATAACCAAGTGCAAAACAAAAAGGACGGCTTTCGCCGTCCTTTTTTCTTGTTTGAACTGCTTACATCAGTTCCTTCTGATGGGTTGCGTACAGGTATTCGTCCATGGTGTTGATGATGCGATCCTCGACCAGTGCAACCGGATCGTTCTCCAGCAGGCCCTCACGCACCTTGGTGTACTGAATGGGCATGAACTGGCTGAGCAGGTTGAGCGGAATGCCCAGCTTGCGCAGGTTACCGATCAGGCGCTCCTTCGCCTCTTCTACCGACGGAGTCGGCATGTAGTAGCGGCAGCGGTCGGAGAAAGAATATTTGCGCTTCATGCGGATTTCAAGTTCAGTGCCCTGATAGTGCTTCTTCCAGTGCTTGTCATCCGCCAGCATAGCCTTGTCCAGCGTCTCGATGAAGTGGCTCGGCTCAATATCCGTGCCATAGAGCAGCTCTTCCTCGATATGCGCCAGCGCAAACATGCCTTCGCGCATCGCAAATGTCAGCGCCGGGCCAACCTTGAGGATGCCTACGCCGTCCTCAACCAGCTCGCGCAGCTTAATCTTGGTCTGGTAGTCGGTCGAGTGACCCTCGAACACCAGATTCGGGAAATCCTTGATGGACGCCATCAGCTCTGCTGCCTTGGCGCGGTCATACTCGGTGCAGCCGCTGTCCTTTTCCTCGACACCCGGCTGAACCACAACGGCAATGACGTTGCTCCAAGCCTCGTCCAATCCTTCCTTACGGAATGCATTCTCAAAGGTCGCAACCGTGTTCTTAAAGTCGTCTACGCGGGTGACCTGCACGCCCTGATCTGCGCCGACCTGACCGCCCGGAATCGGCACCTCACTGCCGACGATGTAAACCGGCGCGATCGCGTTCGGATCAGTCTCGAGCAGCTTGTGATAGGTCTCCTCTGCCACACGTGCCAGACGAGCACCGCGGCGGGCAATCGTCTCATCACTCAGGCGGGTGTTCGGGTCATCATCTGCGACCTTCATGCTGGTGTCAATATGGATCTTGGTAAAGCCCGCGCCGACATAATGGCGAATGAGTTCTTCCGCGTCTGCCATTGCCTCGGCCTCCGGCTTGCCGGCAAAGGTCAACGGGCCAAGGTGGTCGCCGCCAAGGAACAGCTTGGACTTGTCAAAGCCGACCTTGTCAGCTACGCCCAGCACAAACTGCTTGAAATCCATCGGCTTCATGCCGGTGTAGCCACCGTTCTGGTCACACTGGTTGGCAGTCGACTCAATCAGAACGCAAGAGCCGTCCGACAGGCCACGCTTGAGCGCTGCCTCAATAACATAGCCATTCGCGCTGCAAACGGAATAAATACCAACGCTTTTGCCCTGCTTCTGGAGTTCTACCAACTTTTTCAGCGGATTATAATTCATAAAAAATTCCTCCTCTTATTTCAGCAAGCCCGTGGCACAGCCATACGGTCCTGCTTATATGGTAACACATTTTTCTCATTTCGGCTTTGGGGTTGTTAAACGACAATTTGCATTTTTGCCGCAATTTGTCCCTGTTGTCCGACAGCGCGGCACATTTCTCCACCGCAAGGCTTTTCATCCGGATTCCCCTATGGTAAAATAGAGGCATCAAAACATCCCGCATTATGCAGGAGAAAGAGGGTTGGATTATGCCTTTGGTAACAACAGAAAAAATGCTGCTGGACGCACAGGCCGGTCATTATGCCGTCGGCGCGTTCAATGTCGAAAACATGGAGATGGTGATGGCCGTCGTCCGTGCAGCGGAAGAGATGCGCTCCCCCGTCATCATGCAAACCACGCCGTCCACCGTTAAATATGCCGGTCTGGACTACTATCTTGCCATGGTACGCGCGGCAGCCGAACGCACCGACGTGCCGGTTGCCATGCATCTTGACCACGGCGAGAGCTTCGACCTTGCGATGCAGGCACTGCGTACCGGCTATACCTCCATCATGATCGACGGCTCACACGATGCATTCGAGGATAACATCGCCCTGACCCGCCGGGTGGTCGATGCCTGCGCCCCGTCCCGCATCAGCGTGGAAGCCGAGCTGGGTAAGGTCGGCGGCAAAGAGGACGACCTAGAGGGCGGCGACGGCAATCCGTTCACCGATCCGCAGCAGGCAAAGGAATTCGTCGAACGCACAGGCGTTGGCTCGCTCGCAATTGCGATCGGTACAGCACACGGCCTGTACAAGGGCACGCCCAAGCTGGATTTTGAACGCTTGAGCGCGATCCGCGAAGTCGTTTCCATCCCGCTGGTGCTGCATGGTGCATCCGGCGTACCGGATGAAGCAGTGCAGGAGTCCATCACCCGCGGTATCTGCAAGGTCAACTTTGCCACCGAGCTGCGCATCGCGTTCAGCAACGGCGTTAAGGAGTACCTCCAGAAAGACCCCGACGTGTTCGACCCGAAGAAATACTGCAAGGTCGGCATTGCAAACGTCATTGAAACGGTCAAGGGCAAAATTGCTATCTGTGGTTCTGCCGGCAAAGCCTAATATACTCTGTATAAAAACCCATCGCGGGCGCGATGGGTTTTTATTTGTCACTTCATCCGGGTGAGCGCCACGATATGCAGCACACAGAAATACACACCAACCAGCGCCAAACCACCGCTGAGCACCATCAAAGCAAGCGAATATTGCTCCATATAGGCGTTAAGCGGAACGAGAACCGCGAACACAGCCCAAAGCACGATCAACGCCATCACTTTTTCACGGCTCTTGCGTGCAACAATTGACTGAAGCGGTGTCAAACGCCGCCCAAAGTCCATATCCGTAACAACTTCAAGGTTCTTGAAAAGCTTTTTGCGGTAGTACAACTCAACCACGGCAAACAGCGCCACGCCCGCGAGCGTTGCCTGCTGCCAAGTCAGGAAAGTACCCGCACACAGGATCGCTGCGAACAGAATGATGACCAGACGGTTCTGATAGAACATGATCGAACCTTCGTTCTTCTTGTCGATCAGATAGCCCTGCTTGGTCAGCGTGTCATAATAGATGACGCGCTTTTTCTTATCCGTATATATGTTTCTGCCGGACAACTGTGTATTGGGGATTTGCTGTTTCTTACTCATCTAACATTCCTTTTCCCTTGCAATAGGTCTGGAGCACATTGTAGTCGCGGTCAAGAACCACCAGATCAGCATCCAAGCCAACCTTGATCGAACCCTTACGATCCTCGATACCCAAGCAAGCCGCCGGGTTCTTGGTGCAGGCGTTGATCGCCGTGCTGACCGGTACCTGAGCCTCTTCGATCAGGATACGCAGACCCTTATTGACGCACAACGTCGAACCTGCCAGACCACCGGTCGAGGTCAGGTGCGCACTGCCATCCGGATAAATCTCGATTTCGTTGCCACCAAACAAGAACTTCGAGCCGATCGGCTTGCCCTTTGCCATCAGTGCATCGGTGACCAATACCGCATAGTCCGCGCCCTTTTCATGGAAGAACTGATTGAGGGCGGCCAGCGTGGAGTGGTTTCCGTCGCAGATGATCTCACCGTACATGCTGCGGATGCGGTAAGCCGCACCGACCAGACCGTTTGCACGGTGGTTAAACGGCGTCATGCCGTTATAAACATGGGTCATGGTGCGCGCACCATTTGCAACCGCCATCACGGCCTGCTCATAGGTCGCAGCAGAATGACCGATGCTGACCACCACGCCATTTGCCGCGCAATACCGGGTCAGTGCAAAATCCTCATCGGTTTCGGTCGCCATGGTAATATACTTAATCAGACCGTTGGCCGCTTCCTGATACTTCTTGAATTGCTCTACCGTAGGCTTCACAATGTGCTGCTCCGGCTGCGCTCCCTTGTAGACCATATCCAGATAAGGTCCTTCAAAATGCGCGCCCAGAATTTCCGCACCCTCATAGCCGTCGGCAACTACCTTGGCCACATTCTTGAGCGCCGCGGTCAGCACCTGCTCGCTCTGGGTAATCGTGGTCGGCAGAAATGCGGTTACGCCTTCCTCTACAATGTGGCGTGTCCAGTAACGCAGACCTTCTTCTTCCGCATCATTGGTGTCAAAACCATAAGCACCGTGACAATGCACATCGATAAAGCCCGGCAGAATGCGTTCGCTGCCGTAATCCTTATCAACCGGCTTGGTGCCATACGGATAGACACCGGCGATCTTTCCATCTTCCATCTCGACCTGCGCCGCGACAAACTGATCGGCAAACCAAACCTTTTTACTTTGAATAATCATTTTTCTCCTCCTGCTATCCTATTGCTGCGCTTTTCCAGCAAGGTTTCTATTGTTACAATACAGGTATGCTTGCAATTACCTCAAAAATATACTAAAATAGAAATTAGATTTGTACTTACTGCAAGATATGCAAAGCATCAGACAATAGGGGATTTGCCATGAATAATCAAGCCTTTTATGACAGTTTTCTCGAATTCGGATCGATTTATTATGAACCGATCGATTTGGAGGAACACCATCTTGCCTGTATGCAGTTTCTTACGCATACCAAAACAATGGAGCAGCTTTTCTGCTTCCCTTGCGAAGTGTATATTGAATTGATCAGCGGACTGGCTTCTATCGTGGTAGGCTCCCAGCCCGATCCTGTTGATCTGAAAACCTTTCCCATCCACCATTACCTGAAAATCCATCCCGGCGTTTGCTTCAATATTTTGCCGGTATCCGATGAAGCAGCCTATTATCTGCTCGCACCGGAAAGCCGCCATACCAAGCTCAATTTGCCTGAGCCGTTCACCTTTCAGCTCCAGCCGGTCCGGTTCAATGTGCTGGAAATTCTGGATTACTATTACTTCACCGAAGAGAATGCCTATTGCTTCAACCGCGCGGGTCATGCATATTACGAACTGCTTTATGTGCACAACGGCACACTGACCGTAACCTTCGCCGACACGATCTGCACACTGTCTGCGGGCGATCTTATCCTGTGTAAGCCGGACAGCGAACACGCCAAACGGCTTCAAAAGGACAGTGCCTGCAACTACTTATCCGTATCTTTTGATATGGAGCTTTCCGAATCACAGATTTTGCTGGGGCATGTCTTTCATTGCACCAACGGTCTGCGGGATGCGCTCTACAAAATGATTGAGGACACCACCATGCACACACCGCATGCGCAGACGCTGATGCTTTGCCACTTGCAGGAAACCATCACCCGTCTGTGCCTGCTTTGCAATGAGTTGGAAGAAGAGCACAGTCTGCTCAGCCTCAACCAGAATTCACAGAGCGACCTGTTGCAGCAGATTCTGGCATACATGGAGCAGAAAGTGACGGAACCGATCACGATTGAACAGATCTGTCACAAATTCTTTATGTCCCGCACCTCTTTACAGGCATTGTTCAAGATGTATCTGCATAATTCCCCGAAAAGCTATTTGCTCAATATCAAGCTGCAAAAAAGCAAGGAGCTGATCCGGGAAAACCAGTATACCATCAGCGAAATCGCGGATATGCTTGGCTTCAGCTCCATCCACTATTTCTCCCGGCTGTTCAAAAAATACTTTGATCTTTCTCCCAGTGAATACGCAAAGGAAATTGCGGCCAGCGAGAATAACTGACCGCCTCGCCATCATACCACGACTTTACTCCACTGTCTGAATGGCGTAACGGGAAATCTGGATGACGACACCCTTGCTGACTTCCACATCAATCAGGTCATCCTTGATCTTTACAATCTTGCCGAAGATGCCGCCGCCAAACATGATCGACGCACCAACCTTGATATCCGATTGCAGCTGCGCCATCCGCTCCCGGCTCTTGCGCATATTGCGCGCCGACATGATGGAAACGGCCAACGCCACTACGATCAGCAGCACGGCAATGGTTACACAGGTCCACAGGATTACTTCCCAATTCATATTGTTTTTAAACTCCTCGCATTTGGTATCATTCCCATATGGCACGATGGACAAATGCAAACGGGGCGGCTGCGGCCGCCCCGTTTTCTTTGCCCATGCCGCACGGGCGAAAGCATGCAGCGCATCTATCTCTGTATGCACAGGATATTGCCGCTATGCTTTTTGCTTATAAAACCGCTTTTACGCTCTGGTGTAGGGGTATAGCGTAACGCCCTTAACAACACGGTTTACCTCGCCGGTCGGGCACGGATTGTCCGGCGTAATGCCCATCGACAGAGACTTGAGAACAGCCAGCGTCTGCGCGAACAGAATATAATCCAGACCGAGCAGCGCGTTTTCGTTCTCGCCTTCCTGATCATACACTACGGTGTAATCTACCAGTGCTGCAACCGCATCATCTGCCTTGCTCATGACAGCAACGATCTTGTTGCCCTTGCGCTGGCCGCTCATCTCCTTGATCAGGTCGATCTCGTACTGACGGGTGTAAGCGTTGTCGCTCAGGTAAACCACCGTGATGGTGTTGTCATCAATGATAGACTTAGGGCCATGACGGAAGCCAAGCGGCGTATCATACATGGTGACAACGCGGCCTGCGGTCAGCTCCAGCATCTTCAGCGCAGACTCCTGCGCAATGCCCTTCAGGCAGTTGCTGCCCAGATATACAATGCGGTTGAAATCGTATTCATCAACGATCTTCTGTGCAATGCCGTACTTGTTGTCCAGGAAAGCCTGACCAGTCGCCATAATCTTTTCGACCTTGGCGATCGTCTCGTCCAGATCATCCAGATGGAAGCAGAGCAGGGTTGCCAGATACATGTTCGAGAAGCTCGAAGTCATAGCAAAGCTCTGGTCATGGGTTTCGTCGGTCAGGTTGATTGCGTAGCAGTTGCCGGTAGTAGCTGCACGCTTGGACAGCGCACCATCCTTGTTGCAGGTCACAAACAGGTGATGAATGTTGTCGCAAACCGCCTCCGCAACATCAATCGCGCCGACGGACTCCGGCGAATTGCCGGAACGGCCGAAGCTGATAAGCAGCGTGGGCTTGGTGCGGGACAGGTATGCCTCAGGCGTTGCAACGAGATCGGTCGTGCCATAGGACTTTACCTTGTAGTTCAGCTTGCTGGTCAGCGCCGGGAACAGTGCGTTGCCAACAAACTCGCTGGTGCCGGCACCGGTCAGGATCACGTCAAAGTCCTCACAGGTGATTACCTGATCGATAAACTTCTTCAGCTCATCCTTATGCTCCTTGATCTGCGCGCAGGTCTTTTTCCAGGTTGCCGGCTGCTGATAGATCTCATTGAGCGTAAAGGTGGACATGGTCTCCTGCATCTTATCCGCAGTGACATCAAAAATCTTGTTCATTTTCCTTTTTCTCCTTTCGGGCCCGCCCTGCGTTTTTCATTCGCACGGCAGGTCATGACCCAAAATGTTTTTATGTGTGTAAGGTAGAAGCAAATATCCTATCGAACCGTATCAATCAGATACCGTCATCCGACTCCTGCTGCTCAACCTTCTTGAATTCGTATTTAACAATCTGCTCTTTGCCGGTTTCCAGCGCAGACTGCGTCAGAGTCTCCAGATCATCAATGAATTTGCGCGACATGGCGATCTCCACCATCATCGGCAGGTTGGTGCCCGCGATAACATTTACATTGCCGCGCGGAAAACCTACTTCAACCGCCGTCTTAAACGGAGTGCCGCCCGGCAGGTCGGAGAATACCAAAATGCCTTCGCAATCCTTCAGTTCATCCATCGCCTTAGACAGCTCCCGCGACAGATCTTCCAGGCTGTACTCCGGCAGAAAATCTACATACTTATAGTTTTCCTGCTCACCTGCAATCAAATTCAGCGAGCTCGTCAGTCCGGAACCGAAATTCGCATGTCCAGTTACCAGTAATCCAATCATTGTTCTTCTCCTATTCTCCATCATGTTGGTTGAACGCTTAACGGCGGCGCGACTGCGCACGCATTCCCTCCTGAATGTCCTCGGGCTGTCCCAGCCGCTTGAGGTTTTCCCGAATCACCGGAATATAGAGCGCTTTTGGATGGAAGCATACCTTCGCACTCCGGTAATACGACCCCGCGTTCTCCTCATCGCCCAGATATTCATATTGTTTGCCAATCATGAACAGGACAACACCCAGTGGGAACCCATAATACTGCTTGGCATCGATCTGCGCGTCCATTGTCTCAATCAGATCGGTGCGCTTATTGAATATAACCTCATAGGCCTGTTCGGTGTAGCGTATGAGCTTCTCATCTCCGCTCTGTCGGATCGCTTCGAGCAGCCAATCTGCGTATTTCTGATTTTCCTTGAGCAGAAAAGTATGGAAATACTGTTCCAGAAAGCTCTTTTTATCCGCGGGATTTTTGTACGTTGCCGCAATCATATGCTGCAGCATTTCTTCAAAATGTGCGGTATCCTGAGCAAGATACAGTGCACGCAGCTTGTACAAATCGCAGGTATAATCTCCCAGCAGCTTGCGGGTCATCGACATATCCGCCAGCTTTTCCACCGTTTCGTAATCCTTTGCTTTTAGGCTGACATTCAACTGCCGAAGCTGGAAATTCTTGAACACCTGAATGCCCAGATAGCACGCAAACAGAAGAAAAATGACCGCCGCTGTTATTCCACTCACACAAACACCTGATTTCTTTCATTTCAATCAATAGGGGGAAATGATCCCAATCGCCATCTCCCCCTATCGCTTTATCTTGCCGAAGCACACACTCCGACAAACTGTTCTATTTTATTCGGGCATAGTAACCGTTACACCAGCACCCTGCAGCTCGGTAACAACCGAGGTCAGAGCATCCCAAGCCTGCTGACCGGTCTTTTCAGCCGGAGCGGGTTCCGGATAATCGTACCACTCAACCAGCGGGGTGTAGCCGCCGGGGATGGTGTTGCCGTCTGCATCCATTGCCTGAGAGTTACCAGTCCAGATGCCGAACGCACAGCCTACGATACCACAAGCCAGAATGAGCAGGATGCACTTAACAGGCGTCCAGCCCTTCTTGATGAGGACGTACAGGCCGAGGGTAATCAGCAGCGGGATCAGCTTCGGCAGAATGCCGTCCAGCAGACCCTGAATGTTGATCTGGGTGTCGCCAACGATCATACGGACGGTGGTGCCGCCGTAGTTCGCAATCAGACCGCCAACTACGAATACGCCGAGGATGGACGCCGCACGGGTGAACTCCTTCGCGCTCGAGGTCAGCATGGTAACCGCCTTAGTACCAAGGCCATAAGACCAGTACATCAGGCCGAAACGAACTGCAAACTGTACTGCGTTAAAGATGATCAGGAACAGGATTGCGCCGAGGAAATTGCCCTGCAGGGCGATATTCGCGGTCAAACCTGCGGTGATCGGAACCAGCGTCAGCCAGAACAGTGCGTCGCCGATACCGCCAAGCGGGCCGGCAGCGGAAATACGTACAGAACGGATCGTCTGGGTGTCAGCCTTGTTCTGCTCAAGCGAAAGCACGATGCCCATTACGAACGTTACGAGGAACGGGTGGGTGTTCAGGAAGTCCAGGTTATGTGCCATGGAAGCCTTGAGGTCTTCCTTATTGGTGTGGATCTTCTGAAGGCCCGGGAGCATGCCCCACAGCCAGCCACAAGCCTGCATTCTCTCGTAGTTGAAGGATGCCTGCAGGAAGCAGGACAGCCAAACCATCTTATTCAGGGTCTTTTTATCAACCTGCGGTGCAGGGGTCAGATCCTGATACTTCTCGGGAATATTATATGCCATCCGAGTCACCTCCCATGTTGCCAGCGCCAGCATTCGCCTTGATCTTCGTGTTGATCGAGAAGTCATAGATCGCGATCGCCGCGCCTACGAATGCGCACAGGATGAGGGTCGCGCCAGAGGTGGAAGCGTTAGCAGCGCACAGCAGAGCCATAGCAAAGCCGGCCAGCAGGAAGCCCCACATCTCGTTGGACATCATAACCTTCATCAGGATTGCGAAACCTACAAACTTCATTGCGCCGCCGGCAGCGTCGAGACCTGCCATGACCCAAGAGAACTGGAACGAGAAATTCTGCAACGTCTGGCCGAGAGCGGAGCCGCCGTACAGACCAGCAACTGCCAGCAGACCAAACAAGGTGCCGAGAATAGCCATTTCCATGAAGTTGATGTTGCGGATACCCTTGACGTCCGCGTTCTCCGCGCACTGGTCAGCCTTTGCCATCATACCGGACATGATGGTGAAGGTCAGGGTTACAGCGTACTGGCCGAATACTGCGAACGGAATCGCAAGGCCAAGTGCCGCGCCTACGCCTTCCGGCGTAGCTTCCATGCCCAGCGATACCGCGAATACGGTAGCCATGATGCCGCCGAGGATCGCATTGGGGGGCTGAGCGCCACCGATCGGCATGGAACCGATCTGAACGAGCTGATAAGAACCGCCGACAACTACGCCGAGCTCAAAGTTGCCAAGGATGGCACCGATAAGCGGGCAGGTAAAGATCGGCTGATACAAAGATTCCAGGAAGCTGAACTGGTCAATACCCATGATAAAGGCTACTACAAAGACCAAGATCGCCTGGATGATGGTAATTTCCATTACTTACTCCTTTCCAGGTGCTTTCGGGTAAATATCACTTGAACAATTTTTCGATATTCTCCGCGGGCGTATCCGGAACTCGCTTAATCTCAAGTTCCACACCCAGCTCCTGCAGCTTTTTAAAGCATGCTACATCATTGTCGTCTACTGCGACAGAAGTTGCAACCTGACGTTTCCCATCCGCCATATGCATGTTTCCAATGTTCACCTTTTTGATCGGTACACCGCCCTCGACCAATTTCAGGACATCCTGCGGCGATTCGCAAATGATTGCGATGTGCTGATTCGGCGACGCTTTACCGATGATATTGATGGTCTTCTCGATAGAGAAGAAACGGGTCTGCGCATAGGACGGCGCAGCCATGTTCATCAAGCCCTGACGGAACTCATCGGTCGATACAGCATCGTTTGCAACCAGCAGCAGGTTGGCCCCGACAACGCCGCACCACTGGGTTGCGACCTGTCCATGGATCAAACGGTTGTCGATTCTGGTTAATACAATATCTGGCATTTTCCTTCCCCTTTCTCCAGTATTTGCATTGGCCGTGTTGACTAATTCCCCTCTCTTTCACAAAGCGGAAACATTTTACCTGGGAACAATAAAATGCATCCTCTAAACTACAAGTTTCATTCTACCAGAAAAGTGTTTTAATGAATTTGCACTTTTTATCTGTTTTTTTGCATTTTTGATTTGGTCATTTTAGCTAAAATGCACAGGACACTTGTCTTTGTCTCAAGGACACTGTACATTTTCGTCTTTCTGTGCAGGATAAATGCACGAAAACAGGTTAAATTGTTAACAATCTTTGTACTTTTTCTTGTTTGAACATCTATTTTGCGTCACTATTATTTGTTAAAAAGTACAAAAAGGCCATCGGCATATGCCGATGGCCTTTTAGATGGTCGAGGTGACAGGATTTGAACCTGCGGCCTCTTCGTCCCGAACGAAGCGCTCTACCAAGCTGAGCCACACCTCGGATTCGCTGTCACTTTATCGCTCAACCGTGACAGCTTTTATAGTATATCGCGTAGTTCGCTTTCTGTCAATAGTTTTTTTAAGATTTTTCAGATTTTTTCCACGAGGGCTGTAATCAACCGTCGGAAGTCCGTTCCGCGCCGTGCAGCGATCTCGTTGACTTCCGCACCGGAAAGCGGCTGCATCAGCACCCCTGCCGCCATATTGGTAATCATCGCCACCGCAACGACCGGCAAACCACAATGTGCCGCCGCTATCACCTCAAACACCGTAGACATGCCGACCGCATCCGCTCCCAGTGCACGGAACGCGCGAATCTCCGCCGGCGTTTCAAACTGCGGCCCGTTCACGCCACAGTAAACACCGCGACGCAAAACAAGCCCGCACACGTCGGCTGCCGCCAGCGCCTTATCCCGCAAGGCAGGTGCATAGGCAAAGGTCATGTCCGGAAAGCGTGTGCCAAGCTGAGCATCATTCGCTCCGGTCAGCGGACTTTTCCCTGTCATATTGATATGGTCTTCTACCAGCATAAAGTCGCCAACCTCAAAACCGGTATTGATGCCGCCGGAAGCATTGGTCAGGATGAGCGCCTGTACCCCCAGCGCACGCATCACATAGACCGGATAGGCGATTTCATCCGGTGCATATCCTTCATAGCCGTGCAGCCGTCCCTGCATGCAAACCACGCGTCTGCCCGCAAGCATACCACAAACCAACCGACCGGCATGATCCGGCGCCGTCGAAACGCGAAAATGCGGAATCTCGGCATAGGAAATGGTGACCGCATCCTGCAACTGTTCCGCCAGCGGCCCCAGCCCAGAACCAAGCACCAATCCGACTTCCGGCAGAACCGACAGCCGTGAACGTATATAAGCTGCGGATTGCTCTACTTGCTTTTTGCTAATCATGTTGTCTCTCTCCTCTTTACAGCCGCCGAATGATATCATCCGTGCAGCGCTGGGTTTCTGCTTTCACCCGTTCAATATCAATCGTGGTATATGCACCATCACGGTACAGCACCTCGCCGTCCACCATGGTCAGTTTAACGTCTGCGCCCTGCGCGGCATAAACCACGTTGCACGCCGCATCGGTCATGGGCGTGAACTGCGGGGTGTCCGTGTCGATCACGCACAAATCGGCGCGGCAACCGACACGCAGCAGACCGCTATCCTCTCTACCCTGCGACAACGCACCTGCACGCGTTGCCGCATACAATGCCTGTGCCGGAGTGATGAGCGTCGAGTCGTGGTAATATCCTTTATAGACCATACCGAACAGATACAAGTCCTGCAAAATGTTCAGATTGTTGTTGGATGCTGCGCCATCCGTGCCAAGCGCCACATTGATGCCCATATCCAGCATCTTCGGAATGTTCGCGTAACCCGATGCCAGCTTCAAATTGCTCGCCGGGCAGCAAGCCACGGTCACGCCATGCGAGCGAAGGATCTCGAAGTCCTCCCCTTCCAGCCAGACACAGTGCGCCGCCGTGGTCGGCACATCAAATACACCGCGTGCCTGCATGTATGCTGCGGGTGTCATGCCATGACGCTGCTTGCATTCTTCATGCTCGGCCTGCGTCTCGGACAAATGAATATGCATGCGCACACCGCTCGCCTTCGCCTGCGCTGCAACCGCTTCTACTACCTTGGGCGTCGAGGTATATTCGCCGTGAATGCACAGATCACCAATCAGACGGCCATCCCCTGCCCCATTCCACTCTCCGAGCAGACGCAGGTTATCCTGATAGGCCGCTGTCTGTTCATAGTCGCTGTCGTCAAACACCGTCAGTCCACGGCTGAGGTTGCATTTGATTTTACTTTCCAGAATAGCCTTTGTCATGCCGTCCATGAAAAAGTACATATCGGTAAACGACACCGTGCCGCTTGCCAGCATTTCCGCAATCGCCAGCTGCGTTGCATAATAAACTGACTCATCGCTCAGCTGATCCTCAAACGGGAATACGCGCTCGTTCAACCAACGCTGCAACGGCAGATTTTCCGCGTAGCCGCGCAGCAGCGTCATCGGCGCATGACTATGCACATTATAGAAGCCCGGCAGCAGCAAACGGTGACGTCCGTCATAGCGTTCACCGAAATCCTCCTGCGGCTCCGTCTCTCCTATGTAAGCGATGCGGCCATCCTTAACGCCGACATACTGCCCACGCTGAAGGGCAAATTTCTCATCCAAAAGATCAATATTGCAAAATAACATTTGTTTCTCCTTTGTCTTTCTCAGGGTATCAAACAGTCTCTTTTTTCTTTGCGGAGGGATTTCCCCAAAGTTCGTTCATCGGCACGGCATAGGTGGAAAAACGCACGCCAAGCTCGGTGTTAAAGTGGTCGATGGATTTCATCAAGCCAATGCAGCCCACTTGAAAAAGATCGTCCGGCGATTCGCCGCGTCCCTGAAAGCGCTGGATCACCGACAGCACTAATCGCAGATTGCCGCGGATCAGCTCATCCCGCGCCTGCTTGTCGCCTTTTCCGGCACGCACCAGCAATTCATCCGTTTTTGCCGCCGACAACGTCGGCAGCCCCGATGTATTCACCCCGCAAATCTCTACTTTGGTTTGCATGGAAAAGTCCCTCCCGTCCTGCACATCCGATGTGCGTCTATCAGGATTTTCCCCTGCGGACGGGCTGAATATACCGACGAAATATTTTGCCGAACGCCATGCTTCGACACACTTTTTCCTGTTTATGTGCTTTACCGCACCTCTTACAGCAAATGATAATGCGGGATGATGCCCTCGAACGTGCCGTCCTTCATGCGAAAGCCGCCCGGAATGACGCCAAGCTGCTGAAAGCCCAGCTTTTTGTACAGCCGCAGCGCAGGCTCATTGGTGCTGACCACAGCATTGAACTGCAAAATGCCAAACCCCAGTTCCTTCGCCTTACTCATGCAGTGCTGCACCAGTTTTTCCCCGATATGCTGCCCGCGCAGACCGCCCTTGACCGCATAGCTGGCGTTGCAGATATGCCCGCACCGCCCAACGTTGTTCGGGTGCAGGATGTACAGTCCGACAATTTCACCGCTTTCCGTATCATACGCGATACCGGTAAACGACTGTGCAGAAAAGAATGCATGACCGCTTTGTGCATCCAGCAGCTCGGTTTGCGGAAACGCAACGCCGTCCTCTACGACTTCATTCCAAACCTCAGCCGCCCCGCCTGCATCCTGCTGTTCATACTGTCTGATTTCCACCTGCATGACACACACGCTCCCACTCATTTTTGCGGTTCTATTGTACCGCATTTTATTCGTGCATGCAAGCGTCCCTGCCTATGCAAAGTTCTTCAGAATATCCTTGCGCATACGCGCAATAATGCGCTTTTCCAATCGGGATATGTAGCTTTGTGAAATACCCAGCAGTTCGGCCACCTCTTTCTGCGTCATGCACTCCGGAAGCCCCAGCCCAAAGCGCAGCGAGATAATCTGCCGCTCGCGTGCCGGCAGGCGCTCAAGCGCGTGATGCACCAGCATGCGGTCTACATCGTCCTCGATTGGCCGCATGACACTGTCCGGCTCCGTGCCAAGAATATCGCTGAGCAGCAGTTCATTTCCATCCCAGTCCGAGGATAGCGGCTCGTCAAGCGAAACCTCGGTGCGCCGTCCCGCGAGCTTGCGCAGATGCATCAGGATCTCGTTTTCAATACAGCGCGAAGCATAGGTTGCCAGCTTGACATTTTTGTCGCTTCGATAGGTGCCGACCGCTTTGATCAGTCCAATCGTGCCGATCGAAATCAAGTCCTCCGTGCTCACCGCCGCGGACTCAAATTTGCGTGCAAGAAACACCACAAGGCGCAGGTTGTGCTCGATCAGCTTGTTGCGCGCCTGTTCATCCCCCGCCTGACAGGCCTCCACCGTCGCCTGCTCCTCCTCCGGCGAGAGCTGCGGCGGCAGCACCTCGCTGCCGCCGATGTAATAAACCGCACGCCGTTTCCACAGCCGCGCAAACAACCGCATAAACCATTTCAGTATCATATGTATTCTTCCTTTCAAACCCCAATCAGCCCATCATACGCTCCCTGACCAATGCTGTCCGTTCCGATGGCACACACGCAGTCAAGCGCCGTACCGTCTGCACGCTGCACACTGTCTGGTCGGAAATACAGCAGCAGACCACTCTCCACACCGACTGCTCGATACGGAAGCAGCCCAAACCGGCTTGCCGTTTCCGGCGGCAAAGCCGCCAAGCAGGTCGCAGCATCCTTTTTGCCCATGCACGCATCACATATTTCCTTGCCCATCAAGCCAGCCACCGTCTCGCGCCCCAACACCAGCACCGGACGGCCGGATACCGGCTCGGTCAGACTGTTTCCTGTGTCGTGCAGCAGGCGCACCTCGCGTTCGCGTCCATCAAACCGGATGGTCAGCCGTTCCACCTCGCGGCGCAGCGGACCGTGCAGCGCATCCCCGCGCAGCAAAATCCCGCTGAGCGCATAGCCCGCTGCTGCGGCAAGCAGGAGCACGCGAAATGGTATGGCAATGTAATATCCTGCACCAAATAGCAGCGTGCGGCCGGTTACCGCACCGAGCGCCATCGCCAATCCCATAAAAGAGGCTGCTACTACAAAATACAGTGCGCACACCCGTCCAAAAGCTGGCTTGCCGCCAAACGCAACGGCACACAAGCCCACACCCGCAAGCACGCGCAGCGGCAGCGCCGCCAACAGCGGCACCACTGCCCCCAGCACTGCATATCCGCCGCCCAACATCGATGCCAGCAACAACCGAACACGTCCAACACGCACGCCGCCCAGCGCCGCGGCAGCAAGCAGGCTCACGCCATCCATCAGCACGTTGACTGCGAACAGCACATCCAGATAAACAACCATAGACCACCTCCGCTGACCTTCATCTTATCACAGTATGCGCACAATATTTGCCGAATGCGCACCCCGCAATGGGCACAAAAAAGCCGCACACCGGTTTGATCCGATGTGCGGCCTTGAAAAGCCATATTCAGTTTTTGAGGCTCTGGATCGGAGCCGGGATGCGGCCACCACGATGGATAAACTTCGCGGGAGAACCCGTTGCAATCGGCATAATCGGTGCCGAACCCAGCAGGCCGCCGAATTCGACCATGTCGCCCACCTTCTTGCCGATGGCAGGGATAACACGCACAGCGGTCGTCTTAGAGTTGACCACACCAATGGCGATTTCATCCGCAATCAGACCAGAGATCACTTCAGCCGAGGTGTCGCCCGGCACCGCAACCATATCGATACCGACCGAGCAGACGGCGGTCATCGCCTCGAGCTTCTCGAGCGTCAGCGCGCCGGATGCCGCTGCCGCGATCATACCCTCGTCCTCAGAAACCGGGATGAATGCGCCGGACAGACCACCAACCGACGAGGATGCCATGACGCCGCCTTTCTTGACTGCGTCGTTGAGCATCGCGAGAATCGCGGTCGTGCCGCAGCTGCCGCAGACCTCCAGACCAACTTCCTCCAGAATACGCGCAACCGAGTCACCGATTGCCGGGGTCGGCGCAAGCGACAGATCAACAATGCCGAACGGCACGCCCAGACGTTCGCTTGCAATTGCGCCAACGAGCTGACCCATACGGGTAATTTTGAACGCGGTCTTTTTGATGACCTCAGCCACCTCGTTGATCGGGCAGTCGCCCGCGCGACGGATAGCCGACTGCACTACACCCGGGCCGGAAACACCGACGTTGATGACAGTCTCCGGCTCACCAATGCCGTGGAACGCGCCCGCCATAAACGGGTTGTCATCGACTGCATTGGCAAACACAACGAGCTTAGAGCAACCCATCGAATCGTTATCCTTGGTCAGTTCTGCCGTCTGCTTGATGATGCGGCCCATCAGGCCGATTGCGTCCAGATTGACGCCCGCCTTGGTGGATGCAACATTGACCGAAGAGCAAACCAGATTGGTCTCCGCCAGCGCCTCAGGAATAGAATTGATCAGAATTTCATCGCCCTTGGCAAAGCCCTTCTGCACCAGTGCAGAAAAGCCGCCGACGAAATTCACGCCGGTCGCACTTGCTGCACGGTCGAGCGCCTTGGCAAGCGGCACATAGCTGTTCGCATTCGTCACCGCGCCGATCATGGCGATAGGCGTGACCGAAATGCGCTTGTTGATGATCGGGATGCCGAGCTCACGTTCGATCTGTTCACCGGTCGAAACCAGCTTTTCCGCGCGGCGAGTGATCTTGTCGTAGACCTTATCTGCCAGCACGTTGATATCATCGCTGGCCAGATCACGCAGCGAAATGCCCATGGTAATCGTGCGGATATCGAGGTGCTCCTCCTCGATCATCTTGATGGTTTCCAGAATATCTTTGGTATTGATCATAGACATCGACGGCACCTCAAATCTTGTGCATCGCGTCGAAGATATCCTCGTGCATGGTGTGGATCTTCATGCCGAGCGCTTCGCCGTCCTTATCCAGCAGATCTGCCAGCTGCGTAAAGTCCACCGTGCACTTGTCGATATTGACCAGCATGACCATGGCGAACATATCCTCCATGACATTCTGCGAAATATCAACGATATTGACCCCATGCTGATAGAGCGTCTCCGAGATCTTGGCGATGATGCCGGTGCGGTCCTTGCCGACCACCGTGATAACTGCGCGCATACTTTTTCCTCCGATTTTATATATATTTTTTGAATCACAAAAATCAGCCGGTAATTTACTGGAATACCGGCGGCGCGGGCGACTCCATCTGCTCCTGCCCTGCTTCAACAATGGTATTGATGATACTGTTGGACACCAGAAAGCCCTTTTCCGTCAGATACCAACGGGTACCCTGATGTGCAACCAGTTCATTGCCCATCAGGCTGCGGAATGCTTCCTCATAGGGCGTCGAATCAATATTGTAACGCTTTTCCAAATCGATGAAGTCCACGCCTTCCGCTGTGCGCAGGCGCACCATCAGGTATTCGCCCTGCCGTTGGAAGGTCGGTACCTCGTCCTCATCCCGCAGGATATCCTCGCCGTTTATGTATGCTTTGATATCCCTTGCGAACTCGAACCGACGGCCATTCATGAACGAATGTGCTCCCGGGCCAAGCCCCAGATACTCGGATAAATCCCAGTACTTAGAATTATGCCGCGAACAGAAACCCGGCTTTGCAAAATTCGAGATTTCATAATGCTCAAACCCGTTCTTGCGCAGCAGCTCACACATGGCAAGATAGGTATCCGCCTGCGCGTCATCGTCCGGCAGAACCGGATTTTCCCGCCCCATTGGGGTAGTCGGCTCAAGTTTCAGTCCATAGCAAGACAGATGCTTTGGCCCGAGCGCAAGGCACTGCTCGACTGAGTCGAGGAACATTTCCTGTGTCTGATCGGGCAAACCATACATCAAATCAAGGCTAATGTTGTCAAAGCCCTTTTCGCGCGCCAGATCAACCGCAGCTTTCGCCTGCGCAAACGAATGGATACGACCAATGCGTTTCAGTTCGCCCTCCTGTGCAGACTGCACACCGAAGGACAGGCGGTTCACGCCCTGCTTCTTCATCACGTCAAGCACCTTTTTGTCCGTACTCTCCGGATTGCACTCGACCGTGATCTCCGCATCATCCGCCAGTGGAAATTTATTCCGCACCTCCTGCAAAATACGGCCAAGATACTTCGGCCCCAGACAGGTCGGTGTGCCACCGCCGATATAGACGGTGTCCACCGTATAGCCGCTGCACGTCCTGCCATACTCACGGATATGGTTGAGCAGCGCCGTGACATAGCTTTTCATCAAATCCGCGTCAGTCACGGAATAAAAGTCACAATAAGCGCACTTCTTCACACAGAACGGAATATGCAGATACAGTCCGAGCGGCCGATTGTTATAACTGAATTTACTCATGATTCCTCATCCAGCTTCAAAACTGCCATGAACGCTTCGGTCGGGATCTGTACCGTGCCGAGCGAACGCATCTTCTTCTTGCCTTCCTTCTGCTTTTCCAGCAGCTTCTTCTTACGGGTGATGTCGCCGCCGTAGCACTTGGCCAGAACGTCCTTGCGCATCGCCTTGACCGTCTCGCGCGCGATGACCTTGCCGCCGATGGCTGCCTGTACCGGCACCTCAAACAGCTGACGCGGGATGTTCTCCTTGAGTTTTTCGCAGATGCGGCGGGCGCGGCCGTACGCCTTTTCGCGGTGCACGATAAACGAAAGCGCGTCTACCTGATCGCCGTTGAGCAGCATATCGACCTTGACCAGATCACTCGGCCGGTAGTCGAGGAATTCATAATCAAGCGAAGCATAACCGCGGGTACGAGCCTTGAGTGCATCGAAAAAGTCGTAAATAATCTCGTTGATCGGCATTTCATAGTGCAGCTCGACCAGATTTGCGTCCAGATACTGCATATCCTTAAACACGCCGCGCCTCTCCTGACACATCGGCATGATATTGCCGACATATTCCTGCGGGGTCATGATGGTCGCCTTGACAAACGGCTCGCGCGCCTCGTCAATGACTGCCGGATCGTGATAATCATGCGGGTTATCGCACTGCACCGTCGTGCCATCAGTTTTGACGATCTCATACACTACGCTCGGCAGCGTCGTGACCAGATCGAGGTCAAATTCGCGCTCAAGGCGCTCCTGAATGACCTCCATATGCAGCATACCGAGGAAGCCACAGCGGAAGCCGAAGCCGAGCGCCACCGAGCTTTCCGGCTCAAATGACAGCGCTGCGTCGTTGAGCTGCAATTTTTCCAGCGCATCGCGCAAATCGGGATACTTGGAGCCATCCTCTGTGTAGATACCGCAGAATACCATCGGCCGCGCGGGACGGTAACCCGGCAGCGCTTCTGCCGTCGGGCGGTCAGCCTCGGTGACAGTATCGCCCACACGGGTGTCCGACACGGTCTTGATGGACGCGGTGAAATAACCAACTTCACCCGCGCGCAGCTCCTGCTGCGGAGACAGTCCGAGCGGCAACAGGTGGCCGCATTCGAGCACCTGAAACGTTGCACCGGTTGCCATCATTTTGACCTTCATGCCCGGGTGGATCGTGCCGTCCATCAGGCGCATATAAACGATAACGCCCTTATAGGGATCATATTGGCTGTCGAAAATCAGCGCGCGCAGCGGCGCATCCGGGTCACCCGTCGGCGCGGGGATATCGGACACGATGTGCTCGAGCACCTCATGAATGTTGAGGTTCATTTTCGCGGAGATTTCCGGGCTGTCCTCGGCCGGGATGCCGATGATGTCCTCGATCTCCTTTTTAACGCGCGGTGCATCGGCTGCAGGCAGGTCGATCTTATTGATAACCGGCACGACCTCCAGTCCTGCATCAATCGCAAGGTAGGTGTTGCCCAGCGTCTGCGCCTCAATGCCCTGCGCCGCATCCACGACCAGCAGCGCGCCCTCGCACGCAGCCAGCGAGCGGGATACCTCATAATTGAAGTCAACATGGCCCGGCGTGTCGATCAGGTTCATCTCATAGGTTTTGCCGTCGTCCGCCTCATATTCCATGCGCACCGCACGCGCCTTGATCGTGATGCCGCGTTCGCGCTCCAGATCCATATTATCGAGTAACTGCTCCTCCATCTCGCGCTGGGACACCGCCTTGCACTGTTCCAGCAAACGATCGGCCAGTGTAGACTTGCCGTGGTCAATATGCGCAATAATGGAGAAATTACGAATTTGCTCGCGATTTTTCACCCCGAAAGCTCCTTATCTGTTCCATAATAGCAATATGGAAATATTATAACACGTTCCCGTCCGTCTCACAAGCGTTCTTTTCCGGTTTCCCTGCTCCCCTGTCCTTGTTCTGTTTTTTTGCACAAATTTGATTTGGTTTTGCTTTGGATTTGATGCGACTGCGCTATAATAAAACCGTAAGCAAGCCATCTTCTTTTCTCTTTTCTTATACTCTTCCCAACGGCGGAGGCGGTCAAGGCCGCCTCCACATATTTTTTCACAAAGTACTTGCATTCTCTTTCGGACGGGTATATACTGTGTTCAGCAAAGCAGTGGACTGCTGTGCTAAAACCGAATATCAGGATTCTTCAGGGCAGGGTGCAATTCCCTACCGGCGGTACAGCCCGCGAGCGGACGCTTTTTCAAGCGAATGCATGATTCGGTGAAATTCCGAGGTCGACAGTATAGTCTGGATGAAAGAAGAATGTGCGGAAAGCGGATCAACCTCCGTTTCCGTTTATTTGCTGTTCTGAAACGCATGATTGTGTTTCAGATTTTTTATTTTCTGCGTTTTACACCCCGAAGCATCCGCTTTCGGGGTGTTTTTGTATCTCACAGCCTGAGAAAGACTGTTCTGGCGAGGTGATCCGGTTGCAAAACCAAAAAGAAATTTACATGCGCCGCGCGCTTGAACTGGCCGCACGCGGCGCAGGACATGTCAGCCCCAACCCGATGGTCGGCTGTATCATCGTCAAAGACGGACGTATCATCGGTGAGGGCTGGCACGAATACTGCGGCGGCTTGCATGCCGAGCGAAATGCGCTGAAAAACTGCGTGGAAGACCCGGCGGGCGCCGATTTATACGTCACGCTCGAGCCGTGCTGCCACTGGGGGCGTACCCCGCCCTGCACGGACGCCATCATCGAGCACCATATCGGACGCGTATTCGTCGGCTGTCTGGATGCGAACCCGCTGGTCGCGGGCAAGGGCGCGGAAATCCTGCGGAGCGCGGGCATCCCAGTCGAAACTGGCATCTGCGAGGATGAATGCCGTCGGCTCAACGAGGTATTCTTCCACTACATCACAAACAAAACGCCCTACGTTGTGCTCAAATATGCCATGACGCTGGACGGTAAGATTGCTGCCGTGTCGGGCGACAGCCGCTGGGTGACGGGCGAAGCCGCCCGCCATCATGTGCACGAAACGCGTGCACGCCTGTCCGGCATCATGGTCGGCGTTGGCACTGTGCTGGCAGATGATCCGCTGCTCACCTGTCGTATCGAGGGCGGACGCAACCCCTATCGCATCATCTGCGACAGCCATGCGCGCACACCACTGGACTGTCAGCTCATCCGCACCGCCCGCGAGATCGACACCGTTATCGCCGTGACCCAATGGAACGAGCGCGCTGCGGCACTTAAAAAGGCGGGCGCACATCTGGTGCTGTGCAAGGAGAAACGCGGAAAAGTTGATCTAAACGATCTGATGCGCCAACTCGGTGCACACGGACTGGACAGCATCCTGCTCGAGGGCGGAGCGGAACTCGCGTTCGCAGCGCTCGAAGCGGGCATCGTCCACAAGGTGCAGGCGTACATCGCCCCCAAACTCATCGGCGGCGCGACCGCTAAAACACCGCTGGGCGGCGCGGGATTTGCCCGCATGGCAGATGCGATAGCGCTTAAAAATGTCACTGTTGCGCCGCTGGGCGAAGATTTTCTGATCGAGGGGGGGCTGTGAAATGTTTACCGGCATCATTGAGGAGATCGGCACGGTACGCCGCATCGAGCGCGGCGCGGCAGGTGCGCGGCTCACCATTGCGGCCAAAACCGTGCTGGAAGACACCAAACTCGGTGACAGCATCGCCACCAACGGTGTATGCCTGACCGTTGTCTCCATGACATCGGACACCTTTTCGGCGGACGTTATGGCGGAATCGCTGCGGCGCTCGAGTTTGGGCGCGCTGCAAAGCGGCTCACCGGTCAATCTGGAGCGTGCGATGCCCGCGAACGGCCGTTTCGGCGGTCATATCGTTTCCGGTCACATCGACGGCACGGGTACGATCGCGTCCCAAAAACGCGAGGATAACGCGGTTTGGGTAACGGTGCGCACCTCAACTTCCCTGCTGCGGTATATTGTAGAGAAAGGTTCGATCGCCATTGACGGCGTCAGCCTGACCGTCGCGGCGGTAGACGAATCCAGCTTTGCCGTCTCGATCATCCCGCACACAGGCGCACAGACCATTCTGCTCGGCAAAAAGCCGGGCGAGACAGTCAATTTGGAATGCGACGTGATCGGAAAATATGTAGAAAAGCTGCTTACACCGTATACAGCTGCTGAAAAGCCGGCCACCAGCAGCATCACCATGGATTTTCTGGCCCGAAACGGGTTCTGAGCACAAAGGAGGACAAACCGATATGGAACAACAATACTGCACGGTCGAGGAGGCGCTGGACGAACTGCGCGCCGGACGCATCATCATCACGATTGACGACCCAGACCGTGAAAATGAGGGCGATATGATCTGCGCCGCCCAGTTCGCCACGACCGAGAATGTCAACTTTATGGCCGTCCACGCAAAAGGACTGATTTGCACGCCGATGAGCGAAGCAGTTGCTCAGCGGCTCGGTCTGGAGCAGATGGTCAAGGTCAACACCGATAACCACCAGACTGCGTTCACGGTGTCGGTCGACCATGTGAATACCACCACCGGCATTTCTGCCGAGGAGCGCGGCTATACTTGCCGCATGTGCGCCGACCCGTCCACCAAACCCGAGGCTCTGCGCCGCCCCGGCCATGTATTCCCACTGGTAGCGCGCTATGGCGGTGTGCTGACACGCAACGGTCACACCGAGGCAACTGTCGACCTGTGCCGCCTGGCGGGGCTGGAAGAATGCGGCCTGTGCTGCGAGATCATGCGCAACGACGGTACAATGATGCGCACGACCGAACTGCTTGAACATGCCAAAGCGTGGGGACTCAAGGTTATTACAATCAAAGCATTGCAGGACTACTGCCGCCGCCACGACAAGCACGTTGTGCGCGAGGCCTGCGCCAAGCTGCCCACCCGCTTTGGCGAGTTCCAGATCTACGGCTATATCAACGACCTGACCGGCGAGCATCATGTGGCACTGGTCAAAGGCGACATCGAAGACGGCAAAAACCTGCTGTGCCGCGTACATTCGGAATGTCTGACAGGCGACGTATTCGGCTCGCGCCGCTGCGACTGCGGTCAGCAGCTTGCAGCCGCCATGCAGCAGATCGAGCGCGAAGGCCGCGGCGTGCTGCTCTACATGCGGCAGGAAGGCCGCGGCATCGGCCTGATCAACAAGCTGAAAGCATACGAATTGCAGGAACAGGGCTGGGATACGGTCGAAGCCAATGTCAAGCTCGGATTTGCACCTGATCTTCGCGAATACTGGATCGGCGCGCAGATCTTGCAGGATCTCGGCGCAAAGGAACTGCGCCTTCTGACCAATAATCCGGAAAAAATCTACGGTCTCGACGGCTTTGGTGTGGAGATCGTCGAGCGCGTGCCGATTGAGATTGCGCCGCAGGAAGATGACGCTTTTTATCTGCGCACCAAGCAGATCAAGATGGGCCATCTGTTTAAGCATGTACTGTAAAAAATTTTTTGCCATAGGAGGAATATATAATGAAGGTACTCGAAGGAAAACTGGTTGCCGGCGAAGGAAAATTCGCCATCGTTGCGTCGCGCTTTAATGAGTTCATCGTCTCCAAGCTGATCTCAGGCGCAGAGGACACACTCGTGCGCCACGGCGTCGACACAGACAATATCACGCTTGTCTGGGTTCCTGGCGCATTTGAGATCCCGCTCGCAGCGCTTAAGCTCGCGCAGTCGGGGAAATATTGTGCTGTTCTGTGTCTCGGTGCAGTCATCCGGGGCTCGACCTCGCACTATGACTATGTTTGCAACGAGGTTTCCAAGGGCGTGGCGCAGGTCAATCTGCAAACCGGCGTGCCTACTACGTTCGGCGTGCTGACCACCGAGAACATCGAGCAGGCCATCGAGCGCGCCGGCACCAAGGCCGGCAACAAGGGCGCGGATGCCGCCATCGCAGCGCTCGAGCTTGCCAATCTGATGCCGCAGCTTTAAGCATTCAATCATCGCACTGTTTAGAATAATAAAGCACCCCGTTTATGAGACCGTATGGCATACAGTCTCATAAACGGGGTGTTGTTCAAAGCTCGATTCAAGCCGTTTCAGGGTATATTTCAGTCCGGATACGCTTGCTTCAGTTCGTCCAGCGTCGCCATGACCGCGCCCTTGTGCTGCACAGTGAGCGACGCATACTGCGCAGAAAAGCGCAAATAGGCTTCGAGCTGCGCCTGCGGCAGCGTAGACAGACCATCCACACCAATGCCGTCTCGCGTCAGCTGGTACAGGAACGAGCCGATGAACGAATCGCCCGCGCCGGTCGTGTCGGCGACCGGAACGGACAGCGTTTCGGTAAACGCCTCGGTCTGCGGCGTGTAAACCGCCGAGCCATGCGCGCCGCGCGTGACCAGCAGCAGCTTGCAGCCGCCTGCAAACAACTGCTTTGCCGCCTCACGTTCATCCGTGCAGCCGGTGACAAATTCGACCTCGTCATCCGACAGCTTGACTAAGTCGGCAAAAGGCAGGAACGCACGGATGGCAGCCTGACAATCCGCCGGGTCATCCCAAAGCGGCAGCCGCACATTGGGATCGAACGAAATCAATGCACCTGCTTCACGCGCCAGTTCGATTGCGCGCCGATGCGCCTGCCGCACCGGCCAGTCGACCAAATCGACCGAGCAAAAGTGCAGCACCGCGCAGTCTTTGAACATGTCCGGACGAATCTGGGCTTCATCGAGGAACAGGTCTGCCGAGGGTTTGCGGAAAAAGGAAAACTCACGATTACCGGTCGCATCGAGCGAGACAAAAGCAAGCCCCGTGTTGGCGCGCCCTGTACGGAACACCGTGGAAATATCCACGCCGTTGTCCGCGAGCACCTTGAGAATGTGTGTGCCAAAGGCATCCTCGCCCACCTGTGAGATCATGGCCGCATTACCGCCCAGCCGCGCAACCGCCGCCGCTACATTGGCAGGCGCACCGCCTGCAACGCGCTCAAAATGCGTCACTTCGTCCAACGCGCAGCCCTTCTGCTGCGGCACAAAGTCGATCAGCAGTTCCCCGATCGCCACCACTTTTTTCATGCCTATTCCTCCAAAATATACCGTTTGATCGCCGCAGCCACACCGTCTGACGCATTATCCAATGTCACCGCGTTGGCTGCCGCGCGAATATGCGGCGCAGCATTCGCCATGGCAACGCCCAGTCCTACCGTTTGCAGCATGGTCAGATCATTGTCACTGTCGCCAATTGCCATCACCGCATTCATATCCAAACCCAGCTGCGCTGCAAGCTTCGCCAGTGCATATCCCTTGTGCACACCCCTGCGGTTAATCTCCACATTTTTCAGTTCGCCGCCGTACATCACCGACGGCGTCAGTTCAAACAGCCCGGTTTCCTCCAGCGCCTGCATGATTTTATCGATCTCTGCGGGATCAAGATGGTGCACAATCGCTTTAACGATACGCCCATCCTCGCGCGCGACCACCTCGTCCCACTTTGCTTTGTCCGGAACAAACTCATACCCCTCATCCGCTTCATTCAGGGCGACATGTCCCCGCCGGCGCAATTCTTCCAGAAAACGCAAAAAATCCCTGCCATAATACAACCGATCCGCTGTATATATACACAAATCAAGCCCAAATTTTGCGCATATTGCACGCACCGCGGCGCACATTTCCCGATCCAGTCCATCAAACGCCATCTGCGCCCCGTCTGAAAAGCGCATCACCGCCGCGCCGTTGGTAATGACCGCCCAATCGGCGGAGGCATCCAGCTGCGCGTTGAACGCGCGTGTTTCGGTCAGATTGCGACCCGTGCATAACACGACCTGTACACCCGCCTGCTGTGCAAGACGAACCGCGCGCGCGTTTTCACGCGACACGCGGCTGTCTGTTCCAAGCAGTGTTCCGTCCAGATCCAGTGCGAGTAGTTGTATTTTCGGCATGATTATTCCACATCCTGTTGCTCTGTGATTTGCAGCGAGCCCATCTCCCAGAGCTCGGCCTCCGCGCCGAAAACCGTCACGCCGTGCAGATACGGCGCAGGATAATAGCGCGTGGACAGCACCTGCTCCCCGCCGTTGATGAACACTTCCAGCGAAGAAGTATCCGCCAGCACACGCAGCGTTTCGACCGTGTCCACCGATGCGACCCGCACGGTGCGGCCAGCGCCGCCGCCATCCAGCGTCAGGCGCAGCTGTCCTGCCTCCCATTCTACCACAGCGCTGCCGCGAATGACAAGTCTGCCCGCCCGCTCCGTGCGGCAAACCATATCGAACACCTGCGCATCCTCCGGCGCAATCTGCGCGCCGCGCAACGCGTCAATCTCAGGCACCGGCGTGCGCAGCAGCCGATCGCCATCGCGCCGCAGCAAGCACGGCACGGTCAGGCAATGTTGCCAGCCCTGTTCGACGGTCGGATTGGTGTACGGCGCATCCGGCATGCCCATCCAGCCGATCTGCACACGACGGTCGCCGTCAAGGAAGGTCTGCGGCGCATAGAAGTCAAAACCGCAGTCCATCTCCTGAAATTCTCCCAGTGTATATTCGCCGCGGAAATCACCGTACAGCGGGAAATAACCACAGGTATACACATTTTGAAATCGGTTGCCCTGCTGCTTGACGCCCTGCGGCGAGCACTGCAAGAACCACTGCCCATCCAAGCAGAACAGGTCGGGACACTCCCACATATAACCGAATTTTTCCGGTGTTGTGAGCGTATTAATATGTGTCCAGCTGCGCTTATCGGTCGATTCGTACACCAGCAGCTCGCCGCGGTCGTCTCGGGTACGCGCACCGAGCACCATGTAATACTTGCCGTCCTGCGCCCAGACTTTGGGATCACGCACATGGCAGGTCAAATCGGATGGGTAATCTCGGTTTTCCAGCAGCAGTTCGTTGCTCTCGACCGTCACCCCATCGCGTGACACGGCAAGCGCGGTGTTATGACCGCGCCCTGCCGTAATATAATCGTAATCGCCCGCATGCTTGACGTTGCCTGTGTAGTACAGGTACAGCGTACCGTCCTCGACCAGCGCCGAACCGGAATACACCCCGTGAATATCCCATGGCTGATCGGGGTACAGTATAGGCGGCAGCTGTTCCCAGTGCAGCAAGTCGCGGCTGCGATAGTGGCCCCACATCTTGACGCCGCCCGTGGGATCAAACGGACCATACTGATAAAACACATGGTACCACTCCCCGCAGCGGCACAGGCCGTTGGGATCGTTCAGCCAGCCGACCGGTGGCATCAAATGGAATCGCTGCCGGAAAGGATCGGCCGCTGCACGCGGCCCATCCTCCCGCTCGATGCGGCGCACCAGCCGCTTGAGATCCCGTTGTAATGCATTGCTCATGGCGATCCTCTCCTATCACTGAAGCGTCAGAACCGTATCTCTCCCGGCCTGTACCGTGCCAAAGGACGGCTCTACCGACGCAAATTGATCTGTGTTGGTCACAATGACCGGTGTAATGACCGGATAACCGGCTTTTTGAATGCCCTCGCTGTCAAATTCCAGCAGCAGGTCGCCCGCCTTAACGCGCTGGCCCTCCTGCACATGACCCGCGAAGAATTTTCCTTCCAGATTGACCGTATCCACGCCCACATGGATGAGCAGCTCTGCGCCGTTGTCGCATTCCAGACCGACCGCATGACCCATGACTGCCGATACAGTCGCATCACACGGGGCAACGATGCGGTTTTCCGTCGGCTTTACCGCCACACCCTTGCCCAGCGCTCCGGATACGAACGCGGGATCATTGGTTTCCTCCAGCGAAACCGCCTCGCCGCTCAGCGGAGACACCAGCGCGATGTTTCCCTGTGGCGCGGAAACCGCCGGCTTTTCCGGCTCGGCAGGTGCCGATTTGGTTTCGTTTTTATCCTGCGGAATGCCGAAGAGCCACGAAAGTGCGAATGCAACGCCGGTTGCAATACCGATGGTGATGATATACTGCACCGGATGATGCAGGTGCAGCAGGATACCGAAGATGCCGGTTACACCCGTGCCGGTTGCGCCCAGCCCGACAATCGAAGCATACAAGGCGCCGCACGCACCGCCGATAGATGCTGCAATAAACGGACGGACAAACCGCAGGTTAACGCCGAAGATAGCCGGTTCCGTAATACCCATGAACGCAGAGAGCGAAGCCGGCAGCGCCATGGATTTCAGCTTCTTGTTCTTGGTCTTGATGGCGACTGCGAGCGCCGCGCCGCCCTGTGCGACGTTTGCCGCGCTTGCCAGCGGCAGCCAGAAGGTCAGGCCGTAGGCACTGAGCTGTCCGAGGTCAATGATCGTGTACATATGATGGATACCGGATACAACCGTTGTGGCATACAGACCGCCCATCAGGAACGAGCCAATACCAAACGGGATCGCGATCAGCCACTGTACGCCGTTGATGACAAAATTCTCAACCGTGGTGAACACCGGGCCAATCGCAGCCAGCGTCAGATAACCAGTCACGAATACGGAAACCAGCGGGGTGACGAACAGATCGAACATCGGCGGCACCACTTTATGCAGCTTCTTTTCAATGAAGCACATCAGCCATACCGCAATGATGACCGGAATGACGTGACCCTGATAGCCGACCAGCGGTACTTTGTACAGACCGAAGAACACTTCCTGATAGGTATGTACGCCTTCGGTTGCCACTGTCCATGCATTTTGCAGATTGGGGTGCAGCATAATCATGCCGATGACCGCACCAAGGAACGGATTGCCGCCAAACACCTGCGCTGCCGAGAACGCAATCAGGATCGGCAGGAACGTATACGCTACGTTGGAAAACAGATCGGCAAACACGAACAGCGAGCTGGTGCTGTCGAGTGTGATAAAGCCGTTGTTAACCATGAACTTGAGCGACTCCATGATACCCATGAGGAAGCCCGAAGCCACGATTGCCGGAATGATCGGTACAAAAATATCGCCCAACGTCTTAATGCCGCGCTGGAACCAGTTGCCCTTCTGCGCTGCCTGCGCTTTAGCCTCGTCCTTGCTGACCGCCGCCGCGCCCGACTGCGCGATAAACTGGTCATACACCTTATTGACCGTGCCGGTGCCAAAAATAATTTGCAGTTGTCCCTGCGCCTCAAACACACCCTGCACGCCCGTTGCATTTTCCAGCGCGTCCTTATTCACCTTTTTGTTGTCCGCGATCACCAGACGCAGACGTGTTGCACAATGTGCCGCCGAAATCACATTGTCTTTTCCGCCGATGCTGCTGAGCACCTCGGAAGCCGCTTTGCCATAGTCCACCTTTGTTCCGCCCTTTCGTCGTTATTTGTGAAACCGATTTCATCTTTCTGCAATCATTATACCGCCGCATCCCTATTTTTGTAAATGCGCAATTGTACCCAAACCTTCGGCTCTCTTTTTGCACACTGTGCAGCAGGCTCTGTATAATATCTACAAAAAAGCGGTCTGCGTTTTGTACAACGCAGACCGCTCTCCAGTTTCTCTTGCAATTATACCGATTCTCCCGAAAAAACCTCAAATCCAAGCATCAACTGCTTTTTTCGATCCACACCTTGCCCGATGATTTCAAGAAGATCGTGTGCCGCTTCTTCGCCGCTGGTCTGATAATAATAGTGCGCCGTTGCCAGACGCGGCCGCACCAGTTCACTCATACGGGAATGACCAATACCCGCAAGGGCAACATCGCCCGGAATGCGTTTCCCCTGCTCCTCCAGCCGTTTCTTTGCGCCAATCGCTATGGAATCGGTTGCACAAAAAATTCCCTGAATATCCGGAACACGGGCCAGCAGCCGTTCGACCGCCGCATAGCCGCCGTCGATAGAAAAATCACTCTGCTCCATCCACTCCGGTCGTGGCTCCTGCCCAGCGGCATGCAAGGCATCCTGATAACCAGCCCGACGCGCCGCACCTGCCGCCTTATCCCGCGGTGTTACACCGATATATCCTACCTTGTATCGGCCATGCTGCAGCAAAAGCTCGGTCACTGCACGCGCCGCACCGCGGTCATCATGGAACACACACGACATGCCATCCATCTGCTGCCCAATCAGTACCGCCGGTACGCCCAACGCCGTCAGTGCCTTGCGATGCGCAGCGGAAAGCATGGTCGCTACCAGAATCACGCCGTCCACATTGCCGCTGCGAAATACTTCCAGATATTCCAGTTCTTTTTCGATGCGGTTGTCCGTATTGGCCAGCAGCAACCGGTAACCATGTTCCTCCAGCACGCGGGAAATACCCGCCACCACGCGGCTGATCGACTCGGAATCAATGCGCGGCACGATCACGCCAATCATGCGGCTTTTGCCCGTGCGCAGCGTCTGCGCTTGCTGGGAGGGCACATAGCCCGTCTCCTCGATGATCCGACGGATGGCTTCCCGCTTTTCCGAGCTGACATAGCCATTGTTCAGATAACGTGAAACCGCTGCTTTGGATACACCCGCACGGCGCGCAATTTCCGCAATCGTCATTTTTCTTTCCTCCTTCGGCCCTCACTCCCGCAGCATCGCACGGCGGGCGCGATAATCCGGCATATACTGTTCCACCAGCGCCCAGAACCGTGGGCCGTGGTTTTTGTGCACAATATGCGCCAGTTCATGCACAACGACATAATCGACCGCTGCATCCGGATAATCCATCAACCGCCACGAAAAGCACAGCCGGTTCTGCGCACTGCACGAACCAAAGCGCGTGCGTGCCGACGTGATACGGACGCCCGCCGGCTTGAGTCCCATCTTGCGCGCGTAGTGCGCTACCTTGGGCGGCAGTTCCTCCCGCGCGCGACGCATCAGCTCCGCCTGCCGCGCTGCATCCGGCTCTGGATGCGCCTCCAGACGTGCCCGCTGCCGCGCCTGCGCACGCGCAATCCAGTCTGCATGATTATGGACAAACCGTTCGATCGTATCTGCCGACGCGCGCAACGGCGCGCGCACAATCACGTGCCCTTCCCGCGTGACCTCCAGCCCCAGTGTGCGGCGGCGCGAACGGCGCAGCTCAATTCCGTCCACTGGCCTGCTCCCTGCTCTCCAATGTACGGTTATAGAAGAACATCAACACAGATACACCGCAGATCACCAGATAACCGAGCACGCTCAGCCCATCCGGAATCTGGTTGAACAGGAAAAAGCCGAGCAGCGCGGAAAACAGCACCTGTGTATAGTCAAACACCGAGATTTCTTTCGCCGGTGCATGGGCATAAGCCAGCGTCACACCGAACTGCCCGAGCGTGGCTGCCGCGCCCGCCCCCAACAGACAAGCAAGCTGCGCCCATGTCATGGGGTGAAAATCCACAATCAGATACGGCAGACAGAACAGCGTGGAAAAGGTCGAAAAGAAAAACACAATGCGCGCGCTGTTTTCTCCTTTTTTCGACAAGGCACGCACCGCTGTATAGGCAGCGCCTGCAAAAACGCCGCCGAGCAGCCCAATAAACGCCGGGAACATATCCGCCGAAAAGCCAGGCTTGATAATCAGCATGCTGCCGCCGAACGCCGCCAGCACCGCCAGATACTGCCAGACATTCGCGCGTTCTTTGAGCAAAAACAGTGAAAACAAAATCGCAAAAAACGGCGACATTTTATTGAGGATATTCGCATCCGCGAGCACCAGACGGTCAATTGCATAATAGTTGCACAAAATGCCCAGCGTGCCGCACGTCGCGCGCAGCAGCAGCATGGGCAGATTGCCTTTCTCCCACTTCCAGCTGACGCCCTTGCGCCACAGCGCCACTGCCGCGACGATCATCGCAACCAGATTGCGGAAAAATGACTTCTGCATGGACGGCAAATCGCCTGCCAGACGCACAAACGTACTCATCAGCGCAAAACCGAACGCAGATAACAGAATAAACCCGATTGCCTTGCTTTTATTGGAAAGCAACGGCTTCCCCTCCTTATTTTTTTATCATTCATTTGCATTATAGCACAGTTTAGGTCGGCATGCAAAGGCGTGCGCGCATCCGCTTGACCTTTCCCTTCGCACATGTTATCTTTTTAATAGGATAACGGTTGTTGTTCCGTTTCCTCCACTTTCTATCAAGGAGCGGTCTATGGAACAGGAAATCAAACTCACCAAGCTCGCCAACTGCGCGGGCTGTGGCGCAAAAGTCGGCGCAGGCACACTTGCCCGCCTGCTGGATGGTCTTGCCGTGCGCACAGACGAAAATCTGCTGGTCGGCTTTGACAAAAGCGACGATGCTGCGGTTTATCGGGTATCGGATGACCTCGCACTTGTGCAGACCGTGGACTTTTTCCCGCCCATTGCGGACGATCCGTACCTGTTTGGGCAGATCGCGGCAGCAAATGCTTTGTCCGATGTGTACGCCATGGGCGGTGAGCCGCGCATCGCGCTCAACCTGCTGTGCATTCCGAAGTCCATGCCGGACGACGCAGTGCACGACCTGCTGCGCGGCGGCTACAGCAAGGTCTATGAAGCCGGGGCAGCCATTGCGGGCGGTCACAGTATTCTGGACGAGGAACCAAAATATGGCCTGTGCGTGACCGGCTTTGTCCATCCGGACAAAATCCTGACCAACGCAGGCGCACAGCCGGGTGACGTGCTGTTTCTGACCAAACCACTTGGCGCGGGCATTCTGACAACGGCAGCGAAGGCAGACCTGTGCCCGCCCGACGTACTGAACGCCGTTTTTGCACGTATGACAACGCTCAACAAGGCCGCGCGCGATGCGATGGTGCAGTTCTGCGTGCACGCCTGCACGGACGTGACCGGCTTCGGTCTGCTCGGCCATGCGCTGGAAATGGCGCAAGGCAGCGGCGTACAGCTCGAGCTGGACGTTTCCGCACTCCCCATCCCACCAGAAGCGCTGGAATTTGCCCGCATGGGAATTCTGCCAGAAGGCATGTACCGCAACCGCAGATACGCGGAGGCGTTTGTCTCGGCAGACGGCGTGCCGCTCGAAGTACAGGACGCGCTCTATGATCCGCAGACCTCTGGCGGGCTGCTGATCGCGGTCACTGCCGCAGACGCAGACGCGCTCGCAGCCGAACTGCAAAAAACCGTCCCGGATGCGCGGCGCATCGGAACGGTTTCGGAATTTGCGGAAGCGGCTCGCATTATTCTGCACTGACAGCGGCGATTGCCTCGAGCGCGCGGTCGACTTCCTCTGCTGTCGTGAACCAGCTAAAGGACAGCCGCACCGTGCCGCGCGGAAACGTACCGAGCGTGCGGTGCGCACTGGGCGCACAGTGCAGGCCGCAGCGCGTCAGGATGCCGAAGCGCTCTTCGAGCGCCACCGCGACCTCCGCGTTGTCCTTTCCCAGGAAATCCAGACTGAACACCCCGACGCGGCCCTCGACCGTGTCCGGGCCGACGAGTTCCACACCCGAAGTGGTGTGCAGTCCGTCCAGAAAGCGCTGAGATAGCACGCGGTCGTGCACCTGCACAGCCTCAACGATCACCTGCTGCAAATAGTCCAGCGCGGCCTCCCAGCCGAAAATGCCGGGCAGATTGGGTGTGCCGGGCTCGAGCCGGTCGGGAAAATACGCCGGGACTTCCTCAGAGTCCGACACGCTGCCCGTACCGCCGCTGACCAGCGGCTCCAGCGTTTCCGCAAAGTCCGGACGCAACAGCAGCGCACCGATACCCTGCGGGCCGAGCAAGCCTTTATGCGCAGGGACAGAAAGTGCGCTCAGACCGAGCGAAACAAAGTCAATCGGCACATGCCCCGCGGTCTGCGCCGCATCGAGCGCAAAGGGAATATCATGCGCGCGGCAGATCTTCCCCACCGCCTGCACGTCCTGCACCGTGCCGGACACATTGGACGCATGCGCGAGCAGCACCAAACGGGTGTTATCACGCAGCAGCGGCTCAATCTTATCCACCTGTAAGCGCCCTTCTCGGTCGCAGGGAATGCGGTCGAACGTCACCCCACGGCGAGCAAGCTGTCCAAGCGGCCGCATGACCGCGTTGTGCTCCATTGCGGACACCAGACAGTGGTCGCCCGGTCGCAGCGCACCGAACAGCAACATATTAAGCCCCCATGTGTTGCCGGGTGTAAGGATTGTATACGGCACGGAGGAAAAGGAAAACAGTTCGCACAAACGCTGCCGCAGGCGCAACGTGACCAGCTCGGCTTGCTGCGCAGATGCATACAAGCCGCGATTGACGCTTGCGCCGATTTGATCGACATATTCCCTCATACGCGCGGCAACAGCGGGCGGCTTAGGGAACGAGGTCGCGGCGTTGTCCAGATAAACCGAATGCATAGCATTTTCCTCCTGACGTCTGCGGAACGCTTTGTCCGCATACTTTTTCATCAGTGTAACACAGGACCGGACAAATGTAAAACCAGCCTTGTTGCAGCATACATTTCACAAACCAAAGGAGATTCACATGAACAAAAACAAATATCTGGTGATCGGCGCCGGTGTGATCGTCGGCCTTGCGGCGCTGGCGCTCACCGCGGCAGGCAATCCCGCCAACATGGGCTTTTGCATCGCCTGCTTTCTTCGTGACATCGCGGGCGGACTTGGTCTGCACAGCGCGGAAAAAGTGCAGTATCTGCGCCCCGAAATCGTCGGCCTTGTCCTCGGCGCGACGGTTGCCGCACTTGCGAGCAAGGAATTCCGCGCCCGCGCCGGTTCTGCGCCCGCCCTGCGCTTTGTGCTGGGCATGATCGTCATGGTCGGCGCGCTGGCCTTCCTCGGCTGTCCGTTGCGCATGGTGCTGCGTCTGGGCGGCGGTGACGTGACCGCAATCGCTGGCCTTATCGGCTTTGCTGCGGGCATCGGCGTGGGTGTGCTGTGTCTGAAAAAAGGTTTTTCGCTCGGCCGCGCGCGCAAAGTGCAGAAAGCGGACGGCTTTGTGCTGCCCGGCTTTATGATTGCCGTGCTGGCGCTACTACTGCTCGCGCCGTCCTTCATCCGCTTTTCGCAGGCCGGCCCGGGCGCAAGTCACGCGCCGTGGCTGATTGCACTCGCAGGCGGTTTGATTGTCGGAGTGCTGGCACAGAAAAGCCGTCTATGCATGGCGGGCGGCTTGCGTGATGTGTTCCTGTTCCGCGATTTTCACTTGCTGACCGGTTTTATTGCTATTTTTGTAACCGTTCTGGTCGGCAACCTTGTATTGGGCAACTTCAATCCCACCCTCGCTGTACAGCCGGTCGCACACCACGACTATGTATGGAGTTTCCTCGGCATGGCGATGGCTGGCTGGGGCTCTGTGCTGCTGGGCGGCTGTCCGCTGCGTCAGCTCATTCTCGCCGGTGAGGGCAGCGGCGATAGCGCAGTGACCGTGTTCGGCATGCTGGTCGGTGCAGCGCTCGCTCACAACTTCGGCATGGCAGGCAACGCAGACGCGATGACCGACGGTGTATTCACCGCAGGCGGCGTAGCACAAGCTGGTCGCATCGGCATCGTAATCGGCCTGATTTTGCTTGCTATCATTTCTTATGCAAATTTACACCGGGAGGAGAAAACAAAATGATCGACGCAAGAGGTTATTCCTGCCCCATGCCTGTGGTCATGGTGCAAAAAGAAGTGAAAAAAAGTGCACCTGATACGCTCGAGGTGCTGGTTGACGACCCGTGCGCGGTGGAAAACATCACTCGCTTTGCCCATAACAACGGCTATAATGCCGTGTCCCGCGAAACCGGCGATGAAGAATTCGCCCTGATCCTGACCAAAAAAGCATGAAAGAGTTTATTGCGACTTTCCACACACACCTGAGCGCAATGCTCAGCTTTCAGGCGCTGCAAAACGCGGGCTGCAAAGCGAAAATGCAGCCCGTACCGCGTGCACTCAGTTCGTCCTGCGGCACCTGTGTGCGCTTTTCAGCCGAGACCGACTGCCGCGACCTGCTTGATGCGGACGCAGAAGCACTCTATGCTATCGAGGACGGCAGCTATCGCCTGCTATGGCAAAATGAGGACTAAAGAAATGCAGCCGAAATTTGTTTCTATCGTAGGTGCAGGCGGCAAAACCACCGCACTGCGCGCTCTCGCCCGCGCACTGGCACCCCGCCGCGTATTGGTGACCACCACGACCCATATATTTCCCATCCAGCCGCCGGATTGCCGCACGGTTTTGACCGATCCTATGCCAGATGAGCTGCTTCTGCAGCTTGCTCTGCCGGGCGCAGTCTGCGCAGGCCGACAAGCAGAAGGCAGCAAGCTTTGCGCACTTTCCCCCGACCTGCTCACGCAGGCAGCAGCGGCAACCGATATCGTGCTGTGTGAAGCGGACGGCGCACACCGCCTGCCATTAAAATTACACCGCGCCGACGAACCGGTGCTTGCCCCGCAGACCGATCTGTACCTGATTATTGCAGGGCTGTCCGCACTCGGTAAGCCGGTGCAGGATGTGGTGCACCGCTATGCGCTGCATCCAGACTGGGCAGCGAACCCGAAACAACTCGTCGGCATCCCAGAACTGCTGTACTGCGTGCGGGAAACTGCCACAGCCTGTGGTTGGCCAATGGAAAAGCTGCGTGTACTGCTCAATCAAGCGGATACGCCTGCGCTTTCCGCCATGGCGGAACCCGCCGCGCAGGCGCTTCGCGCCGACGGTCTGGACTGCCGAATCGGCAGCCTGCGCAGTGACCCAGACCTGCTGTACCGCTGGCTTTTCTCCGAAACATAAAAAGGGCCTGTTGCAAAATAGGCCAAAGAAAAAAAGACAGGCAGGGCAGCCCGAAAAGGGTTGCCTTGCCTGCCT